>NZ_QFNM01000006.1 GCF_003248455.1 Brevundimonas sp.
CCGCCGCCGCAAGGTCGCAGGCCTTACGAGCCCTCCGATGCGACGAGACGCGGCAAGAATACGCGCGTTTCGGAGGGAGGATGGATGATGGGGGAGATAATTCGGCAAGCGGTTGGATTCGCTAGGAATCAACCAGCCGCATTGTGATGGCTGGGCGAGCCACCCTCTCAATCCGTCACCCTAGGCCTTGTGCCGAGGATGACGAAGTGGGGTGGATGGGGGGAGAAGACGGGGGGCGTTCAGCCCTTCATCCGCCAGGTCGCGCCGTCGGGGCCGTCCATGACGACGACATTCAGGGCGTTCAGCCGGTCGCGGATGCGGTCGGCCTCGGGCCAGTCCTTGGCGGCGCGGGCGGCGGCGCGTTGCTCCAGCAGGGCCTCGACCTCGGCCTTCAGGGCGGGATCGCCGCCCTCGAACCAGGCGTCCGGCGTCAGCGACAATACCCCAAGCAGGCCGGCGGCCTCCCGAAGGCTCCAGCGCGCCATGGCGACGTCGTTGATGTCGGCCTCGGCGTCGTTCAGCAGGTCGCGCAGGGCGTTGCCCAGGCCGAACAGCTGGGCGATGGCGCCCGGCGTGTTGAGGTCGTCCTCGAGCGCGTCGAGCACGGGGTCAAGGGCGTTTTCGGCCAGCTCCGTCTCGGCCTCGTCCAGCGTGGCCGGGTCGAAGTCGGCCAGGGCCGCGTCGGCGTCGCGCAGGACGCCGTACAGCCGATCCAGGTTCTTGCGGCTCTGATCCAGCAGGCCCTGGTTCCAGTCCAGGGGCTGGCGATAATGGGCCGACAGCAACGCCCAGCGGACGACCTCGCCCGGCATGGCCTGGACCAGATCGTGAAGCAAGAGAACGTTGCCGATGGATTTCGACATCTTCTCGGCGTCCACCGTCAGGAAGCCGTTGTGCATCCAGTAGCGGGCGTATTCGTCGTGCGCCAAGCCATCATGCGCATGGCCGTGGGCGCAGACCCCCTGCGCGATCTCGTTCTCGTGGTGGGGAAACACCAGGTCGACGCCGCCGCCGTGGATGTCGATGGGCAGGCCCAGGGTCCGTTCGATCATGGCCGAGCATTCGATGTGCCAGCCCGGACGCCCCTGCCCCCAGGGCGACGGCCAGGACGGCTCGTCCGGCTTGGACGGCTTCCACAGGACGAAGTCGTGAGGGTTCTTCTTGTAAGGCGCGACCTCGACGCGGGCGCCGGCGATCATGTCGTCCAGATTCCGGCCCGACAGGGCGCCGTAGGCGGGATAGGACGAGACGTCGAACAGGACGTGCCCCCCCTCCTTCTCGTCATGGACGGCATAGGCGCAGCCGGCGTCGACGATGGCCTGGATCTGATCGACGATGGCCGGGATGTAGTCGGTGACGTGCGGGGCGATGTCGGGCGGCGAGACGTTCAGCAGCCCCATGTCGGCCAGATAGGCGGCCTCGTAGCGGGCGGCGATCTGGCCGATCGGCACGCCTTCGCGCGCGGCCTTCTGGTTGATCTTGTCGTCCACGTCGGTGACGTTGCGGGCGTAGATCACATGGTCCGCGCCGTAGGTCCGGCGCAGCAGGCGCACCAGAACGTCGAACACCACCGGCGGGCGCGCATTGCCGATATGGGCGTAGTCATAGACCGTCGGGCCGCACACATAGAGCGTCACCCGGTTCGGATCGCGCGGCTCGAACAGGCGCTTTTCACGGCGCAGGGTATCGTGGATGTGCAGCGGCATCGGGTAAGGCGGACTTCGTTTTCTTGCAGGACGGAGGCTCCGTCCCATATAGCGGCCTGATATACAGTCCGAGCGGATTGTTAAATGCTAACCTGGGGGCGTCGGCCCCGGTCGGATCAGTTCATGAGCGTCATCCCCGCCAAGCCCGTCCTCGTCAGCGACGGAATCACCCAACGCCCCAGCCGCGAACAGGCGCTGGAGGCGGTGCGGACGCTGATCGCCTGGGCCGGCGACGATCCCGACCGGGCGGGCCTGATCGACACGCCCCAAAGGGTGGTCGACGCCTATGGCGAATGGTTCGACGGCTATGAGGCCGATGCGGCCAGGGAACTGAGCCGCACCTTCGAGGACGTGACCGGCTACGACGACATGGTCATCCTGCGCGACATCGAGGTGGAGAGCCATTGCGAGCACCATATGGCCCCCTTCCTAGGCAAGGCCTATGTCGCCTATCTGCCGGGCGAGAAGGTGGTCGGCATCTCCAAGCTGGCGCGGGTGGTCGAGATCTTCGCCCGACGCCTGCAGAACCAGGAGACCCTGACCAACGACATCATCGACGCCATCGAATCGCATCTGCAGCCGCGCGGCGTGGCTGTTCTGATCGACGCCGAACACCAGTGCATGACCACGCGCGGGGTGCATCATCGGCACGTTTCGACCATCACCACCCGCTTCACCGGCGCCTTCAAGGACGATCCTGCCCTGGCGGACCGTTTCCTGAAGCTGGCGAAGGCGTGAAACGGTCCTGCGCCGGCCCGTGTCGGGGGGCTGTCGCGTATAATTGACGTTCGGGCACGGCCGATCGTTTAGAACCGCTTTACAAGCGCGCATCGGGACGCCAAGAACCGAACGAGCTTTCGGGCGACCCATAGGGCCAAGACCGGCGCGCCACGGCGTCGGCCAGTAAACGGAGACGCAGCATGGCTGCCAAACTGAGCGGAGCCGGCGGCGACGGCGGCAAGACCATCGAACAGAACGCGGACATCAACGTCACGCCGTTCGTCGACATCATGCTGGTGCTGCTGATCATCTTCATGGTCGCCGCGCCTATGGCCACCGTCTCGATCCGCCTGGACCTGCCGCCGGCCCAGCCGCCGGTCAATCCGACCCAGGAAAAGGAACCGGTCTACATCACCATCCAGGACTCGGGTCAGCTGTTCATCGCCGAGAAGCAGACCTCGCTCGACAACCTGGCCACCGACGTCTGCACCGCCCTGGGCGGCGGCGCCTGCCAGGAAGAGCGCGTCTTCGTCCGCGCCCAGCCGGAAGTGAAATACTCCCAGTTCATGGAAGTCATGAACAAGATGCAGGAGAACGGCTTCTTCAAGGTCGGCCTGCTGAACGAAGACATCGAATAAGACCGGCGTCCTCTTCCCCGGATCAGGGCCGCGCTCCGAAAGGGACGCGGCCTTTTTCTTTGGGCAAACCCAGCGTCAATCCCGTCTGGCTGAGGGCCGCGCTGGAGAAGCGGCGGCGCAAGGCGGCGCCGAAAAGCCTGGTGAAACAGCGCCCGGCCCCTACCGATCCGGCGAGGGGCGCCTAACTACGTCCCCTTGCCCGAACGACGCGAAGGAGCGCCCCCCATGGCCTATGGCGACCAACCCACGATCACCGTCGACGGGATCGAAATCCCCCTGCTGGGTTTCGGCACCTGGCAGCTGGAGCCCGACGACGCCCGGCGCATGGTCGCCGAGGCCCTGCGCATCGGCTATCGCCACATCGACACCGCCTGGATCTACAAGAACGAGAAGGCGGTCGGACAGGGCATCGTCGATTCGGGCGTGCCGCGCGAAGACATATTCCTGACCACCAAGATCTGGGTCGAACATTTCGGCCATGACGCCCTGCTGAACCAAGCCAGGGAATCGGCCGAGAGCCTGGGGACGACGCCGGACCTGCTGCTGCTGCACTGGCCCAAGGCGACGCCGTCGTTCGAAGAGACGCTGGGCGCGCTGAACGAAGCGCGCGACCAGGGCCTGACGAAGTCGATCGGCCTGTCCAACTTCCCTTCCAAGGAATTCCGCCAGGCGCAGAGCCTGTCGAAGGCGCGGCTGCTGACCGATCAGGTCGAGCACCACCCCTATCTGGCCGTCGATCGGCTGGTCGCGACGGCGGCCGACCTGGGATCGTCGATTACGGCCTGGTCGCCCCTGGCCCAGGGCAAGATCGCCGACGACGCCACCATTTCCGAAATCGCCGCCGCCCACGGCAAGACCAACGGGCAGATCACCCTGCGCTGGCTGATCCAGAACCGGATCATCGCCATCCCCCGCACCTCCAAGGAAAGCCGGGCGCGCGAGAATTTCGACATCTTCGACTTCGCCCTGACCGACGAGGAGATGCAGCGGATGGACGCCCTGGACCGGGGCGAGCGGCTGGGCGACTGGCTGGACCCGGCGTTCGAATGGGACAAGGCTGACGCCTGATCGACGGCGGAGGCGGCGATGCTGAGGGAAAGGGACCGGCCCCGGCTGTGGCGGGCGACCTTCGCGGTCGTCGGCTGGGCCGCGTTGGTCCTGCAGTACATAGTGATGGTCGGCCCAACCCAGGGCTGGGGCGTGGTCGAGCGGACAGTCAACTATTTCAGCTTCTTCACCATCCTGACCAACATCCTGGTCGCCCTGGCCTTCACCGGACCGCTGATCGACGCCAATCGCAGGCTGGCGCGCTGGAGCGCCAGCGAAGGCGTTCGGGCGGCCGTGGCCATGTACATCGTGGTCGTGGGCGTGGTCTATCACGTGCTTCTGGCGCCGCACTGGAAGCCGGAGGGGCTGATGTACGGGGTCAATCTGGTGCTGCACTACGTCATGCCGGTCGCCTTCGTGCTGGACTGGCTGTGGTTCACGGCGAAGGGGCGGCTGCGCTGGATCGACCCGGTGAAATGGCTGGCCTTTCCGCTGGTCTATGGCGGCTGGACGCTGGTCCACGGTCTGGCGACGCACTGGTGGCCCTATGGATTCGTCGATGTGGACGCACTGGGCCTGGGGCGGGTGCTGGCCATCTTCGCGGGATTGCTGGTCTTCTTCCTGCTGGTGGGTGTGGGGCTGGTGGGTCTGGATCGGCTGTTCGGGCGCGCAATGCGTGACAGTTCCGCTCCGGCGCTCTAGGCATCTTCAAACACCGCTCATCCCCGCGAAAGCGGGGACCCAGTTCTTTCGCGTAGCAGGGTTTCGGGGGATCATGGGTTGCGCCGCAATCGCGATTTCGAGACGCCCAAAGCACTAGGTCCCCGCTTTCGCGGGGATGAGCGGAATGAAAAAGACCGGACGCTTCATGGCCTACAAATCCCTTCGCGACTTCATCGATCAGCTGGAAGCCCAGGGCGAGCTGGCAAGGGTGTCCGAACCCGTCTCCACCGTGCTGGAGATGACCGAGATCCAGACGCGCCTGCTCAGGAACGGCGGCCCGGCGGTGCTGTTCGAAAAGCCGGTGATGCCGGATGGGACGATCAGCCCCATCCCCTGCCTGGCCAATCTGTTTGGCACGGTGAAGCGGGTGGCCATGGGGGTGACGCTGGAGGGCAAGAGCCGCACCACCACCGCCGAACTGCGCGAAGTCGGCGAACTGCTGGCCTTCCTGCGCAATCCGACGCCGCCGCGCGGCCTGGGCGACGCGATGGAGATGCTGCCTCTGGCGCAGACGGTCATGTCGATGCGGCCCAAGACGGTGAAGAAGGCGCCGGTGCAGGAGGTGGTGCTGAAAGGCGACCAGATCGACCTGACGGCGCTTCCCGTCCAGTCGTGCTGGCCCGGCGAGCCGGCGCCGCTGATCACCTGGGGCCTGGTCGTGACCAAGGGTCCGTCGGACGACCGCGAGGACGACTTCAACCTGGGCATCTATCGGATGCAGGTGCTGGGCAAGGACAAGGCCATCATGCGCTGGCTGGCGCATCGGGGCGGGGCGCAACACTACGCCCGGCACAAGAAGGCCGGAAAGCGCGAGCCCCTGCCCTGCGCCGTGGTGCTGGGCGCCGATCCGGGGACCATACTGGCGGCGGTGACGCCGGTGCCGGACACCCTGTCGGAATATCAGTTCGCGGGCCTGATGCGGGGCGCCAAGGCCGAACTGGTCGCCTGCAAGACCGTGCCGCTGATGGTGCCGGCCCAGGCCGAGATCGTGCTGGAAGGCCATGTCCTGCTGGACGCGTTCGAGGACGAAGGCCCGTATGGCGACCACACCGGCTATTACAACTCGGTCGAGAAGTTCCCCGTCTTCCAGGTCAGCGCCATCACCATGCGCCGCGACCCGATCTATCTGACCACCTTCACCGGCCGGCCGCCGGACGAGCCGAGCGTGCTGGGCGAGGCGCTGAACGAGGTGTTCATTCCCTTGCTGCGTCAGCAGTTCCCGGAGATCGTCGACTTCTGGCTGCCGCCCGAGGGGTGCAGCTATCGCATCGCCGTGGTGTCGATGAAGAAGGCCTATCCGGGCCACGCCAAGCGGGTGATGCTGGGCGTCTGGAGCTATCTGCGCCAGTTCATGTACACCAAGTGGGTCATCGTGGTGGACCACGACATCAACGCCCGCGACTGGAAGGACGTGATGTGGGCCATCTCGACCAAGATGGACCCGGCGCGCGACATCACCGTGATCGAGTCGACGCCGATCGACTATCTGGATTTCGCCAGCCCCGAGAGCGGCCTGGGCTCCAAGATCGGCCTGGACGCGACGGACAAATGGCCGCCCGAGACCAAGCGCGAATGGGGCGAGGAGATTCGCATGGACGAGGCGGTCGTCGAACGGGTCAACGACCTGTGGGGCCGTCTCGGCCTGCCGGGTGACGGGACGCCGATCTGGAAGTAAGCTTGGCTTTTGGTGACGCCGGGGGGCGATGTGAGCGCGTTCGAGTTCTTCTTCAGCTTTTACGGCCTGCTGCTGGGCCTGTCCGTGGCCGAACTGGTCGGCGGGTTCGCGCGAGTGCTGCATGAGAAGCAGCGGATCCGGTTCGGTTGGTTGACGCCGATGCTGGCCCTGTTCGTGGCCATCGACATCGCGACCTTCTGGAATCAGGCGTGGGTGATCTTTCGTGGTGCACCTTTCAACACCTTCGTGCTGCTGATTTCATTGGCCATCGCCGCGACCTTCTATGTCGCCGCCAGCGTGACCTTCCCGCGCGTATCGACCAAGGGCGTGGGCGAGCGCCTCGACCTGGACGACCATTTCTGGAGCCATCGACGCCTCGTGTTCGGCTGCATCCTGGCGGCCAACCTGATTGTGGCCGTCGTGGTGATCGGCCTGGCTCAACTGAATTCCGACTTCGCTCGGCTCGCTTCGTCCGTCCGGCTCTGGGTGGGGGTGGCCATATTCGTGATCGGCACAGCGACGGCCGCCTTTGCACCCCGGCGCCGGGTCGCGGCGGGCGCCTTGATCGTCGTTCTGCTCTACAGCCTGTGGGGCGTGGCGAACTCGGCGGCGATCCTGATCAAGGCTGGAGGCTGGGCGCCGGCGCTGGGCGGCGGTTGAATCTTGTAAGCTGGATGCAATCGGCCCACGAAGAGCCATGAAATCCTTTGTCCTGGTCACGGCCCTGCTGGCCGCCCTTGCCTGTAGCGTGAGTTCCGCCATGTCCCAGACCCCGCCCGCGTCGCTTGCCAACGGCGCCCCCTGGGATCAGCCGTTCCTGCCGCCCGCCCTGCCCTGGGAGGGGGCGTCCAAGGCCCTGCTGCGCGACGTCTCCGATCCGTGGGTCACGGCCTTCGAGGCCGATCCGGGCCACGACTTTTCACCGAACTATGTCGACACCCGCGCCTGGTTCGACCGGCTGGACGCGGCCAGCGACCTGATCCGCATCGAACAGTTCGGCGTCTCGCCCGAGGGACGGCCCATCTATGCGGTGATCGCCTCCAAGGACGGCCCAAAATTTGGTTCTGGGTTCGATCCGGCCAAGCCGGTGCTGATGATCCAGGCCGGCATCCATCCGGGCGAGATCGACGGCAAGGACGCGGGCATGATGCTGCTGCGCGACATCGCCTTCTACGGGAAGGACGGCCTGCTGGACCGGGTGAACCTGATCCTGATCCCGATCCTGAGCGTGGACGGGCACGAACGGGCCAGCGCCTATTCCCGTCCCAACCAGCGCGGGCCGCGCATCCAGGGCTGGCGCAATACGGCGACCAACCAGAACCTGAACCGCGACTATCTGAAGCTGGACCAGCCCGAGATGCGGGCGGTGCGCGGGCTGATCCTGAAATACCGGCCCGACCTGTATCTGGACGTGCACGTCACCGACGGCATGGATTACCAGTACGACGTCACCTATGGCTTCAACGGCGAGGACGGGGCGTTCAGCCGCTCGCCCAACAGCTCGGCCTGGCTGGATTCGGTGTTCAAGCCGGCGATGAACGGGGCGCTGGAACGCGAAGGCCACATCCCTGGCGAACTGGTCTTCGGCATCGACGACGACGAGCCGAAGAAGGGCCTGTCCGACGGCGGACTGGGCGAGCGGTTCTCCAACGGCTGGGGCGCGGCGGCGCATGTGCCGACGATCCTGATCGAGAACCACAGCCTGAAACCGCACGAGCAGCGGGTGCTGGGGACCTATGTCTTCATCGAGGCGGCGCTGCGGCTGCTGGCCGACCAGGGCGCGGACCTGCGCGCCGCGACGGAACAGGACAAGGCCCTGCGCCCGGCGCAGATCCCGGCCAACTTCGAAGCGGAAGAGACGCCGTCGTCGATCCGCCCGTTCAAGGGCGTGCTGTACGAGATGTACGACAGCGCCGCCTCCGGCCGCAAAGAGATCCGCTGGCTGGGAAGGCCCGATCCCGAACCGTGGCGGATGCCCTTCTACGGCTCCAGGCCGACCCTGACCCTGACGCGGCCGACCGCCTATTGGGTTCCCGGCTATCGCACCGACATCATCGAGCGTCTGAAGGCGCACGGGATCGAGATGGAGACGGTCGAGGCGCCGCGCACCATCACTCTGTCGATGCTGCGCTTGGTCGAGCCGAAGCTGGCGACGCGGGCCAACGAGGGCCATGTCCAGGCCTCGGTCAAGACGGTCGAGGTCGAGCGGCGCAACTGGACCTGGCCGGCCGGATCGGTGCGCGTGCCGACCGACCAGCCGCTGGGCGACATCGTCGTGCTGCTGCTGGAGCCGCAGTCGAACGAGAGCTTCTTCGCCTGGGGGATGTTCCCCGAGGTCATGAGCCGGGTCGAATATATCGAGGCCTACGCCATCGCGCCCTTGGCGGACAGGATGATGGCCGCCGATCCCGCGTTGAAGGCCGCGTTCGAGGCCCGGCTGGCGGCCGAGCCGGCGTTCGCCGCCGATCCGCAGGCGCGCCTGGCCTGGTTCTACGAACGGACGCCCTTCTACGACGACCGCTATCTGCTCTATCCGGTCGGGCGCGAGGACTGAAACCATGACCACGCCGATGATGTACGCCGTCCAGGCCGCCGCCCTGTGGAGCGGCCTGCTGATCCTGCTGATGCTGGTGCTGTCCGGCGTCGTGGTCAGCGGCCGGCGAAAGCATATGGTGTCGTTCGGCGACGGCGGGAACGCCGACCTGATGGCCGCCAGCCGGGCGTTCGGCAATCTGACGGAATATGCGACGCCGGGCATGATCGCCCTGCTGCTGTTGGCGGCCGTGGGCGGGCCCGCCTGGATGGTCCATGCGGTCGGGGCGACCTTGCTCGCCGGGCGGATCAGCCATGCGCTGGGCCTGCTGTTCCAGACCGGACCGTCGCTGGGACGGGTCGCGGGGATGCTGCTGACCTGGGTGGCCTTGCTGGCGGCGGCGGTCGGACTGATCGGCTTCGCGGTCGTCTGAACCACCGGCCGGTTGCGGCGCAGCAAGCCGTCCGCCATATCGGGGCATGACCGACACCCTGGCCGCGCCCGTATCCACCGATCTTCTGAACGACATCGTCAAGGCGGCCTTGAAGGCCGGCGCCGACGCCGCCGAGGCGGTCAGCGCGGATCGCCGCGCCCTGTCGGTCGGGGTGCGCAACGGCGGGCTGGAGGATGTGGAGCGCGAGGAATCGCGCGACCTGGGCCTCCGGGTCTTCGTGGGACAGCGTCAGGCCTCGGTGTCGGCGTCCGACCTGTCGCCGGCTGCCCAGGCGCGGCTGGTCGAGCGGGCGGTGGCGATGGCGCGCCTGGCGCCGGAAGACCCCTACGCCGGCCTGGCCCCGGAGGACCGTCTGGCGCGCGGCCCCTTCCCCGACCTGGACCTGTTCGACGCCACCGAACGCAGCGCCGAGGCCCTGGAGCGCGCCGCCGCCCAGGCCGAGGCCGCCGCCCTGGCCGTCGACGGGGTGGCGCGATCCGAGGGCGGACACGCCAGCTGGTCGTCCAGCCAGTGGCGGCTGGTCACGTCGCACGGTTTCGACGGCGCCTATCAGGGTTCGGCCTTCTCGCTGGGCGTCGGCGTCATCGCCGAAAAGGACGGGGCGATGGAGCGCGGCGGCGAAAGCCGTTCGACGCGGCACCTGTCCGACCTGCCGGACGCCGACCGGATCGGACGCACGGCGGGCGAACGCGCCGCAGCCCGCGTCGGGCCGCGCAAGATCGCCTCCACCACCGCCCCCGTCATCTTCGACAACCGGATGGCCGGCCAGATCGTATCGCCCGCCCTGGGGGCCATATCCGGTCCGTCCATCGCGCGCGGCACCTCCTTCCTGAAGGACCGGCTGGGCCAGCGGGTGTTCGCCGAGGGCGTCACGCTGATCGACGACCCGTTCCGCCCGCGCGGCATGGGTTCGACCCCCTTCGACGACGAGGGCGCAGCGGTCGAGAAGCGCGCCCTGTTCGACGACGGCGTCCTGACCACCTGGCTGCTGAACAGCGCCGCGGCCCGGCAGCTAGGTCTGCAATCGACGGGTCACGCCTCGCGCGGCCTGGCGGGACCGTCAGGCGTCTCGACCCATAATCTGCACATGGAGCCGGGCGAGCGGGACCTGGAGGGGCTGATGGCCGATGCGGGGTCCGGGCTGCTGATCACCTCCATGTTCGGCCCGTCGCTGAACGGCAATACGGGCGACTGGTCGGCCGGGGTGTCGGGCTTCTGGTTCGAGAACGGCCAGATCGCCTATCCGGTCAGCGAGGTCACGGTGGCGGGCAGGCTGACCGAGCTTTATCTGCGGATGCAGCGTGGATCGGACCTGGAGTTCCGGGGCGGGTTCAACGTGCCCAGCCTGATGTTCGACGCGGTGGCCATCGCGGGCAAATGACGAGCCTGGACGACGACCTCGACCTGATCCGCCAGGCCGCCCTCGACGCCGGCGCCCTGGCCGTGGGCGAGCGCGAGGCGGGGCTGACGACCGAGGCCAAGCCCGGCGGGTCGCCCGTCACCAGCGGCGACCTGAAGGTGGACGCCATGCTGAAGGAAAGGCTGCTGTCCGCCCGCCCCGACTATGGCTGGCTGTCGGAGGAGACGGCGGACACGCCCGACCGACTGTCGAAGCGGCGCATCTTCGTCGTCGACCCCATCGACGGCACGGTCGCCTATATGAAACGGACTCCCTGGTGGTGCACCCCCATCGCCGTGGTCGAGGACGGCCAGGTCGTCGCCGCCGTCATCCACGCCCCCGAGGTCGAGGAGACCTATGTCGCCGTGCGCGGCGGCGGGGCGTGGCGCAACGGCAAGTCCATCCACGCCTCTGACGTCGACACGCTGGAGGACGCCTCCGTGCTGGGGGACGCGCGGCTGATCCAGGCGCCCTGGTTCGAGGAGCCGTGGCCGCCTATGCGGTTCGCCAAGCGCAACGCCCTGGCCTATCGGATGGCGCTGGTGGCGTCGGGCGCCTTCGACGCCGCCCTGGCCCTGACGCCGAAATGGGACTGGGACGTCGCCGCCGGCTGGCTGATCGCCACCGAGGCGGGCGCCCGGGTCAGCGACCACCACGGACGGCCCTGGGCCTTCAACCGGCCCGATCCGCGCCAGGCCAGCCTGGTCTGCGCCGCCCCGACGATCCAGCCGATGATCGTGCAGCGCTGTAAAAACGTGCCGTTTTCGACCTAGGCCCAGGGTGGAAAAACCCCGGGCCGCATTGATCCAAGACCGTTCTCGGCCTATTGCGCGCGCAAAGCTCCTCCCCAAGCCTTTCAGGACTCTTCAATGACCGACCAGAACGTCCCGCAGCAGCTTCTGCACATCGTGATCGGCGGCGAGCTGCGCCACCTGAACGAGCCGGTGTTCCGCGACGTGTCCAAGGTCGAGTTCGTCGGCGCCTACGGCAGCTACGACGAGGCCAAGAAGGCCTGGAAGGCCCGCGCCCAGGCCACCGTGGACAACGCCCATATGCGCTATTTCATCCTGCACGCGCACAAGCTGATCGACCCGCGCGGCGAAGGCGCCTGATCCTGCGACATCGGGGCGTCCGAACCGATGTCCCGATCCCGCGTTTCGCCTGCAGGACGCGAGGACGACGGTGAACCTGGAACCGCAACAGATATTCCAACTGGTCAGCCTGCTGACGGTGCTGGCCCTGTTCAGCTTTTCGCTGCGCGGCCATCTGAACCATGCCCGCTGGTTCAGGCGCTGGGAGGCCGACCGGAAGGCGCGCCGCGACGCCGAACTGGCCGCCGAAGCGCGCCAGAACGGCCAGGACGGCGACGCGCCCAAGACCGGCCCCTGGGGCTGAACCCCTACTCCCGCCGCAGCAGCTTGTCGGTCAGCAGCGTGCCCCACCAGCCGGCCTTGAACTCGGCGCGGATGGCCTTGGGGTCGTAGTCGGGACTGTCGATCCAGTCGATGAAGCTGACGCCCTTCGGCTCGATCTCGCGGACGTATTTCTCCAGCGTGTAGTCCAGCACCCCGGTCAGGCCCTCGCGCGAGTGCAGGTATTTCTTGGACAGCTGTTTCATGGCGACCGAGATCGGCTCGCCCAGGTGGAAGTGGCGATAGAAGACCGCCATCATCCCCGCGCGGTCCGCCCCGGACTTGCAGTGGATCAGCACCGGGTATTCGATGGTCCTGAACAGGTCGCGGGCGCGGTGGACGCGGTCGCGCTGAGGCGGATCGCGCGAGTCCAGCGGAGCGTCGATCAGGGTCAGGCCCAGCCGCGCGCAGGCATCCTTCTCCAGCCAGTAATAGCCCTCGTCGCGTTCGCCGCGCAGGTTGATCACCGTCCTGACGCCCTTTGATTTCCAGTAGGCGAGTTGGCGCGGCGACGGTTGATTGGTGCGGACCAGGTCCGGTCCCAGCCAGTGGGCGTTGGAAAAGGCCAGGCGCAGGAAGCCGTGATCGGCCCAGAAATAATGCCAATGCGCCCGGAAACGGCCCATCGCGGTCGAGAGATCAAATCGCGCCATGAGCGCCAGATAGCGAGCCGCGGCCCTGACGTCATCCAAACACCGCGTCCGCGCGTTGGATTGGCCATGCCGCACCCAAGGACCGCCATGACACGCCAAGCCGCCGCCCTCGCCCTCGCCCTCGCCGTCGGTCTCTCGACCGGGGCCGCCGCCCAGGCGCCCTCCGCCGCCGCGCCGCCCGAAGACCCCGGCCTGATCGCCTATCTGCGACAGCGGGCGCACGATGCGCTGGACACCACCCGCTATACGGCGGCCAACACCCCGGACGGGGCGATGACCGTCGTCTATCTGACCGGACCGAACTGGTGCGGATCGGGCGGATGCCGCCTGCTGGTGCTGGACCGCGTGGGCGGAACCTATCGCTCGATCGGCGAGATCGGCGTCGCCCGCGCCCCGGTCCGCCTACTGGAACGCCAAAGCCATGGCCGGCGCGATCTGGCGGTGCAGGTCGCGGGCGGCGGGATCGTGGAGGGCTACGAGGCCGCCGTGCCGTTCGATGGGCGGCGATATGCATCCAATCCGACCGTCGCCCCCTCGGCCCGGATCGAGGACGCGCCGGGCGAGACCCTGATCCGCGCCGACGAACCCGGCCGCCCGCTGGTTCCGGCGCCCGACAAGCCTTGACTCGAGGGGCGGGTCGGACGACCGAAGGCCGATGAGCGAGCCCGCCCCCTCCATGCCCCTTCGCGTCCTGCTGGCGCGGATCTGGCGTGACTATCTGAGCAGCCGCAAGGGATCGCTGATCCTGTCGATCCTGTGCGCGGCGACGACGGGCCTGCTGACCGCCGCCCTGCTGAAGCTGTTGGAGCCGGCGGTGAACGGCCTGTTCCTGGGCGGGGATCAGCCCATCGTGCTGTTCGACCGTTTCCGCTTTCCCGCCGACCAGGCCCTGATCGTCATCCCGGCCGCCATCCTGGGGGTGGCGATGGTGCGGACCCTGGCGGCCATCGGACAGGCGGCCCTGGTCAACCGGCTGGGCCACACCATCGTCGGCGACATCCAGATCCGCCTGTTCGGGGCCATGATCCGGGCGGACCTGGCGCGCCTGCGCAGCCAGCACTCGGGCGGCTTCGTCTCCTCGGTGCTGTTCGACGCCAATCTGGTGCGCGAGGCCTTCACCTCGGGCGTGGTCAACTACACCCAGAACCTGCTGACCCTGATCGCGGTGCTGGTCTATATGGGCTTCATCGACTGGCGGCTGACCCTGGTGGTGTTGCTGGGCGTGCCGCTGGTGGCGCTGGTTCTGCGCCGGTTCGGCCGCAAGACGCGCAAGGCCGCGCGCGGCGCCATGGCCGAGACCGAAAACCTGTCGACCGCCCTGATGGAGAACCTGGACGGGGTTCGCCTGATCAAGATCGAGAACCGCGAGGCGGCCGAACAGGACCGCGTCGCCGAGGTGATCGCCCGCCGCCAGCGCCACGTCATCAAGGGCGCCGACGCCCGCGCCTTCGCCGGGCCGTCCAGCGACATGGTGGCCTATGTCGTGGTCGCCGCCGTCATGGCCTACGCCGGGTGGCGGGCGCAGTCGGGCGACATGACCGTGGGCGGGTTCGCCGCCTTCATCGGCATGCTGCTGGCCGCAGGGCAAGCCCTGCGCCAGGTGACCAACCTGGCCACGGTGATGAGCGAGGGCTTCACCGCCGCGCGCCGCCTGTTCGCCGCCCTGGACATCCAGCCCGAGATCCGCGAGGCGACCGACGCCGCCCCCCTGCCCCCCGGCCCGGTGGAGGTGGCGCTGGACCGCGTCGCCTTCGCCTATGCTGGGACGGACGCGCCGACGCTGGAGGATGTGTCGATCCGCGTGGCGCCGGGCGAGACCGTGGCCCTGGTCGGGCCGTCGGGCGGGGGCAAGAGCACGATCCTGAGCCTGCTGCCGCGCTTCTACGACGTGACGGGCGGGGCGGTGACGATCAACGGCCGCGACGTGAGGGCGCTGCGCATCCACGACCTGCGCGACCACATCGCCCTGGTGACGCAGGAGCCCTTCCTGTTCGACGACACCATCGCCGCCAACATCGCCTATGGCCGGCCGGGCGCGACGCAGGATCAGATCGAGGCGGCCGCCCGCGCCGCCGCCGCCCATGACTTCGTCACGGCCCTGCCTCAGGGCTACGACACCCGCGCCGGCGAGGCGGGTCTGCGTCTGTCCGGGGGGCAGCGCCAGCGCATCGCCATCGCCCGCGCCTTCGTCAAGGATGCGCCCATCCTGTTGCTGGACGAGGCCACCAGCGCCCTGGACACCGAGAGCGAGGCCCTGGTCCAGGCGGCGCTGGAGCGGCTGATGCACGGCCGCGCCACCCTGATGATCGCCCACCGGCTGTCGACCGTCAGGAACGCCGACCGCATCTATGTGATCGAGGCGGGCAAGGTGGTCGAACAGGGATCGCACGACGCCCTGGTGGCCAGGGGCGGCCTCTACGCCCGTCTGGCGCGGCAGCAGTCGCTGGACGGCGCGCAGCCCAGCGTGGAGACGGTGGCGTGAGACCCCTGCGCAATCCCGCCGTCCAGTCGGCCCTGGCCTGGACCCTGGCGAAATGGATGCGGTTCTGTTTCGCCACCATCCGTTGGACCCATGTGAACCGGGAAGCCGCCGAGGCGGTATGGGACCAGGGCGGCGGCGTCCTGTGCGTCTTCTGGCATTCGCGCATCGGCCTGGCGCCGGCGTGCTGGCCGCTGGATCGGGCGCAGCCGGCCAAGGCCCTGATCTCGCTGTCGGCGGACGGGGAATTCATCGCCAAGGCCGTCGCGCGTCAGGGCTTTCCCGCCGTGCGCGGGTCGTCCGCCAACAAGGACAAAGCCGCCATGGCCAAGGGCGGTTCGCAGGCCCTGCGCGACGGGCTGAAGCAGCTGAAGGTCGGCGCCCTGGCCATCACCCCCGACGGCCCGCGCGGCCCCGCCAATGTGATGGCCGAGGGGCTGCCGCTGCTGGCGAAACTGTCCAAGGCGCCGGTGCTGTTCATCGGCCTGTCGTGCAGCCCGGCGATCCGGCTGAACAGCTGGGACCGCGCCGTCCTGCCCCTGCCCTTCGGCAAGGGCGCCATCGTGTGGGACCGGGCCGACTACCCCGCCGGGGCCGAGATCGCCGATGTGGCCGCCGACTGGACGGCCCGGCTGAACGCCGTCGAGGCGCGGGCCGACGCGATGACGGGCCTGAAACCGTGACGCCCCTGCCGCTGATCGCCTATCGGCTGGCGACCCGCGCGCTGGAGCCGCTGGCGCCGCGCCTGCTGGACGCGCGCGCAAGGCGGGGCAAGGAGGATCCGGTGCGCGTGGACGAACGGATGGGCTTCACCCGCACCGAACGCCCTGACGGCGACCTAGTCTGGCTGCACGGCGTCAGCGTGGGCGAAAGCCTGTCGCTTCTGCCCGTGGTCGAGCGGTTCGTCAAGGCGCGGCCGGACCTGACGGTGCTGGTCACGTCCGGCACCGTGACCTCGGCCCAGGTCCTGGCCGAGCGCCTGCCGGCGGGGGTGATCCATCAGTATGCGCCGGTCGACGCGCCCGGCGTGGTCGCGCGGTTCCTGGACCACTGGCGGCCGAGCCTGGCGGTCTTCGTCGAGAGCGAACTGTGGCCCAATCTGCTGCTGGAGGCGCATCGGCGCGGGGTCGGACTGGCCCTGGTCAGCGCGCGCCTGACCGAAAAGACGGTCCAGGGCTGGGCCCGGTTTCCCGCCTCGGCGCGGGCGGTCACGGGGGCGTTCGACCTGGTCATGCCCCAGGACGCGACCTCGGCCCGGCGGCTGGAGGCGATGGGCGCGCGCATCGACGGGCTGGTGAACCTGAAACTTTCGGGCGAGGCCCTGCCCCACGACCCCGCCGCCTTCAGCCGCCTCTCCGCCGCCATCGGCGACCGCCCGGTGGTCGTGGCCGCCAGCACCCATGAGGGCGAGGAGATCGCGATCGTCCGCGCCCTGGACGGCTTGGGCGACCGCATCTGCCTGATCCTGGCGCCGCGCCACCCGGAACGGGGGCCGCATATCGCCCAGGGTCTGGCGCGCGAGGGCTACGCCTTCGCCATGCGCTCGCGCGGGGAAACGATCGGGGCGGACACCGACATCTATCTGGCCGACACCCTGAACGAGATGGGGCTGTTCCTGCGGCTGGCCGATGTGGTCATCATGGGCGGATCGTTCGCCCCGGCCCTGGGCCTGCCGCCGGTCGGGGGACACAATCCGCTGGAGCCCGCGCGGCTGGGGCGGCCGGCGATCACGGGGCCGGACGCCTCCAACTGGGCGCCGGTGACGGCGGCCCTGAGCAGCGCGGGCGGTCTGGCCCTGGTCCAGGCGCCGTCGGACCTGGCCGGGGCCGTCGCGCCCCTGCTGGCCGACCCGGCGGCGGCCAAGGCGATGGGCGAGCGGGCGCGGCGCGCAGCGGCCGAGGCGGGCGGCGGGCTGGAGCGGCTGTGGGCTGCGCTGCTGCCGCTGACGCCCCCGCCGGCGCGGGCCGGACGATGAGGCTGAACACCCCCCGCTGGTGGTATGTGCGCGACAGCAGCCATGCGCGCCTGACCCGCACCCTGCTGAAACCGCTGGGCTGGGCCTGGGCCGGCGTGACGGCGCGGCGCATCGCCAGGGCCGCGCCGGTCGATCCGGGTTGCGCGGTGATCTCCGTCGGCAATCTGACGGTGGGCGGATCGGGCAAGACGCCGGTCGCGCGTGAAATCCTGCGTCTGCTGCGGGCGGCCGGCGTGGAGGCGCAAGGGCTGTCGCGCGGCTATGGCGGGCGGCTGGAGGGGCCGGTGCGGGTCGATCCGACCGCGCATACGGCCGCCGACGTCGGCGACGAACCCCTGATGCTGGCGCAAGGGGCGCCGGTCTGGATCGCGCGCGACCGAATCGCAGGGGCCAGGGCGGCGGTCCACGGCGGCGCCCGGACCCTGGTGCTGGACGACGGGCACCAGAACCCGGCCCTGAAGAAGACCGTCAGCCTGGTCGTCGTGGACGGCGAGACGCGCGGCGACGAATGGCCGTTCGGCGACGGCTCGGTCTTTCCCTCCGGCCCGATGCGAGAGCCGCTGAAGGCGGGGCTGGCGCGCGCCGATGCGGTGGTTGTGATGCTGCCGACCGACGTCGAGACCGCCGATCCCGAACTGCTGGAGACGTTCGGCGCCCTGCCCGTCTTCGTGGCCCGCCTGACGCCCGAAGGCCCGCCCCCGACCGGACCGCAGGTCGGGTTCGCCGGCATCGCCAAGCCGTGGAAGGTCGAACGGTCGCTGAAGGCGGCGGGCTGCGACCTGGTCGACTTCGTCCCCTTCCCCGACCACGCGGCCTATGGCGCCGACACCCTGGCCTTCCTGGCCGACCGCGCGGCCGTCTATGAGGCAGGCCTGGTGACGACGGAGAAGGACTGGGTGCGGCTGACGCCCGAGCAGCGCGCGGGCGTTTCGGCCTGGCCCGTCGTCGCCCGGTTCGAGGATCAGGCGGGCTTCACCGCCTTCCTTAACAAGCGGATTCAATCGGCGCGGTAGCGGCCACGCGCCATCTCTGCGCTTGGTTCCCCTTGATCACGAGAGTTTTATCGCGCTGCACAACGCCGTTCATCGGGTCCGTCTGCAACCTTGCACCTGAACGAACGTTGTCAGCGATTAGGATGAAACCCCAACGCCCGTGGGGCTTTGACGGGCGTCCTCGGTCGCCGCCGCCGCCATCGGCGCGGCGGGCTTCGGCGCCATCCGTCGCATCCGTCCGTCCATACAGGGCCGTCGCCGCAAAAATGCCCCACAAGGCTCAGGTTGCCTCGTCGTTCCGGCTTTGAAACAACCATGCCTTCGGACCAACCGCAACGAGGGCGTCGCATGCGGCTATCGAGACGAGGGCTGATCCTGGGCGGATCGGCGATGCTGGCCGGATGCGCCAGCGCCAGCGCAACCCCGCCGCTGACCACGGCCCAGACCATCACCCCCGTCGCGCCGCCGCAGGTCGGATCGCCGACCATCCAGACCGCGTCCCTGACGCCGCCGCCGCTGGACCCGCGCGGCCAGGTGCGCAAGGAACTGATGGAAAAGGCCATGACGGCGCTGGACACCCATCACCGCCACCTGCCGCTGCGCGACCGGATGTATCTGGTCGATTTCCAGAAATTCTCGGGCGAGGAACGGCTGTACGAGGTCGATCTGGTCGCCGGCGAGGTCAAGGTCCTGCGGACCTGCCACGGTCGCGGCTCGGACCCCCGCCACAGCGGCTACGCCCAGCGGTTCTCGAACACGCCGGATTCCAACATGTCCTCGGTCGGCGCCTACGCCACCGCCGGCGCCAACTGGGGCCGCCAGCAGGGGCCGAACGTGCTGCTGGATGGGCTGGAATACACCAACGACAAGGCGCGCGAGCGGGCCATCATCATCCACGGCGCCGACTACGCCGACCCCGACTTCCTGGCGCGCGAAGGCAAGCTGGGCCGCAGCTACGGCTGTTTCTCGGTCGCCCACACCGACCTGCCCGCCTTGCGCGAACGCATGGGCGAGGGCCGACTGCTGTACGCGGCCGCCTGACGCTCAGCCGTCCGGCCTGCGCGCCGAATGGCGGATGGTGATGACCTCGACATGGTCCACCTGACCGCATATCTGATCAGATAGGGCTTGACCAAGGTGAGTTCGCGCGTGCCGTGGATCGCGTGTCGTCCGCGATCGGCGAATTCCGAAAGGCTTTCTGCGGCGGCTTTCAGCCTGATGAAAAATCGGGCGGCGGCGGCCGGAGTTCGCGATATACAGGCTGATGTCTTCCAGATCGGCCAGAGCCTGATCGGTCCAGACGACTATCCGCATTTCGGCCTAGGCAGGGGATTGCCCGAGGCCCAAGACTCGACCCACCGCATTACGGTGTCGTTGTCCACCACCCGCCCGGCCTCGGCGTCCGCCAGGCCGCGCAGGGTCGCCGCCTCGTCGGCGGCGTCGTCGGGAATGTCGAAGACGCCCGGCTCGTCGTCATCGTCGTGACAAGCGGGTTCGACCATGCCCCGACCCTTAGCACAGCTTGGGCGCGCGGTCAGCCCCGCTCCAGCGCCCGCCAGCCGATGTCCGAACGGTTGAAGCCGCCGGGCCAGTCGATCTTCCTGATGGCGGCGTAGGCCCGGTCGCGGGCCTGGGCGATGTCGTCGCCCTCGGCGCAGACGTTCAGAACGCGCCCGCCCGAAGCGCATAGCTGGCCGTCGTCGCGGCGTTTGGTGCCGGCGTGGAACACCTGGACGTGGGGGCCGAAGTCCTGATCGGCGCCGCGGATGATGGAGCCTTCCAGCGGGCTGTCGGGATAGCCCTTGGCCGCCATGACCACGCAGATCACCGTCTGCGGCTTGAACGCCGGCGCCGGCAGGCCCGACACGTCGCCCCGCGCGCAGCCCAGCAGATAGGGCACGATGTCGCCCGCCATCCGCATCATCAGCACCTGGCATTCCGGGTCGCCGAAACGGGCGTTGAACTCGACCACCTTGGGGCCGTCCTCGGTCGCCATCAGGCCGGCGTAGAGGACGCCGCGATAGGGGGCGCCCTCTTCGGCCATCTTCTGGATGGTCGGCTGGACGATCCGCTCGTCGGCCTGGCGCACCAGATCGGCGGTGAAGACGGGCGCCGGCGAATAGGCGCCCATGCCGCCGGTGTTCGGTCCCAGGTCGCCGTCGAAGGCGCGTTTGTGGTCCTGAGCCCCGCCGAACAGCAGGGCGTGGCGACCGTCGCAAAGGGCGAACAGCGACCCCTCCTCGCCGTCCATGAACTCCTCGATGACGACGCGCGCGCCGGCCGCGCCGAAACGGCCGCCCAGCATCCGCTCGATCTCGGCCTCGGCGTCGGGGCGGTCGGGGCTGATGGCCACGCCCTTGCCGGCGGCCAGGCCGTCGGCCTTGACGACATAGGGAGGGCGGAAGGCGTCCAGCGCCGCCTTGGCGCCCGCGACCGTATCGTAGACTCCGTAGCTGGCGGTCGGGATGTCGTGGCGTTCAAGGAAGGCCTTGGAGAAGGCCTTGGACGTCTCAAGCCGAGCGGCCTTGGCCGTGGGGCCGAAACAGGGGACGCCCGCCGCCGCCAGACGGTCGGCCAAGCCGGCGGCGAGCGCCGCCTCCGGTCCCACCACCACCAGATCGGCGCGGATCTCGCGCGCCAGGGCCGCCAGGCCTTCGGCGTCGTCGGCCTTGACCGCGCGCAGTTCGCACAGTTTCTCGATCCCCGGATTGCCGGGCGCCGCCACCAGGCGCGTGACCAGCGGCGACTGGGCGATCTTCCAGGCCAGGGCGTGTTCGCGGCCGCCCGATCCGACGAGAAGAATGTTCATGAGACCGGGCAATGACCGGCCCGCGCGGGCCGGTCAAGCGCCGGTCGGGCTTAACGCCGAATTCGGCGCTGGATCATCGCGCGGGCGGCGTCCAGGCCGGCAGGGCCTGAAGCTGGCCGGGCGTCAGGTCCGTGACCAGATCCTTGTCGCCGTTACGGTCGACGAGGGCCACGTCGGCGACCGGAACCAGCACCTTCATGTCGCCCGGGCCGTTCAGTTCGACCACCAGATGGGTCAGGGCGCCCGAGGCGTCCAGCACCAGGGTCTCGACATCGCCCAGGTCGGCGTCGGCGCGCGAATAGAGGTCGGCGTCCTCCAATTGATCGCGCGTCATACCGAAGGCCAGGGCGGCGTTGGTCGCGGCGGCGTCGGCCTGACGGTCGGGCAGAGGCGCAGGCGGAGCCCCCGGCGCCGGCGCCTGGACCACGTCGTCGTCGCGGTCCGAACAGGCGGCGGCGGCTCCGGCCAGGCACAGGACGGCGGCGAACGGGACAAGGCGGTTCATGGGATCTCCTTACAACAGGGCGAAAACGACGTAGGCGGCCAGACCCAGCAGGGCGATGCCGCCGACGATCAGCCACGGGCTCATGGCGCCGCCCTCGCCCGCGCGGCGGCGCAGATCGCGCTCACGCGGGTCCTGGTCGGACGGATCGGTGCCTGGGGGATCGGCGGCCATGAGGACCCAACGAGGCGCCGCGGCCCCCGTTCCCGGACGCATCGACGCAGGCTAGAATGCCCCGATGAGCGACGACTATGTTTTCGAAGGCCCGGCCCAGGCCCCCGCCCCGCGCGACAACAATCCGCCGCTGTCGATCTCGGAACTGTCGTTCGCGCTGAAGCGGACGCTGGAGGACCGATTCGGCCATGTGCGGCTGCGGGGCGAGATCTCCAAGGTCAACCGCCACGCCTCGGGCCACATCTATCTGACGCTGAAGGACGACAAGTCCGCCATCGACGGCGTGGTGTGGAAGGGATCGACGCGCGGCCTCGGCGTCCAGCCCGAGGCGGGGCTGGAGGTCATCGTCACCGGCAAGATCACCTCCTATCCGGCGCGCTCGTCCTATCAGATCGTGATCGAGAGCATGGAGGCGGCGGGGGCGGGCGCCCTCCTGGCCCAGCTGGAGCGGCTGAAGGTCCGCCTGCGCGAAGAGGGTCTGTTCGATCCGGCCCGCAAGAAGCCCCTGCCCGCCTTTCCCGCCGTCATCGGCGTGATCACCAGCCCCACCGGCGCGGTGATCCGCGACGTGCTGCACCGGATCGCCGAGCGCTGGCCCTGCCGGGTGATCGTCTGGCCGGTGGTGGTCCAGGGCGACACGGCCTGCGGCCAGGTGTCGAATGCGATTCGCGGCTTCGACGGCATGACGGAGGGCGGTCTCGTCCCCCGCCCCGACCTGCTGATCGTGGCGCGCGGCGGCGGGTCGGTCGAGGACCTGTGGTGTTTCAACGACGAGGGGCTGGCCCGCACGGTGGCGGCGGCGCGCATCCCGATCATCTCGGCCGTCGGGCACGAAACGGACACCACCCTGATCGACTTCGTCTCGGATCGGCGCGCGCCGACCCCGACCGGCGCGGCCGAAATGGCGACGCCGGTGCTGGCGGACCTGCGCTACGCCGTGTCGGATCTGGACCGGCGCATGGTCCAGGCGGGCGGGCGGTTGATCGAGGATCGGCGCACGCGGCTGCGGGCCGTGGCGCGCGGCCTTCCGGCCCGGCCCGAGGACCTGCTGGCCCTGGCGCAGCAGCGGCTGGACCATGTGTCGAGCCGTCTGGGATCGGGTCTGCAACGCAATGTCGCCCTGCACGAGCGGCATCTGGCCGTCGCGGGCGGCAAGCTGAGCCCCGCCCTGCTGCGCACACGGATCGAGCGGGGGCGGGACCGGCTGCGCGGCGCCGGCGACCGGCTGGGCGCGGCCCTTCAGGCGGGGGTGGCGCGCGGCGAGCGGCGGCTGTTGCAGGTGTCGGCCCGGCTGTCGCCCGAACCGCTGCACCGGCGGCTGGACCAGCGCGAGGCGCGGCTGGATGCCCTCGGCGCGCGGCTGGACAGCGTCATGCCGCGCCGGATGGAGCGGGAAGCCGACCGTCTGGCGGGCCTGTCGCGGGCCCTGGCCACCCTGGATCCCGGCCGACCCAAGCCGGGATTCGCCCGTGTCGAGAATGCCGACGGCGGCTGGATCACCTCGGCCTCCGCACTGGAGACGGGTCAGGCGGTCCGGCTGGTGTTCGGCGACGGCGCCCGCCCGGCCGTCATCGAGGGCGATCCCGGGCCGGCTTCGCCGCGTCCGCCGGCGAAACCGAAGCCGCCGGCGGCGGGTCAGGGAAGTCTGTTCTAGCTTCTGTCGCCGACCGTCATTCCGGGGCGTCCGCAGGACGAACCCGCAACCCAGAAGGCGTGCATCCGGCGCCCAATGCATCGGACAGCTCGAGTGCGGCCCTGGGTTCCGGGTTCTTCGCTTCGCTCAGCCGCGGAATGACGACCGGGCGGCAGGTGACGGCCGTTTTCCGCTTCGTCCCGGCTGCGCTTCCTGCTAACCGGCCCGGCATGAAGATCACCCGCCTCGCCGCCGCCGCCTATGTCTTCGCGCTTCTGATCATCCTGCTGGACCAGGCGACCAAGGCCTGGGTCATCGGCGGCCTGACGCTGCACGAGGTCGGGCGCATCCCCATCCTGCCGCCGATCCTGAACTTCAGCTGGGTCGAGAACACCGGCGTCAGTTTCGGCCTGTTCGGCGGCGGCGAAGCGCGCTGGGGCCTGGCCGTCTTCTCGGTCATCGTCTCGGCGGGGCTGGCCTGGTGGGCGACCAAGGCGGATCGCCGCCTGCTGATCACCGCCATCGGCTTCGTCATGGGCGGCGCGCTCGGCAATGTGATCGACCGCATCCGCTTCGGCTACGTGGTGGATTTCATCGACTTCTCGGGCACGGGCGTCTTTCCCTGGGTTTTCAACGTCGCCGACAGCGCCATCACCATCGGCGTGATCCTGCTGATTCTGGACAGCCTGATGTCAGACAAACCCGGCAAGGTTGGCGCGGCCCCCGAAAAGTCGTAATCACCCCGTCTTCACTATGCCCATGACGCCCGCGCGGCGTTTCGTGCATCAGCCGACCAGAGCCTGAAACCATGCGTATCCGCAGCGTCGCCGTCCTGACCCTCGTCGCCTCCTCCGCCCTGGCCGTCTCGGCGTGCGGCGGACTGAAGCAAGGCATCGGCCTGACCAAGGTGGTGCCGGACGAATTCGTCACCGTCTCGACCGCCCCGCTCAGCGTGCCGCCGGAATACGGCCTGCGCCCGCCCGCGCCCGGCCAGCCGCGCCCGCAGGAACTGGCTCCCGAAAGCGCCGCGCGCCAGATCCTGCTGGGCCAACGCCAGGCCGTGACCCGCACGCCGGGCGAGCAGGCGCTGGTGGCGCAGGCCGGCGGCGAACAGGCCGACCCCCTGGCCCGCTATGTCGTCGACGACGAGTTCGGCGACCTGGCGCACAAGGACGAAAGCTTCGCCAACCGGCTGATGTTCTGGCGCAAGGACGACCCCTCGACCCAGGCCCCGACGGTTCGCCAGACCGCCGAGGGCCAGAAGACCGTCGACGCCGCCACCGAGGCCGAACGCCTGCAGGCCCTGACCGGCGGTCGTCAGGCCATCACCATCCAGCCGCGCCGCAGCTCGGGCTTCAAACTGCCTGGCCTGTAAGCGACGCCGGAACGGACGCTTGCCACGGCGGCGTCCGTCCTTATTGTAAACGGACCTGCTGGAGCCGTTTGCATGACCGAAGCCCTCGACATCGCCGCCCTGTCCGGGGTCGAACAGCTGCGTTTGGGCCTGAGCGGCGGATTCGTCGCCCCCATCGCGCGCACGGTCGGATTCGACCTGACCGAGGTGGAGGAAGGCCGCGTGGTGTTCGAGGCCGTGCCGACGACGGCCGTCTACAATCCCCTGGGATCGGTGCATGGCGGCTGGATCGCCACCGTGCTGGATTCGGCCTGCGGCTGCGTGGTCCATTCGACGCTGCGGCCAGGCCAGACCTATACGACGCTGGAGCTGAAGACCGTCTTCCACAAGGCGTTGAGCGCCGGCACGCCGGTTCGCGCCGAGGGGCGGATCGTCCAGGCCGGCCGCCGCGCCGCCTTCGCCGAGGCCGATCTGCGGGGGCTGGACGGGCGGTTGTACGCCACCGCGACCTCCACCTGCCTGGTGATGGAGCTATAGGCGGCCAGCAAGCGTTTGCCGCGCCTCGCTTTAGCCGCTATCAGCGGCGAGCGTTCAACGGTCGGCCGCCGATCGTGGCGCGCCCCCTTTCGCTGTCGGAAATATAAGCTGATGCGTCGCGTCCTCACCGCCCTGGCCGCCTTCTCGATCGCGGCCTCCGTCCTGCCGGTCGCCGCTGAGGCCCAGACCTCGCAACGCCAGCGCGACCGCGGGTCCAGCGGCCAGCAGCAGGCGTCGGGCGAGGATGCCGCCCCGCGCCGCGCGCCCCGCATCGCCCCCTTGCGCCGCCGCGCCAACGCCGGTCCCTGCCCCTATGTGAAGGTGCTGTACGACGCCGCCCGCTATGTCGAGCTGGAGGGCGGCCGAGCCGCTGTGGCCAACGTCGGCTATACCGGCGAGATCGAAGGCGTGTCCTCCGACTGCGAATATCGCGAGGACGACCCCATCCGGGTGGATATGAACGTGCTGTTCAACCTGGGGCGCGGGGCCCAGGCCGCCGGCGACCAGCGCACCTATCGTTACTGGATCGCGGTGACGGAGCGGAACACCGCCATCCTGTCCAAGGAATATTTCGACCTCCCGGTGAACTTCCAGGGACAGCGCACGGCCTCCGTGACCGAGGAGCGCACCATCGTCATCCCGCGCGCCGAGGCCACGACAAGCGGAGGCAATTTCGAAATCCTGGTCGGTTTCGACGTGACGCCGGAAATGGCCGAATTCAACCGTTCGGGCAGCCGCTTCCGCGTCAACGCCGGCGCGGCCCCCGCCGCTCCCGCCCCGACCAGCACGCCGAACCCGTAATGGCCGACCTGAAGACCGTTCTCGGCGAAGCGGTCGGCGCCGCCTTCGCCGCCGAAGGCGTGGACGCGGCCCTGGCCCGCGTCACCCCGTCCGACCGGCCCGACCTGGCCGACTTCCAGTCCAACGGCGCCCTGGCCGCCGCCAAGGCGCTGAAGGCCAATCCGCGCGAGCTGGCCGGCAGGGTCGCCGAACGCCTGGCCGCCGATCCCCGCTTGGCCTCGGTCGAGGTCGCCGGCCCCGGCTTCATCAATCTGAAGATCGCCGACGCGGCCCTGGCCGAACGCGCCGAAGAGGTCGCCGCCGACGAAGCCCATGCGGGCGCCGCCATCGTCGCCGACCCGCGCCGCGTGGTCATCGACTACGGCGGACCGAACGTGGCCAAGCCGATGCACGTCGGCCATCTGCGCAGCGCCATCATCGGCGAGAGCCTGAAGCGGCTGTTCCGCTTCCGAGGCGACCATGTGACCGGCGACGCCCATTTCGGCGACTGGGGCTTCCAGATGGGGCTGCTGATCGTCGCCTGCGGCGACGAGAAGCTGGCCGACGCCTTCATGGTCGAGGGCGACGGCCCCTTCCCGGCCGACAGCCCCGTGACCCTGGCCGATCTGGACCGCCTCTATCCGCTAGCGGCCGGCAAGGCCAAGGAAGACCCCGCCTTTCGCGACCGCGCGCGCAAGGCGACGGCGGAATTGCAGAACGGCCGCCCCGGCTATCGCGCCCTGTGGCGGCATTTCGTGGCGGTCAGCCGCGAGGCGCTGAAGCGCGAATACGGCGACCTGTCGGTCGATTTCGACCTGTGGAACGGCGAGAGCGACGCCGATCCCCTGATGCCGGAGATGCTGGCGCATCTGAAGGACGCCGGCCTGCTGGTCGAGGACGACGGCGCCCAGGTGGTCCATGTCGCCAGGCCCGGCGAGACGCGCAAGAAGAAGCTGGCCGACGGATCGGTGGTCGAGGCGCCGTCGCCCCCGCCCCTGCTGGTCATCAGTTCGGAAGGTTCGGCCATGTACGGCACGACCGACCTGGCCACCATCCTGGACCGCAAGAAGACCCTGTCGCCCGACCTGATCCTGTACGTCGTGGACGAGCGTCAGGCCGAGCATTTCGAACAGGTGTTCCGCGCCGCCTATCTGGCCGGCTACGCCCCCGAAAAGTCGCTGGAGCATCTGGGCTTCGGCACCATGAACGGCCAGGACGGCAAGCCGTTCAAGACCCGCGCGGGCGGGGTTCTGAAGCTGCGCGACCTGATCGACCAGGCGACGGACAAGGCGCGCGAGCGTCTGCACGAGGCGAAACTGGGCGACGATCTGTCGGCCGAAGAGTTCGAAACCATCGCCCACAAGGTGGCCATCGCCGCCCTGAAGTTCGCCGACCTGTCGAACGCCCGAACGACCAGCTATGTCTTCGATCTGGACCGGTTCATGAGCTTCGAGGGCAAGACCGGGCCGTATCTGCTGTACCAGGCGGTGCGGATCAAATCCCTGCTGCGGAAGGCGGCCGGTCAGGGCGTGAGCCCCGGCCCCATCGCCGTCGCCGAACCGGCCGAACGCGACCTGGCCCTGACGCTGGACGCCTTCTCGACGGCCGCGGCGGACGCCTACGACAAGCGGATGCCGCACCTGATCGCCGAACACGCCTATCGCACGGCCCAGGCCTTCTCGAAATTCTACGCCGCCTGCCCCGTGCTGGTCGCGCCGGAAGAAGCGACCCGACGTTCGCGCCTGGCCCTGTCGGCCGCCGCCCTGCGCCAGCTGGAAATCGCCCTGAACCTGCTGGGCGTCGACACGCCGGAGCGGATGTAGCGACAGAAAGCCTCGCGTGCTATATCTGCTAGCAGAGGAGTGCGCCAATGCCTGCCAATCTCCATGTCCGCAACGTGCCCGACGAAATCACGCGACGCATGAAGGCCCGCGCCGCCGCAAACGGACGCTCTGCCGAGGCGGAGCATCGCGCGGTGCTGGAACAGGCTTTCGGCGGCGAGGACAAGCAGGCCTGGCTGAACCGTGCGGACGCCTTGCGGGCCGCGATCCTGGCTCGACGCGGCGGCGAGCCCTTGCCCAGCTCCGTGGACCTCATTCGAGAAGATCGGGACTCGCGGTGATCGTCGTCGACGCCAGCGTCGTCATCACCTGCCTATTGCCCGAAGCCGAAAGCGACGCCGCCAGAATGCTGATCGCGGCGGAGTTCTGCGTGGCTCCCGATCTGCTGGTCAGTGAATGCGTCAACGCCTTCTGGAAGAACGTCCAACTGGGCCGCATCCTGCGATCCGAGGCGGAAACCGCGCTGATGACCCTGCCGCATCTGGGCGTGGAGCTGGTCCCGTCTCAGGACATGGCGGACCGGGCGATGGCCTTGGCGATCGATCTGAAACACCCCGCATACGATTGCTTCTATCTCGCCCTGGCCGAAAGTCGCCGCGTGCCCCTGATCACTCAGGACAGAACATTGCTTCGAAAGGTGAAGGCCTCTTCGGTCTCTACCGCCGACCTCAGACTTCTAGCTCCGAACATTGCATGACTGACCTCGACGCCTACATCGCCGGCCTGCCCAAGGCGGAACTGCACCTGCACATCGAGGGGTCGCTGGAGCCGGAACTGATGTTCGAACTGGCGCGGCGGAACGGCGTCGCCATTCCCTACGACAGCGTCGAGGCCGTGCGGGCAGCCTATGACTTCTCGAACCTGCAGGATTTTCTGGACATCTATTACGCCGGCGCCGCCGTCCTGCTGACGCGCCAGGACTTCGAGGACCTGGCCTTCGCCTATTTCCAGCGCGCGGCGGCGGACAATGTGCGCCATGCCGAGATCTTCTTCGACCCCCAGACCCATACGGATCGGGGCGTGCCGTTCGGCGTGGTGGTCGAGGGGCTGATCGCGGGGATGGACCGGGCCAGGGCGGAGTTGGGCGTGTCCTCGGGCCTGATCCTGAGCTTCCTGCGCCATCTGACCGAAGCGGAAGCCTTCGCGACGCTGGAGGCGGCCAAGCCGTATCTGCATCATTTCATCGGCGTGGGACTGGATTCGTCCGAGGTCGGCCATCCGCCGTCCAAGTTCCAGCGCGTCTTCGCCGCCGCCCGCGACCTGGGCCTGAAACTGTGCGCCCATGCGGGCGAGGAAGGCCCGCCCGCCTATGTGCACGAGGCGCTGGACCTGCTGCACATCGACCGGATGGACCACGGCAATCGTTCGATGGAGGACGCGGCCCTGGTGGAGCGGCTGGCGCGCGAGGGCATGACCCTGACGGTCTGCCCGTTGTCCAACCTGAAGCTGTGCGTGGTGAACGACCTGAAGGACCACCCCGTGCCCGAGATGCTGCGGCGGGGGCTGCACGTCACCCTGAACTCCGACGACCCGTCCTATTTCGGCGGCTATGTGAACGACAACTACATCCGATTGGCCAGGGCGGTCGGCCTGACCAAGGATCAGGTGACGCAGATTGCCAGGAACAGCTTCGCAGGCTCGTTCCTGCCCGAGGCGGCGAAGGCGGCGTATCTGGCGGAAGTCGAGGAATACGCGAAGGCGGGCTGAGCCTGCTTCTTCCTTTCGTCATCCTCCGGCGAGCGCAGCGAGACCGGGGACTGACGAAAGGATGGGGTCAGCCGAGGAGCGACCCGGCCTCGACCTCCGTCACGCCCAGTGCGCGGAAGCTGTCGCGCGCCGCAGCCGCCGTGTCGGGCGCGATGGCGCGGCTGGCGTCGGAGATCACAACGGCCTCGAAGCCTTCGCGCACTGCGTCCTCGGCGGTGAAGCGGACGCAGTAGTCATAGGCCAGGCCCGCCAGGAAAACGCGCGTCACGCCGAACTCGCGCAACAAACCCGCCAATCCCGTCGACGTGCGGCGGTCGTTCTCGAAAAAGCCCGAATAGCTGTCGACCGCCGGATTGTAGCCCTTGCGGATCACCGCCAGCGCCTTGCGGACCGCAGGAGCGGCATCCGAGTGGAAGTCGGCGCCCGGCGATCCCTGCAGACAATGGTCGGGCCACAGCCGCTGGCGTCCATAGGCGACGTCGACCTCGGAAAAGGGCGCCGCGCCCGGATTGTTGGAGGCGAAACTGATCTGGTCCGGCGTGTGCCAGTCCTGGGTGACGATCACCCGGTCGAACCGTTCGGCCAGTCTTACGATCAGCGGCATGATCGCCGTCCCGCCGTCGACCGCCAGGGCCCCGCCCTCGCAGAAGTCGTTCTGCGGATCGATGACCAGAAGCGCGTCCGTTGGCCGAATGTCCATCAGGCGGCGGCCAGGGCGTCGATCTCATTGGCCGAGCCGAGGGCGACCGGAATGCGCTGGTGCAGCTGTTCCGGCTGGACGTCGAGGATCGGCTGCACCCCGTCGGTCGTCGCCTTGCCGCCCGCCTGTTCGACCAGCAGGGCCATCGGATTGCCCTCGTACATCAGGCGCAGCTTGCCCGGCTTGTTCGGCTCGCGACTGTCCCAGGGATAGATGAAGACGCCGCCGCGCATCAGGATGCGGTGCACGTCGGCGACCATGGCCGCGACCCAGCGCATGTTGAAGTTCTTGCCGCGCGGACCGTCCGCCCCCTTCAGCAGGCCTTCGACATAGCGTTGCACCCCCTCGGCCCAATGACGCTGGTTCGATACGTTGATCGCGAACTCCCGGGTCTCGGGCGAAATGGCGATGGCGTCGTGCGTCAGGAACCACTGGCCGTCCTGCGCCAGGGTGAATCCCTTCACCCCCGCTCCGGTCGTCAGCACCAGCATGGTCTGCGGCCCGTAGACGGCGTAAAGGGCCGCGACCTGCCGGCGTCCGGGTTGCAGGAAGTCGGCCTCGACCGGCGTGGCGGACGGCGATTTCAGCACCGAGACGATGGTGCCGACCGGGGCGTTGATGTCGATATTGGACGAGCCGTCCAGCGGGTCGAACAGGGCCAGATAGGCGCCACCGGGATTGGACGCGATCTGAGCCTTGTCCTTCTCTTCCGAGGCGACCCCGGCGATGGCGGGACAGGCCAGCAACGCCTGGGTCAGCATGTCGTCGGTGATGACGTCCAGCTTCTTCTGTTCCTCGTCCTGGACGTTCATCCGGCCCGAGGCGCCCATGGCCCCGACCAGGGCGCCGCCCGCGACCACCCGGCTGATCTCGGCGCAGGTCCGGGCCACGACGGTCAGCACCGACTCCAGGCCGTCGTCCACGTCCAGGGCGGCGATATGGGCGTCCAGGCTGGGGCGGGTCATGCGGTCGGTCCGGTTCTCTGAAGCGTTGCGCCGTTCTTGGCGGCCAGACGGCATGACCGCAAGAACCCTCTTCAATCTTCTCCCGCCGTCATCCCAGGCCCCTGCGCCAGGGACCGGCACAAGACCGAGGATGACGGGTGTCGTGGTCGGAGGATCAGATCGGCAGGATCGCCGTGCCGAAGGCCCGCTTCAGTTCATGGGCCGCGAAGGTCTGGGCGGCGGCCGCATCCGGCACGACCATGGCCATGCCGAAGAACTCGTGCGTCGAACCGTGGAAGGTCTTGTGTCGCACCTCAACGCCCGCCTGCTCCAATCTTTCGGCCAGCAGTTCGCCTTCCGAACGCAAGGGGTCGATCTCGGCGCAGATCACAGTCGACGACGGCAGGCCGGTCAGGTCCGCATTTTCGACGATGTTGACGCGCGGGTCCTGGGCGTCGCCTTCGTTTTCGAAGATGTGCTTCACGAACCACTGCATCATCGGCTTGTTCCAGCGGTTTGGCGGCGGCGTTTTCGACATAGGACTCGGTGTTCATGTCCACGCCGGCGACAGGATAGACCAACACCTGATGAACCGGCGCCGGCAGGCCGGCGTCGCGCGCCATCATCGACACGCCGATGGCCAGATTCCCGCCCGCGCTCTCGCCCATCACCGCCACCTTCTGCGGGTCGCCGTTGAAGCTCTGGGCGTTGTCCAGCACCCAGCGATAGGCCGCCAGGGCGTCGTCGTGGGCGGCGGGGAAATGATGCTCGGGCGCCTGGCGATAGTGGACGGAGACGACGATGGCGTCGGCCATCCTGGACACGCCGCGCGGCCCGCCGTCATAGACGTCCAGGTCGGCGATGACGAAGCCGCCGCCGTGGAAATAGACCACGACCGGATGCAGCTTGTCCTCGGAATGGTCATGCGGCTTGTAGATGCGGGCCTGGATCTGGCCGGCGGCGCCGGGGATGGTGATGTCCGTAGTCTTGACGCCCAGATCGTCGGACTTGGGCTCCTTGCCGGCCTTGCGAAGCAGCGAATGGACGGCGTCGGCGGGAGTCGGCTGGCGGCGCGCCTCGGCCGGGGTCAGGGTCTCGATCGGCTGGCCGCCGAGCGACGCCAGTTCGTCCAGCACCTTCTGCATCGGGCCATCGGGTTTGGCGGGGATGTCGCGCGGCTTGTCGTGGCCGCCGAACAGCTTGTCTATTATCGACATTTTCGTCTTCCTGGGGTTCGAGTGAGGGCTCGGAACGACAACCCGCCCCCGCCGGCCTTGTTCCGCCGACGCTTGACTTGGCGCCGGAGTCGATGCCTTAGGTCGAACGCTCTCGCGGGAGAGATCGAGGACGGGGAACCGTCTTCGACGCCGAAGGCGCAACCGCCCCGGAAACGCTCAGGCAAATGGACCGCGACAGCATACGGACGCTGGAAAGCCGCCCTTGCGGGCGCGCCGACGGAGCAAGGCGACATGATTTGGTCGCCGGAATCTCTCAGGCTTCAGGACAGCGGGGGCGCGAGGACGGCGGAGCTCCGCCACAACACGCGACCGCGAAAGCCTGAGCCATGACCGATCAAGCCCTGAAGACCACGCCCCTGAACGCCGCGCACCGGCGCCTGGGCGCCCGCATGGTGGGCTTCGGCGGTTACGACATGCCGGTCCAGTACGCTGGCGAATTTGGGGGCGTCCTGGCCGAGCACCGCTGGACCCGCGAACACGCCGGCCTGTTCGACGTGTCGCACATGGGCCAGTGCAAGATCACCGGCGCGGATGCGACCGCCCAGTTCGAACGTTTCACGCCCGGCGACTATGCGGCGCTGAAGGCCGGCAGGCAGAAATATTCCCTGTTGCTGAACGCCGAGGGCGGGATCATCGACGACCTGATGGCCGGCCGCCCCGATCACGACGGCCTGTTCGTGGTCGTCAACGCCGGCAACAAGGATGAGGACTTCGCCATCTGGGAAGCCAACCTTGAAGGCGACGCCAAGCTGACCGTCCTGGCCGACCGCGCGCTGATCGCCATCCAGGGCCCCGAGGCCGCCGAGGTCATGGCCGCGCACGAGCCGATCCTGGCCGAGATGGGCTTCATGGACTGCGCCCGTCTGATGCTGTTCGGGGCCGACTGCTATGTGTCGCGCTCGGGCTACACCGGCGAGGACGGCTATGAGATTTCGGTCCCGGCGGACCAGGCCGAGCGCATCTGGAACACCCTGTTGGAAGACGCCCGCGTCAAGCCGATCGGCCTGGGCGCCCGCGACAGCCTGCGGCTGGAGGCCGGCCTGCCGCTGCATGGCCACGACATCGACCCGACGACCAGCCCGGTCGAAGGCGCCCTGACCTTCGCCCTGTCGAAGTCGCGCAAGGAGCGCGCGGACTTCGCCGGCGCCGAGCGTATCCTGAAGGAACTGGCCGATGGTCCGTCTCGCGTTCGGGTCGGCCTGATCGTCAAGGAGGGCGCCCCGGCCCGCGAAGGCGCCGATATCGCCGACGCCGAAGGAAACGTCATCGGCAAGGTCACTTCGGGCGGCCCTTCGCCCACCCTGGGCAAGAACATCGCCATGGGCTTCGTGCCGCCGGCCTTCGCGGCGCTGGGCACGGAACTGAAGGTCATCGTGCGCGGCAAGACCGCCGCCGCCGAGGTCGTCGCCATGCCCTTCGTGGCGCAACGCTATTATCGGAAGCCGAAGGCGTAACACCCTTTTCTTCCGTCACCCTGGGCCTTGCGCCCAGGGTCCATAAATACCGACGCCCGCCGCCGGATCGCGACTTCCAGCACCGGGAGTCTGGATCCTAGGCACAAGGCCTAGGATGACGAGTTGAACCCTGACCGCCATTGGCGCTCAACCGAGGACAGACAGATGAAGTTCACCAAGGATCACGAGTGGGTCAGCCTGGACGGCGACATCGCCACCGTCGGCATCTCCAAACACGCCGCCGACGCCCTGGGCGACGTGGTGTTCGTTGAGGTCCCGGAAGTCGGCAAGACCGTCTCCAAGGGCGACAGCTTCGCCGTCGTCGAGAGCGTCAAGGCGGCGTCGGACGTCTACGCCCCCGTCTCGGGCGAGGTGGTCGAGGCCAACGACGCCCTGTCGACCGCCCCGGAAACCGTCAACTCGGCCGCCGAAGCCGACGGCTGGTTCGCCAGGATCAAGGTGTCGGACGCCTCGGAACTGGACGCCCTGATGGATCAGGCCGCCTACGACGCCTTCCTCGCCACCCTCTAAGACCCATCGGACCCTCTGGTTAAAGCCAGAGGGTCCTTGGCCTTTCATGGCCCAGGACAAGACCATGCGTTACCTCCCCCTGACGCCCGACGACCGCACGGCGATGCTCGCCGCCATCGGCGCGAAATCCATCGACGACCTGTTCGTGGACGTGCCCGAAAGCGCCCGTCTGGCCGGCCCCGTGGACCTGCCGCGCGTGGCGGGCGAGCTGGAGGTAGAGCGCGCCCTGTCCGCCATGGCCGCCAAGAACGCCACCGCCGGCGCCGTGCCCTTCTTCTGCGGCGCGGGGGCCTATAAGCACCATGTCCCGGCCACCGTGGACCATGTGATCCAGCGGTCGGAATTCCTGACCAGCTACACCCCCTACCAGCCGGAAATCGCGCAAGGCACGCTGCAGTATCTGTACGAGTTCCAGACCCAGGTCGCGAACCTGACCGGCATGCCGGTCGCCAACGCCAGCCTGTATGACGGTTCGACCGCCATGGCCGAGGGCGTGCTGATGGCGACCCGCGTGACCCGCCGCAACAAGGCGGTGATCTCGGGCGGCGTCCACCCCCATTACGTCAAGGCGACCGAGACCGTGGTCCACGCCGTCGGCGTCGAGACGCAGGTTCTGGCCCCGGCCTTCGACGCCGAGGCCGCCGTCATCGACCAGATCGGTCCCGACACCGCCTGCGTCGTCGTCCAGACGCCCAACGTCTTCGGCACGGCGACCGATGTGACCAAGATCGCCGAGGCCGCCCACGCCGCCGGCGCCCTGCTGATCGTCGTCGTCACCGAGGCCGTGTCGATGGGCCTCTTGAAATCGCCCGGAGAAATGGGCGCCGACATCGTCGCGGCCGAGGGCCAGTCGATCGGCAACGCCCTGAACTTCGGCGGCCCCTACGTCGGCCTGTTCGCCACGCGCGAGAAGCTGATCCGCCAGATGCCGGGCCGCCTGACCGGCGAGACGGTCGATGCGGATGGGGAGCGGGGCTTCGTCCTGACCCTGTCGACCCGCGAGCAGCACATCCGCCGCGACAAAGCGACCTCGAACATCTGCACCAACTCAGGGCTCTGCACCCTGGCCTTCACCATCCACATGAGCCTGCTGGGCGAGACGGGCCTGCGCAAACTGGCCCTGCTGAACCACGAGAAGGCCGTGGCCACGCGCGACGCCCTGGCGGCGATCCCGGGCGTGGACATCCTGACCGACCGCTTCTTCAACGAGTTCGCGGTGCGGCTGCCCAAGGGCAAGACCGCCGCCGAGGTGGTCGACACCCTGGCTGGCCACCACATCCTGGCGGGCGTGCCCTACAGCCGTCTGGCCCCGGACGCCGGCATGGACGACGTTTTGCTGGTCGCCGCGACCGAGACCACCCTGGATCACGACATCAAGTTCCTGGCGACCGTGCTCGCCAAGGTGCTGGCGGCCTGACGATGATCATGCACGCCCTCCTTCCGCTCATCCCCGCGAAGGCGGGGACCCAGACCTTTCGCACGACGGGTCTGGGACACGCGGCTTCGAACATCGGCGAGATCTTTCGCCCAAAGACCTGGGTCCCCGCTTTCGCGGGGATGAGCGGTGAATTGAAATGAGCACCATGAACACCGTCGGCCGCCCGACCGCCCCGAACGCCGTCGATCACGACTACAAGCACCCGACCCTGACCGGCGGCCGCGGCCTGCTGCAGAACGAAGCCCTGATCTTCGAAGGCGAAGGCTGGGGCAAGACCGGCGTCGACCTGCCGGAACCCAAGACCGACGGCTCCGACCTGGGCGACCTGGTCCGCACGGACCCGATCGGCCTGCCCGGCCTGTCGGAGCCCGAGGCCATGCGCCACTATGTGCGGCTGAGCCAGAAGAACCACGCCATCGACCTGGCCATCTATCCGCTGGGCTCGTGCACGATGAAGCACAACCCGCGTCTGAACGAGAAGATGGCCCGCCTGCCCGGCTTCTCGGACATCCACCCGCTTCAGCCGCAATCGACGGTCCAGGGCGCGCTGGAGCTGATGGACACCCTGGCCCACTGGCTGAAGACCCTGACGGGCATGCCCGCCGTGGCGCTTTCCCCGAAAGCGGGCGCCCACGGCGAACTGTGCGGCCTGATGGCCATCCGCGCCGCGCACGAGGCCTCGGGCCAGCATGGGAAGCGCCGCAAGGTTCTGGTGCCCACCAGCGCCCACGGCACCAACCCGGCCACCGCCGCCTTCGTCGGCTATTCGGTGGTCGAGGTCGCCCAGACCGAGGACGGCCGCGTGGACGTCGCCGATCTGGCCGCCAAGCTGGGAGACGACGTCGCCGCCATCATGGTGACGAACCCCAACACCTGCGGCCTGTTCGAGCGCGACATCCTGGAGATCAGCCGCCTGACGCACGAGGCGGGCGCCTATTTCTACTGCGACGGGGCCAATTTCAACGCCATCGTCGGCCGGGTGCGCCCCGGCGACCTGGGCGTCGACGCGATGCACATCAACCTGCACAAGACCTTCTCGACGCCCCACGGCGGCGGCGGGCCGGGCGCGGGTCCGGTGGTGCTGTCGCAAGCCCTGGCCCCCTTCGCCCCCGCCCCCTGGGTCGTGCATGACGACGGCGGCTATCGCCTGGTCGAGCGCGAGGAAGACGAGGCCGAGCAAGCCTTCGGCCGCCTGTGCGCTTTCCAGGGCCAGATGGGCATGTATGTGCGCGCCCTGTCCTACATGATGTCGCACGGCGCCGACGGCCTGCGCCAGGTGGCCGAGGATGCGGTGCTGAACGCCAACTACATCAAGGCCCGCCTGTCGGACCTGATGAGCCCGGCCTTCCCCGACGGCCCGTGCATGCACGAGGCCCTGTTCGACGACGAATGGCTGAAAGGCACGGACATCACCACGCTGGACTTCGCCAAGGCGATGATCGACGAGGGCTTCCACCCCATGACCATGTATTTCCCGCTGGTCGTCCACGGCGCCATGCTGATCGAGCCGACGGAGACGGAGTCCAAGGCCGAACTGGACCGCTTCATCGAGGCGATGCGGGCCCTGGCCGGGGCCGCCAAGGCCGGCGACGTGGACCGCTTCAAGGGCGCCCCCTTCCACGCCCCGCTGCGCCGCCTGGACGAAACCCGCGCCGCCCGCCAGCCGGTGCTGCGCTGGTCCGCGCCGAAAGGCTCAAACCAGGCGGCGTAAGCTCGGCTTTCACCCTGCGGAGGCGGGTGAGACCGGCGGCCGCCCAGGTCGACCGTGGCGGCCGCGCCACAGGCGACAGGCCCAGGCGATACATGACCAAAGCTTCATTCGTCGGACACCGATCCGACATCGATTCCGCGCGTTAACAGGTTGTGGCAAGGTCGTCACGGTCGCCGTTTCCTTTCCCGACGAGGGATCGCGCGGTCGTGGCGGCCGTTGTCATGACCGCCCTCCCTTCCCATCTGGCGCATCCGTGACCGCTCTGCCCGTTCCCTTCGTTCCGCCGTCCAAGCCGCGCAGCCGCATGCTGCGCGCGGTGCGGCGCTGGGCGCTGATGACCGGCGGGCTGCTGGTGGTGCTGCTGGGCGTGCTGATCGCGCCCCTGCCCGGACCGGGCGGCGTCCCCGTCATCGCCGTCGGCCTTATGCTGATCCTGAAAAGCTCGTTCTGGGCCAAGCGCCAATTCATTCGCGCCCAGCACGCTCGGCCGAAATGGGTCTATCCGTTCCGCCGCCTGATGCGCAGGAAGCCCGAGTTCGCCCCTGTCTTCTGGCAACAGGCGTTGCGGGCCGAGAAGGTGGTGGTCAAACGCTCCAGCCGACGCCTGTCGCGCGGCCGCAAACAGATGCGGCGCTATTTCCGCAAGCTGTTCCGCTAGTTATCGGCCATCTCGCGGTTGCGTTGCTGCAACCGCTAACCACGGCATCGTGAACGCCGCTTCCCGCCGTCAGGCGTATTCTGCCTGCGCGTTATCAGAGAACCACTCAAGGCGTTGGGAGGCGCTAAGGTCATGATGTCACGCGTACAAAAGGGTCTGGTCGCCGGCGTCGCGGCGACGGCGGCCGCCTCGTTGCTCGAAATCCCCAATCTGTTCCTGAACTGGTTCGACCCGTTCCAGGGCGTCATCGCCTCGATGATCGGCATGCCCGGCAATCTGGCGGTGGGATGGGTGATCCATCTGATCAGCGGGATCTTCGTCCTGGGGCCGCTGTTCGCGGTCCTGTGCCCCCGGCTGCCGACCGACACGCCCGAGACCAAGGGCATCGTCTTCGCGGTGGGCGCTTGGGTCATCATGATGGGGGCTATCGTCATGTTCGGGAACTATCGCACCTTCACCGCAGGCGCGGGCTTCGGCACCTTCGCCTGGCTGCTGATCACCCATGCGGTGTTCGGCATCGTGCTGGGCAATGTCTACGCCCGGCTGGTGGCCCGCGAGAAGCGGATGGGCGCCTCAGTCATCGGCGGCGCGCCCGCCCACTGAGCCGGCGTCCGAATCGACCAGCAAAAAGGCCCCCGACGTCGCCGTCGGGGGCCTTTGTGTTTTTGACGCCCGGAAGGGCTCAGTTCAGGCGGTCCCCGATCTGGGCGATGGCGCCGTCCACCAGAGGGTCCTTGGCGCCCGAGGCCAGGCGCGCGGCCAGAATCTGTTCGGCGGACCTGGCGGCCAGGTCGGCGGCGGCCGCCTTGACCTCGGCCGCGGCCTGGGCCTCGGCCTGGGCGATGCGGTTCTCGGCCATGGTCTGGCGACGCGCCAAGGTCTCTTCCAGCTTGGCCTTGGTCTCGGTCTCCAGGCGGCGGGCGTCGGCCTCGGCCTGGGCCAGCATGTCGGCGGCCTGGGCCTCGGCCTCGGCCTTCTCCTTGCGGATCTGGGCCAGCATGGCCTCGGCCTCGGCGCGAAGGCGAGCGGCCTCGTCCAGGTCGGACTGAATCTTGGCGGCCTTGGCGTCCAGGGCGGCGGCGGCCATCTTGGGCACGCCCGCGACGACCAGAATGCCCAGGAAGATCAGCAGGCCGACGCCGACCCACAGCTCCGGGTTCGACAGGCTGTAGAAATGTTCGAATTCGAGGAAGGCGGGCATGTCAGGCGGCTCCCTTGACCGCGGCGATCTCGGCGGGGGTCGCGGCCTTGCCGGTCAGGCGTTCGACCATGGCGGTCGCGGCTTCTGCGGCGATGGCCGCCACATTGGCCATGGCGGCGTCGCGCGTCTTGCCGATGGCGGTCTCGGCCTCGGCGATGCGGGCGTTGACGACGGCTTCCTCGGCGGCCTGGCGGGCGTTGGCCTCTTCGGTCACGCGGGCCTTGGCGGCGGCGGCGGTCGCACGGGCGTCGGCGCGGGCCTTGGCGACCTCGGCCTGAGCGGCGGCGGCCTGGGCGGCGGCCTCGGCCTGGACCTGACGCGCGGCGGCCACGGCGTTGGAAATGGTGTCGGCGCGCTCGTCCATCACCTTGCGCATGCGCGGGGCGAAGATCTTGGCGACCAGCAGATACAGGACGAAGAACAGGATCAGCAGATAGACGATCTGCCCGAACCAGTGCTGGGCCTCGAACTGCGGCAGACCGCCCGCTTCGTGCTCGGCGGCGGCGTGGGCCGTGTTCTCGGGCACGTGTCCGGTTTGGACCGCGACAGAGGCGGCGTCTTCCACCGAAAGGACCGGCGGCGGGGCTGAAGAGTGAGCGGCCATGTTCATCCGTCGTGAAAACAGTCGCGGCGGCGCGGACCTTCAGCCCGCGCCGCCGCCGGTAGCAGGTTCAGGCGATCAGCCCAGCCAGGCCAGGATGCCCAGAACGAAGGCCAGGATGCCCAGGGCTTCGACCAGGGCGGCGCCGACGAACAGGTTGCCGACCTGGCTGGCGGCGGCCGACGGGTTGCGCAGGGCGCCCGCCAGGAAATTGCCGAAGATGTTGCCCACGCCGATGGCCGAGCCGAGCATGCCCAGGGTGGCCAGGCCGATGCCGAAATACTTGAAGGAGGCGGCGTCCATGATGAAGTCCTATTCAGTCTTGGTTGGTTGGTTATTCGGACTAGAACCCGGCCTTAATGGCCATGTCCCAGGTTGACCACATCGTTGAGATAGATGCTGGCCAGAACGGCGAAAACGAAGGCCTGGAGGAAGGCGACCAGGAACTCCAGGGCGGTCAGTCCCACGACCATGCCCAGCGACAGGCCCGCGACCGGCAGGCCCAGAAGGCCCAGCCCCCCGGCGGCGGCCAGGCCGCCCATCGACACGACGAAGCCGGCGAAGATCTTCAGCGCGATGTGGCCGCCCAGCATGTTGCCGAACAGACGCAGCGCCAGGGTGACGGGACGCAGCAGGAAGGACAGGAACTCGATCAGGCCCACGACCGGGCGGATCGCCAGCGGCGCGCTGGTCGGCCAGAACAGCAGGAAGAAGCCCAGGCCGTGTTTGGCGAAGCCGATGCCGATGACCAGCAGGATGGTGATCAGGGCGAAGGTTCCGGTGACGGCCAGTTGCGAGGTGGCCGTGAAGGTCAGGAACAGGCCCAGGATGTTCATGCCCAGCACCAGCAGGAAGATGGTCAGGACGAACGGGAAATATTTGCGGCCCTCGTGGCCGATGATCGACCCGGTCACGCCGTCGATCAGGTCGAACATCTGTTCGCCCGCCGCCTGGACGCGGCCGGGCACGATCTTGGCGTTCGACGTCACCAGGGTCAGCAGAGCCACGACCACCACGAAGACGATGGTCATCGCCAGGTGCGAATTGGTGAAGGCCAGGCTGGTCTCGCCGACGATCGGCAGGTTGACCGTGCCGAAATCAAGCCCTTCCAGGGGCGTGACCTTGAACTGATGAATCGGATCGGCCATGGGCCTTATCGGTCCTCGTCTTCGTCGGCGTCGTCGAAGGGAACGGACTTCGCCACGCCCCCCGCCGCCTTCGCCTGCGCCATCAGCCGGTTGGCCGTGCGGCGCGCCATGTAAATCGACAGGGCGAAGCCCAGAAGGACCCCGCCGATGATGCCCCACGGGGTGATTCCGAGGAATCGGTCCGCGAGAAAGCCCAGCGCCAAGCCCACCAGCACCCCGCCGACCAGGTCGGCGATGATCTTGTAGGCCTCACCCGTCACCTTTTGGGCGGCCAGGTGAGACGACTCCTGCTGAGCATGGCGCGCCTCAAGAGAGGATGCGCTTTCGTTGAGGCGTTTGATCGCCTCTTCGCGCGATTCCGTCATTGGGGACATGCCTGAACTGCTCGGCCCCGATCGACGTTCGAACGGGTCTGAATTCGGCGCGGAAACTAATCGTGAGCGGCCAGGAGGTCAAGGCGTCGTGATCGCGGCTTAAGTGATTGCTCGTGCTGACTTTTTATCAGCCAAGGTCAAGCCGTGACGATGCGCCGCTGTCGCGGGCGGCGGAATCTCGCTCAATGCCCGTCGCCTTCCGATGGCGATGGGCGACGCAAACCACTAGGTTGCGGCCATGAACGCCCACGTCCCGCCGCCCGCCGCCCCGCTTCGATCGATCTCGGTCCGCCTGGCGACGCCGCGCGGCTTCTGCGCCGGTGTGGACCGGGCCATTCAGATCGTGGAGCGCGCCATCGAGAAGTACGGCGCGCCGGTCTATGTGCGCCACGAGATCGTCCACAATCGCCATGTGGTCGAGCGGCTGAAGGCCATGGGCGCGGTTTTCGTCAAGGAACTGGACGAATGCCCGGACGACCGGCCGGTCGTATTCTCGGCCCACGGCGTGCCCAAGTCGGTCCCCGCCAGCGCCCGCGCGCGCGAACTGCTGTTCCTGGACGCCACCTGCCCGCTGGTGTCCAAGGTCCATGTCGAGGCCGAGCGTCATCATGCGGCCGGTCGCCACATCGTCCTGATCGGCCATGCGGGCCACCCGGAGGTGATCGGCACCATGGGCCAGCTGCCGCCCGGCGCCATCACCCTGGTCGAGACCGAGGAGGACGCGGAACGATTCCAGAGGCCCGGCGACGCCCCCCTGGCCTACGCCACCCAGACCACCCTGTCGGTGGACGACACCGCCGGCATATTGAAGGTGCTGAAGCGCCGCTTCCCCGAACTGCCCGATCCGCACAAGGAAGACATCTGCTACGCCACCACCAACCGCCAGGATGCGGTCAAGGCGCTGGGCGAAGGGTGTCAGCTGGTGCTGGTGGTCGGATCGAAGAATTCGTCCAACTCGGCCCGGCTGGTCGAGGTGGCGATGCGGGCCGGGGCGCGCGCCGCCTATCTGGTCGACGACGCCTCCCAGGTGGACTGGGCCTGGTTCGACGGGGTGGATACGGTCGGCGTCACCGCCGGGGCCTCGGCGCCCGAGCCCCTGATCGCGGCCCTGGTCGACGCCATCGCGGCCCGGTTCGACGCCACGGTGTCCGAGGATGCGGGCGCCCAAGAAACCGTCACCTTCAAGCTTCCGCGCCTGCTGACGGCCTGAGGCGGCGAGGCGCATCATGAGTCGACAGAACGAGGTTTCCCCATGAAAACGCCTGTCCTGGCCGCATTGCCGCTGCTGGCCGTCGCCGCCTGCGCCAGTGAGACGCCCGAGCCGCGCCCCATCGGCATGCCCAATCCGGCGTCCAAATACTGCATCGACATCGGCGGGCGCAGCGAGAGTCGCACGGCGGCGGACGGCGGCCAGTTCAGGGTCTGCATCCTGCCCGACGGCCGCACTGTGGAGGAATGGGACCTGTTCAGAAGCGCCCATCCCCGCCCCTGAGGGCGCGCAACGCCTCCAGGCGACAGGCTTGGCTTGCAGGCCGATGAAGACGACGTGAAAGCGAGGCGGCGTCAGCGATCCTCGGCCACGAAATCCTGGGCGAATTCGGGCGCATCCTCTTCGATCGGCAGGCCTCCGTCCTCGTCGTCGGCCTCCAGGGCGCGGCTGGGGTCCGGCGTCTCGAACCCGACGGGAAGCGAAAGGTCCAGAAGGCCCGCCGCCTTCATTTCCTGAACGCCGGGCAGATCATGAAGGGTCGCCAGGCCGAAATACTCCAGGAACCGATCCGTGGTCGCATAGGTCACGGGCCGTCCCGGCGTCCGCCTGCGCCCCCTCAACCGCACGAACCCCATCTCCAGCAGCAGGTCCAGCGTGCCCTTGGAGATGCTGACGCCGCGCACGCTCTCGATCTCGGCGCGGGTCACGGGCTGGTGGTAGGCGATGATGGCCAGGGTCTCCAGCGCGGCCTTGGACAGGCGGCGAGGCTCCTCGCGCTCCTGCGTCATCATGAAGGCCAGGTCCGGCGCCGTGCGGAAGCGCCAGCGGTCGGCGACGCATTCCAGCTCCACCCCCCGACCCTCGTAGCGGGCGCGCAGCCCCGCGATGGCGCGCGCGACATTGCAATTTTCGGGCAGGCGAGCGGCGATCTCGGCGGCCGTCAGCGGCCCGGCGGCGGCGAACAGCAGGGCCTCCACCCGCCGCTCGATCTCGGCCTCGTCGGGTTGGAAGGCCAGGTCAGACATCCCCCTCTCCCTCACCGTCATCCTCGCCCTTGTGGCGAGGATCCAGACTCACGGTATTTGCGTGCGCGCAACCATGCTCGACACCGGGAGTCTGGATCCTAGGGACAAGCCCTAGGATGACGGATTCAGGGTGACTGAAAGGAGCGGCCATCACGGCGTCAACTCCAGCGGCTGGCCCGGTCCGCGGCGTTTCAGATAAAGGTCCGCGAACGCCTGCGCCTGTCGGATGTCCATCGCCCCCTCCTTCACCAGTTCCAGACTGGCTGACAGGGTCGAGGCGGTAAAGCTCGCCTGGCTGGGTCCGTCCTGGTCCTCGCGGCGGGGCGCAACCTTGTCCAGCGGGGTCCAGTCGGCCAGTTTCGGCATGATCTCGCGCAGCCAGTCGCGCGCGGCCTCCAGTGGAAAGGCCTCGACCCGCTGGCCGGGGGCGTAGCGCCTGGCCTCCTCGCGCCGCCGCTGCACCACATAGGCGCTCATCAGTTCGTACAGGCTGGCCTCGATCCGGTCGGAGGGCGTGATCACGGTCGCCTCGGGGTCGCCGCGCGTGAAGACGTCGCGTTTCAGCTGGGGCCGGGCCATCAGCTGTTCGGCGGCGTTGCGCATCGCCTCCAGCTTCTGCAGGCGAAAGGCCAGGGCGGCGGCCATTTCTTCGGCGGGCGGTTCCTCGGCCTTGCCCTTGTCGGTGCGCGGCAGCAGCAGGCGCGACTTCAGATAGGCCAGCCACGACGCCATCACCAGATAATCGGCCGCCAGGGCGAAGTTGCGCCGCCGCGCCTCGTGCACGAAGGCCAGATACTGTTCCGCCAGATGGGTGATCGACAGTTTCAGCAGATCGACCTTCTGGTTCCGCGCCAGGGCCAGAAGGACGTGCAGCGGCCCTTCATAGCCGTCCAGATCGACGACGAAGGCCTCGCGCTCCTCGACCGCATCGACCGCGTCGAAGTCCAGAGTGGGCTGGAAGGCTTCAGACATTGTCCGGGCCTACCGCGCTTCGCGCTACTTGAGGCCACGACGTGCCGATCACGCCTGCGCCTCGCCCACGTCCGGTCCCTTGGCGACGTCCATTCGACCGCCCAGCGCCTTGAAGAAGCGGTCGTGCGCCGCGACGGGGTCCAGCGGTTCGGGCGCCCGCACGATGCGGGCCAGCGCCGCCTCGGCCCGCGCCCTGGCCTTGCCCTTCAGCCGGCCGGTCCCCTCGGCCACCGCCTGCATTTCCGCCAGGTCGCCGTTGCAGTGCACGACCACGTCGCAGCCGGCCTTCAGCGACCGATGCGCCCGCTGACCCAGATCGCCGCTCAGCGCCTGCATCGACAGGTCGTCGGTCAGGATCAGGCCCGAAAAGCCCAGATGCTCTCGCATCGTGCGGACCGCCTTCTTCGACTGGGTCGCCGGCCGTTTCCCGTCGATGGCGGTGAAGACGATGTGCGCCGTCATGGCCAGCGGCATGTCCGACAGGGCCTTGAACGGGGCGAAGTCCCAGCCGTCCAGCGTTTCGAAATCCGCGTGGACCGTCGGCAGGGCCTTGTGGCTGTCGGCGAAGGCCCGACCGTGTCCCGGCATATGTTTGATGCAGGGCAGCACCCCGCCCGCCAGCAGCCCCTCCGCCGCCGCCCGGCCCAGCAGGCCGACCACTGCGGGATCGGCGGCGTAGGCGCGGTCGCCGATGATGTCGTGGGCGCCGGGCGCCGGCACGTCCAGCACCGGCAGCAGATCGACGGTGATCCCGACCTCGCGCAGATCGTGCGCCATCAGACGCGCGCCCAGCCGCGCCAGTTCGCGCGCGCCGTCCAGGTCGTTCGCCGCCTTCAGATAGGCGGCGCCGGGCGGATATTTCGGCCAGTGCGGCGGCCCCATACGCTGGACCCGCCCGCCCTCCTGGTCGATCAGCACGGGCGCCTGGGCATCGCCGACGGCGGCGCGCAGGTCCTCGGTCAGCGCCCGCACCTGTTCCGGCATGTCGATGTTGCGCCGGAACAGGATGAAGCCCCACGGCCGCGCCTCGGCGAAGAAGGCGCGTTCCGCCTCCGTCAGCCGATGTCCGGCGCAGCCGTAGATGGCGGCCGAAGTCACCGAACGATGCAGTCCCGGCCCGCCGCCTTCAGCGCGTAGCAGAAGGCTGTGGCTCGCTCGCGCGACAGGCCCGAGAAAGCGGTGCGGTACAGGGTCGATCCGCTGGAGGTCGTCACCTCGGTCACGCGCTTTTCGGCGCCCGAGGCGTACTGGCCGAACCGGCCGGCGACCGCGGCGTATTCCCGGTCCGCGATCTCGGTCGAGGAGAAGGCCCCGATCTGGACCGAGGCCGAACCGCGCGCGGCGGGGGCGGCGGGCGCGGGCGTCGCGGCCGGAGGCGGGGCGGCGGGGGCCGGACGCGGCGCGGGGGCCGGGGTCGCCGGGGTCGGGGCCTTGGCGGCCGGCAGGCCCTGGCCGGTCGGGGCGACGGGCGGCGGGGCGGCGGGACGCGGCTGGGGCGTCTCGGGCGGCGGGGTGAAGGTCACGGGCGCGTCGGGCGTCTCGGTCTCGTCGCGATAGACGCGCACCCCCTCGGCCGGATCGATCGGCTGGGCGTCGATGGGCGGCGCCGTCTTCATCTCGCCCACGGGCTGACCCACGGCCGGCGGCGCGTCGGTCGAGGCGCGCATGCCCGAGCGATAGAAGAAGATCACCGCCACGATCAGCAGCAGCAGGACCACCGCGCTGACGATCAACGTCACCGGCGGCGCCTTGCCCCCGCCCGAGCCGCCCGAGCCAGAACCAATGGCGCGGCCGCTGCGCGGATCATAGCTGTTGCGACGGAACGGCAGGTCGTCGTCGGTGGGGGGCGTATAGGCGCCCCGGCCCGGCTTGTTGTCGTCTTCGAATGACATGGTCGCGCTCCGCCGTCTGTCCGGCGCGAATCGGGCGCCGAACGTTCACTTTACGCCCCCACGTCCGTCTTTCGAATCACAGATCGAGGGCGAGGTCGAGGCTGAACAATTTCTGGTGGACTTCTATGGCGTAGCGGTCCGTCATGCCGGCGATATAGTCGCAGACGGCGCGCGCCCGTTGCGTCCGGTCGCTGGTCATGGCGGGCGTGCCCCATTCGGGCGGCATCACCTCCGGCTCGGCCATGAACAGTTCGAACAGTTGCGACAGCACCCGCCGCGCCTGGCTGCGCGTGCGGTTGACGCGGTAGTGGCGATACATCCGCTCGAACAGGAACTTCCTCAAGACGGCCAGGTCCAGGTGCATGGCCTGCGAGAAGTCGACCAGGGTCCGTTTCGCCGTCCGCACGTCCTCGGTCGTGACGATCCGGTCCTCCTCCAGCCGCCGCCCCGTTTCGGCCAGCACGTCCTCGACCATGACGCCGATCATCCGCCGAACGGCCTCGATGCGCAGCATACGATCGTCGATCGTGGGCCAGTCGCGACGAACCTCGGCCAGCATCGGCCCGATCAGCGGCACCTGATCCAGGTCCGACAGAGTGAACAGGCCCGCCTGCGCCCCGTCGTCCACGTCGTGGTTGTTATAGGCGATGTCGTCGGCGATGGCGGCGCACTGGGCCTCCAGCGAGGCGAAACTGTCCAGCCGCAGGTCCCAGCCCGCCTCTCCGCCCGCGCGATAGGGCCGCACCACCGACCAGGCCGGTTCGTCCAGCCGATGCGCCACCGGCCCGTTGTGCTTGACGACCCCCTCGACCGTCTCCCAGCTCAGGTTCAGCCCGTCGAACTGCGGATAGCGGTTCTCCAGCTCGGTCACGACGCGGAAACTCTGGACATTGTGGTCGAAGCCGCCGTGCCCGGCCATCTGCACCACCAGTTCGTCCTCCCCCGCATGGGCGAACGGCGGATGGCCCAGGTCGTGGGCCAGGGCGATGGTCTCGGCCAGGTCGTCGTCCAACCTGAGCGCATGGGCCAGCGACCGCGCGATCTGGGCCACCTCCAGCGAATGGGTCAGGCGGGTGCGGTAATGATCGCCCTCGTGCGCCACGAAGACCTGGGTCTTCTCCTTCAGCCGCCGGAACGCCGTCGCATGGATGATCCGGTCGCGGTCGCGCGCGAAGGCGGTGCGGGTGCGGCTGGGCGCCTCGAAGAAGCGGCGGCCCTTCGTCTGATCGGCGCGTTCGGCGTAGGTTGCGAGTTCGATCTGGCTCAAGTCATCAACTTTGCTGAGGCGGGGCCTTTGCGAACGCCCGCCCGCGCCTCATATAGGCAGGCGTGAGCACCGTCCAATCCACAGAACCGTCCACACCCGCCTTCACCGTCGCCCAACGCGCGCCGGAAGGCATCGTCCTGGCCGCCAGCGCCGCCAGACGCCTGGCGAAACTGGGCGCGGCCGAGGGCAAGGCGCTGATGCTGCGCGTCGCGGTCGACGGCGGCGGCTGTTCGGGCTTCCAGTACCGGTTCGAACTGGTGGAAACGGCCGAGGACGACGACCTGCGCATCGAACGCGACGGCCAGGCCGCCCTGGTCGACCCCGTCTCCATTCCCTTCCTGAAGAACGCCGAGATCGCCTTCGTCGACGAACTGGCCGGCGCCCAGTTCGTGGTCCGCAACCCCAACGCCGCCTCCAGCTGCGGCTGCGGCGTCAGCTTCTCGATCTGACAGGCAGAGGGCCTTCCCCTCCTCGTCGTCCTCGGCGCAAGGCCGAGGGTGACGGCCGGTTACACTAGGTTGAACGTCATTCCGGGGCGTCCGAAAGACGATCCCGGAACCCAGGAGGCGGACGTCAGGCCTTGGAGGCGTTCAACAGCGCGACTGCGGCCCTGGGTTCCGGGTTCTTCGCTCCGCTCAGCCCCGGAATGACGCGCCGAGACACCTGTCATGAATGTCGATGAACCAATCCGCCGACCCACCGCTTGCATTTAGTCAATTCCCTAATTAGGGATGCGCCTATGAACACCTTGTTCAAGGCCCTGTCGCATCCGGTCCGCCGCCGCATCGTCGCCATGCTGCGCGCGGGTCCGCTGGCGTCCGGCGACATCGCCGCCGCCTTCGACATGAGCTGGCCCACCATCACAGGCCATCTTAACGCCCTGAAGGACGCCGGCCTGGTCAGCCCCGAGCGCGAGGGCCAGACCATCCGCTATCGGCTGGAAATTTCCGCCGTCGAAGAGGCCATGGCCTTTCTGATGGACATTGTTGGAACCGGAGAGGCCGCCCCCGCCCTTTCGCACGCCGCCAAGGCGCCGCGCCGATGAAGGATCGCCTGTCGCTGCTGGATTATCTGACCGTCGCCGTCTTCGCCGTCCAGGCGGGATTCGCCCTGCACGTCGGACTGAACGGTCCGACCGAAAGGGTTCTGCCCATACATTGGAACGCCGCCTTCGAAATCGACGGATGGGCGTCCGGCCAAGAGTTCGCCGTGCTTCTCGGCGGCATGGCGGTGATTGGTCTGATCTCTGGCGGCGGTTTGGGCTTATACGCGATGCGCGCATCCATCTCTGGCGAATCGCCACGCGCCCGCACCCTGCGGATTGGACAGGGCGTGATCGCTTTCACCGTCGCCATCCTGGGCTTGACCATATCCGCTCAGACCTTCGGCGATCTGCCACCCGAAGGGACAGCGAGACTGTCCATGGCCGGCTTGTCGCTGATCCTCTTTGGAACCGGCGCTTTCCTCGGCCGCGTGGCGCCCAACCGGCTCGTCGGGGTGCGCACGCCCTGGAGCTACAAGAGCCGGCTGGCCTGGGACCGATCCAATCGACTGGCGGGACGGCTGCTCTTCCTTTTGGGCTTGATCGGGCTGTTCACAGCGCCTTGGACGCCTCAACCGGCGGGAACCCTGTCCCTGATCGCCGCCGCACTTGTCGCCGCCGCTCTATCGACCTTCGAAAGCTGGCGCGTGTGGCGCGCCGATCCGAACCGCCGGCCCCTCTGACCCGTTCCAAGGACACCGCCCATGTTCAGTCTCGCCGCCGCCCTCGCCGTCCTGGCCGCCGGTCCCGTCTCGACCGAGATCGCCCTGCCCGCCCAGCCCGCGCCGCTGCATGGAACCCTGCTGACGCCGTCGGACGCCTCGGCCGCGGCCGTCATCCTGCCGGGATCGGGTCCGACCGACCGGGATGGGAATAGCCCGATGGGCGTCGCGGCCGGGACCTATCGCCTGCTGGCCGAAGGTCTGGCGCAACAGGGGATCGCCACGGTCCGCATCGACAAACGCGGCATCGCCGCCAGCGCCGCCGCCGGTCCGGCCGAGGCCGATCTGCGGTTCGACGCCTATGTCGCCGACGCCCGCGCCTGGGCCGCCGAGGCCGCCTCGCGCGCGGGCCTGCCCTGCGCCTGGCTGATCGGCCATAGCGAAGGCGCCCTTGTCGCGCTGAAGGCGGTTCAAGGCGGCCCGAACGCCGACACAGACAAGATCTGCGGCCTTGTGCTGCTGTCGGGCGCCGGTCGCCCGGCGGGCGCGGTGCTGCGCGAACAGATGGCCGCCGTTCCCGAGCCGATGAAGACCCAGGCCTTCTCGATCCTGACCGAGCTTGAGGCCGGCCGGGCCGTCGCCGATACGCCGCCCGCGCTGGCGGCCCTGTTCCGCCCCTCGGTCCAGCCCTATCTGATGTCGTGGCTGCCGCTGGACCCCGCCGCCCTGATCGCACCCTACGACGGCCCGGTCTTCATCGGGCAGGGAACCACCGACCTCCAGGTCGGCGTCGCGGACGCCCAAGCCCTGGCCGCCGCCGATCCCAGGGCCACGCTGAAACTCTGGGACGGCGTCAACCACGTCCTGAAGACCGCCCCCGCCGCCCGCGCCGCCAACCTGGCGACCTACGCCGATCCCGCCCTGCCGCTCGCGCCTGGCGTCGCGGAGAATGTGGCGGCGTTCATCAAGGCGCACTGACTGGTCCTTCCCACAGCGCGAGGGATCAATCCAACGCGCCCCGCGCCTGATCCGCCAGCGCGAAAAACCTTTCCCTGACCTCGGCCGCGAAGGGGTTGTCGCGTTCGATGGCGCGGAACACCGCCGGGCTGTCGTGGCGGACCATGTCGACGGCCTGCATCAGCCGGTCGAAGCTGGCGGTGGTCATGCGCGTCGGCAGGGGCTCCATCGCCATCAACACGCGGGCGATCAGGTGGGTCAGGCCCTGGACGACGGCGGCCTCGCGGTCGTGATCCTCGGGGCTGACCTGAAAGACCTTCAGCCCCAGGGCACGGCGGCAGAAGGCGGCGACGCGGCGGGCGTCCTTTCCACCCCGCACTTCGCACACGGCGATCCGCAGTCCGGCGATCCCGTCCTTGCCGCTCTGGGGGCCGAACAGCGGGTGGGTTCCGACGACTCTCACGCCGGGCGGCAGCCTCTCGTCCATCAGCCGCGCCGGCTTCACCTTCACCGATCCCACGTCGATCACGAGGGCGTCGGGGGACAGATGCGGGCGGATCGCGTCCAGCGTCGCCTCCAGCGCCTCGACCGGCACGGCCAGGATCACGACGGGACAGGCGGCGGCGGTCGCCAGCTCGGTCAAGGTCGCCACGCCCTCTCCGTCCGTCGCCGCCGGATCATGGGCCTTGATCTCGAACGACGGCGACAGATGCCGCGCCGTCAGCCGCCCGAAGGCGCCCAAGCCGATCAGGCCGAGGCGGGGCTTTTCAAATAGGGTCACGCCCACGCCCCCACTCCCGTCATCCTAGGCCTTGTGCCTAGGATCCAGAGACTCCGTCGAAGACGGTGCGCACCACCGACCACCGGGCGTCTGGATCCTCGGGACAAGCCCGAGGATGACGAAAGAAAAGAGAGCCTCACAGCGTCTCCATGAACCGCACCGGCCGCCCGTGCGCCGATCCGATCAGTTCGCCGTCCTGCATCACCACCCGGCCGCGCACGACGGTCGCCATCGGCCAGCCAGTCGCCTCGACGCCGTCGAACGGGGTCCAGCCGCAGCGCGTCGCCTGCTGGTCGTGGGTGATCGTGCGCTTCGCCTTCAGATCGACTATGGTCAGGTCGGCGTCATAGCTGACCGCCATCCGCCCCTTGTTGGCCGTGCCGAACACCCGCTGCGCCCCCGCCGAGGTGAGGTCGATGAACCGTTCCAGCGACAGTCGCCCATTGGCCACGTGCGTCAGCATCAGCGGCACCAGCGTCTGCACCCCCGGCATCCCCGAAGGCGAGGCCGGATAGGGCTTGGCCTTCTCCTCCTTGGCGTGCGGCGCATGGTCGGAGCCCAGCACGTCGGCCACGCCCTGCTGCATCCCCCACAGCCACAGGGCGTCGACGTGCTCCTGCGACCGGATCGGCGGGTTCATCTGGGCGTAGCTGCCCAGCCGCTCATAGGCTTCCGGCGCCACCAGCGTCAGGTGCTGGGGCGTGATCTCGACGGTGGCGACATCCTTGTGGAATCGCAGATAGTCCATCTCGTCCTTGGTCGTGACGTGCAGGACGTGGATGCGCGCGCCCGTCTCCTTGGCCAGACCGACCAGACGGTGGGTCGAGCGGATGGCGCTCTCGGCGTCGCGCACCTCCGGGTGGCTGGTCCAGTCGCCGGTGCGGGCCAGGCCGCGGCGCTCGACCAGGCGGTATTCGTCCTCGGAGTGGAAGGTGGCGCGCCGGCGCACGTTGGACAGCACCTTGCGCACCCCGTCATCGTCGGCGATCAGCAGGTCGCCGGTCGAGGCGCCCATGAAAACCTTGACCCCGCAACAGCCGGGCAGCCGCTCCAGCTCGCCCAGGTAGTCCGCATTCTCATGCGTGCCGCCGATGTAGAAGGCGTGATCGGTCCACATCCGATCCTTCGCCCGCGCCAGCTTGTCGGCCAGAGTGTCGGGGTCGGTGGTGTTGGGGTTGGTGTTCGGCATTTCGAACACGGCGACGACCCCGCCCAGGGCTGCCGCGCGGCTGCCCGTCTCCAAGTCCTCCTTCCACTCCAGCCCCGGCTCGCGGAAATGGACCTGGGTGTCGATGACGCCCGGCAGGACCGTCAGGCCGGTCGCGTCGAAAGTCTCCCCCGCCGAGGCCTGGCCCAGGTCGCCGATGAAGGCGATCTTGCCGTCGATGACGCCCACATCCGCCAGCCCGCGTCCGGCATGGTTCGCCACCTCCCCGCCGCGCACGATCAGGTCATAGGTCTGGGTCATGGGCGTGTCCTGTGTGACGGGTGGCTGCTTCTAACCTTCCGGTCATCCCCGCGAAAGCGGGGACCCAGTTCTTTCGTTCGCAAGTCCTGTCCGAGATCGGCAGACGGGATGAATATCGACGCCGGGTCGCCCAAAGCGCTGGGTCCCCGCTTTCGCGGGGATGAGCGGAAAAGAGAGGGCCTAACCCCGCACCTTCAACACCCGTATCGCCGCCTTCAGCACCCGTTCCCACGGCAGGTCCATCATGTGCTGGATGGCTTGGTTCAGGCGGGGGTCCAGGGTCTTGAACTCCTGATAGCTGCGCGGCCCGCGAACGGCCTGGCCCTTCCAAGGCCCGCGCGTCGTCTCGTCCGAAGGGCCGAAGACCGCCACCGTCGGAACGCCCGCCGCCACGGCCAGATGGGTCCAGATGGAGTCCGCCCCGACATAGAGCGCCGCCTGCGACAAGGCCGCCGCCGTCTGCAGCCGCGTCAGCCTGCCCTGAAGTTCGATAACCCGCGCGCGCGGCACGGCGTAGCGGATGGTGTGGGCGGCCTCGCGGTCCACCTCCTCGCCCACGATCATCAGCCGCCCGCCCGCCAGGGGCCCGTCGTCGGCCAGCAGCTGGGCCGCCACCTTGGCGTAGCGTTCGGCGGGCCAGCGCTTGCCCATCCATTCCACGCCCGGTCCGACCGCCAGGATCGGCCCCTCTCCGCCCGATGCGGGAAACAGCGCCCTGGCCTCGGCCAGGGTCTGTTCCGAGAAGAACAGGCGCGGCGCCGGCGTCTCTTCCGGCTCCAGCTTCAGCACCGCGGCGGCCGCCTCGACGGCGTGCAGGCCGGGCTGCGCCTTGCCGCGCACCGCCCGCCGCTCGCGCCGCAGCTTGCCCGACAGGTCCGAGCCGCGCATGTCCACGACCAGGCCCCATTTTGTCCCGCGCACCTGGTTCCACAGGGCGATCCATTCGAAATGGCCTTCGCGCTCCAGCACGATCAGCTTCGTCAGGCGCGGCGTGTCGGCGAACAGCGGCGCGCTGGCGGCCGATCCGACGATGGTGAAGGTCGCCTGGGGCAGGCTGTCGACCAGATGCGCCAGCACGCCTGACGACAAGACCGCGTCCTCGGCGTCGGCCTCGGCGATGTACAGGATGGGGAACCGCCCGATCATGGGCTCAGGACTACAGGGATTCTATCGCAGGTTCAGCGCCAAACGACTGTTTCCACAGGCGGACGTCCTGCGTTACAGCGACGCGCATGAGCCATCTCCCCGACCCCGCCGCGACCGCCGCCCTGGAACGCTTCAAGGCCCAGCGCGTCACCGCCCCGTATAGGCTGGACCTGATATCGAGGGGCGCGACCATCTCCTACGAGGACGGGACGGCCGTGGACATGGTCTCGGAAAAGGCGCGGCTGGAGGCGGTCGTGGCCGACATGGACCGCCGCATCGCCCGGCTGGAGCGAACCTTCGACGCAGATCGCCAGGGGTGAGCCTGCCCCTTCTGCCCGAACGGACCTGCGGCGGCTGCGTCGAATGCTGCCGGGTCATTCCGCTGGACCTGCCCGAACTGGCCAAGCCGACGGGCGAACTGTGCGCCTATTGCATCGACGGCGCCGGCTGTTCGGTTCACGAAATCCGGCCGAACGCCTGCCGCGTCTGGTTCTGCCTGTGGCGCGTGATCGAACTGGACGAGCGTTGGCGGCCCGACCGCAGCGGCGTGATCGTGCGTCCCGACGGGATCGAGGACGGGATCATCACCCTTTATGTCCTGCGCCGCTCGGACTTCCTGGCCTCGACTGACCTGTTCGTCACCGTCGCCGGCTGGATCGCAGAGGGGATACAGGTCGCGCTCAGCATCCCCGGTCCGGTCGGAACCTATCCGGCGCGCGCCGTCGTCACCGACTGGCTGCTTCCTGCGGTCGAGGCCGGCGATCCGCAGGCCTTCCTGACCCGCGTGATCCGTTCCCTCGACAAGCTGGCCGAACATGACTTCCAGCCCGACGGCGTCGTGGCGCGCTATGCGGTGGTTTGACGCGAAGGTTCTTCATCCTGTGCCTTGCGCCTAGGATGACGGACAGGGGGAGGCGGCTCGAGGGAAATGCCGCCCCATCCCTTTCTTCCGGCCGTCCCACCCCCATCTAGCCCCCATGCCCATCGCCCGCCTCGACAGCCGCGCCCTGATCGCCGTGACCGGCCCGGAGGCCAGACCCTTTCTGCACAATCTGCTGACCCAGGATGTCGAGACCCTGGGCGAGAACGAACTGCGGTTCGGCGCCCTGCTCTCCCCGCCCGGCCGGCTGCTGTTCGACCTGTTCGTCCTGGGCCAGGCCGACGGCGTGCTGCTGGACGTCGCGGCCGCCCGGCGCGAGGCCCTGATCCAGCGGCTGTCGATGTACAGGCTCCGCGCCCAGGTCCAGGTCGCCGCCGACGACCGCCCCGTCTTCGCCGCCTGGCCCGATGCGCCCGACGGCTTCATGATCGATCCGCGCACGCCCCTGATGGGCGGCCGGCGTTACGGCGAGGCGACGCCCGACGCCGCCGAAGCCGACTATGACGCCCATCGCCTGTCGGTCGGCGTGCCCGACCCCGCCGCCGACGCCCCCCAGGACAAGACTTATCCGATCGAGGCCGATTTCGACCTGCTGAACGGCATCGACTTCCACAAGGGCTGTTTCGTCGGCCAGGAGACGACCTCGCGCATGAAGCGGCGCGGCGCGATCAAGAACCGGATGCTGCCGCTCGATTTCGACGGCCCGCCCCCCGCCTTCGGCGCCGAGGTGCTGAAGGGCGAACTGCGCGCGGGCGAGGTGCTGTCGGGCCGGGACGGTTCGGTCATGGCCCTGCTGCGGATCGACCGGCTCGACGGCGACCTGACGGTGGACAGCCGCCCGGTGCGCTTGCGCAAGCCCGCCTGGATGGGCGAGGACATTCTCCCTTCCTCCGACGCATGAGACCTCCGCCATGAAGCTCGCCGACCAGATCGTCCTCGTCACCGGCGGCGCGCGCGGCGTGGGCGCCGCCTGCGTCCGCGCCTTCGCCCGCGAAGGCGCTCGCGTCGTCGTCAACTGGCGCGCCAGCGGCGAGGCGGCGAACGCCCTGGCCGCCGAGATCGGCGACCGCGCCGTCGCCCTTCAGGCCGACGTGACCGACCGCGCCGCCGTGGACGCCATGGTCGCCGCCGCACGAGACCGTTTCGACGCCCCTGTGACCACTGTCGTCAACAACGCCCTGGACTACAGCTTCAACGGCGACGCGCGGTCCCAGATGACCGCCATCGGCTGGGACGAGATGGACCGCCAGTTCTCGACCGTGGTGCGCGGCGCCCTGAATCTGATCCAGGCTACGGCGCCCGGCATGGCCGCCGGCCGGTTCGGCCGCGTGATCAACATCGGCACCAACCTGTTCCAGAATCCGGTCGTGCCCTATCACGACTACACCGCCGCCAAGGCCGCCCTGCTCAGCCTGACCCGCACCGCCGCCGGCGACCTGGGGCCGGACGGGATCACCGTCAACATGGTCTCGGGCGGCCTCTTGCGCACCACCGACGCCAGCGCCGCCACCCCCGAGGCCGTCTTCGACCTGATCGCCGGCATGACCCCGCTGCGCAGCGTCACCACCCCGCAGGAGTTCGCCGACGCCGTCCTCTTCTTCGCCAGCCCTTGGAGCCGTGCGGTGACGGGTCAGAACCTGGTGGTCGACGGCGGCCTAGTTCGAGACTGAAATGGCGCCGCGGGCCGGTCGTGCGACGCGCATGTCGCCCTGGGTTCGTCCTGCCGCCGCCCCAGGATGCGATCTGGGGCAAGGGACGGCTCTCTGTCAGTCCCGCCGCTTTTTGCGGCCCTTGGTCGTCGCCGCGGGCGCATGGGCAAGGCGCAGCAGATTGGCGGCGCCGGGCGCCCCGAACGGCGTGCCCGCCAGGATCAGGATGCGCTGGCCGGGCTGGGCCAGGCCGTATTTGACCGCGCTCTCGACCGCATCGTCGGTGACGGCCTCCAGCGAATCCGGCTGATCGCCCAGGCGCGGCTCCAGCCCCCAGACCAAGGCCAGGCGGCGCGCGGTGTTGGGGTTGGGCGTCAGCACCAGGATCGGCTTCAACGGCCGTTCGCGGGCCATGCGCCGCGCCGTGCCGCCCAGGGTGGTGAACACCACCAGACAGCCGGTCGAGGGGGCGTTGGCCGCCATCGCGGCGGCGCCGACCAGGGCGTCCACATCGTGTTCGTCCATGCCGGCATGTTCGGCGCCCATCAGGCTGGGCCACATCGGATCGCGTTCGACCCGCTCGATGATCCGGCTCATGATGCCGACGGATTCCAGCGGATAGTCGCCCGACGCTGTCTCGGCCGACAACATCAGGGCGTCGGCGCCCTCGTAGACGGCGTTGGCGACATCGGTCGCTTCGGCCCGCGTCGGCGCCGGGGCGCTGGTCATGGATTCCAGCATCTGGGTGGCCACGATCACCGGCACGCCGCGATTGCGGGCCGCGCGGACGATCTCCTTCTGGGCGACCGGCACTTCTTCGGGATCCATCTCCACGCCCAGGTCGCCGCGCGCCACCATGACCCCGTCGCAATAGTCCAGGATGGCTTCCAGGTCGGCCAGGGCGGCCGGCTTCTCGATCTTGGCCAGGCAGGCCGCCTGACCGTTCACGATCCGCTTCAGCTCGGCCATGTCCTCGGGCTTCTGCACGAAGCTCAGCGCCACCCAGTCCACACCCATCCGCAGGGCGAAGGCCAGGTCCTCGCGGTCCTTGGGCGTCAGGGCCGAGACCGGGATCACCGCCTCGGGCACCGCGACACCCTTGCGGTCCGACAGTTTCGAGCCGCTCTCGACCGTCACATCGGCCCAGTCGTCGGTGCGATCTCCGACGCGCAGGCGCACCCGCCCGTCGTCCAGCAACAGCAGCATCCCCTTGCGCAGGGCCTTGAAGATTTCCGGGTGCGGCATCTGCACCCGCGACGCATCGCCCGGCGTCGGATCCAGGTCGAAGCGCATCGTGTGGCCCGGTTTGACGGCAATCTCGACATCCTTGAACCGACCGAGCCGCAGCTTGGGCCCCTGCAGGTCGGCCAGCACGCCCAACGGCCGCTGCAACGCCATCTCGGCCCCGCGCACGGCCTTCAAGGCGGCGGCGTGGTCCTCGTGCGAGCCGTGGCTGAAGTTCAGGCGAAACACATCGACCCCGGCCTGAGCCAGCGCCTTGACGGTGCTGGGCGCGCGGCTTGCGGGGCCCAGGGTCGCGACGATGCGGGCGCGGCGGGCTCGATTCATGAACGTTTCCTTATTGGCGCTCAGAGGCGATTTGTCCCTTACTGCCCATGAAAATCGTTTCGCGTAAGGCCGCCTTCCCCTCGGGAAACATGAGTTGAGGCTCCCGAAACAGGAGTTTATCGCGCCGGTGTCAAGGCTGTCGCCGGGCAATCCGCCACCGCAAATCCGTTCAGGTCGATGCAGCGGCCCTCGACCGGGGGCGCGGCCACGCCGATGACGTGCGCCAGGGTCGGGGCGATGTCGATCGTGCGGATCGGCAGGAAGCGCTCCTCGGGCTTCGCGCCGGGCCACCAGAAGATGATGGGGACGCGGCGGTCGAATTCGAACGGGGTGCCGTGTCCGCTCAAAGTGCCGCCGACACGGCCGCCGCCGTTGACGTTCTGGGCCAGGGCGAACTGGATGTCGGGCGAACGCTCGGCCACGGTCGACAGGCGCATCCGCTCGCGGATCGTCATCATCTCCGGCTGGCGGCTGTCGGGGATCGCTTCGGCCAGCAGGCGGTCGCGGGTCTCGGCGAAGGCGACGTCGGGCAGTCCGCGCAGCATCTCTACGGCGGCCTCGGCGACCTGGGTCCGCAACGGGTCCGGCAGGGATTTGCGCTCGGCGTCGGCGACCATCAGGCCGCTGCCGCCCGCCTGAAGCGGGTCGGCCGCCAGGTCGAACCGCGTCTTCAGGGCCGTGTTGACCGCCTGGATCGCATCCGTATCCAGACGCCGCGCGTGGGGATAGCCTTGGGCGTGCAGACGCTCCACGAAGTCCGAGCCGCCATGGTCGGCCGTCAGCACCACCAGGACGCCGCCCGGAACCTGGGCCAACTGGTCCAGAAGAGCGCCAAGCGCCACGTCCAGGCGGTGCATCTGTTCGCACATCTCGGGCCCCTGGGTGCCATAGGCATGGCCGATGCGGTCGGTCGCAGACAGGCTGACGCCCAGCATGTCCGTCGCCGTCCCCTGCCCCAGCTTCTGCGTCTCCAGCAGATATTCGGCGGCCTTCAGCGTCTGTTCGTCCAGCAGCGGCGTGTTGTCGAACGCCAGCTTGGCGGGCGGCAGCTGCGAATGGAAGGTCTGACCGCGGATGATCCAGTCCCCGGCCAGGGCGCGGCATTCGTCGTTCCGATAGTCCCAAGTCACCGGATTGGCCGCCAGCCAGGCGTTGAAGGCGCGATTGAAGCCGGCGACGGGCGCCAGTTTGCGCTCGGCCGTCTGGCCCGGCTCGACATAGGTCGTCAGTCCGAAGCCGTCGGTGAACCAGAAGGCCTGGCCCTGATGGCCCGCCAGATTGATGGCGCCGCGGTCCTTGCCCGAAACGCCGAACACCTTGCTGTCCGGGCTGACGGCCTTCAGCCAGTCGCCCAGCGTCGTGGCCTGGAGCTGTTCGGTTCCGACCGGTCCGTTGTCCGTGTCGTCGCGGCCGTGGGCCAGGTGGTTGCGCGCGGAGGCCAGGCAATAGACCTCCTTGCCCGTCCTGGCGTCGATCCAGTCGTTCGCCGGAAGGCCGGTCTCGACCGGATGCATCCCGGTCAGGACGGTGGAGTGGCCGGGGCAGGTCTCGGTCAGACCATGGGTCTGATAGCCGTTGATCGACACCAGCCCCTGGTCGGCCATGCGACGCAGGCCGGCGGTGTAGCGACCGCGATACTGATCGAACAGATTGGCGCTGAACTGGTCGACCACGATGGTCACGATCAGCTTGGGCGGCGCCAGGGGCGCGGCCGACGACGCCGGCTGAACCGAGTTCGGAACCGATCCCTGAACTCGAGCCTGAGCGACGCCCGCCATCGACAAGGCGCCCAACACCGCCAGGGCGGCGCGACGCGACACGGATTTGGCCAGGGACATAGACGACACTCCAACGACAGGCTAGCGGCCTCTAGCGGCTGCGGATTGCATCTGCATGACAGGCGCGAAGACGCGCCCGCCCCTAATGCGTTTCCTCGCCGCGCAGGCGCCCGACCTGATGAACGATCAGCACGACCAGCCCGCCGACGATCAGGCCCGCGACAGCCGAGACCGCAGCGGTCGTCAGCCAGCCCGTCACCGCGCCCAGCGGCCCGCTCGCCTGGGCCACGGCGTGGGACAGATGCTCCAGCGGCGCAGCCGGCCAATGCAGGCCCAGCGTATGCGACCCGTGGACCAGGATGCCGCCCCCGACCCACAGCATGGCCGCCGTCCCGATGGCCGACAGGGCGCTCATCACCACCGGCATCCCCTTGACCAGGCCGCGCCCCACGCCTCGCACCCCGGCGCTGGGGCGTTCGGCCAGGGCCAGGCCGATGTCGTCCATCTTCACGATCAGCCCGACCGCTCCATAGACGGCCACCGTCATGGCGACCCCGACCACCGCCAGCACCGCCGCCTGCGTCAGGATCGGCTGGGCCGCCACATCGGCCAGGGCGATGGCCATGATCTCGGCCGACAGGATCAGATCGGTGCGCACCGCCCCCGCCACCGTCGTCTTCTCCAGGGCCGCCGCATCGCCGGTCTGGACCCTGTCTTCGCCATGACCGCCGCCGCCAAGGGCCTCCAGCAGTTTCTCGGCGCCCTCGAAGCACAGATAGGTCCCGCCGCACATCAGGATCGGCGTGATGGCCCAGGGCGCGAAGGCGCTCAACAACAGCGCCGCCGGCAGGATGAAGATCAGCTTGTTGCGGAAAGACCCCAGGGCGATCTTGCCGATGATCGGCAATTCGCGGCTAGGAGACAGGCCGGCGACATAGCGCGGCGTCACCGCCGCATCGTCCACCACCACCCCCGCCGCCTTGGTCGAGGCCTTGCCGGCGGCGGCCCCGACATCGTCCAGCGAGGCGGCGGCCAGTTTGGCGATGCCGGCGACATCGTCCAGCAGCGCGATCAATCCAGAAGGCATGGTCGGTCAGTCTTCCCGGTAAGGCGGAATGTTGACGCCCTGCGATTTCAGATAGGATTTGATGTTGCGCGCGGCCTGGCGGATGCGCTGCTCGTTCTCGACCAGGGCGATGCGGACGAAGCCCTCGCCGTTCTCGCCATAGCCGACGCCCGCCGCCACCGCGACCTTGGCGTGGGTCAGAAGCTGTTTGGAGAACTCCAGGCTGCCCATATGGGCCAGCGCCGGCGGCAGCGGCGCCCAGGCGAACATGGAGGCGGCGGGTTTGGGAATGTCCCAACCCGCGCGGCCGAAGCTGTCGATCAGCACGTCGCGGCGACGGTGATACAGTTTGCGGTTCTGCTCGACGATGTCCTGCGGTCCGTTCAGCGCCGCGCAGGCGGCCGCCTGGATCGGCGTGAAGGCGCCGTAGTCGAGATAGGACTTCACCCGCGCCATGGCCGCGATCAGCTTCCTGGCGCCGACCGCGAACCCCATGCGCCAGCCCGCCATGCTGTAGGTCTTGGACAGGGAGGTGAATTCGATCGCCACGTCCTTGGCGCCCGGAACCTGCAGGATCGAGACCGTCGGCTTGCCGTCGTAATACAGTTCCGAATAGGCCAGGTCGCTGATGATCCACAGGTCGTTCGACTTGGCGAAGTCCACGACGCGCTCATAGAAGGCCAGGTCCACGGTCTCGGCCGTCGGGTTCGACGGATAGTTCATCACCAGAATCTTGGGCCGGGGCACGGTGAAGGCCATCGCCCGCTCCAGCGCCTGGAAATACTTTTCGTCCGGCGTGGTCGGCACGCTGCGGATCGCGGCCCCGGCGATGATGAAGCCGAAGGTGTGGATCGGATAGGAGGGATTGGGCGCCAGGATCACGTCGCCCGGCTCGGTGATGGCGGTGGCCAGGCTGGCCAGACCTTCCTTGGAGCCCATGGTGACGATCACCTCGGTCTCGGGGTCCAGATCGACGCCGAAGCGGCGGCCATAGTAGTTGGCCTGGGCGCGACGCAGGCCCGGAATGCCCCGCGACGCCGAATAGCCGTGAGCGTCGGGCTTGCGCGCCACCTCGATCAGCTTGTCGATCACATGCTGGGGCGGCGGCAGGTCGGGGTTGCCCATCCCAAGGTCGATCACGTCCTCGCCCGCCGCACGGGCCGCCGCGCGCATCGCATTGGTCTCGGCGATGACATAGGGCGGCAACCGCTTCATGCGGTAGAATTCTTCGGACATGACAGGCTCGGCGTTCGGGATGGCGGGCCGACGGATGGCCCAGCCAGCGATTAGCGCGCCTGGCGCCGCCCGCACCAGCATCAAAGGCGGTTTTTTACCCCGCGGACCAACGAATCCTGGCGCCCGCGAACGATCCAGGCCTCAGACAACCCGCGCGTGGCGGTTGGCCGCCGGGACGGCCGTCGGATCGAAGGCGGCGCAGACGGCGCGGACGAAGGGCCGGCCCTGGGGGGTGACGCTCAGCCGCCGGCCGTCGACCTCGATCAGGCCGTCCTCGACGAACCGCGCCAGCAGGCTCCAGGCGCCGGCCACGCTGTCGGCCGCGCAGCCCAGGCGCGCGGCGACCTCGGCCACATCGACGGCGAAGTCGCACATCAGCCGCTCGATGATCGCGGCCACGAAGGCGTCATGCGCGCTGAGCGCCACGCCCCGCGCCGTCGGCAGTCCCCCGGCCGACACGGCGGCGCGCCAGTCCCGCTCCTGCGACAGGTTCTGGACATAGCCGTCCGGCGTGCGGCTGATCGAGGAGACACCCAGGCCGATCAGTACAGGAGCCTGGTCGGTGGTGTAGCCTTGGAAGTTCCGCCGCAGCCGGCCCGCCCGCTGCGCCGCCGCCAGGCCGTCGTGCGGCAGGGCGAAATGATCCAGCCCGATCGCCGTCCATCCCTTGCTGGTCAGATAACGCGCGGCCGCCTGGCTTTGCAGGAAACGCGCAGGGGCGTCGGGCAGGTCGGCGTCCTTGATCAGCCGTTGGTGCGGCTTCATCCACGGCACGTGCGCATAGCCGAACAGGGCGATCCGTTCGGGCCGCAGGGTCGTGACCAGGCCCAGGGTGGTGACGACGTTCTCCACCGTCTGACGCGGCAGGCCGTACATCAGATCCAGGTTCAGCGAGACCAGTCCCTGCGCCCGCAGCGCCTCGGCCGCCCAGCGGATGGTCTCGAACCGTTCGGGACGATTGACCGCCGCCTGAACGTCCGGCGACAGATCCTGCACCCCCAGGCTGGCGCGGCTCAAGCCGATCCGGCCCGCCGCCTCGACCCATTCCGGCGTCAGCACCTCGGGGTCCAGTTCGGCCGCGATCTCGAAACAGTCGCCCAGGTCGAACCGGGCGGCCAGGCCGGCGAACAGACGCTCGAGGTCGGCCGGCGCCAGCATGTTGGGCGTGCCGCCGCCCAGATGGATCGAGCCGACGCGAACCGGCCGCCCGATCCGCTTCAGGACCAGATCCGCCTCGGCCAGCAGCAGGTCGACATAGCTGGCGATCACGCTTTCGCGGTTCACCGCCCGGGTGTTGCACCCGCAATACCAGCACAGCCGCTTGCAGAAAGGGATGTGAAGATAGAGCGACACCGCCTGATCCAGCGGCGCGCGCGCCAGCCAGCCGCCCCACTGTTCGGCCCCGACGGCGGGCGTGAACTGCGCCGCCGTCGGGTAGGAGGTGTAGCGCGGCGCATTGGCGTCGTAGCGGGCGATCAGATCGCCTGAAGACGCGGCAGGCGACGGCGCGACGGGGCTAGAGAGGGACATCGCCCTCTTTCGAGGCGTCGGGCGTGGACAGGCCGGCGTCGCCCTCGTCGAACAGGTGGAACTCGTGCCACAGCCCGTTCAGCACGCCGAAACCGACGGCCAGGCCAAGCCCCAGGATCCAGGAAAAATACCACATGGTTCTAATCTCCTAAGGCTCAATACAGGTCGGGGTTGGTCTTCAGCGCCGCCGTCGAGGTCCGTCCCCACAGCACCCGATAGACCCAGGCGGTGTAGATCAGGATCAACGGCAGGAAGACGACCGTGCACAGCAGCATGATGAACAGGGTCAGATGGCTGGACGAGGCGTTCCATACCGTCAGGCTGGACTGCGGATTGACCGAGCTGGGCAGGATGAAGGGGAACATCGACAGACCGACGGTGGAGATGATGCCCACCGTGGACAGGGACGACCCGCCGAAGGCGAGGCCCGCGGACCGACGCCACATTCCGACCAGGCCCATCGCCGCGCCCAGGAAGCCCAGGGCCGGCGCGATCATCATCCAGGGATAGCGGCCGTAGTTGTCCAGCCAGGCGCCGGGCGCGGCCTCGACGGTCGTGCGCAGCGGGTTGGAGAAGCCGTTCACGTCCAGGGCGCCGGTGATCCGGTAGCCCAGGCCGCCGAAAGCGACATACAGGCCGCCGGCCGCGAACAGCACCAGGGCCAGGACGCCGGCGATGGTGCCGAAGGTGCGGGCGCGATCCAGCACCGGCCCGCGTTCTGCCTTGACCGACAGCCAGGCCGCGCCGTGCAGGACCAGCATGGCCACCGACAACAGGCCGGCGATCAGGCTGAAGGGAGTGAACAGGCCCAGCAGGCTGCCGTCATAGAAGGACCGCAGGTCGCCATCCAGGTGGAAGGGCGCGCCCAGGAGGACGTTGCCGACCGCCACGCCGAACACCAGGGCCGGCACGAAGCCGCCGATGAACAGGCACCAGTCCCAGAACGACCGCCATTGGGGCGACGCCCGCTTCGACCGGTATTTGAACGACACCGGCCGCAGGATCAGCGCCGACAACACCAGGAACATGGCCAGGTAGAAGCCCGAGAAGCTGACCGCATAGACGAAGGGCCAGGCGGCGAAGATGGCGCCGCCGCCCAGGATGAACCACACCTGGTTGCCTTCCCAGGTGGCGCCGACGGTGTTGATCACCATGCGGCGCTCCTCGTCGGTCTTGGCGACGAAGGGCAGAAGGGCGCCGACGCCCAGGTCGAAACCATCGGTCAGGGCGAAGGCGATCAGAAGCACGCCCAGCAGCGCCCACCAGATCAGGCGAAGCGTGGCGAAGTCGAGGGGAAGATCCATTGTCGGATGTCCTAAAGGTCTTGTGTCAGGCCACGGCGGGCGCGGGAGCGCGCTCGGCCGGCGCTTCGGGGCTGGGTTCGCCGAACGTCTCCTGTTCGTGGAACGGCCCCTTCTTGATGGCGAACAGCATCAGCCGCACCTCGACCACCGCCAGGGCGCCGTAGAGCAGGGTGAAGCCGACGATGGTGGCCCACAGCTGCGGCACGGTCAGGGAAGATGCGCCCAGGAAGGTGGGCAGCACGCCTTCCACCGCCCAGGGCTGGCGTCCGACCTCGGCCAGTATCCAGCCGAATTCGGCCGCGATCCACGGAAGCGGCATGGCCAGCACGGCCAGGCGCAGGAACCAGCGCGTGTCGTGTTTACGCAGGGTGCACAGGACGAAGGCGGTGGCGAACAGGGCGATCATGGCGAAACCGACGCCGGCCATGATGCGGAACGACCAGAACAGCAGCGGCACGTTCGGCACCGTCTCCCACGCCGCCTGCTGGATCAGCGCAGGCGTGGCCTGGCGCGGGTCGGCGACGTGGCGCTTCAGCAGCATGGCGTAGCCCAGGTCGCGACGGTGCGTCTCGAACACGCCGCGCGCGGCCATGTCCTGCGGGTTGGCCTTGACCTTCTCCAGGGCGTCATAGGCGATCACGCCGGATTCGATGCGATCCTGAGCCGTGGCCACCAGTTCGAAGATGCCCTCCACCGGCTTGTCGATGGTGCGCGTCGCGATCAGGCCCATGACCCATGGCACATGGATGCCGAAGTGGGTCTCGCGGTCCTTCATCGAAGGTATGCCGACCAGGGTCAGACCGGCCGGCGCCGGCTCGGTGTGCCACATGGCCTCCAGGGCGGCCAGCTTCATCTTCTGGTTGTCGGTCAGGGCGTAGCCCGACTGGTCGCCCAGAACGACGGCGGACAGGGACGCCGCCAGGCCGAAGGCCGAGGCCACCGTCATCGACCGCTTGGCGAAGCCGACATGCTTGCCGCGCAGCATATAGAAGGCCGAAACCCCCAGGACGAAGACGGAGGCGATCACGTAACCGGCCGAGACCGTGTGGACGAACTTGGCCTGGGCCACCGGGTTGAACAGCACGGCCATGAAGTCCGTCACCTCCATCCGCATGGTGTCGGGATTGAAGGCGGAGCCCACGGGGTTCTGCATCCAGCCGTTGGCGATCAGGATCCATAGGGCCGACAGATTGGTGCCCAGCGCCACCATGAAGGTGACGAACAGGTGGGCGTGCGGCTTCAGCTTGTCCCAGCCGAAGAACATCAGCCCGACGAAGGTCGCCTCCAGGAAGAAGGCCATCAGCCCTTCGATGGCCAGCGGCGCGCCGAAGATGTCGCCGACATAGTGGCTGTAGTAGCTCCAGTTCATGCCGAACTGGAACTCCATGGTGATGCCGGTCGCGACGCCCAACACGAAGTTGATGCCGAACAGCACGCCCCAGAAACGGGTGATCGTTCGCCAGATCGGCCGCCGGGTCATCACATAGATCGACTCCATGATGACCAGCATGAACGACAGCCCCAGGGTCAGGGGCACGAATAGAAAGTGATAAAGGGCCGTCAGCGCAAACTGCAGCCGGGACAGGTCGACGACCGCGAGGTCGATCATGGCTTTGCTCCGTCACGCCAGCCCGGTCGCCGGCGTTTCCACCGCCCTAGAAGGCCGCCAGACGGGTCGCCTTGATCTCGATCAAAGCGAACTCTGACGCAGGACCCTAGTGGACTATTCGTCCTTGGACACTTCGTCCAACGACGTTTTGTTGAGTAGCGTGCGGCGATGGCGTGTGCTGGAGTTTGTCGATGACCGCCATTTCGCCCGATGCCGTCGCGCCGGCCGCCTGGCTGAAAGCCGCCGGCCGGCCCTGGCGTCGCCTGGCGACGGCGGCGGGGCTGCTGACCGTGGCGGACGTGGTTCCCGCTATCGGTTTCGCCGCCGGCCTGGCCCTGGCGATTTCGAACTTCCAGCACGGCCTGATCGCAGCCGCCCCCTGGCTGGCGCTGGCCGTTCTCAGCCTGGTCTCGCGCGCCATGATCGGCCAGGCCGCCGTCGTCGTGGGCGCACGGCTGGGACGGGCGGTCAAGACCGAGGTGCGCGGCCGGCTTCTGGCCGATCTGTTCGGCCGGGGCTTGCGTTCGAACGATCGCCTGACCGCCCTGGTCGAAGGGATCGGCGCGCTGGACGGCTACTACGCCCGGTTCGCTCCCTTGCGCCTGGCCGCCGCCCTGTCGCCCCTGCTGCTGATCGCGGCGGCGGCCGTGGCCAGCCCCGTGGCGGCGGGCGTGCTTTTGTTCACCTTGTTTCCCTTCATCGTCGGCATGGCCCTGGCCGGGACAGCCGCAGCGGGCGAGAGCCGTCGCCAGTTTCAGGCGCTGGAGCGGCTGTCGGGCCTGTTCATCGACCGGGTGCGCACCCTGCCCGCCATCCTGGCCTTCGATGCGGTCGGCCGCACGACCGACCAGATCGCCCAGGCGTCGAACGAACTGGAACGCCGCACCGCGCGGGTGATGCGGATCGCCTTCCTGTCGTCGGGGGTCCTGGAGTTCTTCTCGGCCCTGTCGGTGGCCCTGATCGCGGTCTATTGCGGGTTCAACCTGCTGCGGCTGCTGCCCTTCCCCGTGCCGGAGGCGCTGGACCTGCCGCGCGCCTTCTTCGTCCTGGCCCTGGCGCCGGAGGTCTATCAGCCGCTGCGCCGGCTGGCCGCGGCCTATCACGACCGCCAGGCCGCGGAGGCCGCCGCGCCTTCGGTGGTCACGCCCGCCCCGGTCGAACGGCCGCGCGCGCCGCTGGGCGACCTGGCGCCGGCCATCCGCTTCCGGGACGTGTCCGTCGCCTATGACGGCCGCACGCCGGTCATTCGAAACTTCGACCTGGACGTCGCGCCCGGCCAGATCGTCGCCCTGACGGGGGCCAGCGGGGCGGGCAAGTCCAGCCTGCTGCACCTGCTGCTGGGCCTTGCGCCCCTGAGCGGAGGCGAAGTCGAGATCGGCGCAGCGAAACTGGGCGTGGACGGCGATGTCGCCGGCCGCATCGCCTGGGCCAGCCAGCAGCCTATCGTCGTGCCGGGCGACCTCGCCCGCAACATAGCCCTGGCCGATCCCGCCAGTTGTCCGGGCCGGGTGGCCCTGGCGGCGCGCACGGCCGGCCTGACGGGCGACCTGGATCGTCGGATCGACGAGCGTGGCGGCGGCCTGTCGGGCGGCGAACGGCGGCGCCTGGGCTTGGCCCGCGCCCTGCTGAAACGCGCGCCCATCCTGCTGCTGGACGAACCGACGGCCAATCTGGATCCGGCCTCCGAACAGGCGATGATCGCCGTCATCGCCCGGGCGGCGCGCGGCCGCACCACCCTGATCGCCACCCACTCCCCGGCCGTCGCGGCCCTGGCCGACCGGGTGGTGCAGCTATGAGCCGGACGATTCGGGCGGGCGGGCGGATCGGCGGACTGATCGCCGCCCAGACCCAGGAACAGCGCGCCCGCCTTCGGCTGGCGGCCGCCGCAGGCGCCGTGGTCACGGTGGCGGCCGTCTGCCTGTTGGGCCTGTCGGGCTGGTTCATCACCGGGGCCGCCTTCGCCGGGGCGGCGGGCGCGGCGGCGGCCCAGAGCTTCAACTACATGATGCCCAGCGCCATCATCCGCCTGTTGGCCATCCTGCGCACCGGAGGCCGATATGTCGAACGGGTCGCCGGGCACGAAGCGGCGCTGAAGGCCCTGGCCCGGCTTCGCCCGCAACTGTTCCGCGCTATCGCCGACGGTGCGCCCGAAACCGCCCTTGGCCTGTCGTCCGGCGAGATGTCCGCCCGGCTGGTGCAGGATGTCGATGCGATCCAGACCCTGTTCGTGCGTCGCTCCGTCCCCGTCAGCCTGGGCGCAGGGGCCGTCGCCGCCATCGCCCTGGCCAGCCTGGCGACGCCGCTGGCCGGCCTGGCCCTGTTGCTGTCGATGGCGTCGGCCTGCATCGGCGGCGTCGTGATCGCCCGACGCCTGGCCGAACCGGCGGGACGCGCGGCCCAACTGACGGTCGGGGCGCTGAAGGACCGACTGGCCGCCCTGGAGGCCGTCACGCCCGAGCTCAAGGCCTATGGGCTGGAGCGCTGGGCCGTGGAGCAGGCGGCGACGGCGGCGGCCGACCACGACCGGGCCCAGATCGCCCTGACCGAGGCCGCCGGCTGGATGGCCGCCTGGCAGGCCGTGGCGGTCGCGGTCGCGGTCGCCCTGGTCGTGCCGGCCAGCGCCGGGGCCGCCCTGCCGCTGACGGCCCTGGCCGCCCTGGCCGCCATCATGGGGATCGAGGCCGCCGGCGGCCTGGTCGCCGCCCTGCATCAGAACGGCGCCGCCGCCCAGGCCCAGGCCCGGCTGGATGCGGCCCTGCCCGACGTGGCGACCGAATACCCCCTCAAGCCACAGGACGACGCCGTGGCGCTGATCGGCGCAGGCGATCCGCTGTCGCCGCCCGCGCGTCTAGGCCTGTTCGGCCCGTCGGGGGTCGGCAAGACGACCCTGGTCGAACGGCTGATCGGTCTGCGCCCCGCCCTGGCGGACGAGATGCGGATCGGCGGCGTCGACATCGCCGACATCGCGCCCGGCGATCGCCGCGCCCTGTTCGCCTATGCGGCCCAGGACGTGCGGCTGCTGGACGGTTCGGTGCGCGACAACCTGCGTCTGGCCGGCCCGGCCGACGCGGCGGCGATGTGGCGCGCCCTGGACGATGCCGGCCTGGCTGCACGAATCATGGCCGAGCCCTTGGGTCTGGATGCGCCCGTAGGATCGAACGGGGAACGGCTGTCGGGCGGAGAGCGCCGCCGGCTGAACCTGGCCCGGGCCTATCTGCGCGCCGCCCCCTGGCTGGTGCTGGACGAACCGACCGAGGGACTGGACGCCGCGACCGAAGCCCATGTCTTGGCCGCGCTGGACAGGCGGCTGGCCGAACGCGGCCAAGGCCTGATCCTGATCAGCCACCGCACGCCGCCCATGGCTCTCTGTCCCCGCACGATCCGCATCGAGGGCCTGGCGGAAGACGGCCGGATCCGTCTGGCCTCGGAGCGGCGGAACGCCGCCTAAACCTCGCCGTCGGCCAGTTCCTGCAGCCGGTCGGGGCGTTCCACCTCGATCTCGTGCAGCGACAGGGCCTGGATCACCTGGGCGTTCTTCAGCTTGGTCAGTTCGCGGCTGACCGTCTCGATGGTCAGGCCCAGATAGTCCGCCATTTCCGCTCGCGTCATCGGCAGGCGCACCCGGTTGTCGCGCGACGGCCGCATCGGATCGCGCGCCGGAAGGTCCAGCAGGAAGGAGGCCAGTCGTTCCCTGGCCGTCTTGCGGCCCAGCAGCAGCATCTGTTTCTGCGCCGCCGCCAGTTCATGCATCGCCCGCTCCAGCAGCGCCGCCTCCAGCACCGGTCGCGCGCGGACGACCGCCTGATAGTCGGTTTTGCGGAACCGGCACACGGTGGTCGGCTCGATCGCCTCCGCCGAGAAGCCGTAATCCTTGCCCGACGCCAGGCCGATGAAGTCGCCCGCGAACAGGAAGCCGATGATCTGCCGCCGTCCGTCGGCCAGCAGCTTGTAGAGCCGCACCGAGCCGGAGGTGATGTTGAACACGGTGTTGGCCGGGTCGCCTTCGCGCGCCAGAACCGCATCGGCCTGGAGCGACACCTGCTCGGCGATGGCGTCCAGCACCGCCATGTCCTTAGAATTCAGGCTGGCGCAGACGCTGAACGGCCGCGCGCCGCAGGCGTCGCAGACCGTGCTCTGGCGCCGCTCCAGGCATGCGTTCGACAGGGATCGGAATTCCAACATCAGGCCTCGCGTTCGCCGGAAGCCTAAGGCGCGCGGGCCGCCGGTGCAAATCCGGCCTGCGCGGCCATGCGACGATCAGTAACTCAGCCGCAGGCCGATGCTGGCGGCGCGCGGCGGGCCATAGCCGGCGACCCCGTTTCCGGTCTGGGAAACCTCGACATCCTCGTCGAACAGATTGTCCGCCGCAAGCCATAGGGTCGTGCGCGGATTCAGCGCCCATTCGGCGCGCGCATCCAGGGTTACGGCGTCCGCCAGGGTGCGGCTGTTCAGATCGTCGTCGAACCGCCGCGATTCGTACCGCGCGGCCAGCGCCAAGGTCAGCGCCCCGGACAGCCGCCAGTCCAGGCCGGCGGTCGCGCTCCATTCCGGCGCCTGGGCGGGCCTCAGGCCGGTCAGTTGCGGCGCCGACGCCCCGCCGTCCACGGTCGCGTCGGTCCAGGACACGGCGCCGTTCAGCGACAGGGCGGGCGTCAGGTCCGCCGTCCCCGTCAGTTCTACGCCCCAGGCGTCGATGACGCCGGCGTTCTGGCGCTGGCGCAGGACGCCGCCCGCCGGCACGAAGCCCGCGCGCGGAAAAGTCGCCGGCCCCGTCCCGATCGTCACATTGACGATGGCGTCCTCGATCTGATTCCAGAACACGGTCGCGCCCCAGCGCAGGCCGTCGCGGTCGAAGGCCAGGCCCGTCTCGACGCCGTTCAGCGTCTCGGGGGTAAGGGCGGCGTTGGCCTCGGTGATGTCGTTGCCGACCCGGAACGGCCGATGCAGTTCGTTCAGCGTCGCCGGCCGGAAGCCGGAATAGGCCGCCGCCCTCGCCGCATAGCCTCCGCCCAGATCGCGCCGCGCGGCCAGGCGCGCGCTGACCACCTCGCCGGAACGGTCCGGGTCGGTCTCGTCCAACAGCGCGGCGCCTGTCGCCAGCGTATATTCGTCGCGGAACCCGCCCCTGTTCTCCCATCGATCCACCCGGACGCCGCCCGCGACCAGCCAGTCGCCGCCTGTCCAGGACCCGTCGACATAGACCCCGCCGACCGAGGTCTCGCCGCCCGCCCGGCGGCCGCGCGCGAAGCCCGCACCCGTCGGATTGCTGAAGAACTCGTTCGTCTGTCCCTCGTTGAAACGCGCGTCCGCGCCCAGTTCCCATTCCAGCCGCCCGCCGGCGAAATCCGACACCCGCCGACGCAGGGCGGCGTTCAGGCCCCAGCCGATCGCGGGGGTCTTGTATTGATCGTTCGCCGGGGTTGTGGTCGCCCGGTCGGCGGACACCGAGGCGGAACTGTTGGCCAAGTCGCTGTCGATGCGCCAGGCCTGCAGCCGCCAGCCATAGCCGTCTGCGCTCGGGGCTTGGGCGACCGCGGCGCTCAAGCTATGGCCGCTGGCGTTGGCGCGCGTGCCCGCCAGGCCCGATCCCCGATCCTCCTCCCAGGTCGCCGCCCGCATCGACAGGTTGGTCCGGCCCAAGGCGCCGTCGATCCGAACGGCGGCGGCGCGGCTGTCGAGGTCCAGGGGCGTGTCCGCCGCCCCCGCCGCCGGCCCGCGCACCGGAACATAGCCGTCGCTGACCTCGCGCAGGCCGCTCAGCGTCACCGCGACCGGCCCCAGCCGGGCCGAGGCCGACCCCGCCGCCCGCATCCCGCCCCGCTCGGCCGCCGAAACATCCAGCACCCCGCCCTGGCTGCGTTCGCGCAGGGTGATCGCGCCGGTCAGGGCGCCGGCGCCATACGGCCCCGATCCCGCGCCGCGCACCACGTCCACGCCCTCCAGCGATTCCGGCGCGGCCTGGGACCAGATCACCCAGCCTCCGAACGGATCGTTCAGCGGCGCCCCGTCCAGCAGCACCAGCGTCCGCCCCGCGCCCGACGGCGCTATGGCCCTGAGCGAAAGCCCCTGGGTCGTCGGATTGGCCGCCAGGCTGGTGGTGCGGCGAAACAGCGACACGGCCGGCACGGAGCGCAGGGCCTCGTCGATCCGCGCCGAACGTGACAGGACGGCCTGGTCGATCCTGACCACAGAAAAGGCCGCGTCCGCCGCCGCCGGCGGCAAGCGCGCGGCGGTGACGACGATCTCGGGCAGGGCGGCGGGCGCGACGACGGGGGGAGGAACGTCTTGCAACATCCGTCCTCGATACGGGCTGGAGGCGCGCCATGAAAGCCCAGGGCGACGAAATGACCGCGACCGGCGGCGAACACGCCGATTGCGCGGACGGCCCGGGCAGGCGACGACGCCTTAACGCTCACTTTTGCCCGTAACTTCTGAAACGGTCGAGGATGCGGGCCATTTCAGCATTGTCGAGCAGAACTGGGCCGCCCAGCGCGATGGTGCCCCAATAGACGGCAGCCTGTTCCTCGATTTCCTCGGCGATCAGCAAGGCTAACTCCAGGCTGGGCGCGACGACGACTTGGCCGTGATTGGCCATCAGCGCGGCGTAACGACCGCCCAGGGTTTCGATCACGGTGTCCGCCAGAGCGTCCGAACCGAAGGTGGCGTAAGGGGCGACCGGAACCGAGGCGCCGCCGCCGACCGCGACCATATAATGCATCGGCGGGATCGGCTTGTTGGCGCAGGCCAGGATTGTCGCATGACGGGAATGACAATGGACGACGGCGTTGCAGTCGGGACGCAGCGCCAGAAGCCGCCAGTGCATCCGCCATTCGCTGGACGGTTTCAGCGAGCCTGCCGGGGTCGATCCGTCGGCTTCGACCCGAACAACGGCGTCCGGCGTCAAACGCTCTGGCGGAACGCCGCTGGGCGACACCAGCATCGCTTCTCCCAGGCGCGCCGAGACGTTGCCGGATGTCCCGCGATTAAGGCCGCGCGCATCCATGGCCCGCATGACGGCCACCACACCCGCCCGGAGGCGATCTTCATCTGTCATGGTCATGCTGCTCTCGTCGATAGCGTGGACATGGCGGACTTCACATCATCGAAGCCGGCGAGCAGGCCCAAGGTGCCGGGTCCCTGCGCCACCAGGGCGGCGGTCGCTCCAGCAAAACGGCAAGCATCGTGAGGGCTATAGCCCTTGTCCAGCGCGACGATGAAACCCGCGCAGAAGGCGTCGCCGCAACTGGTCGTATCGACCGGCGTGATTTCGTAGGAAGGAACCGTGATCACCGCCCCGTCCAGCAAGGCGACGGCGCCGCGAGCGCCTGCCTTGATGATGCAGTTCCCCGCGCCGAAGTCGGTGAAGAAGCGCGCGGCATCGGCCAGATCGTCCCGACCTGAAAGCATCACCGCCTCGGCCGCGCTGGGCAGGAAATAGTCGACGTAGGGGAGCAAGCGGCGCAGTTCGTCCAGAGCGCCGGGCTGGGGCGATATCAGATCGCAGGTGACGGTGGCGCCCGCCGCCTTCGCGGTCTCGAGCAGTTGCGCGCCAGGCCCCCCGTCGAGCCGAGGGCCGCCTACGCCTGCGTAGTGCAGGAACCGCGTCTGGCCGGCCGCCTTGGCGATCGCATCGGACGGACCTGCGAAGAAGCCTGCGCCCATGGCGTGAAAGTTCGGACGTCCGCCCTGGGAATTGACCGCCAGGATGGTCGTTGACGTCGGCAAGTCCGGCAGCGTCTCGATGAGCGCCAGGTCAACACCCAGGTCCTCCAAGGCCAAGCGTACGACGCGTCCTGCCAGGTCGCCGCCCAAGGCTGTCGCCAAACGGGTTTCCAGGCCCAGGGCGGCGGCGACCATCGCCGCGCCGCCCGCCGTGCCAGCCGGCACGATCACGATTCGTTCGACCAGGGTAGTGCCTTCATCGGCAGGCAGGGCGTCGATCGGCAAGGCCACGACGTCCAGCGTGGTCAGGCCCAGACAGATCAGTCCGCTTTTTGACATGACGGACCCCGCTCAGAGTGGCTGCAGCATCTGAAGGGCTTGGTGCGCCATCTGAAGCTTGCCGACCGGTTCCAGAGGGCCCGCGGCTTTCAAAAGCTTGAAGCTCTCATCCGCCGCCTCGAGGGTGAAGTCGATGTCTTCCTCGGTCATCGCCGCCGAAAAGAACATGTTGTGCCAGGGGTGGAAGTAGACGCCGCGGCGGATCAGGGCGTCGGTCCAGAAATAGCCCTTAGCCATGTCCGCATCGTCCTCGAACATGATCAACGGCAGTTCTTCCGGCCCGGTCTGGCGCAAGGCGAAACCGCGTCGCGCCGCCGCCTCGTCCAGGCCTGCGCGCAGCCGTCGCCCCAAGGCCTGGGTCTTTTCCAGATAGTCGGTTTCGCGGATCAGGCGGAAGGTCTCGAGCGCCGCGGCCATCGGCGCCGCCGAGAACCAGTATGAGCCGGTCACATAGACGAAAGCCGCCGCACCCCGCGCCTTTTCGGCGCCCAGCAGAGCCGAAATCGCGTGACCGTTCGCGATGGCTTTGCCCCAGGTCGACAGGTCCGGCTCCACCCCCACCAACGACCAGCTGCAATCGCGCGCCAGACGGAAGCCCGCGCGCACGTCGTCGACGATCAACAGGGCGTCATGTTCGTCGCACAGTTCGCGCGCCCTTGTGGCGTAGGCGACGGTCGGACTTTCCTGATCGACGAAGGTGTCGTGCTTGATCGGAGAGGCGAAGATGGCGGCCAGGTCGTCTCCCGCCTCCTTGACCGCCGCTTCCAGACTTTCGACGTCATTATAGTCGTAGAAGATCTGATTGGCGCGGTCGGCCGTGGTCACGCCCAACGGCAGGGGCGTGCACCAGGGGGCCGCCCCGTGATAGGCGCCGCGCGCCCGCACGATGGTCTTCTTCTGGGTGTGGTTGCGCGCGATCATGAGCGCCATGGTGGTGGCGTCGGTTCCGTTCTTGCAAAACATGGCCCAGTCGGCGTGGCTGACCTGGGCGGTGAAGGTTTCCGCCAGTTCGACCATCACCTCGGCCGGGCCTGTCAGAGTGTCGCCCTCCGCCATGCGGCGAATGTAGGCTTGGTCGATGGATTCGACGCCATAGCCGAACAGGCTGGGGCCATAGCCGCACATGAAATCGACGTAGCGATTGCCATCGACATCCCACAGATACGCCCCCCGCCCCTTCGAGAAGAATTGCGGATAATCGTCGGGCAGCAGCGTCACCGACTGGTGGCCATACATCCCCCCCGGAATCACCGCCTCTGCCCGCTCGCGCAAACGACGATCCGCCGTATTGGTCCAGCTCATGTCCCGCCCTCACATAAAATAGTCTTCACTATCTTTACGGTGCGGACGATCCACGTCAAGACGGAGTCGCGATAGCCAACATGGCCTTTGTCAGGGAGAGTTCGCCATGCCGTCAGACGAGAACACGCTCACGGTCGTTTTCCAGCAGCAACGCGACGCCGTTCTGCGAGACGGAGCGCCGGATGCAGCGACGCGCATCGACCGCCTGACGCGATGCATCGACCTTCTCGTCGATCATCAGAATCCGCTGTGCGAGGCCATGCAGGCCGATTTCGGCTCGCGCGCGCCCGAAGCTTCGCGTCTGACCGACATCGCCGCCTCGATCTCCGCCCTGAAGTACGCCCGGTCGAAACTGAAGCGCTGGATGCGGCCCGAGCGCGTCCTTCCGACACCTGGGCTGCTGGCGCTGTTCGGCGCCAGGGCGCGGATCGAGATTCAGCCCAAGGGCGTGGTCGGGATCATGGCGCCATGGAACTTTCCGGTGTTTCTGGTCTTCGCACCCCTGGCCAGCGTCCTGGCCGCCGGCAACCGCGCCCTGATCAAGCCGTCGGAGCTGACGCCCCGGACCTCGGCGCTGATGCAGGATCTTATCGCCAGAACGTTCGCGCCGGAGGAGGTCACGGTCGTCACGGGAGACGCCGCCGTCGGCCAAGCCTTCGCCGCCTTGCCTTTCGATCACCTGATCTTCACCGGCGGCGGGCAGGTCGGGCGTCAGGTCATGGCGACAGCGGCCCGGTCCCTGACGCCCGTCACGCTGGAACTGGGCGGCAAATGCCCGGCCATCCTGTCGCGCACCGCCGATATGGGCGTCGCCGCCGCTCGGATCATGAACGGCAAGACCCTGAACGCCGGCCAGATCTGTCTGGCGCCGGACTATGTGCTGGCGCCCGCCGAAGCCGTCGAGGCTTTCGCAAGCGAAGCCGCGCGGGCCGCCTCGATCTATTTTCCGACCATCGAACCGAACCCGGACTACGCCGCCGTCATCCATGACGGACATGCGGCGCGACTGAGGGCCCACGTCGAGGACGCCCGCGCCAAGGGCGCCCGCATCGTCGAGGTAAGGCCCGCGGACGAGACCGCGCCTTCGGGCAGCCGCAAGCTGGCGCCGACCTTGATCCTAGGCGCCACGGACGAGATGACGGTGATGCAGGAAGAGATATTCGGCCCGCTGCTGCCGGTCATGGCCTACGACCGGACCGAAGACGCCATGGCCTACGTCAACGCCCATGACCACCCACTGGCGCTCTATTGGTTCGGAACCGACCCGCAAGAGCGCAATGTCGTTCTGGGGCGAACACGCAGCGGCGGCGTGACCATCAACGACGTGATCTTCCATGTCGCACAGGAACGGTTGCCGTTCGGGGGCGTCGGCCCCTCAGGCTTCGGCGCCTATCATGGGCGCGACGGCTTCATGGCTTTCAGCCACCGCCGCGCCGTGTTCGAGCAGATCGCCAGCGATATCGGCCCGCTGAAGGATCTTCGCCCGCCCTTCGGACCGGCGATCCGCAGGTACTTGGCCGCCCAGATCAGACGTTAGAGGTTGTAGCGGGTCTTTCCGCCGGCGAACTGCGAATAATAGAGACATACCATCCGGCACACTTCCTGAGTGACCAGGGCCTCGTCGGCGTCCGGCTGTTCCAGCACCATTTCGGTCGCGGCCATCATCAATTCCGTGGTGATGCGCGTGGCGGCGTAGATTTCTTCGGTGCTCGATGCCGGATATTGCTCCAACAAGCGTTCGGCTGTGTGACGCGCCACCTTGTCGCGCGAAGCGATACGGATGTCCTGCAGCATCGGCACGGCGCGCATGGCCCTCAGAATCCACACGCCGCCAGGCATGTCGCGCGTGATCTGGTTCACCGTTTCCTGAATCTCGCGGTTCTTGGCTATCGCCTCGTCCATCGAGTCCGCGACCAGGCCGCCAGCTTCGATCCAGTCGAACACCGCACGATCCTGGGCGTCCATCAAACGGCGGCCCAATTCGCTGAGAATGGCGTATTTGTTCGGGAAATAGCGATAGAGCGCCGGCGGCGTCAGCCCGGCGCGCTGACACACCAGGTTGGTCGAGAGCCGTTCGAACCCCACCTCGGCCAGCAGCTCGCCCGATACGGCCAGAATGGCTTCGAAGGTCTGGTGCGCACGGCTTTGCGAAGGCTTGAGCTTAGCCTCGAGCGACACGGATGGAGCCGGTTCGCCAGCCGTTCTGGCTTTTCGGCCGCTGCGGCGGCCAGGGTGTTCTGTCATGGGACGCCTGAAATAGACCGGCCCATACTGTAACGCCAAGGGCTTCTGACGCTAACGATCAGATTCGCTCGAGCGCCTTTGATCGCCAGCCGGCCAGGCGTCGCATCTGTTTCCGACACGGAATTCCTTACGAACGGCCGGATTCCGCATCACCGACGCTCAGTGCGCCGCGGCGACATGACGGCCTGAACGATTACGAACAATATTGTCGACAGGGCCAGGAATCCGGCCGACGCCGGAAAGACCTTCGACACCGCCCCCTCCCCGACGATCAGTCCGGCGACCAATGGCCCGAAGCTCGACCCCAGCAGTTGCGCCGCTCCAATCTGCAAGGCCGCCCGCCGCGTCGGATCAAGCTCGATCATCAGGGCTGTATGCAGCGGCAGGGCGAACATCCAAAGGAAGCCGAACAGAACCACCGCCCCGGCGAACACCAATGGACTGGGCGGCGATCCTATTCCCGCCAGGGCGACGGCCTGCAACGCCGCGACGCCGATAAGGATCGGGCCCGCGCGCCATCGAGGTCCGATGACGGTCGCGGTCATGCCGCCCGCCACCTGGGCCGCTAGCGCCAGAGCGACGACAAGGCCGGCGGTTTCGCTGGACAGACCCGCGCGCTGCGCCAACGGATCCAGATAGACCCAGAGCGACACGATAAAGGCCAGAGACAAGAATATGGCGACGAGCCCGGCCGTGGGCCTCGACGCCAAGGGACCGCCGGGCCCTTTTTCCGCCCTGTGCAGCGGCGCCATGCGGTCCGGCCCGAACAACGCCGCCAAACCCGCGATGATCGACAGGACCGTCAGCACGATCAGTCCTCCGTTCACGCCGAACGGCGGAATGACCCATGCAGCCAGCGAGGCGGCGACGGCCAGCTGAGCCAGGGTCTGAGCGGTGGCGAATACGCCAGCCCAGCGTTCGGCCGAGCCGGATCGGACGATCATGCTGATCGCCGACCACAGCATCACCCCTTCGAACAGGCCCGCTATCGAGCGATCCAGCACCAGCCCGTAGGACGTCAGTCGCAGTCCCGCGACCGTCGCGGCCGCATGTCCCAGACAGGCCAGGGCGATCTTGATCCGCATCGCCGTCGGCTTCAGGAAGGTCGCCGCCAGACTGACGGCGAGGCCCAGCGCGAACAGTTCGCCCATGGCGGCCAGGCCGATCCCGACCCCGGAAAGGCGGCCCTCGTGACCCCAGCCGCCCAGAATCAGCGGCTGGAGCCCCGCGATCAGCACGGCGACGGTCCCTACCGCCAAGCATATGATCTGGCGGGGCAGGCCCAACGCCGCCTCCGCGTCTTCTTCCCGCATCGACACCCGACGTCCCCCAAACGGCCCGGTGCGGTCAGTAGCTGTACCTCAGGAAGACGCCGACACTGCGCGGCCGGTTGTAGGTCACGAGGTCGACGCCCAGGCTGTCGATCGGCGAGATGTTCACGATCCAGTCTTCATCGAAGATATTGCGCGCGAATATCCCGGCTTCCAGTCCCGAGCTCCCCGAGCGCCAGCTGATCTGCGCGCCCGTGTTCCAGACCGCGTCCTGCGACAGACGCTCCTTGTTGGAGTTGTCGAAATAGACCTTGGACGAATAGGTGGTGTTGAGGTTGGCGACGACGTCGCCGCGCGAGCCCAGGGGCCAGGTGTAGGTGACAGAGGCGTTCAGCGTCGCCTTCGGCGACTGCGGCAGCCGGTTGCCGCTATAGTCCTCGCCTTCCGAAATGAAGTCGTCGTATTCCGCGTGCAGCAGCGACAGGCCGGCGCTGATGTCCAGATTGTCGATCGGCGAGACCGAGCCTTCGACCTCGGCCCCGTACACGGTCGAATCCCCCGCGTTATCGAGCACCAGAACCGTCAGTCCGTTCCGCAGCGCCTGGGCGAAAACCTGCTGATCCTTGTAGGCGTAGTAGAACAAGGACGTGTCGAGGCGCGCGCGCCGATCCCAGAACTGCCCCTTGTAGCCGATCTCATAGGCGTCGATTTGTTCGTTGTCGTAGGGCTGAAGCTGTTCCACCGAGGTGGCCAGCCCGCCGAAGAAGCCGCCGCTCTTGAAGCCCCGATTGTAGGTGGCGTAGATGTTGGCGTCGGGACTCAGTTCATAACGCAGGCCCAGCCGACCGGACCAGGCCGAGAAGCTCTTGCTGTTCTGATAGGTCAGGATGGTAGCCAGGCCGTACTCGATCTCGCTGCGGTAGTCGAAGTCGCGATCGTCTGACGACCACCGCAGGCCCAGCGTCCCGACTAGTCGGTCAGTCAGTTGATAGTCGGCCTGACCGAACAAGGCATAGCTCTTCGTCTTCTGCGTATAGGGATAGCCGAAGACGCCGACGGTGTTTTCAGGGCTGAGGCCGAGCGGATTGTCCGGCGACATGAACAGCGGCCGCAGATCGCGCAACACGTCCTGAGTCGAATTGTCCTTGATCGTCTCGTCCATGAAATAGGCGCCGAGCACCCATTTCAGATCGGCGCCCGGATCATTGCTCTGCAGGCGCAGCTCCTGGCTGAAGGATTCCGACTCCGACCGATAGTTGATCTCGATCATCCGCAGCGGACTGGAGTCGGTGTTCTCGAACGCGTTGCGCTTTGCGTTCTGATAGGCGGAAATGGCGACGAGATCGACGCCGCCGAGCGTCCAGTCCAGCTGGATCGAAGCGCCGTTCAGCCGGACCTTGTCCTTGCCCGCCTCGGGGCCGTAGTCGCCCGCCCGCACGTCGCCGTCGGTGTCCGCGTAGCCCAGAAGATCGGTGCAAAGACCACTGGAGTAGGCGCTGGGCAGACACTGGCCGTCAGCGCCCGTGACCTCCGCCGCCGCCGGGAACAGGGCCCGATGCTGCGGCGTCGTGGCGTCGCCGTGGTTCTCGAAATGGTTGACCGAGGCCAGGATGCTGACGTCGGCGCTAGGCGTGTACAGCAGCGAAAAACGACCGCCATAATATTCGACCGCGTTCAAATCCTTGCCCGAGACCCGGTCATAGGTGTTGCCGTCGCTAGAGACATACTGGCCGGCGAGACGAAAGGCGAGCACGTCATCCACGATCGGCCCGCCGACGCCGCCCTGCAGGTTGACCGCATCTTCCGACGCATATTCCGCACGACCGCCGCCTGACCAGTCGAAGCTCGGCCGGTTGGTCGTGATATTGATCGCGCCGCCGTTGGTGTTGCGGCCGTAGAGCGTGCCTTGGGGTCCGCGCAAAACCTCGACCTGGGACAGGTCGTAAAAACCCGACATCTGCGCCAGAGGCGAGCCGATATAGACGCCGTCCACATAGATTCCGACGCCGCTGGAGGCGTTCGGGTTGAAGTCGCTCAGCCCCACGCCCCGAATGTATATCTTCGGGCTGGCGGCGGCGTCGCCGCTGGACACGCGCAGGCCGGGCGCAAGATTGTTCAGGGCCATCACGTTGCTGACGCCTTGCGCCTCCAACGTCTCGGTGTTCAGCACGCTGATGGAGACGGGCACGTCCTGCAATCGTTCCGACCGCTTCTGGGCCGTGACCACGATGTCGGCGACTGTCGCCGCCTCTGAAGGCGCGGTTATCTGAGGCTCGCTCTGAGCCAGGGCTGCGCCCGAAATCACCGAGGCGACGGACACGGTCGTCAGGAAAATGGACTTCACGGCTAGAATCCCCAAACTGGCCTTGCGAAGGTTGCATGACAATCGTTCGAACCTCGATACGATAGTCAAGACTATTTAATATCTATCGCTATAATTTTTCCGTGTGCGGGGCTCGAGCGTGGTTTCGTTGCAACGACCCCCCAGGGGGCCACGGTCCGTGAAATTTTCCACCTCGACCGTTTGACAACGGCGAAATGATAATCTTCACTAGCTTATCGCAGCTATTGGGGAACAGCTGATGACGGCGCTTTATACGGATCGACTGAGCGTTCGGCCGGGCGAGACCTTTCAGGTCCACGCCAGCGCCAAGGGCCTTTGCCAGCTCGAAATCGCAAGGGTCGGGCGGAATCGCGTCGTTGTTCAGACCCATGTCGATATCGCGACCGCGGAACATCCCATTCCGACAGCCGCCGACGCCGAGGGATGCGGGTGGCCGTCCTGCCTGACCGTCACCGTCGGCGATTGGGCGTCCGGCTACTACGACCTGCTGCTGACCGCCGCCGACGGCCAGTCAGCCCGCCATTTCGTCTGCGTCCGCCCGGCGAAGGGCCAGACCGGAAGCCGGGCCGCCATCGTCCTGGCGACCAACACCTATCATTCATACAATTGGTGGGGCGGGGCCAACGCCTATAGCGACGTCACCTCCCTGATGACGGGGAGGAAATCCTTCGCCGATGCGATGGACGATGCGATCGGCGTTTTGTCGACCCAGCGCCCCTTCATACCGTTGATCGTCGGCGCGCCGGACGATGCGCCGCGCCTGATCAATCTGCGCAAGCGAGGCTTCGAGGAACAACCCTTCGCCGCCGATTACGACTGGATGATCGCCAATGGTTGTTCACCCTATGACGGTTCCGCCGGCTTCCTGAACAAATGGGAACACCGCTTCGTCGAATGGGCGGAAGGCGAAGGTTATGCTCTGGACTACCACACCGACTACGATCTCGACGCCGAGGACGATGTCCTGAAAGACTACAGCTGCGCGCTGTTCGTGGGGCACAGCGAATACTGGTCCGGGCGTGAACGCGACCAGATCGAGCGCTTCGTCGATGCGGGGGGCGGTCTGGCCATCCTGTCGGGAAACACTTGCTTCTGGAAGGTGCGCTGGGACGACGATGGCAAGACCTATGTCTGCAGGAAGTGGCGTGGCTTCGACGCGGCCGAGGATCGGAACGATCCCGCCAACGCCACCCACCTGTGGTCTCATCCGAACTTCGCCCGGCCCGAAGCCGAACTTACGGGTCTCAGCTTCGTCTTCGGCGGCTATCACCGCCTGGGAATGTGCGCGTCGCGGGGCCAGGCGGGCTTCACCATCTATGACGACCGTCATTGGGCGCTGGAAGGCTCCGACCTGTTCTATGGCGACGTCATCGGGGACCAGGTGCCCTTGGTCGGCTATGAGAGCGACGGCTGCCGGTTCCAGTTCGACGACAACGGCCTGCCGCGCGCCACGCCGATGGTCGGCGTGCCCGAGAACCTGGAGATCATCGGCCTCGTTCCCTGTGCTTTCGGAGAAGAAGCGGGACGCGGCTATGCGCCTGTCATCCCGCCCGAGAAACTCGATGTCATCGCCAAGGTCGTCTACGGCGACGATACGCCCGAATCCCAGGCTAAGATCCTGAAAGGCCACGCCATCCTGGCCAGCTTCAAACGCGGCGAGGGCGAGGTGTTCAACGCGGGCACCACCGAATGGGCGCACGGCCTGGCGGCCGGCGATCCCTATATCGCGCGGATCACCCGCAACGTGCTGACGCGCTTCGGCGTCGAGCCTGAAAAGACATCATGAGGCCCGGCGTCCGCCTCGGGCAAGACGCCCATTGCGACGTGCTCATCTTAGGCTCGGGCGCTGCGGCTTTGTCCTGCGCGCTGCGCGCCGCGGTCGATGGGCTGGACGTGTTGGTCGTGGAGAAGTCCGGCCTATGGGGCGGGACCAGCGCCATGTCCGGCGCCGGAGCGTGGATTCCTGGCAACCGCCATGCCCGCGCCGCCGGGGTCGCGGACGACCCGGAGACGGCCCTGGCCTATATCCGCGCGGTGGCGCCTGAGGGTTGGGCGGAGGAGGAGGACCCCCTATGGCGCGCCTTCGTCGAAGCCGCGCCCCGTATGCTGGACCTGCTCGAAACGCGCACGCCGATCCGTTTTGAAATCCTGTCCGAGCCCGATCCGATATTGGAGGCGCCCGGGGCCGTGATGAAAGGGAGAATGCTCTCTCCCGCCCCCCTGCCCCGGGCCATGGCGGGGGCCTTTGCGGAACGGCTGCGCCGTTCGACCCAGCCGCACGATCTCACCTACGAGGAGATGATCTGGGCAGGCTTCGTGCATGCGCCCGTTCGGGCCTACGCCCGCAATGGCGCGAAGATTCTGGCCCGCAAAGCCAGGGGCCTGGCCGCCCAGGGTTCGGCGTTGATGCCTGGCCTCCTAAGCGGCTGTCTGGATACCGGCAATGTCCGCCTGGCGCTGGAAGCCCGGGCGATGTCGCCGATCATGGGCGGCCCCGGCCGCGTCGCCGGCGCCTTGGTCAGGCAGGATGACCTGCTATGCCGAGTGTCGGCTCGCCTGGGCGTCGTCATCGCGACGGGCGGATTCGAATGGGACCACGCGATGTATCGCGAACATTTCCCCGAGCCGCTCGACTTCCTGTGCAGCCCATCCACCAATACGGGCGACGGCCAGAAATTCGCCCGCGAGGCGGGGGCCGGATTGGCCCGCATGGACCAAGCCAACATCGCTGGGGCTCTGCCGACGCGCTACGAAGGCCGGATCCACGGCATGCCGCTGCGCTTCCAGGCCAACCGCCACGCCATTGTCGTGGACAAGACCGCGCGACGCTTCGGCGACGAATACGACTTCAACTTCGGCGAGGCTCTGCTGGAGCGCGGCCCGGACGGCGAAAGTCGCCTGCCCGCCTGGGTGATCGGCGACGCGGACATGCTCCGCTCCGCTCCGGTCGTCGGCGTCTACGCCCGCCGACTGCCGGGCTGGATGAAGCGCGCGCCCACCCTGAAAGCCCTGGCGACCGCCTGCGGTCTCGACGCCGCCGAACTGGACCGCACCGTCGAACGCTTCAACCGGTTCGCCCGTCAGGGGCGCGACGACGACTTCCACCGGGGCGAAAGCGGCTACGACCGCCTGATCGCCGGAAAGGCGGGCGCCTTGGCCGAAATTCGGCGCGCGCCCTTCGTCGCGATGCCCTTCAACATTTCGCTGATGGGCACCAAGGGCGGACCGCGCACGACGCCGGGCGGCCAGGTCGTCGATGTCGCCGGTCGCCCCATCTCGGGCCTCTACGCAGCCGGCAACGCCATGGCCAATCCTTTCGGCTCCCGCGCGGTCGGGACCGGGACCACCATCGGCCCCGTCCTGACCTGGGGCTTCATCTGCGCCGAGAGCCTGGCGCGCGCCAATTCCATCAGCCTCGCCAAGGGTGAAGACGCATGACCGAGATCACCGACCTTCCGGTCCCCGAAGCGGCCACGCCGCCGTCCAAGGCCCGTTCCCGGCTGGACCTCAGCGCCTGGGCCTGGTCCCTGTACCAGGGCGCGCGCGACCCTTACATCATCCTGATCGGCACCTATGTCTTCGTGCCCTATTTCGCGACGGCGGTGGTTGGCGACGCCGTCCGCGGCCAGTCTGTCGTCGCGGGATACAGCCTGGCCTCCAATCTGTTCGTCGCCGCGACGGCGCCCTTCCTGGGGGCGGCTGTGGATCAGATGGGCGCGCGCCGCCCCTGGCTGCTGGCTCTGACGCTGATAACGGCGCCGCTGATCATCGCTTTGTGGGCGCTGACGCCGGCCGGGACGCCGGGCTTGGGCGTGTTGGCCGGCGTAGCGATGTTGACCGCCATCGCGGTTCTGCTGTCCTATGCCGACGTCTTTTACAACGCCATGCTGATGAGCGCGGTCCGACGGCCTGACCAGGCCGCCGCTTCAGGCATGGCGTTCTCGCTCGGCAACGCCACCTCCATCTTCATGCTGGTGGCTGTGCTCGCATTCTTCGTCCTGCCCGGCCAGCCCGGTTGGCCTGTCGCCACTCCCCTGTTCGGCCTGGACGCGACGCTGCGCGAGCCCGAGCGGATCAGCGGGCCGATCGTCGGGCTGTTTCTGCTGCTGGGGGCCGTCCCGCTGTTTCTGTTCGCCCGCGACGCCAAGCCGACCGGCGTGCCGGCGGGCAAGGCCTTCGGCGACGGGGCCCGCCACCTGATCTCGCTGGTGCGTTCGGCCCGGGTCCCGCGAGATGTCGGGGTCTATCTGCTGGCGCGGATGTTCTACATAGACGGCAAGATGGCCATGCTGGTGTTCGGCGGGGTTTATGCGGCCGGAGTCATGGGCTGGGGCGTCACCGAATTGCTGGCGCTGGGTCTCATCGTCTGCATCGCAGGCGTGGCGGGCGGCGTCTTCGGCGGTTGGCTGGACAATCGCTTGGGGCCTCGCGGCGCCTTCAAGCTCGAAATATGGGTGACGATCATCGCCCTCGTCGCTCAGATCACCACATCGCCGACGCGCATCCTCTACTTCTGGTCGCCAGGCGAAGCCCGTCTTTGGACTGGCCTTTTCGGCTCCGTTCCCGAGATGGTCTATCTGGCGGCCGCCATCGTGGTCTCGGTGTTCGGGACCGCCTCCTGGGCGTCTTCGCGCACCCTGATGACGCGCCTCACTCCGCCCGAAGAGGCCGGCACATTCTTCGGCCTGTTCGCTCTGTCGCAGACGGCGACCATGTGGCTGGGGCCGTTGCTGGTCGACGCCTTCACCCGCGCCTTCCGCAGCCAGCAGGCCGGCTTCGTGCCCATCGTCGTTCTGATGGCGATCGGCCTCGCCCTGCTCCACTTCGTACGCGGCGGCGGCCGGATCGCTCAGGAGGCATGACCATGCGCCAGACCATCAGTTCCGGCTCGCCGATGGAAGAGATCGCCGCCTATTCGAGGGCGGTGATCGACGGCGGCTTCGTGTTCGTCTCGGGCACCGTCGGCGTCGATCCCGAAACACGCGAACTGCCTGACGATTTCACCGCTCAGGCGCGGAACGCCTTTCTCATCATCGAGCGCGCCCTCGATCAGGCGGGGGCTTCGCTGGACCAGACCACCCATGTTCGTCTGTTCGTCAGCGACCGCGCCAACCTGCCCGCCATCGTTCCCGTTCTGCAGGAAAAGTTCGGAAAATCCCGCCCCGCCCAAACCATGATCATCGCCGCCCTGCCCGATCCCAAGGCCCTGCTGGAGGTGGAGGTTACGGTTCGTCTCAATGCCTACGAAATTGAGAAACCCATCTGATGGTAAAGTATTCCGTCCGTCGAGAATTGTCATAAAGTCGCAGGCTGTTTCTGACGAACTCAGCCTGGACCCCATGTGAAAGCTGATCGGTCGGCTTGCCTGATCCGCTCGCCTTCAACTGATAGCGCAGGCTGACTGAGGCCGAAGCCTAACCAGTAGCAAAACCCGCCTGACTTTCATCAGGCGGGTTTTATGATTTGGGTGCGGGAGTAGGATTTGAACCTCCGGGCTGCTCCATCCCGCGGCAAGCGGTCGTTCGCGAAGGAAGAAAGTGTTCGAGAAGCGCGCTCGAGTAGGCCCAAGGCCGTTAGCGCGTAGATCATATGTGCTTGGTAGACCCGGCGACGACCTACTCTCCCGCGCCTTGAGACGAAGTACCATTGGCTCTGGAGGGCTTAACGACCGAGTTCGGAATGGGATCGGGTGGGGAACCTCCGACATAGTCACCAGGTCAACCAAGCACATATGATGTTTGGCCTATCGGGCTTTCGCCCTACTTGAGGCCAGACATTATCCAATGTTCAAGAAGCGCTAGCGCCTTAGCTTGAACAAGGATGAAGAAGACATTGTCTGCGATCGTTCAGGTTTGAACGATCATCGAATGAGTTTTGCTGAGAAACGATCAAACCGATCGGATTATTAGTACCAGTAAGCTTCACGCGTCGCCGCGCTTCCACACCTGGCCTATCGACGTGGTAGTCTTCCACGATCCTCAGCGAAGCCTTGTTTTGAGGTTAGTTTCCCGCTTAGATGCTTTCAGCGGTTATCTATTCCATACTTAGCTACCCTCATACTTAGCTACCCTGCTGCACAGCTGGCGCCATGACAGGTACACCAGAGGTATGTCCATCCCGGTCCTCTCGTACTAGGGACAGATCCTCTCAAGCTTCGAACACCCACGGCAGATAGGGACCAAACTGTCTCACGACGTTCTGAACCCAGCTCACGTACCACTTTAAATGGCGAACAGCCATACCCTTGGGACCTGCTCCAGCCCCAGGATGTGATGAGCCGACATCGAGGTGCCAAACTTTGCCGTCGATATGGACTCTTGGGCAAAATCAGCCTGTTAT
>NZ_QFNM01000007.1 GCF_003248455.1 Brevundimonas sp.
GGAGGTCCCGCCCGTGGTGACGGAGAAGAGGTCAGCCGGGTTCGTGACGTTTTCGCGCGCGACAAGGTTCTGACGGCCCATCGCGTTGAGCGCCGCGACGGCTTCCTGCTTCTGCGAGGTCGAGACGGCCGCTGCGGCCTCGGCCGCCGTCTTGAAGCCGCCAGCCTGCGAGGCGGACGTGGCGCTGGCGCCGGAGGCGGCCACGGACTCCTGCTTGGCCGAAATGGCGTCCGCCTTCGCCAGGATCGCGTCCGCTCTCGCAGAAACCGCGCCGTCCTTGGCGATGATCGCATCCGCCTTGGCCTGAATCACCGCCGCCTTGTCAGCCGCGACCTGGGCCGCATTGGCCGCCGAACTGGCCGTGTCGCCGTAGACCTCTTCAAGGTCCGCCACCGCCGCCGCGTTCGCCGCGCTGATCTGCTCGACGTCTTGAAGGCGGTCGGTGATCTCCGTAACCGCGATCCGAACCGGGCTCTCGGGGGACAGGTCGCCGGCGACCAAGCTTGGGGCCGTGTATGGCCCCATCACCCCACGGTCGCTCGGCGCGGCGGCTTGCGCTGTCCAGTAGGTGATGGCGATCCAGCATTGCGCGCCAGGCTGCATGCCGAGGATCGGCGCACGGACCACGCCTTCGACCGGAGGGCCGTCGAACGCGGCGTCCCATGGCCCATCTTCCGAGGCGCCATACTCGACCGTCACACGGCGCGGGTTCACCGATCCGACCAGACCGATGACGAGGAAGCCGGACTGGCGCGACCCGTCGGGAGCCTGGGTCAGTTGCGTGACCGACCAGTCGCCGGCCAGGGGCTTCTGGATGGCCTTCTCGTAGACCGTGACCTGAAGCGGCTGGACCGACGCCCGGCCGTCCGCTGTCACGGCCACGATCTGCACCTGAGCGCTCGTCACGTCGGATGCATCCGCCGGCAACTCGCGCAGAGGCGGCAGAACCGCCGTCATGGCGTTGGCGGGCAGGTCCGGCAGGGAAACCCAGGCCGACGACTGCCCCGCCGCCGGCGTCTGGCGCCACCGCACCGTGAAGCTCTTCACCGGCGACCCGCGCCAAGGCGGCATGGAGAAACCGATCCGAACGCCTTCCGCATCGGCCTGCCAGCCGAGCAATGTCGGCGTCGGCGGGTCCATCGACCGTTCGCGCGTCAGGCGGCTTTGCAGCGGCGGGATCGGCCCGGTTTCGGCCGCCATCAACAGCGGCGCGACATAGCGGATGCCGACGAGGGTGGCCGTCAGGTCCGGCCCCGGCGTGATACCGATGACCTCGACATCCTCGCTGATTCGCTCGGGTTCGCCGAAGGCGATCAGATCGCCGCCGCGGGGACTGACGTTCGGGTTGCGGAGGTCCGCGAAGCTGACGATGCGCGTGACGACTGGCTCCGTCGTCGCGGGATTGACCACCGGGACGCCGGTCAGCACTTGATCAGGCAGGCGCAGATCGAGCGCATAGGCCCGGCCCGGCTCCATTCGGACGGGCTGGCTCAGACGCAGACCGGAGACCAGACCGCCCGACCAGATGCGGTTCCTCACCGTCGCATTGGCGGTTCCGACCCGGTCCCAGGCCAGGCGAACCCGGTCGCCATAGCGGCAGACGATATGCTCGATGTCGGTCGACCAGCTATCGACACGGCGCTGATGCAGCCTTGCGGCGAGGTTCCACCGCCCATCGCGGTAGGCGCGCTCAATCGTCTGCTGGCCTTCCAGACGCAGGGCCTCGACCAGCGTCGCGGCCTCGATGACTTTCGTCGGATCGGCCGTCTCGCCATAACCATCCGCATAGACGTAGACCTCGTCGGCCTCGCCGCCCTGGTCGATGTTCTGGAACTCGACGCGCAGCGCGTGGACCGGGTCGGGGAAAACGATCTCCCAGCGGTGATCCTTCAGGTTGGAGCCGGCGAACAGTTGGCGCGGAGCGGGTTTCTCGGTCCAGGTCGAGGCCACCAGCTGCGTGCCGTCCCAGAACAGGGAGGCCCGGCCGTTCATGCCGAGCAGCTGCAGAACCGCGTCCTGCTTGCGGTCCTCGGTCAGATAGATGTGGGCCTTCCAGTTATACTGGTCGCAGAGCGCCGCCCATGTGCGCAGCCCCATATCCGCCTGGATCGAGGACAGCGGCAGCGCAGGCGCCGGGCCGGTCATCAGCCATCGCGTCACCGCCGCCGGGTTGGACGTGGGTGCGGGAGGCCCCCATGCGCTGCCGGTCCAAGTCTCGCAGATCGGCGTGATCCTGCAGGTGAAGGGCGCCAGGTTGCCCTGGTTCAGAGCCGAGGCCCGCACCGCGAACTCGATCAGCGACAGGGTCTCGTCCATCACCGGCTTGCGGAAGGCGATGGCTCGGATAGCGGTCCACCCGATATCGCACCTCCGCTTGGGGTTCGGGTCTTCCGACGGAGACCGCCTGACCTCGAACTGATAGCGGCCGAGCGGCAAAGAGATCGACCGCGTGAACCGCCAAGGGTCGCTCGACGACGACGTCAGGGGAATCGTCAGGCCGTTCGCCCAGGCGCCCGCGCCTGTCGGCACGCCGTTCTGATCGATCGGTCGATAGCGGATCGACACCGTCATAGAGGCCGCCAGCTTGCGGCCGTCGTCCTTGGCGAAATACAGGCCTTGCGGCATGAAGAAATCGAACTCGAACTGCTCGCCTTCCGCCGAAGCGGCCCGAACGACGGGCGTCGAGCCGTCCTGAGGTCCCGGCAACTCCTCCTGCAGGTCCAGCTGGTCCGTGTCGTTGGCGACGATGGAGAAGGTTCGGGGGCCTGGCGTCAGGTGATAGGCGACACGCACGTCGCCGGCGCCCATCGAACTGACCAGCGTGTCGCCGATCTTCAGGTCTTCAGCGGTGCAAGGGCCGTAGTGCAGACCCAGGATGCCGTAGATCCATTGGTCCTCGCCGAGCGCCTGGGTGAAGGTCTTGACGGCCAGGTCGGGCGCGACGACGACCTCGCCCAGCGCCAGGGGCATGGAGCCCCATTGCCGATACTGGTTGGACGCAGAGGACAGGGCGTAGCGGTCGTTCGCCTTGGCGACATTGGTCTCCGGCTTGAAGATGGCTGCAATCGCCATCTGCCCGGCCGTCAGAACGGCCGCCGCCGCCACTTGACGCGCCAGCATCGGCCAGGCGTTCAGAGGGCCTGCCGGGCCGCCGACCCACATGCTCACCGCGATCACGGCGATGGTCAGCAGGATTTGCCCGACGTCCTTCTTTCCGCCCCCGCCCCCGCCGAGCGGCTCGACCACGACATTGATCACCTGGCCCTCGCGCAGGACCATCGTCAGGGCGTCGTCGCGGTCCAGGCGAACCCCATCGACATAGATGTTCGTCCGCGCCAGATCGTCCAGCTTCAGATGCCCGCGCGCGACCGCCGACGTCAGCATGGTCCGCACCGTGCAGCCGGCCGGCGCCTCGACATAGGTCGTCGTGCGCGCGAACGGCTCCGGTGACAGAACGACAGGAACGCAGCCGTCAGCCATGGGACCTCACGATAGTCTGGCCGCGCCGTCAGGCGTGGCGGATGTCGGTGACGAAGGCGGGGACGAAAGCGCCCTTCAGCCTGTAGGCGGCGGCCGGATCGGTCAGATCGAACGTCGCGGTGCCGACGCGGATGTCGGCATGGAGAATGCGGGTCGCCGAGAGCATGAAGCCCACGTGTCCCGCCTGACCCAGCCACGAGAGCAGGGCGACGGCGCCGGGCTGCGGCTGGACCGGCCGCCATGTGGCGCCCAGCCCCTCGGCCAGGAGACGCGCCCGCTCGCGCCGACCGCCTGGCGAAACGATGCCGGCGGCGTAGAGGTCCTGATAGTCCGGCACGGTCACGCCGCACCATTCCCGAAGGCACCAGCGCGCCAGGCCGCGACAATCCCACCCCGAAGGCGCGTCGCCCTTCGCAAGGAAGGGGCGTCCGATCAGGTCCGCCGCCCGATCCTCCAGATCGGCCGGGACGGTCATCAGCATGGTCAGAACATGCCCGGCGTGGTCGAAGGCACGTATTTGACGGCGCAGGCGGGCTCTTCGCTGAAATCGCGCGGACGGATCACGGCGCTGACCTGCATAGCGTCGCCCTCTACGTTCGGCACCTTGGCGCCCAGCACGGCCCTTTCGACCACGTCCGGGTTTTCAACCCGAACCAAAGAAAGGTCGATTTCCGGCGGCGTCAGGGCGGCGTCGCAGGCTTCCTCGATGCGACGATCCACGTTGCCGATGGTCAACTTGCCCTTGCCGAACGGGTCTTCCTTGCTGGCGCCGTGCCAGACCAGTTCGAACGGATAGTGGGGATAGTTCGCGCCGTTGGACGTGATACCGTCGGGCCAGTCCGTGACCATGATCGGCGCGGGGTCCGCATCGGACCGGATCACGATCAGCTGCGCGACCGGCTCTTCCTCGCGTCGCCAGGCGGCCTCTACCATGTCTTCGGTGACGTCGGTCATGCCGTCTCCATCCAAAGGCCAACCTGCATGATGCAGGTCGGGCCGCGCTGTTCGACCATCACGGGCGCGCCATCGGCGGCCCAGCTGGCGATGCAGAGGCGGTCCGTGTCGGGTTCCACCATCCAGAAGTCGCCCGGCCCTTCGCGCCAGAACTGCTCCAGCACCGCGCGCTCGACGCCGTCGCATCGGACCTGGCCGACGAACTTGCGAACGGGGTCCAGGGCGACGCGCCGCGACTTGGGCCGTCCTGCGCCGGACTGATACTCGACCCGACCTGGCTGGGGCTCGCCGCCCGCGCCGCTGCGGAAAGGCTTCAGAATGTCGGGCCAGCCTTGATAGGCGAGGTCGGGATCGTCGTGTTGTCCCGGCGTCCAGAGCAACGGGGCCGCTCGCCCTGTCTCGACGACGGCCAGCATGGGCTTCAGCGTCAGGACCGTCACCGTCTGGTTGGCGGCCGTGGACTGAGCCTCGACCCAAAGACCGGCCTTCACCGTCGCGGCCGGCGCGATCTCTCGCTGCAGGACCGAATAGAAGCTGCCGCGCACACCGGCCCGGCCAGGGCTGTGGGTTCCGATTTCCGGCGCCCGAACCGTGAGGGGGCGGCTTGCGATCACCCCGCCGCCGGCATTGTAGAAGTTCGCGAAGGCGCGCGGCGCGACGGGCGTTTCGACCGTCCCCAGCAATCCGAGCGCACCGACCGACAGTTCGATAGTCTGCCCTGGCGACACGGGAACCCGATCCGCGGCGGCCGGCTCGACCTGAACCGACGCGCCCGAGGTCGGCACGACCTTCGACGCCCGCAGAACGGCGCGGCCAGGCGCGCCCCGGTTCTGCTCGTCGACCGACAAGGCCCCGGCCGAAAGCCAGTGCGCCGCGCCCTGAAGAAACCCGGCGTTCCACAGACCATTCGCCATCAGCGGTCCTTCCCTTTGGGGGTCTGCCGGTAGGACTTCGCCAGGGAGCCGTCCGCGCCCATTTTGCCGACGGCCTTGCGGACCATCGGCTCAAGGATCACGTCGATCCCCTCCGGCGTTTGCCGCGTCGTGGCCTGAAGCTTCTCGGACCCGTTGTTCACGACCGTCACCGGCATGCTGATCTGGGGAGAGACGACCATCCCGCCCCGACTGCCGCCGCCCATGGCCGCGTCGCGAAGCATGCGCTCGCTGCGCTCGGTGTCGTAGATGCGGGCTCCGGCGGGCATGTCCATCAGCTCCAGGCCGAGTTCACCGACCGGAACCAACCCGCGCGCGCCCTGCACGCCGCCGCGCGCCATGCCCTTCATCAAAGCGCCAGGCAGAAGGCCGCCAGTGTCGCCGACAGCCGGAGCGCCGGACTGTCCGCCGCCGAAGCCGCCCATGATGTTGGACAGCAGGTTGCCCAGGAAACCGCCGCTTCCCGACGACCCGCCGCCGAACAAGGCGTTGGTCAGGGGCTTGATCATCAACTGCTGGATCGCGACCTCCAGCAGCGCGTCCTTGATCTTCGTCAGGGCGGACACCCCCACAGCGCCCATGCGGTTGAAGGCGTCACCGGCGCTCGTTGCATTCGACCAGGCGTCGATTAGACCCTTGTTCACGCCGTCGAGGGCTTCGATGGCCTTGGCCTCAAGCCACTGTTGCGTTTCGGGTCCGGTCATCTGACTGTTGCGCCACGCCTCAAAGGGTCCGGCGGTATCGCGTATCACCCTCTCGCGCTGGGCGGCGTGAAGTGCTGGAAGGCGGGCGAGCAAATCCATTTTGCGCGCTTTCTCCATCGGGTCTCTTTCAGCCGCGATTGCAGCCTCAAGTTCGGCCCTCTGGCGGCGCTGCGCGATTTCCAGAAGGTCCAGCTCGATGGCGCGCCGCTCGTCCGAGGTCTTGGCGTTGGCGGACGCAAGCGACAGGATTTCAGCCTGGATATCGCTCTGCGCGCGCTCCGCTTCGAGCGCGGCCTCCCGCTGAGCATTCGTCATGTCCTGAATGATGCGGCCATCCTCCAGGGCGTCTGTCTCGGCATTCATTTCCGCGATCTGCTGGAAGAGAAGCTGGCGGCGCTCGTCCATCGCGCCCTTGGCCTCAAGGTCCTTCCGCATCTCCTCGATCTTGTCGTCTCGCTCCTTGCGGTCCAGCGCGGCCAGGCTCTTGGCCAGCTGGGCGCGATCCGTCGGCGCGTCGCCCGACCAGCGCTCCTGCGTGACGTCGCGGCGAGACGACACGACCTCGCGGTCAAGCTGCTCGTAAAGACGTTCGATCTCGCGCTGTTTCCGTTCGCCCTCGGCGGCACGACGTGCGGCGCCGCCATCTCCACCGCCGCCGCCGCCGCCACCGGCGCCGCCGTCGCCATTCCCGCCGGTTTTTCGGTTGAGACTTTGCGTGATAGCTGCCGACTGTCGCCGCAGCGCCGGATCATCCTGATCGACGCCACTGACGCCCTGATCAATGCCCGTGGCGTGTCGGCTACCCATTGCGATACCCGCCTGCCAAGCTCGCGAGTAGTTGGGGCTGAAAGGCAGAAACCTTGTCCAGTTTTGCAGTGAGACAGCCCAGCCCGGTCCTTTGTTCGATACGCGGTCCATCTCCACGATGAAGTTGCTCAGCCGCGCGCCCGCGTTGGCAAGAAATGTGGCCAACGGCTCGACGGCCCCATAAGCCATGGTCTTCAGCTGCTGGCCCGCCAACTCCGCTTTTCTGTCCGCCTCATCCAGCTTGCGAACGGTCTCGGCGTCCAAGACGACTCCCAAGTCCTTCGAGGCAGACAGTAAATCTCTTAGCCCGTCCTCCCCCTGCCTTAGCGCCGGCAAGGACGCCTCAATGCCGAATGCCCGCGCCGCAGCGACCTGTTCGGACCGATCGCTGATCAGTTCAAGGCGACCCGCTATCATCAGCATCAACTGATCAGCTGTCTGAATGCTGTCGAGATCGCCCTTGCTGATCTGAAGCTTATCGAACCAAGGCTTCAGCTTTGCGTCGCCGATCCCAGCTTTGAATTTGCCGAGGGTGCCGTTCAGCTTTTCGAGATCAGCCTCCAGCGCCTGGACTGGAACGCCGGTTTCGTCGGCGACATAGCGCCATTGCTGTAGCGCCTCCGTGCCGACCCCAATCCTGTCAGATGCATCGGTCAAGGCAGCAGCCGCCTGCGTCGCGTCGTTGGCGATAGCGACAGCGGAGGCGGCCCCCGCAGCGACCGCCGCGAAGCCCGCCGCTGCGGCAAGTCCCCACGGGCCGAACGATTGCAAAACAGACCCGACCGGGCCGGCCCTAGACGCAAATCCGTCCAAGCCGGACTTGGCCTCCCGCATGCCCGTGTCCAGGGCTTTCATTCCGCTCGTGGGCTGGCGCAGGGCGCGGTCGAGATCGCGCGCCATGCGACTGCCGGCCGGGCCGATGCTGGCCAGTTCCGCCCGCACCTGTTCCGCGCCCTTCAGCGACAGCCGAAGGTTGATGCCGCCGCCGTCAGCCATGGATGTCAGTCCTTCGACTTGGTGTCGGCATCTGCCTGTTCGGCCTCCGCCTCCAGCCGCCCCGCCTCGATGGCCCGGAAGGCCGAGAACGCCGCCGCGAAGTCCAGCTGTTCGCGGTTGTCCCCGACTTGGCCCTCGAACAGCAGGAGGGCTTCGCGATAACGCAGTCCCGAGATCACGCCCGTCATGCCCGCGCGCTCCCATATCCCCGAGGCCGTATGGGCGATGTCCCAGGCCGCGACGCCTTCCGGGGTCTGCGGGGCGTTTTGCAGGCGGGGGCAAATCTCGCCCTCGACCGATCCGCCCTTGGCGCACTTGTCGCCTTCGTCCACGCAGGCCCGGCAGCGCGCGGGACCGCCTGACCAGTGGTCCTTCGCCAGGGCGCGGAGACGAATGGTTTCGGCGCCCATGGGGCGCTTGGGCTGGTCGATCCAGGCCAGGAACGGCGTGAGCAGCGGAGAGTCGCTGCCCGGCGCCCCGTGGACCAGGGCGTCGTGGATCGCGTCGGGATCGGCGGGGTCGATCTTCTCGCCGGTCTGCTGGTTCTCCACGCCCGACCAGTCGATCAGGCAGAGGTTGGCGTAGCGCACCGCCGTCAGCAACGAGCTATAGCCGACGATCTGATCCAGGCTCAGGACATGCCCCTGATCCGCCATCTCGGGCTCCAGGCCCAGCGCTTCCAACTCGGCGCGGCCCTGGTAGATGCGCGACATGGCCTGCTGCACATCGGCCGTGACGACCATCTTGTCCGCGCCGTCCGGGCGGCGCAGCAGCCATTTGACGCCGGGCGCCATCGGCACCCACTGAGGTTCGGGCGCCTCCCAGGCGGGGTGCTTGGGCTGCATCAGGCGTAGGTCGCCTGGCTGTTGGTCAGCACCGCCGTCACCATCGAGGCGGCGGTTCCGATTTCGGCGCGGCCGCGCAGCGGAACGTCCAGACGGCCGGGGCCGCTCGTGCCGATGCCGACCCGCGCGAAGCGGACGTTGCGAATGGTCAGGACCAGCTTCATCGAAGCCGACAGCGCCCACTCCAACTCGAAATCGTAGGCGTCCTGGATGAAGGCCCCGACGGCGATCTTGCCCATATCGCGCATGGCGGCGCCCTTGAACCGGCCAGTCAGGTTGAGCGCCGCCGTCCGACCCTCGACCTGCACGTCGTCGACGAACTTCGACCCGTGGTAGCTATCCTCGCCGAGGACGTTGGCGATGGTGGCGTCACCCGAGATCACGGCGGCGAAAGCCGAGCCGTTGCGCTTCAACGTCCCGACCGAACGCGGAACACGATTGGCGATGGTGGGCGTCGTCGGCGTGCCGGCGATGGAGGCGCCGTATTGCTCGAGGCTTTCGCGGGCGAAGTAGTCGGCCGTGACGCGCGTGTAGCCGCGATCCGAACCGACGGGGAACTGCAGGTTCCGGGCGACCGCTCCGGTCGCGCCGTCGAACTGGGTGGGCGTCAGCTTCCGCTCGAAGGTCCGCGACGGGACCTGGACCGACGCGCTGTCGAAGGTGTGGACATAAGGGCCGGTTCCGGCCGTCGACGGCAGGCCGAGAAGTTCGGACAAGGCCCAGCCGATCTGGATCAGGTCCAGAGGCCAGGCGATCCGAACCGACGCACGGTGAACGTCGGGGGCGCCAGGCCGGGCGTCGATGCTGTTGGCGAAGCCGCCGCCCATCAGTTCGTCGTCCTGCGGCTCTTCCTGGGGCGAGGGCGAGAAGTCGTAGAAGTGGCGGCGGACGAAGGTCTGGCCGGGCGCGGCGGCCGGCGTGATCAAGGCGGTCTGCGAGGCGCTGTAGAGTTCGGCCAGACGGCCGCGCGGATCGTTCGAAGTCGTCATGACGGAGGCTCCGTTAGGGGAAGGTCAGGCCGTCCACGAATGGACGAAGGGCTGGGCCAGCTCGACCTCGGCGTCGGTGGCGACGCGGACGCTGTCGGTCGCCAGCAACAGCTTGGCGTCGGCGTCGGAGACCGCGATCACCTGACCGTGGACGAGACGCCGTGCGGAATCATCTTGGGTCACCGCCAGATGCTGAACAGCTGGCGGCGGCGCAACGCCGCCCTTGCGGCCGTCGCCGTCGTGGTCGAGCGGGTCGCGCTTCGGCGGCGCGGCATCGGCGGATGACGAACCCGGTTTGTCAGCGGCGGTCGTGTCGGCGTCTTTGGGCATCGGGATGTCCTTCAGGAGGCGGCGTTCGCGCCCGTGTAGAGGACGCGAACAGGGATCAGCGCCGTGGCGCAGGGCAGGGCGTTCTGAAAGGTGATCTCGTCCTCGTAGGCGGGCGGATCGATCTCGGCGCAGGTGTCCAGGGCGAGGCCGAGGGTGCGGTCGGCTTCAATCGCGGCGACGATGGCCGCGACCTCCAACCTGCGATGCCGGCGGCGTTCGGTTCGAAGCTTGGCGATGTCGTCGCCCTGGCCGGGCTTGATCTGGACGGCGTAGGCGATCACCAGCGTGACTTCGAGTTCGTCGGTCGGATCAGAGACCGCGCCGCGCACGAAGGCCAGCCTGTCTGGCGCGCCCTCGTCTTGGACCGCGACGGCGCGAAGAATGGTCCGGGCTGCGCCGGCGGGGTTGTTGGCCTCTTCCTTGACCTCAGTCCAACGGCTGGGTTCCGGCTCGTTGATCGGCACGGGCAGGTTCAGGGCCTGGCTCACGATGTCGGCCAGGCGGGTGGCGATGTCATCGCGGATTTCAGTCATCAGTCCTCTCGCTGCATCACGCTCATCTCGCCGGCGAGCGCATGCACGAAGTCGCCGGGGAACCCGTTCAGGATTTCGTCTAGCAGGGCGCGGCCCTTGATCCTGCGGCCGAGAGTCGCCGTCTTGGCCAGGGCGAACAGGGGGGTCGGAGCGGCGCTCTGGTTCTTGGCGTTGCGCCCTGTGGCGGTCAGGGTCCGGTTGTCGGCAGCGACGAGAACGCCAGATTGACGGTCAGCGGCGATGATCGGAACCAGGTCCACGCCGAGCGCTCGGGCGACCTGCTCCACATAGCTGTCGTCTTTTTCGAACCGGCCCCAGCTGTCTCGCCCGATCAGCCCCTTGCGCTTCTGCTGTTGCAGGCGACGAACGATGGCCTTGGAGGGACCGACCGGGATGGCGAGGAACTGCGCATTCCCGCGAACCTTGATCACGGCCCCGGTGTCGAAGACTTCGATCAGCAGCCTGGCGCGATTGTAGAGCCAGCCGGCGACGTCGAGGGAGTTCTTCTCTTTCGGATAGACGTTGCCGCGCCAGGTGTTGGCGAGGGCCTGGGCTCGGTGAAAACCGCCGCCGATGATGTCTTGCCGGAGGCGGCCCTTCCCGGCCTCGACCACCCGCTCCATGGCGCGCCAATATGCGCCGTGGAGGTCGCGCAGCTGAGCGTCGATGCTGTCCTGCAGCTTGCCCTGCAAAGCCAGGCCGAGGTCGCTCGTCGGGGCGCCCTCGACGGTCATCACCAGACCACGATCCCCCGTGGTGCCGAGTTGGCGTCCCCATGACGAGACGCCGCGAACGGTGCTCATTCCCGAGTGACCGGGCAAATCCAATCGCGTCCGCCTTGCGCCTCGTCAAGCCAGGGTTCGCCGTGGAAGATGAAATGCCGCCCGTTGATCGTGATGCGCTCGCCCGCCATCGGCCGAGGCGGCGGCGCGGGCCAGATATTTGCGAACTGAGGAATGAGCGCGGCGATCTGCGGCGGTTCGAGGCCCGACAGATCGGGCGCCTTCGCCGCGATCTCGGCAGCGGAAAGCCTGACGGTCATGCCCGCCATCATCGTCGGCATGCCCCCGGCGGACGTCCCCCGCTCGCCGCCTTCGAGGATGGCCGCAACCGTATAGGCCACGCCCTCCATTCGGAACCAGATGGCGGCTGTATCGTCAGCCAGTTCCGTGAAGACGGTGGCGTCGAGATCGGCCAGGAGGTCGCTGAAGCTCATAGAGACCTCCCGGCCGAAATCGTCTTAGGCCTTGGGCGACGGTTTCGGCTTGTCAGCCTTCTCCGGCTCGCCCGCTTCCTTATCCGTGTCGACGCCCGCGCCAGCCTCGACGGCAGCGGCGCCAACCTCGTCGTCGACCTCGCCGACCCAGCCAGCCGGCAGCGTGCGGCGGATGCCCTTATTTCCGGGCACCGGATAGGAGAAGTCGCGCTTCATGCGGATGTTCATGACGGTGCCCTCCTTACAGGGTCAGGCGCTTCATGACCTGCGGACGCAGGGCCACGGGTAGCACGTTGGATTCGGTGTGGACGTCGTAGCCCTTGCCGTGGGGCCGCTCGTCGGTCGAAACGAAGACCTTGGCGGCGGGGTCCGGCGCTTGGTTGGCGTCGTTGATCGTGTCCGGCGGGGAGACGTAACGTTTGAAGTACGGCGTGCCCAACGGGATCGCGATGGCCTCGTTCGGGTTGATGGCCGGACGGGTTTCCAAGGTGCCGTTGGCCAGGCGAACGGCGAACTCCTCATCGACCCGTTCTATAACGGCGCCGCCGTGATCGAAGCCGTCGTCCAGCGCGTCGCGGTTCGGGTTGCGCTGCGACGAGAAGTACTTGTAGGCGTCCTTCACCGTGGCGTGGCCGACGTACTGGGCGAAGAAGTTCTCGCCCGCCAGGATGCGAACGCCGGTCATCGGCGCACCCTTCAGAGCGCGTCGGATATCGGCCTTCAGGTTGCGGGTGACGTTCGCCACGTCGGTCCCGGCCGTGCCCAGTGCGAACGACTGCGGCGTTCCGTCAACGCCGAAGGTCTCGTACAGGTCGAGCAGTTCGAACCCATCGGCATCGAGGATCAGGCCGTTCAGCGCACCCCAGTCGAGGTGGGCGTGGGTCTGGTCGTGTTTGCCGCGCATTTCGATCAGCTTGCCGTTCAGCACGCCCCCGAAGGTTTCGAACAGACGCTCCTGGCCGTAGGCCAGCAGGTTCTGGAAGTCCGACGGCGTGATAGCGTCTTCCAGCGGGAAGTGCGGAATCTCGATCAGAGCCTGCGCATGGCGCTTGCTCATGTTCTTGTTCGTCGGCCCGCCGCGCTCGCGCGACGGGATGATGGTGAAATCGCCATCCTTAACGCCGACCTTCACGTAGGTGGTGGCGATCGGGGTGTCAGTGAACAGGCCGAGCTGCGCGAGGCGGCCGGTCTGGTACGGAGGGATGTTGATCGCCTCCGTCAGCTGCGCGTCGGCGAACTCCGGCGCGCTCATCAGGTCATGAACGGTGGACATGGCTTAGACCCCCCGGCGGGCGACGATGCCCACGGTTTCGAGTTGAGAGAGAGCAGTGGCCTTCTGGCCATCGGTGACGCCGCCGGCCCAGACCAGCGCCTGCTGGACGACCTCGGCGAGACGCGACAGGGCGACCACGCGGACGGCGTCGGCAGAGGTGGCGTCGACTTTCTCCAGCGAGATGCGCGACGCGACCTGTGTGCCGTCGGTCGCTGTGGGCGCCACGGGCTTGTACTTGCCGGTAGCCGTCACCTTCCCAAGCACGGCGCCGACTTCGACGATGCCGGAGCCGGACGCGATCACGATCTCGTCGCGGGAATAGCGGTTCGGACCTTCGGTCTTAACGACGTCGGTCTCGGTCTTCAGGTTGATCGGGGTCATGGATCAGGCCTCCTTCAGGCCGACGCGGCGCCGCATGCTCGCGGCGAGGCTGAAGCGTCCGCTACGCACAGGCGCGTGCAGTCCGCTGATTTCGTCTTCATCGGCATCGGCGGCCTGCTTGGAGGCGAGGGCCTTGCGGATGTCAGCGACGGGCGTCTCGGCCTCGATGAAGGCCTTCGCACGCTGAGGGACGCCGGCGATCTGGCAGAGGTCATTGACCTCCAGCGCATAGGCCAGGGCCTCCGAGCGGGCCGTCGCGACAGCATTGCCGTCCGGCGCCGGCGGAATCGGTGCGGCGGTGCTGTCGCCGCCCGTGGGTTTGGTCGTCATGGTAGGCTCCTGACGTTTGGGGGCTGCGGCGGCTGCCGCCTGGGTCGGCCGGGGCTTGCCCCAGCCGTTGGCGACCGCGAGCGCTTTGATCTGCTCGGGGACGTTTCGGAATGCGCCCGGCTCGTGCCGAAGCATGGTGAAGGCGAGGGGGTCGGGCTCACGCTCTGGGAACTCGATGATCTCGGCGCCCGTGCCGGTGCCGTCGTCGTTGCCGACGCGGTTCGCGTAACCGGCGGCGACCGCATCCTCGGGCGCGAACCAAACCTCGGCGTGCATGTCGGCCAGGGACTGCTCGACGGTGCGGCCAGAGCGGGCGGCGTAGATGCCCGCGTAGCTCTTCTCCAACGCCTTCAGGTAACGCAGCGAGGTCTCGTGATCCGCCGAAGTTCCCCACGTCATGGTGGCGGGGTTGTGGATCATCAGGATTGATCCCGGCGCCATCACGATCTCGTCGCCGGCCATCGCCAGCAGCGACGCGGCCGAGGCGGCGATGCCTTCGATCACGACCGTGACCTTGCCGGCGTGACGCGCCAGTGCGGCGTGGATCGCAGCGGCCTCCGAGGCGTAGCCGCCGTCGCTGTTCAGCCGGATTTGCACATCGGTGTCATGTCCGATTTCGGCCAGGGCCAAGGCGACCTCGGCAGCGGTGAAGCCGGGTTCGTCCCAGTAGAGAACGCCAACCGTGCCGGTGAGCACGATGGTTTGGTTTTCGACGATGACCGCCATGTGAAGCCCCTATGCGGTGACAGAAAAGCCCTGCTCGTCCTCACGAACGGCGGTGGGCGTGACCGCTTTTGCGGCGGTGTTGGAGAAGGTGAGGCCGAGCTCAGCCTCGCGGTCCCGGTCGGCCTTGATCCGGGCATCGACTTCTTCGGGGTCGAAACCTTCGGCCTCGATGATGTCCGAGCGAGACGTCCAGCCACGATCCTCGGCGAGGGCCTGGGCTTGGCGATCCTTCAGCGGATCGACCCAAGGCCAAGACGGCGGGATGTGCTTGGCGGCGACCAGTTTGTTCCGCTCGGCGATCCATTGCGCCGGCGAGATCGGCACGGCTCCGACGAGCACTGCCGCTTCCAGCCACCATTCCCAGACGGGGCGGCACATCTGAAAGATGAGCGTCATGTGCTGGAACTGGTCCATGCGGCGACGCTGCTCGACCTGGCCGCCGCGCTGGCTGCCGTAATTGGCCTTCGACAGATCGCCGCTGACGGTATGGTAGGGCAAACCGACCGCCGCGCTGATGGCGCACAGACTGCGGAACTGAAATGCTTCATAGGCGCCGCCGACATCGGCCGGCTGGCTGAAGGTGACTTCCTCACCCGGAAGCAGCACCTGCATGGTGCCTGGCTGAAGTTCGGCAATGCTCGCCTCAACCGACGTCTCGCTGAGACCTTCGCCGGCGCTTTCCGGCTGACCGTTGAATGCGGGCTCGTCCTCGGGACGCACCTTCTTGATGAACCCCGCGAACATCGCCGCCGTCCGCTTCCGGTCCAGTTCGGCGTCGTCGTACTGGTCCAGCAGATACAGGCGGACCATGCCCGGCGTGATGCCAGGCTGACCTCGAATCTGGCCGGGACGCAGCGGGCGGTACAGGTGAAGCACTTCGCCGGCAGGGACGCGGCTGCGCTCCATGCCGCGCCAGTTCATCGACGCTTCGCCGGGGTGGCTGCGTAGAAAGTGGTACGCGACGCGGCGACCGATGACGTTGAACTCGATGCCGGCGCGGATGACATTGCCGTTCGGCAGAGTCTCGTTGTGGGTCAGCGGCAACATCTCGGCTTCGAGAAGCTGAAGCTGCAGCGGAACGCTCAGGCCGTCGCTCGGCCGGCGGACACGGCGGCGGATGAAGCATTCACCCGCCTCGAACATGGCCCGCGCCGCCAGGGCCTGCATTCCATACAGGTCGGTCTGACCATCAGCGTCAGCCTCGTCGGTCCACCACAGGAAGGACGCCATCGTGGCCTTCTTCGTCTCGGCGTCCATGTTGAGGGGCGACGGCTTGATGCCCGTTCCCACAGCCGCCGAGGCAAAGGCTTCTAGCGCGTTAGCCGCGTAGGGGTTCTCCCGGCACAGTTGGCGTGCCCTTGCGCGGAGCTGATCGCCGCCTGACGACAGGAGCGAGTTGATGTTGCGCCGCTCGGCGACCCAACCTTTCAGGCGGCGGCCGAACCGGCTGGCCTCGAAGCCGAACGCTCGCGCCTTCGACCGCCCGCGTGACGGCCGCGAACTTGAGGCGCCCGCGTTTCTGGTCCACGGCCAGGCCACGTCAGAGGCCCTTCGTGCTGTAGGTTCGAACCTGACGGACCATGCGGCCGGATGTCAGGCGCCCCAGGTCGGCTCTGATCTCATCGCGGCGGCGACGGGTCTCGGAGAGGTCGTACTGTTTCGAGCGGTCGCCGCCCTGGACGCGGACAAGGCCGAACGACAGGACGGTGTTCAGGCGGGCGAGCTCGGTCTCCAGCTCTTCTCTGGTCGGTTCGGCCATATCTCATCCCCTGGTCATGTAGCTGCTCTTCACGACCCGGCGCTGGGGTCCGGCGCGGCGGCGGCGTTCGGGCGCGGCGGCGGATGAAGTCGACCCGTCGTCATCGTCGTCGGTGACGGGTTGAGGCTCAGGCGGCGGCAGATTGGCGATCTGGGCGACGAGGGCGTTCAGCTTGCCGCCCTTCGCCATCCAGCCGGCGAGAGCCGCATAGGCATAGACGCGGCAATCAAGGCCTTCGTTCGCGCGCCCCGGTATCGGCTCCCAAAACCGTATTTTGCGACCGCCGATTACCTTCACGCCGATCCGCTCAGCCGTGATCTGGTGGAACCAGCCGATGTCCCGGTCATGCGGATAGTGCATGTATCCGGGGCCGGGCCTCTCGACCTGAAGTTGGGAGGAGACCAGATCCTTCGCGGCTTGCGTGCCGATGATGTAGGGCCTGAACTTTTCCTTGTTCTTCGCGGTCGGGCGTTTCGCCGGCCAGATCGGTGAGCGTTGGCCTGGCCTGTCGCTGGCGCCCTTGATAGCCCAGATTTGGCGGGCCAGCCGGTCGATCGAGAAACGGTAGACCGATTCCGTGTGGTGCCCGCCGGAGTCATGACAGGCGGCGGCAATCGTGAATGCCCGTCCGTCTGTTCGTCGAAAGCGGCGCTTCAGATACTCGTCCAGCAGGTGCTGGGTGTGTGGATCGCGGAACGCGCCGGGGATGACCTCATAGTCGATGGACCAGCTCTCGAGGTCGCGACCCCAGCCCACCACCTCGATCTCAATGCGGTCGTCCTGCGTATCGATGCCGGCCGTGAGAATGGCGACTCCATCGGGCACCTCGCCCTCAGCCCACGTCTCGCGGCGGGCGGCCAGCATCTCGGCCTGAACAGCCTTTCCGGCGTTGCGGCGATAGGGCTGACCCTGCTGGGTGTTCCACCACGTCTGCAATAGGTCTTCGTCGCCCTGCGCCTCGATCCATTTGGCGGCGATCTTCGCCGGCCGGTCGCGCGGCCACGGGCTGTAGAGTTTTCCGGCCTGGAAGCCGGCGTGGCTGTTGTCGACACCCCACGTGCCGCAAGTCCAGCATTTGGCGCGATAGACCGCGTATCGGTCAGCCGCCCACCAGTCCCAAACCTGTTCGACGGGATCGGTCGGGCATTCCTTTGTCGCTCGGGCGTAGGCCTCGCGCGGGTCTTGTCGCTCACCGCAGCAAACGAACGGCCGCGTCTGGTGCCACCGAATGGTCTGCAGCGCGCCGAGTCGTTCGGCCTCGGTCCAGCCGACGCCGCAACCCTGGCAGAAAATCTGCGCCTTGTGGGTCTGGTGCTCGCGGGGGAGGCCCGGCGCTTCGGTCTTCGGCCACTGGACGGATGACCAGTCGAGGAACTGACGATAGGCGCAGTGCGGACATTCGACCGAGGCGCGCCGCTGGTCGGAGCCCTCATAGCTGCGCTCGATACGGCTTTCGCCGGAATAGGTTGGCGAGCAAACCCGAATGCTAAGGCCGCGCGTGCCGGCCGTAGCCAAACGCTCGTCGCCGATGGTGATGGGGTCGCCTTCCTTCAGAGGCAGATACTTATCGACCTCGTCGTAGAGGACGAGACGGATCGGCCGGCTGGCCAGGTTGGTGGGCGAGCCCGCGCCGACGAGGGCGAGATAGCCGCCGGGGAAGCCCTTATAGACCAGCGTCGAATCCGACCGCCGCGTCCGGCTGTCACCGACAAGGCTACGAAGGACAGGCGTGGCCTGGATGAGTGGGCCGATCCGCTCCTTCGAAAACTGCTCGGCCGCTTCTTCCTTCGGCTGAACCATCAGGATCGGGCAGGGGTCGAGGTGAGCGAAATAGCCGAAGGTGTTCTCCAGTAAGGAGGTCTTCAGCAGCTGGGTCGCGACCATCGCCGAGATTATCTCGACGCCCGGCTCGGTGACGGCGAGCATCGGCCCGCGCGCGATCTCGACCTGCTTAGTTCTCCACTTCCCCCGGCTGTTCCCCGCCTGCTTGGCGTGCTTCCGATATTCGTCCGCCCAATCCGGCACGCTCATCCTCGGCGGCGGCGTGAACCCGCGCCGCGAAGCCAGCGCCAGGCGAGCCAGCTTCTCCGAACGGGTTTTCGGGTTCGCCCATTTCGGCAAGCTGTTGGTGGACATGAACCGTCAGTGCCTCCACCAACTTCTCCGGCTCGATCCCCAGCTCAGCGGCCATGGTCGGGCCAACGCGGTCGGCGAAGCCCATCCAGACATCTCGTGATGCACGCGCCGATTCGAAAAGCGCCGTCTCGGCGTCGGCGATGTCGCAGAGTTCGTTGGCCTTCACGCGGGCGTCCAAGAGGTGCTTGAGCGCCAGCGCATTCTGTTTGACGGTTTCGGCCTCGACGGCGTTGGAATAGCCGCCGGCCGCGATGACGGCGACGAACCGTTGAAGGCCCGGCAGGCTGGCGAACTCGTCACCAACGTCGGATGCCAGGTCGCTGATCTCCTGAGCGAGGCCGGTTGACGCCGTCATCGTGGTTGACGGTTGACGGTTGACGGTTTGCGCGCCGGTTGACGCCTTGGTTGACGGTTCCGCGAACCGCCCCAGGCCGTGGTGGAGCATCAGCCGATCAGACGCCTCGACGTCGATCTTTCCGTCCACGATCTTCAACGCCCCCTTGGCTTTCCACTTGGAAACAGCCTGCTTGGTGGCGCCGTGCATTTCGCCGAAGGTCGCCATGCTCACGAGGGCCATCGTCAACCTCCGTCAACCGTCAACCAGATTTCGGGGGCATAGCTAGAGGAAGATCGCGCCCAGCCCGACCGTATTACGCCCTACCCCCTCGGGAAGGACCCGGATGCGAGGGGTTCGCGGGTCGGGGGCGGAAGGGGCGGGGCGTCAGACGACCCTCACAAGGGCTAAGCGCCTATCCATGACGCGGTGTGGGCGGCGGTCGAGCGCTGGAGGGCGCTCTCTATGCGGATGTCGGCTCTGACCGTCTTGGTGACGGCGCGTCCGAAGATGCCTCTGCGCTCGACGGTGTAGGACGGGCCGGTGATGGCGCTCGTCTGGGCTGACACCGCATCGGTGATGACGCGTCCGGTGCGATTGTCGATCACGACCCTTTCGTCGCCACGGAGCTTGAAGCTGGTCGGCATGGCGCTAGCCTCAGATTGCTGTCGGTCGATAATGCGGCCATCGGCCTTCAAGAACGGGTCGGCCATTGCTCGGATGCGGTCGGACTGTTCAGGGAAGTGGGCTGCGAGTTCTTCTTTGGTCATGGCGGACTCCATGTGCTGAGGACAGGTGCTTGAGGCCGCTGGTCGGGGCGGGTTGTCCAAGAGGCGCTTGATCTCTGGCCATCGTGCGTATGCGTCGTTGTTCATGACCTAGCCTCCATCTGCTCGATGGATCACGACCGAGAGGGCGCAGCCTGCGCGTTCTGCCAGTCAGGGCGCCACATCAGGAACGAAGATACGGAGACCGCCTGCTATCGCGAGGGCCGCCGCACCGCCTACTGCGTACCAAAGGCTCGTATTTAGATGCTTGGCTCGCTCGCAGTTCTCGACGTCAATCTGGGTTATCGCGGTCTGAATGGCCCCGGCAGCCCAAGAGCGGGCGTCGTTCTGAGTGAACGTCGTGAGGACGAGGGCCCCACGCCACCACACTGGCGCGATCCCGGGAAGCTGGATGGCGTCTGACCTTATCCCGCGAAAGGCGACGCACCCGCCGACGACGAACGCCAAAGCAGCGATGCCGAAAAGCCAGCGCTGGAAGGGCTCTACCTCCACGCTAGCAGACAGCGCTGCGGCGGCGAACTGGAGGGCCGCCACCTGAGTGACTCTCTGGTCGAGCGAGTGAGCGGCTGTTTGCAACGCTCGAACACGCTCCATGGCTTGCGCAACGATCAGTTCCGAAACATCGTTCGGCAACGTGTGTACGATCTCTTCCGCCAACTCCTTCTCGGTGTCATCCATGAGCCGTCCTCCACAATCTCCGCCCCCGCCGCCGCCGACCAGGCGTGACGCGCCAATGCGCGATAATACGCGATCCCCGCCGCCGCCGCCTCCTCCCCCGCCACCCCCGCGCCCGCAGGGCTGATCGACACGCTGGGTTCCTGACAGGATCACGACCGAGAGGCCGGCGACGGAACTTGAACCTGCGACCTCGACGCTGCGGTTATCGCTTCCGCTTACCCGCGTCCCCGCGCTCTCCCGGCTGAGCTACGTCGGCGCTCTCGGTCGTGTGGTGTGTCGGTGGCACCAAAGAAAAACCCCGCGCCCTGGGAGGTGCGGGGGTTTATGTTCCAGACGCGCGAAGCGACCTTGGCTTTTGTCCCACTGTTCGGACGCATCGTCAAGCAGCAGCGCGCAGCTCTCTGTGGGCTCGTTCCAGCCTGCCAATGTTGTCTCGGATGAACGCCACGGCAGTGCAGGCGGCCCGCACCGCGCCGGCCTGGGCCTGAGGATGGGTCTCGCTGGTCGAGCGCTCGACGACCGCGCGCCATCGCGTAATCAGGTCGGCGTCTGGCTTAAGCAACTCCATCAGCATGCGCCCATGCGCGGGCGCCATGTTGGCCAGCACCACCTCCAGTCGGAAACTGGCCTGGATCATTGCATCGGTGATGTTCTGTCCCGGCGCACCCTCAGTCGTCGACCGCACGAAGTCCGGCCGGCGCTCCTGGCCATTCTCCCCGTTGGCCGTCCGCACCAACTCATCCAGCCAATCGACGGCCGCGCGCTCGGCGCCGTTCTGGTCCAGCAGCGTGTTGAAGCAGTTCAGCCGCCATGCGCCGGTCAGGCGTCCGGTGCGTTTGTCCACGTTCACCGCAGTCGATGGCTGAGCCCGGAGGCGCGCGACCTCGGCGGCGTTCTCCTGACGCTCGGCCTTATGGCGAGCGGCGGCGCCGGGATCGTAGGGCTTTTTGCGTTTCCGGCTCATGCGGCGGCTCCATGCTCGGGGTGTTCGTCATTCTGATTGTGCGGATTGGGAAGGATCGCGCCCTCCGCTTCCAGCTTCGCCCGCATCGCCGCGCTCATGTGGCTGCCGGCGGGCAGGGGCGCCGAAGGCGTGGGCCTCTGCGCTGCGCGCCGGGCCGCCAGGGCTCTCGCGGTTGGTGTTTCGGACAAGGCCGCCAGGGTTTCCGCCACCATGGCCTGAACTTCTTCGACCGAATGCTTGACCACCGGCGCAGAAACAGCCGCCGCCACCGCCTGCGCTTGGACCACCGCCGCACGGGCGCGGGTGTAGGCGCGAGTCCAGCGGCCTGGAGAAGTGCCTTGGCGGGCCAGATCGGCGAGGCGACCGGGCTTGGGCAGGAACTCGGACTTCGGGTCCGCAACATGGGCCTTCATGCCCGCCTCAATCTGCGCGGGCGTCAGACCACCGAGAGCATCGAAATAGTCGGCCCAGAACGCCGCCGTCTCGCCGGTATCCCGTTCCGGCTGCGGGTAGGTGGCGAAGCGGCTGCCGATGATGTCCCTGATCTCGGCTTCGGTAGCGGGACGAAGGGCGGCGGCGCGCAGCGCGGGCATGACTATCGCCGCTTCACTCCGAAGCAGGTCGCTCTTGGCGATGACGTCGATGGCCTTGGCGTCAGTAGGTTCGTCGAGCAGCCACGAGGTCAACGGCTTGCTCAGCACCGGCGTAGTGACGGTCGAGGTTCGCTCGTTTTGCGGACAGCTTAGCGCTCGGGCGGTGTTCATGGGCTGGGCTTGCATGGCTCTGGGCTTCCGGGATCGAGAGGGCGGCTCGGTTGTCCGCGATGGATTGGGCGATGGCGGTGTCGAAGAACTTCCACGTCCCGACGGCTCGGCGCTGCTTGCGGGCCAGCGTCACGACCACCGGCATCACGTCGTGCTGCCAGGACGCACCGTCGCGGCGCCAGGCGTGCAGCCGGCCCAGCGTGGTCGCGAGACCGGGCTGGCGGGCGGGATCGAGGTGAACCGTGCCCGCCTCTTCGACCAGCAGGGCGGCATGGCGGCCGGCGTCGCCCTCGGGCCAATCATCGTCCTCCGGCTGGCTGGTGGACGTCTGGACCACCGTCACCGCCTGCACGTTCGTCGGCGCTCGCGCGTCAACAACAGCGAGTGATGGTTCTAGTGACGGTTCGAACGTAGTGAGGGTGGCACGTGGTGCAGTCTGTACCGGCACGTCGTGCAGTCTGTCGGCGTCGCAGACTGCATCTGGTGCAGTCTGAACGGATCGGCACCTCCTGCCGCCTGCACGTGGTGCAGTCTGTGTCTCGCCGCCGTCGGGGAACAGGGTGAACAGGTCAGACGTCTGCGTGCCGTTCTTGCGGCGGCGCGTGGCCTTCTCGATGGCCCTGACGCTGATCAACAGCTGAATGGCGTTGCGCACGGCCCGGTCGCTCAGGCCCGTCTCTGCAACGATCCGCTTCACCGGAGGGAAGCACTGCGCGTTCTCGTCCGCATAGTTGGCCAGGGCCAACAGGACCAGCTTGGTCGTCGGGCTCGGGGCCTCGAAGGCGAATGCCATGGAGATGCACTGGACGCTCATGGCGCTCTCGCCATGGCCATGACCACGTCGCACCAGGCGCGACGGGTCTCGTATGCGCGAACGCCCGCAATGACCGTCGTGTGGTCGCGACCTCCGAACAAGGCGCCGATGCGCGGGTAGGACAGGCCGAAACGGGCCTTTATGGCCGCCATGGCCTCGTGGCGAGCCCAGGCGAAGCGCTTGCTATGCCGCCGCGAAATCAGATCGGCAGACCTTAGACCATACCGAGAGGCAACGCCCTCGATCAGGGACATCTGCGCCTCTCTGGGAGACTGTCCGGCAGGCGCGGCCACGAGGACCGGCGTCAGGGGCGGCGTGGGCGGCGGCGTGTAGCCGATGCGCCTAGGCCGGAGCGGCTCCATAGGCCGCACCTGGTCGACGTGCATTCCGCAGATCATCGACACGGCCTGAACGCTGTAGCCCCGTTGCAGCAGGGCCGCTGCGTAGTCTCCGGGCGTTGACGCGTGCAGCGTCATACTGAAGCACTCCGGGCGCGCGAGGCGCTCCAGCCTTGACGGAACGCACGCGAAATCACCGCGGACTTCGTGGCTCCGGGGATACGCTGCGCCACGACCGACGCTGGATATCCGGCCGTTACGAAATCCCTCAGGACCAACTGGTCCAACTCCGGCGTCCAGTCCACGCTGGCGACGCGGCGGCGGCTGCGGGGGCTCAACCCCAGGCGTCGCACCATCTTTTGAATGCCGCTGCGCTGGATGCCGAAGCGGGCCTCTAGGTCGTCCAGGCTGACGCCGGCGGCCCACAGGGTCTTGAACAGCGCCTCTCGGGCGCTCCGATCATCCTTTGATCGCCGTTGCAGCCCTTGGCGCCTGATCTGGGCTTTCGTGGCTTCGTCCGTCCGATTCAGCGCGGCTGCGCAGGCTTCGGCCGAAAGGCCGTGATCCACATACATCGTGCGAAGCCTCCGAACGTCTTCTGGCGTCCAGGGCGCCGGCGGGTCAGGGCGCGCAGGGGATGGTGACGACTCGCGCAATGCGGTCTGTTCGAAAGACAACACGGCCCGCACGTCCGTCTCACAGCGGCCCGTGATCTTGGCGATCTGCGCCGCTGTCGCTCTGGAGCCCAGGCGACGACGCACACGTTCGATCTCGGCGCGGTCGACGTTGCCGCGCCGAGTGGTCGCGAACGCCCCGGCGCCGTTCAGCGCCGCCGCTGCATTCACACTGAACGCCATGACGATCAGACCTCGCCGAGAGCGGACAAATAGAGGTCCATGACGGCCTCTTCCTCCTGGCGCTTGGCCTTGTCCTGCTTCCTGATGCGGATGACCTTGCGCAGGACCTTGACGTCGTAGCCCTCGCCCTTGGCCTCGGCGAAAACCTCCTTCATGTCGGTCATGACGGCCTGCTTGTCCTCTTCGAGGCGTTCCAGCCGCTCGATGATGGTGCGCAGGCGGCCCGCCGAGGTGCTGGTCAGAATGTCGGGTTGGGCGTCGAAGTTGGCGGCGGCCATGTCAGGCTCCAGTTGGTTGGCCCCGAAGGGCGGCAAGGGTGAAATCGCGGCGCGCCCTCCGCTCCCGGCCGACCTGACGGTCTGCGCCTCGGGCGGCGGCGGCGCGTTCGCGCATCTGGGATTGGCGGTGAAAGGCCGCGAAGGCGTCGTCGACGGCCGGCATCGGCAGGGGCGCGTCGAACAAATCGGCGTCCCTGACCGGCTCGCGAAAGCAGCCGCAGTTCCGACACCGCGCCCAGGGCATCAGATCAGCCTTTGGCGGTGCAGGAGGATCAGCAATGCAGCGTGGGCATGTTGAAACAGACGTCCCATCAGGCTCGCACCTCCCTCAGGTGGGCGCTGCGCAGGCCCTTTCGCAGGATGCTGATGCGCTCTTCCAGATCAGCCAGTTCGTGGTCGCAGTTGCTAAAGTCCGATGCCGAGACGGAGCCGTCAGCCATCGACTCTTGCACTGCCGCCAGCACGTCCGACGCGTCGCGGATCAAGCCGCACGCATGGTGCATCGGATCGGCGACCACCGTCACAGGCGCATCAACCTCGCCACGCTGGGCATCGGAGTAGAGCGTGGTCCCGCCGGCGACCTGCAGCGCGCTGATCACGTCCCCCGGCATCGATCGGTCGGGGCGATTTGGGTTCTGATACAGCGAGAGGTCGCTTTCGCGAACGCGACACAGGTCGGCCGCCTTACGCAGCCCCCCGACATGCTCGATCAGGCGGCGGGCGAGGTGGGCGTGTTCGAGAGCAGAGAGCCTGTCCATGATATGTTCTCGTGGGCTTTCGCAGTGACGGTGAAGCTGGTGGGGGCGTAGGACGATCAGGCCGCCGGTCGGGGCGGCTCAGGCGGATGTTCGACGTGCGGGTCATTGGCGACGGGAAAGGGCAGGATGGTCGCGGAGCGAGGCCTGAGACCGTGCTCGCTCAGGAACTGACCTATGGCCGCGACCTCTTCGGGCGTGGCCTCGCGAAAACCACCGCACGGGGGATGATCGACCACCGCCCTCAGATCGGCGGCCAGGCCGATGGCCACGGCCAGGCGGTTCTCGAACCAGGTGTTGAACCACCGCATCAGCATGGGATGCTCCGGCGGGAGCGGAGGGGGAGGGGAACCCCCGCCGGAGCACACGCGCACCCCTTGGGGGCCGAGGCGCGCGCATCTACAGTGGCTTTGTCACAACCCACTGGAGAGGAAAGCAGATGTTCGATAATGCTGAGGTTGGCGTTCCCTGCCCGAAGTGCGGCCAAGAGAATGTGCGCACGGTCGGAAGCCTTCGCGCCAAGACTGAGTTTGAGTGCGCCGGATGCGGTGCAACCATCGTCCCTGATGGCGACCTCGAACAAGGAATGCGGAAGGCTGAGAAAGCCGTCGAGGACCTTCGGAAATCGCTCCGAAAGTTCGGCAAGCGATAGGGCCTCAAGAGCGATCTGCTCAAGCGTTTCGGAGAGCGTCGCCATCTATGCCGCCTCCCCTTGGGCAGGGGTGTCGTTGGCGGCTCGGCGAGCGATGACCGTTTCAGGAGCGGCGGGCTCATACAGGCGCCGCAGCGTCTTGATCTCGGCGGGCGACTTGTCCGCTAGTGGGCCGACCTTGAGTCCATCGTGTTCGTACAGCCAGAGAGCAAGTGGAAGGCTGACCGAGCGGATGCCGTTCACCACATGATAGGCCATGGACTTCGAGAGCCCGGCCTTGATCAAAGTCTGCGCGTGAGGATTAGCCATGGCTCATGCCTACGCTCCGTAGACGATCAGCGCAAGTCAAAAGTCTACGCTGCGGCGGACGACCTCAGATCGGAGCGGCTGCATAATGTAGACATGAGCGCGTCTTATCCCAACCATATCCGCGAGTGGCGCGAATTTCGTCACATGACCCAAGATGAGTTGGCCGATGCTGTCGGTTGTTCGAAGGCGTCAATCGGCCATTGGGAAAACGGCGTCCGAGAGGTCGCGCCGAAGTGGCTCTATCCAATCGCCAAAGTCCTCAATACGTCGCCCGGCTATCTGCTGGACCACGATCCGAACAACCTGCCGACCGCCGTGCTCGACATTTGGGCTGACATTCCATCCGAAGATCAGCCGAAGGCGCTGGAGATGCTTCGCGTGTTCAAGCGCACAGGCACAGAGGGCTGACCGCTTGACTCTCACCCGCTGAGGTTGGGAGAAGCACAAGATTACGGGGAGGGGTGATGGATCAGGATCGCAAGAGCGAAATTGAAGCGTTGCAGCGCAGGCTGGCTGAGCTTGAGGCCGCCGATGCAAATGGCGCCGACGCGAATCCGTCTCAAACCTTTCCTCCATCGCCTGTTCAACCTGCGAATAACAAAACTGCCTTGTTCGGCGTTTTCGCCATGATCGTTTTGTTGTTCGGTCTTGTGGCCTATTGCAATAGCCTGTCTCACGAGAGTGCGGCCCCCGCCACGTCGGGCTACACGCCCGCTGAAACGGCATATATGGAAAAGCGCGTCGCTGAGATTTCGGCGTCGGGTCCGGCATGGTCCTACCGCGACGACACCGATCCCATGACGGATCGGAAGACCCGCTTCGCGTGTGTAACCTCGACCAACGAAGTTCGCCTCAATCGTCCCTATGATGACGTAAAGGCCGAACTCTGCATTCGACAATCCCCTCGCTATGGCCTTGATGCCTACGTTCAACTCCTCGGAGAGGGACAAATCATCTGTCGCTCTTACGACAACTGCACGGTGAAGGTTCGGTTCGGCGATGGCGCTCAGCAGTCGTTCAGCGCGGCCGACGCTGCCGACGGCTCTAGCAACGTCACGTTCATCTCCAATGCCAGCAGATTCGTGACCGGCGTGAAGACGGCGGACGTCACACGTATCCAGATGACCTTCTACGAGGCTGGCGACCAGGTGATAGAGTTCAACACTAAGGGGCTGGAGTGGCCCCGGCCCGCCAGCTGACACCCGTCTTTAGTTCTGGGAGGGGACTTTATGGATGCAATCGACGAAGTCCGTCTAAAAATAGCGACCCTCGAAGCGCAACTGTCCATCTTGAACGTCGAGCGGTCGCCCGGCGACATGCGTGCTTTGGAACAGCGGGTCAGCAAGATCGAAGCCGTGTTGCCATCGATCGAAAACAAGTCGCTTGAGGGGCAAGCCATTGCGGTAATGGCAAGCGGCCAAGCTGCTATGTTACAAGACTCCCTGCTCCGACTTACCAATCAAGTCGCAATCGTCGCCGCGACATTGGGTTCTGCTATTCATGCGCTTAAACGAGGCGACACGTCTGCATCTGACAAAGCCCTCAGTGACGCGCTGGCCAGTCAAGAGCGGCTCGGATCGATGCTGAACGAAGTGTCGGGGCGGTCGCGATGACGGTTCATAGCTTCGAAGAGGCACGGCGCCAGCGAGAAGAGGCGGTGTTCGACGCGCCCGCGCCCTTGAAGAAAGGCGATGGCGGTGGCACATCTAAGAGCATGCCGGATTTGACATCCAGAATGCAGCGGATCGAGGTGGCCTGGGTGTCCGGTATGGCCTTCGTATTGGTCGCTTTCGCGTCAGGCTTCCTCTTCATCGCGGCAAAGATGGACTCGTCCTTCGCTCGGATGGACGACAAGCTAGACGCGCTCGGCAGTCAGGTATCCGAGGTGCGGTCGGATGTGGCGGTCTTAAAGGAGCGCACCGGTCCCAACAGGCCATAGGAATAGAAACGGCGGCCCCTTATGGAGCCGCCGTTGGTCGTTCTGGATGGTGGCCCGATTAACCGGCGGTAGCCGTTGACGCGACCTGCTGCGGTGCGGTGCACTGCTTCTGAACTGCAATCGTCTTCTAATACGGAGACGCGAAGCTGCTGGCGCTGCTCATGGACGAGGATAAATGCTGCGCTTGGTTGTCCTGCATCCCGACAAATCCAATAGCTGCGAACACGCAGGCAAAAAGGGTTAATGCCCCCAGCACGATAAGGCCCTTACGGGATGATCGATTGGATGCCAGGCCGATTTGTAAAATCTCGACCCCCTTCAGCACCAGATAGAACGCCATCATGTAGGTCATGATCTGAAGCATTCCGGCCATATTGATTTCCCTCCCAAGCGGCCCCCGCCGCCATCAACGGTTTTGTTACTGACAGCTAAGCCGCGAGTCTAGGCCGCCAGGTCTTCGGCCGACGGCGCGTCGCCCATGATCTCGATCACCCTCGGCTCCTCCCACAGGTCCACGTCGGGGTGGCCCTCCATGCTGAATACCGCAACGCCGTCCGCGCCGGTCAGCAGGATTTCCCCGCCCTGTCGGGCGCGCTCCTCATTCAAAAACTGGCGCACCTCGCCGCCGATCAGACGCCCATCTCGGCGCCAGAAGGCTTGCGCGCAGTAGATCGTCTTTCTGGCCATCTGCCTGCTCCTCTCTCCCGTTAACGAATCACTGGTTGCGGAGCGAAGTCGAGTCTCGACCGATACCCATGCGACCGTTCCTGACGTGACCGCCGAAAAGAAAGTCCACGAAGAGTAGACTTTTCGTTTGACGTTGAAGTCTACGCAGCGTAGCGTCTCTCCACACCCAAGGAGGGACTGATGCAGACCCAATCCACCAACACCGAAAGCTTGAACAAGCGCCAAATCGCCAAAGCTGCGACGCGCGCCAAGTTGATCGCCGCAGCCCGCAAGCTGTGGGCTGAGCCTGGCACTTACGAAGTCGTCGGCATCCGTGAGATCGCCACCGAAATGGGTATGAGCCCAGGCGCCGTGTTCGCTAATGTCGTCAGCAAGGCAGACCTGTGGCGGCTCGCCATGGGTTACGAGCCCCCTGTGGATGGACCCGCTGTTCGCAAGGTGTTGCGGGCCGCTGCTGGACGCGCCGCTGTCGAGGCGTTCAGGGCTCGGCGGGAGGCGGCGTGATGGGCGCCGTTGTCGCATTCCGCCGCCCGGCCCACGCCGAGAGCCTGATCAAATACACCGCGCGCCTCGATTGGCTGGACCGTCATGGCGAGCAGCACGTCGAACGCTTCGCCGCCTGGACTGCCCGTGAGGCGACCCGCGCCGCGTGGCGCCGGGCGCGGTCGCTGCGGCTGTCGGGCGAGGCCACCACGTTCCGCACCCAGCATTTCGAACAGGCCTATGTCTGATGGTCGAGTTCGTCATCACCACCGCCATCACGCCAAAGAGGGACGTCGACCTTTTCGGCGTGACCACCGTTATGGTGCAGGCGAAGCGCGATCCCGCAAGCTCGGGCGTCCCGGTCCTCTACGTGTCTCCCTATGTCAGCGATCCGATGGTCTTTGCGCAGCGATGCGCCGACGCGCTCGCCTGGCTGGACGGAGAGACGACAGTTTCACCACCGGCAAGGGCCGGGGCCGCGCCGAACAAGCCGGCCCCGGAAGCCGCGGCGCCCGTGGCGTCGCCGTCCGCCGCATACGCCATGCCCGAGTTTGTGGAGGATGTGGACTACAGCGAGCGTCTTCCGCTCTCCGATCCGATGAGCCTGGACGATTGGAAAGCCTGGGCCGCCGCCATGTCGCGTCGGGTGGAGCTTGCGCAGGACAGCTTGCAGCTGGCGGCGCTCAGCGCCGCCAACGACTACGGCATGAAGTTCTGCCCGCCCCAGTTGATGGCGACCGTGCGCAAGGCGCTGAACGACGCCTACGCTGTCACCTACAATCAGGCGGCGGCGGCATGAGCGGTTTTGAGTTCACCCCCGTTGAAGCGGCCTTGCTGTGCGCAATGAAGGGCGACGCTCGGTTGATCCGCGCAGCCTTCGCCGGCCAACCCTTCCGTATTGAAGATGAGGGCGTTGGCTCCGAGGTTGCGCGTTGGCCAGAGGTTGTCGTCCTCGGCCTGATCAAGCGTGGCTTGATGCGCGCCACCCAGCAGACCGAAGCCTGGGTTCAGCGCGGGACGCCGCCAAGGCCGTTCACCGTCGCACTGACGCCCGAGGGCCAAATCGCCCGCAAGCGCATCCTCGAAGGCCGCGCCGATCTTAATGAGGCGGCCTGACCATGCTTTCTCGCCAAGACCGCGAAACCCTTCAGGCCGCCCAGCGCATCAAGCGCGCCATTGCCCGCGACCGAAAGCGGGACGTCACCACCGCACGAAAGCCGGGCGGCAAGGCCAGCCGGGGCAGGGAGCGCGACACCGGCTATCTGGCCTTCCTTCGCCGCCAGCCTTGCGCCTGCGGGTGCGGTGCGCCGGCGCCCAGCGATGCGGCTCACATCCGCATGGCCAGCCCGGAGCGCGGCAAGCTGCCGACCGGAATGCAGGTGAAGCCGTCAGATCGGTTCGCCGTGCCGCTGAACCGCGTCTGCCATGAGCGCCAGCACTCCGGTTCAGAGGCCCGGTTCTGGTCCGCCCTGAACCTCGATCCATTCGTCATCGCTGACCGCCTCTACGCCGAATACCAGGGCGCCCCATCCCCCAGCAGGATAGACCAATGACAAAGACCGCCACGATTCCGTTCGAGGTCCGCAACCGCTGGACGGGTGAGGTTCAGTTCACCGCGCAGATTACCTGCGCGCCCGATGCGACGCCGGCCGTTAAGCTGGGCCTGGCGGTGAAGTGGGGCGTTAAGGAAAAGGCCAACCTCGCCGGGGCCAACCTCGCCGGGGCCAACCTCGCCGGGGCCGACCTCGACGGGGCCAACCTCGCCGGGGCCAACCTCGCCGGGGCCGACCTCGACGGGGCCAACCTCGCCGGGGCCTACCTCGACGGGGCCAACCTCGCCGGGGCCTACCTCGTGGCCCTTGGCGACATGCGCTTCGTCAAGACGCTCCAGCTTGAGCGCTGGATGATCGGCTACACGGCGGACACGATGCAGATCGGCTGTCAGCGCCACCCGATCACCGACTGGTGGGCGTTCGATGACAGCCGGATCGCCCGGATGGACCCTGCTGCCCTGGAGTGGTGGGGTCGCTGGAAGCCTGTGCTTCAGCAGATCATCGCCATGAACCCGGCAGAGCCGACCGGCTATGTCGCGGCGGCTGAACCGCTCGCCTCCAACAGGGAGGCCGCACAGTGAGCGCCCTTTCATACGAAGACGCCTTTGAGGTTGCGTCATTGCTGCGATCTCGGGCGGATGACCTGGAGACGCGCGCCGTCGAGTTCGACAAATGGCAGGGCGAGAAGTCTGGCTACACCGCCGCATCGCAAGCTTGGGCGAAAGATGTGCAGCAGAAGTGGCGGAATAGCGCCGTCGCTTACCGAGCGTTTGCGCGCGATCTGCTGACCCGCGCCTCCAACAGGGAGGGCTAGAGGATGGGCGTGACGGTTCACCATGGCGATAGCCGCGAGGTGCTGAAGGGTTTTGCGGATGCGTCGATCGACAGCGTCGTCTGCGATCCTCCGTATGCTCTGGTCAGCATCGGCAAGAGGTTCGGTGCTGAGAACGCGGCGGCTGCGAAGTCGGGGAAGACCGGCGCCTATGCCCGCGCGTCGGCAGGCTTCATGGGGCAACGCTGGGACACCGGCGAGACGGCCTTCGACCCTGAGTTCTGGGGCGGCGTCCGCCGTGTGATGAAGCCGGGCGCGCATCTGCTGGCGTTCGGCGGCACACGGACCTTCGGAGAACTCCAGGTCGCCATCGCGGCGGCCGGGTTCGAAATCCGCGACACCATCCTCGACTTAGTCGACCCCGATGGCGCGGTTCAGGCCTTCCTCAACAGCCTGAACGAGGAACAGATTCGGGCCTTCGTCAAATGCTACGACAACGCGACTTGGGGCGCGCTGCTCGCCTGGATTTTCGGCTCGGGATTCCCGAAATCCCACAACCAGAAGGGCGAGTGGGAAGGCTACGGCTCCGCGCTCAAGCCGGCCTTCGAACCTATCGTAGTCGCCCGCGTCCCGATGATCGGGACCATAGCGGCGAACCTGGCGGCGCACCGGACGGGCGCGCTGAATATCGACGGGTGCCGGATTGAGGCCAACGACGACCGATCAGGCGGCTTTGGGGCGGGCAACCGCCCATGGCAGACGGGCGCAAGGGGCGAGACGAACAAGGTTGAGGCCGGATCGTTAGGCCGCTGGCCCGCCAACGTCATTCACGACGGCTCACAAGAGGTGGTCTTTGCATTCCCTGATACCGCCAGTGGAACCGGAAAGAACTTCAAACGTGCATCTGCGGGCTATGAAGGACCCGCGCTGGGAAAAGACAGCCGAAAGCCAGGCGCCGCATGTGTTGTGCATGGCGACGCCGGTTCGGCCGCCCGTTTCTTCTACAGCTCCAAGGCCGACGCCGCCGACCGCTGCGGCTCTAAGCACCCGACCGTCAAACCCATCGACCTGATGGCCTACCTTTGCCGGCTGGTGACGCCTCCCGGGGGCGTGGTGCTGGACCCCTTCGCAGGTTCGGGATCGACCGGCATGGCCTGCCTGCGCGAGGGCTTCGACTGCATCCTGATCGAGCGCGAAGCCCAATACGTCGAGGACATTAACCGGCGCTTGAAGCACGTCGAAGGCGCGGATACTCCGCTCTTCTCGACCGATGCCGCGCCTCAACTCTTCGGAGACGCCGCCTGATGTCTGACCAGACCATCACATCGCCCGCTAGAATCACCGAGGTCGTGAAAGGCGATCTGTTCGGCGACGTTGGCGCTGAACGCTTCGACGAAGCCCTGGACGCTCTCCATCTCTTTGCGCAGGCAACGGGATGCCCGGCTGGTGGGAGCGTTATCGCTTGGTTCGCGGAGAAAGACCGCGAAGCCCAAGACGAGTTCCGCGCTCGATACGAAGCTGCAAAGGCCCGCGCCCAATCTGAGGCCCGCGTCTGATGGGGGAGAAGCAGGGACATACGCCGGAGCGATTGAGCGCCAATGAGCGCGACCGCGAAGCGATCCTCGACGCAGCTGCGGAGCATCCGGGTTCATCGCCTGTATGGATCGCTCGGAAGATCGGCGTCAGCAAGGGGCAGGCCTACTATCACATGACGAAGGCGGGCTACTGGCCCCTGCCTGATGCGGTTACCCACAGCGGAGGGCGAGGCAACCCGTTCACCGCTGCCGAGGATGCCGTGTTGCAGCGCCTGCGTATAGCCGGCGCAAACCCTTACGAGATCGGCCGCTCCATGGGGCGGGCGCACAGTTCAGTTCGTGCGCGCCTGTCGTATCTGGCGGCGAGGGCGCACTGATGGACTTCTTCGTCGGACTTCATCACCCAGGCGACGCCCAACACTTCGACCGAGCCTGCATCAGCCGCAACAGGCTCGCCAAGCGTCGGAAGCCCGTCGCATGCCGCGAGACGATCATCGACTGCGCGGGGTTCAAGACCATCGACCTGCACGGCGGATACCCGCATCCGGCGTCGGAGTGGGCGGCGGAGCTGCACCGTCTTTGGACGAATGGCGTTGTGAAGATCACGGTCGCGGTGTCCGAAGATTACATGTGCGAGCCGTGGATGCTGGTGAAGACCGGCATGACGATAGAGCAGCACCAAAGGCTGACGGTCGAACGATACGACGACCTTCTGGTGGCGCTGCACGACCTGTTTGACGGCCCGCCTCCGTTCGAAGTCATGCCGGTGCTGCAAGGCTATGCGATCACCGACTACCTGCGGCACATCGAAATGTATGGCCCCCGACTGAAGCCAGGGATGTGGGTGGGGGTCGGCTCCGTCTGCAAGCGCCAGGGCAACGTCGCGATCATCGAAGACCTCCTGTCCGCCATCAAGGAGGTGCGGCCGGACATTCGGCTGAACGGCTTTTGGCGTGAAGCTGACCGCCCTGCAAAGCCCGCTCGTGCGGAGACTCCTCTACAGCGCCGACAGCATGGCGTGGTCGTTCGACGCGGCCAGGGTTTGCGCGCGAATGGTCGGGCACCTGATGCGCGCGTTCAATCGCGAGAAGATCAGAACGCCCGTCGCACGCCGCTACTACCGGCGCCTGGGCAAGCACCTGCCGGACGCCAACGACTGGCGCGAAGCCAAGGCGTTCGAAAAGCGCGCGCTCACCCCCTCAACCGAACCGGAGCAGCTGCGGCTGTTCGCGGCGTAATGGAGCAAGCAGAATGATCCCCGCCATTTCCCGCGCCACCGGAGAAGACAGCCCCGCAAACAGCCAGACCCAGGAGCATCGCTCGTGACCGCGACCCAAGCCCCCACACCCGGCCCGCTGGACAGCGAGAGCGTGAAGCTGCTCGTGAAGGGCGATTTGCTTCGGATCGACACGGGCGGCGCGCTGTATGAGTTCGTGCGCCGGAAAGCGCCTCCCAGCGCTCTCATCGTCGCCAAACCCGCATTGGACGGGTCAGAACGCTACTACGACCGATGCCGGTTTTCGTTTGTCGAGCGTCCGAGCCTCGCCCCCACCGCTCCGGTCGAAGCGAGCGGGTCGGAGCGGGAGAGCGAAGCTTGGAAATGGCTCGGACAGCTTTACCCGAACGACGCGCCGTCTGACCTCGCATACGATGCTAACGAAATGGTTGATGCCTTCTTGGCTGGGTCGGGACGCTCTGATCGCATGGCGAAGGCGTTGGAGCGTATCGCAGGTGAACAGCAATACCGTTCCGGTTACTGCCAGACTGACATCACTGTAGAGCCTGCGCTGAGCGCTGATGAGGCGCAGACAGTGGCGCGAGAAGCGCTCGCTCACAATCCCGCCCTCCGCCCCCAACCGAGCGGAGAGACGCGGGCGGCGCTAGACCGGCTGAAGATGGCGGCCCACGTCTATGAAGACGACGAAATGGCCGCCGACTGCGCGACACTGGAAGCCCTCCTATCCGCCCGCCCCCTCGCCTTGGGAGGCCAGCAGGGGGAGGAACGTCTTAGCGCCGCGCTCATCGCAATGGTCGAGCATTTCGAGCGCGTTGACGCCGGGCCGGAAGACAAAGCAGCCATTCAGGCGGCATGCGAGGTCTGGGCTAGCGCCAAGCGTGACAAAGCCCTCTCCACCACCCCCGCCCGAGCCGAGGCCCTAGACGAAGGGGCGGCGGGGGAGACGATCCTCACGGCTTTGGTCGAGGCCATGCCGAAAGAGCATGACGTCACCGGGCCGCAGTTCGAGCGCATCGCCAAGGCCATCTTTAAGGCTCTCCGCGCCCACCCATCCCCGCCGCCCGCCGACGATGAAGACAGGGTGCGGGAGGCGGCGACGCTTTTGACAGAACTTCTCGACGGCCCCAGCCATGGAGGCTTCCACGGTATTAATGGCGCTCTGAGAGGCAAGCTAGCGACGATCCGTCAAACGCTTCAACGAGCCGCCCTGAAATCGGAGGGGCGGTCATGATCCGTCAAAACAAGGCCGGCGTGTATTACTGCGACGGCCGGGAGTGCGGTTACGAACTCTCTTATTCCCCGCCAACGGATGAAGATCACGCGGAGGTCCATTGCCTGGATTGCGGAGCGGGACTTTTCATCAACAACGCCGCCTTCAAACGGGACGCCTCCGCAAGAGCCGCCCTGAAATCGACCGCCGCGAAGGAAGGGGAGAAGTCGTGATGAAGATGACCGAGAAATGGAAAACGGAGTGCCAGCACGTTTGGATGGCCCTTCGATTGCAAGTCCCCACGTGCGCCAAGTGCGGTGTTTCCAAGATTCTCCACGACACCAAAGAGTATCAGGAAAGTCGAGAAAAATGGGGGGGCATCAAATGACCGCCCCCTCCCAAACCCCCGAAGCTGCGGGGCTGGAAGTGGCTTTGTCCGCTGTTCTGGCCCGCGCGATCTGCGAGAGCGAAGGAAAAGAGTGGGCCGCGCTAGATAACACCCGCGAGGATGTGGAGCGCTGGTTCCGGCTTGGTGAAATCACCGCCGCGTCCGCTCAAGCCGCAATAGACGCCGAGAAAGCCAAGGTCGCGGAGTTGGAGGCTTTGGTTGCCAGCTACCGAAAGACGGCCGACCTTGAAGCTCAAGGCTGTGACGCAGCCGAAGCCCGAGTGGATCGGCTGGCTGAGATCGCGAGCAAGCTGGATGCAGCGATTGCCTGGCTCGATTACCCGTTCATCGACAACCGAACGCCAGAAGCCGAACTGCGGCAACGCATCGGGTTCATGATGAAGGATGCCGAGCCAAACCGAGCCGCCCTACAGCAGGAGACGCAGCCGTGAGCACTCAAACCACGCTCTTTTACATCGTCGAGTTCACAGACGAGATCGTGCCCTGTGACTGCACCTTGGGCGGCTGGGCCAAATGGCTAAGCATGCCCGATGAAGATTGGAACCGGGACGCGCCTGCTGAGGATGGGGAGACGTTCAAGGCCTCGACAATCCAAGTGCTGGGCGATGTTCGGGTCGAGTTCATCAACGGCATGTGGACGGCTGTCGAGCCAATCCCCGAAGGCACGGAAATGTTTTGGCTGAGGCACTACGAGGGGGGCACGGGCTGGGATGCTGACTTCGCTGCCCCAACGATCACAGACGCGACCGACTGCCTTGATGAAGAGGACGGGCCGGTCTGGTTCGCCTGCACGAAGGATGGCCCCGATGTCCTTTTGACCTACTGCGCCGATGGTCCGCACATGGACGTGGAGCGACCCCAATGACCCAGACCCCCACCGATGCGCTGCGCCTGGTGCCTGTTCCGTATGTCGTTCTGAGCGAGGCTGCGGGCCTTCTCGACTGCGAAGGCTACGGACCACTCGCCCTGACGCTCAACAACCTCCTAGCAGCCGCCCCCGCATCGCCGCTGCCAGGGGGCGGGTGGCAGGACATCAGCACCGCGCCGAAGGATGGGACGCTTGTATTGACGTGGGGCTATCTTCACGACGATGGCGGCCCATACGATACCGACGGTCGTTCGTTCACCGGAGAGACGCCTAGCGTTCAGATTTCCGGCATGACTGACTTTGGCTGGTCGTGTCCCTTGCTTGGAGGGCATCACCCCACCCACTGGATGCCTTTGCCCGCCGCCCCGACAGGTGACGCATGACCGCGTCCGACCTAGACGCGCTGGAGAAGCTGGCGGATGAGGCGAGCATGGCGCGCGGCCTTTGGGACGAAATCCACTGCCTGAACAAGTTTCACGACCATGCCGACCCCGCCACCATCAAAGCCCTGATCGCTGAACTGCGGGAGGCTCGCGGACATTTGTCGCGGTGCGTTGAACTTGTCCCCGAACCTGGCGCAATCGATGCTGCCGACGCCTTCAATGGGAAGGGGGAGGGATGAGCGCGCACCGCTTCCGTTCGACCGAACTCACCAGGGCGATGAAAGCCGCCTTCGCATCAGGAGCGACCGATTTCGACGTGACCTTTGACGATCATGGGCGCCCCATCATTAAAGTGCGGTCGACGCCCGCGAACGACACCGAACAGACCGCACTGGACGAGTTGAATGCCTGGAAGGCCGAGCAGGGGGACGCTGCCTAAGGGCGTCTGGTTTCAGAAAAAGCGCCTGGCGACTGGCGAGGTCATCCGATACGGCTACCTCGGGCGCGGGCCGGGCGCCCAGGCGTTGGGGCGCGAGGGATCGTCCGAATTTCACACCGCCCTTGCTGAGGCGATGCGGCGCACTCCGAGCGAAGGCAAGGTCGCCTTCCTGATCTGGAAATACCGATCATCGCCCGAGTTCGCCAAGCTGCGGCCACTGACGCAGCGGGACTACAACCGTCAACTCGACAAGATCGGCGCTCGTTACGGCAAGCTGGGGCTGTCGGTGTTCGATCTTCGCGAGATCAGCCGCGAGTTCTACGGGTGGCGCGACTTGTTGGCCAAGACCTCGCCCCGGCAAGCCGACTACGCGATGGCCGTTCTGAAAGCACTGAACGAATGGGGCGTTCGGCGCGGATATCTCCACCATAACCGCGCGGCCGGTATCGAGAACGTCTATCGAGCGGATCGCTCTGAAAAGACGTGGTCAGACGAACAGGAGGAGGCATTCATGGCCGAGGCGTCGCCATCTATGGCGCTAGGCTTCCTCATGGCCTCAGAGGCGGGTATCAGCCCCGAGGACATCTACGTCATGCCGAAGACGGCCATTCGCGGGACGATCCTAGTTGGCCGGCGCCAGAAGACCGGTGTTCCGTTCGCAGTCCCGATCTCCCCCACGCTCCGGGCCGCATTCAGCGCTGCGCCCGCGAGCGATTCGGTGACGATCCTGAACAAGGCTGATGGACGCCCCTTCGATCCCAAGGGCAACGGCTTCCGGTCAGTCTTCCGGGCGACCAGGGAAGCGGCCGGGGTGGAGGATAGAACCCATAAGGATTGTCGTGGCACCTTCATGACCCGGCGGCGCGCCATGGGCTGGACGGCCGAAGAAGTCGCCCTGTGTGTCGGGCATCCCATCGCTGGCGAAAAGGGCGCGCAATCCGCCTACATCGACAGAATCGCCGTCGCCATCGCCAACGCAGAAAGGCTATGGACGCGCTGGTATGGATCGAATGAGGAACGCGATCTGCAAACTGCCGTGCAAACCGCAGACAAGAAAGCCGCCCCGAAAGGCGGCTAACTTACTGAAATCGCGATGGAGGCCTGACCGGGAATCGAACCCGGGTGCAAGGATTTGCAGTCCTCTGCGTCACCACTCCGCCATCAGGCCGCTTTTCATCCCCGATTTCTCGGGGGCGGTCATCGCGAGGGGCGTTCGCTATCAGATCGGATTGTCCGCTGCAACGCACGGACCTATAAGCGCGCGAGTTTTCCTCCCGGATTATCGTTGAAGGCTGCCTACAGATGGATTTCACCGCCGAGCGCAAGGCCATGGTCGACTCGCAGGTGCGGGTGAACGACGTGACGGATCGCGCGATTCACCTGGCCATGCTGGCCGTGCCGCGCGAACAGTTCTGCGCGCCCGACCGCGCCTTCGCCGCCTACTCCGAAGAGGCCTTGCCCATCGCGGGGGACCGCCGCCTGATGCCGGCGCGCGATGTGGCCAAGCTGCTTCAGGCCGCCGATGCGCGCGAGGGCGAGAAGGCCCTGGCCATCGCCGCTCCCTACGCCGCCGCCGTGCTGGCCCGGATGGGCCTGGCCGTGACCGCCCAGGAATCGGACGCGGCCGTCTTCGACGTGGTCGGACAGGCCTTGGCCGCCGAGGGCGTGGCCACGACCGTCCAGCCCCTGTCCCAGCCGGCCGGCCAGGACTGGGCCCTGATCGTGTCCGAAGGCGGGATCGAGGCCTTGCCCGAATCGTGGGGCGCGGCCCTGCGGCCGGGCGGGCGCATGGTCGTGGTGGAGCGCCGCGGCGCCATCGGCAAAGCGGCGCTGTTCGTCAAGTCTCCCGAGGGGCTGTCGCGGCGCGAACTGTTCGATTCGTCGCCAGCGGTCCTTGCCGAGTTGACGCCGGCGCCTACGTTCGCGCTGTAGGCGCGCAGGCGGGCGGCGACGGATCGCGCGGCCGCAACCGTGAAGAAAACTTAACTGGCGTGTGGTTCGGTCAGGCCGCAGTTACGCCTGATAAAACATTCGGGCGTTCTTTCAGGGCGTCGGGCTAAGGACGGACAATGTTGAAACGCTCGCGTGTGCTGGCTTCGGCCGCAGTGGTCGCCGTGATGACCGGCCTGGGCGCGCCCGCCTGGGCCGAGACCCTCCAGGACGCCATCGCCCTGGCTTATCGCACCAATCCCGATCTTTTGGCCCAGCGCGCCACCCAGCGCGCGCTGGACGAATCCGTGGTTCAGGCGCGATCGGGCCTTCGCCCGACGCTCAGCGCCTCGGCCGGGGTGGACTACACCCGCAGCGACTTCCCCGCCGTGACCCAGTTCGTGGATACGAACAACGACGGCGTGCCGGACACCCAGGTGTCCTCCTCCTCGTCCGAGACCCAGGGTGCCAATCTCGGCGTCAGCCTCAGCCAGAACCTGTGGACCGGCGGGCGCACGGCGCGCGCCATCGACCAGGCCCGCGCCAGCGTCCTGGCCGGCCGCGAGAACCTGCGTCAGATCGAACAGTCGGTCATGCTGTCGGTCATCCAGGCCTATGTGAACGTGACCCGCGACATGGAGATCCTGCGAATCCGCCAGGAGAACCTCAGCGTCCTCCAGCGCCAGCTGGACGAGACCAGCGCCCGCTTCGAGGTGGGCGAGATCACGCGCACCGACGTCGCCCAGGCCGAGGCGTCCCTGGCCCAGTCCGAGGCCGATCTGGCCAACGCCCAGGCGCAGTTGGCCACCTCGCGCGCCGCCTACGCCGCGGTCGTGGGCCAGTCGCCGACCGATCTGGAGGCGGCCCCGACCTTGCCGGCCGTGCCGACCGACTTCGACGCGGCCATCGAGGCCGCGCTGCAAGGCAATCCGGGCGTCCTGGCCGCCGCCTATCAGCTGCAAGGGGCCGAGGCCGCCGTCGCCGCCGCCCGTTCGGAATATATGCCGTCGGTGCGCGCCACCGCCTCCTATGGCGGGTCGTCCGACGACCTGGGCGACCTGGGCCAACTGGCCGACCGCCGCAGCTTCACCGCCGGCGCGACCCTGTCGGTGCCGCTGTTCACCGGCGGTCTGAACCGGTCGCGCGTGGCCCAGGCGCTGGAGCGCGCCAACGCCGCCCAGATGGCGGTCGAGAGCGAACGCCGCACGGTGCTTCAGAACGTCAGCTCGGCCTATGCCCAGGTGCTGTCGACCCGCGCCAATGTGACGGCGGGGACCGAGGCGGTGCGCGCCGCCGCCGTGGCCGCCGAAGGCGTCCGCCAGGAAGCGCAGGTGGGCCTGCGCACCACCCTGGACGTGCTGAACCAGGAAGTGACCCTGCGCGCGTCCCAGACGGCCGTCGCCAACGCCCGCGCCGCCGAATATGTGGCCCGCGCCTCGCTGCTGGCCGCCATGGGCCGACTGGACGGACCGGCGCTGAACCCGACCGTCGACGCCTACGATCCCCAGGCCAACTACGACCGGGTCCAGGGCCGCGGCGGCCTGCCGTGGGACGGGGTGGTCGAGACGCTGGACCGCGTGGCCTCGCCGCCCATCGTCGGGACGATCGACGCCCCCGACGCGCCCATCGACGCCCAGCTGAAGGGCGAGGCCGTGCGCACCGCGCCGCCCAGCTGACGTCGAACGGCCGTCCGGCGAAGGCGCCCGTTGATTCCATCGGGCGAAGATGCGACGACAAGGCGGAGATTCCAGACGATCCGTCGTCTGGCGTCGCCCCGTTCGCGGCGCGCGGATCGTTCCGTGAGCCAACTTCTTCCCAGGCCACGCCCAAGGTTGCGCCATGACCGATCAGTCCGCCCAGGAACCGACCATGGAAGAGATTCTGGCGTCGATTCGCCGGATCATCTCCGAAGACGACGCCCCGGCCGAAACGCCGGCCGCCGCATCGGAGCGTGAAGTCGAGGCCCAGCCCGCTGCAACGCCCCCGCCCGTCGCGGCCGAGACCGTCTTCGCCGCCCCGTTCGAGCCTGAGCCGGCCCCGGCCGGCGAGGACGACGTGCTGGAGCTGACGGACCGTTATGACGCCCCGGCCGAAACCATCGGCGACCTGGACGTGACCCCGGCCGAGACCTATCAGGCCGCCGAAGCGCCCGCGCCGACCCCGGCCCCTGCGCCCGAACCGTCGTACGACACCTTGGTCGGCGACAGCGCCGCCGCCAGCGCCGCCTCCGCCTTCGCCGGCCTGGCCGCCAGCTTCAAGAAGCCCGAGCCCGCCCCGGCCGCCTCGGGCGACCTGCCATTTGTCAGCGGCAACACGGTCGAGGCCATGGTCGCCGAAATGCTGCGCCCGCTGCTGAAGGACTGGCTGGACGCCAATCTGCCCGGCATCGTCCAGACGGCGGTGCAGAAGGAAGTCGAACGCATCGCGCGCAGCGCCTAGCCCTTCGCCTCAGCCCAGACTAATCCGAGGGCGGCTCCTGGAGGGGCCGCCCTTCTGCATTCCGAGACACCGCTCATATAGTGACGCGCCGCGCGCGGAGCGTTAGCGAACGAAAATGACCATGCTTGAGAAGACTTTCGAACCCCAGGCCGCCGAACCGCGCCTCTACGCCCAATGGGAGGAGAGCGGCCTGTTCGCGCCCCGCAGCGAAGGAGCGGCGGATGCCTATTCGATCGTCATTCCGCCGCCGAACGTGACCGGCAGCCTGCATATCGGCCATGCGCTGAACAACACCTTGCAGGACATTCTGGCCCGCTATCACCGGATGAAGGGCGAGGCGGTGCTGTGGCTGCCCGGCACCGACCACGCCGGCATCGCCACCCAGATGGTGGTGGAGCGCAAGCTGGCGGCCGAGGGCAACCAGGGCCGCCGCGACATGGGCCGCGACGCCTTCGTCGAGAAGGTGTGGGAATGGAAGGCCGAATCCGGCGGGACCATCGTCCAGCAACTGCGCCGCCTGGGCGCCAGTTGCGACTGGTCGCGCGAACGCTTCACCCTGGACGAGGGGCTGAACGCCGCCGTCCGCAAGGTCTTCGTCCAACTGCACAAGGACGGCCTGATCTATCGCGACAAGCGTCTGGTGAACTGGGATCCGCACTTCCAGACCGCCATCTCGGACCTGGAGGTCGAACAGCGCGAGGTCGAGGGCGCCTACTGGCACTTCGCCTATCCGCTGGCGGACGGCGTCACCTATGAACATCCGGTCGCCTTCGACGACGAGGGCAAGCCGACCGAGTTCGAGACCCGCGACTTCATCGTCGTGGCCACGACCCGGCCCGAGACCATACTGGGCGACACCGGCGTCGCCGTCCATCCGGACGACGAACGCTACGCCGGTCTGGTCGGCAAGTTCGTGACCCTGCCGATCACCGGCCGCCGCATCCCCGTCGTCGCCGACGACTACGCCGATCCGACCAAGGGTTCGGGCGCGGTCAAGATCACCCCGGCCCACGACTTCAACGACTTCGGCGTGGGCAAGCGCGCGGGCCTGCCGTCGCTGAACATCCTGGACGCCTTCGCCCGCGTCACCGACGTCGATACGCCGGACGTGCCGTCCGAATACGTCGGCCTGGACCGCTTCGCCGCGCGCAAGGCCATCGTCGCCCGCGCCGAGGAAGAGGGCTGGCTGAAGGCGATCGAAAAGACCAGGCACGTCGTCCCGCACGGCGACCGTTCCGGCGTGGTCATCGAGCCCTGGCTGACGGATCAGTGGTATGTCGACGCCAAGGTCCTGGCCCAGCCCGCGCTGAAGGCGGTGGAGCAGGGCGACACCGTTTTCGAACCGGCCAGCTACGCCAAGATCTATTTCGAATGGCTGCGCAACATCGAGCCGTGGTGCATTTCGCGCCAGCTGTGGTGGGGCCACCGCATCCCCGCCTGGTACGGCCCGAACGGCGAGATCTATGTCGCCGAGACCGAAGAGGACGCCCGCGAACTGGCGATGGCCGACTACGATTCCGAGGTCGCCCTGACCCAGGACGAGGATGTTCTGGATACCTGGTTCTCTTCGGCCCTGTGGCCGTTCTCGACCATGGGCTGGCCCGAGAAGACCGAGGATCTGGAGCGCTTCTATCCGACCAGCGACCTGGTGACGGCGGCGGACATCATCTTCTTCTGGGTCGCCCGCATGATGATGATGGGCCTGCACTTCATGGACGGCGTGGCGCCGTTCAAGCGGGTCATCATCAACGGCCTGGTCCGCGACGAGAAGGGCCAGAAGATGTCGAAGTCCAAGGGCAACGTCATCGACCCGCTGGGGATCATCGACGAACTGGGCGCCGATCCCCTGCGCTTCACCATGGCCATCCTGTCGGGCACGCGCGACATCAAACTGTCGAAACAGCGCATCGAAGGCTATCGCAACTTCGGCACCAAGCTGTGGAACGCCGCGCGCTTCAGCCAGATGAACGAGGCCAAGCGCGTCGCGGACTTCGACCCCGCGACCGTCGAACAGACCATCAACCGCTGGATCAGGGGCGAACTGACCAAGGCCGAACGCGCCGTCTCCGACGCCATCGAGGGCGGGCGGTTCGACGATGCGGCGGGCTCCCTTTATCGCTTCGTCTGGAACGTCTTCTGCGACTGGTATCTGGAACTGGCCAAGCCTGTCTTCCAGGGGACGGACGAGGCCGCCAAGGCCGAAACCCGCGCCATGACGGCCTGGACCCTGGACCAGACGCTGAAGCTGCTGCACCCGGTCATGCCCTTCATCACCGAGGAACTGTGGGCCGAACTGGGCAAGGAAGGTCCGCCGCGCGAAACCCTGCTGATCGGCGCCGAATGGCCGGTTCTGCCGGACGCCTTCATCGACGCCTCGGCCGAGGCCGAGATCGGCTGGCTGGTCGATCTGGTCGGCGAGATTCGCGGCCTGCGCGCCGAGATGAACGTGCCGGTCGCGGCCAAGCCGGCCCTGGCCTTCGTCGCGCCCGATGCGATCACGGCCGAACGGATCGCCCGCCACCGCGACCTGATCCTGACCCTGGGCCGCGTTTCCGAGGTCGGATCGGCCGAGGCCGCGCCTGCGGGCGTCGTCACCTTCGTCTCCGGCGGTTCGACCGTGGCCCTGCCCCTGGCCGGGGTCATCGACCTGGCCGCCGAACGCGCGCGTCTGGAAAAGGAGATCGCGGTCTTCGACAGCGACATCGGCCATGTGAACAAGAAGCTGGGCAATCCCAACTTCGTGTCCCGCGCCGCGCCCGAGGTTGTCGAGGAGCAACGCGCCAAACTGGCCGAGGCCGAGGCCGGCAAGGTCAAGCTGCAGGCGGCCCTGGCCCGTCTCGGCGAGATCGGATGAGCGGGGATGAAGGGGCGCGCTGATCAGCTATTGGTCGCGCGCGGCCTGTTCGACACGCGCGCCCGCGCCCGCGCCGCCATCGAGGCGGGGCGGGTCAAGGCGGACGGCCGCGTCGTCGCCAAACCGTCCGAACAGATCGCCGACGACGCCGAGATCGAGGCCGAACCCGCCCACCGCTGGGTCGGACGCGGCGCCCTGAAACTGGATCACGCCCTGACCGTGTGGCCCGTGGCGGTTCAGGGCCGGGTGGTGCTGGATGTCGGCGCCTCGACCGGCGGCTTCACCGAGGTCTGTCTGGATCGCGGCGCGGCGAAGGTCTTCTCCGTTGACGTCGGCTTCGGCCAGATGCACGACCGGGTCGCCGCCGATCCCCGCGTGGCGAACCTGGAACGCACCGACGCCCGCGACCTGACGCCGGACCTGATCCCGCAGCCGCCGTCCCTGATCGTCTGCGACGCCAGTTTCATCAGCCTGTCCAAGGTGCTGTTGGCGGCTCTTGACCTCGCTGCGCCTGACGCCGACCTGATCACCCTGGTCAAGCCGCAGTTCGAGGGCGACGGACCCAGGTCGGTCGGCAAGAAGGGCGTGGTCAAGGACCCCGTCGCCCACGCCGCGGCCGTCGACCGTGTCCGCGACTGGCTGGAGGCCCTGGGCTGGTCGGTCCGGGCCGTGACCGAAAGCCCGATCACCGGCGGCGACGGCAATGTCGAATTCCTGCTGTGGGCCAAGAACGGGGCCAGGAACGGGGTCGGAAACGCGGGCTGAGACGCCCCCGCCATCCTTTTGCGGTTGGCGAAGACGCTTCGGATCAAGGGTTTGCGCGGTTTGTCGAGCGATCTGCCCGCCTGAGGTCGCGTCTATGCGATAATGGCGCAGCCTCGTCGCGTCGGACCGGGGTGCTGCGGCGGGGGCGCCGGGATTTCACACTATTCACACCATTCAGACGGTGTTTTTCGTCGGGGCAGGCGCGATTTCACACCATTCACACCATTCAGACTCAATTTTTCCAAGTCTGAAACGGGATGGATCGGGGCTCGCGCGAAGCGTGGCCGCCCCTAAGGGTGAGAACCGCCGGAGGTCTCCCTCCGGCGGCTCCCGTCACGTCGTCGATCGACAGGGGGCCTGAAAATTAATCGACGACGCGATAGCGGCCGTACTGGTCGGGGCAGGTGCGGACATAGCGGGTGTCCGTGCGACCATCGGGCAGACGGATCTGGCTCTCGGCCAGGCGGCATCCGTCGGAATTGCGATAGGATTCGACCGGGCGCGAGCGGTCGTCGTAATAGCCGCCGCCGTCATAGGCGTAGTCGGCGCGACGGTCGTAGTCGTCGTAGCGATAGCCCTGATCGCCGGTGTAACGATCGTCGTAATAGCCATAGGTCGGCTGGCTGTAGCCCTGGTTGTAGTAACCGCCGGAGCCATAGCGGCTCTGATAGGTTCGGCAGGCGTCGGAACTGGAACGGCCGACCTGGGATCCGACCACGGCGCCCAGCACGCCGCCCAGGATGCTGCCCTCGGTGCGGCGGCCGCGCGCGGCCAGCTGCGAGCCGATGACGGCCCCCGCGCCGCCGCCGATCACGGCCCCGGCCCCGGTGCGTCCCTGACGCTCTCTCGCGCAGGGATCGTAGGACGGATAGCCGCGACCGTAGTCGTAGGACGGGCCATAGGCGCCGGTGCCGTAGTTCTGGCTATAGCCATAGCCGTAATAGTTCTGAGCCGACGCCGCCATCGGGGCGACGGTCACGCCGACGGCCAGGGCGGCCGCGGCGGCGAGCGAAGACTTGGAGAGACGCATTTTTCAACCCTTCCGAGGACCGAACGATTTCCGTCAACCTCAACGGCAAGCCTCGTGTCTCGTTGCAGTCCGATTTAAGACAGCGAAGCTGAACGGCGTTTGAGCGCCTTGTTCATCTTCGTTCATCTCCCAGGCGAGTGACGACCGGCCGCCGCCGCCGCGGCTTGAGCGGGCTTCCCACGGCGGCTAGAAGCCCGGCGATGGAGACTTTCACGATCGACCGCGTGGGCGGCCAGGGCGACGGCGTCGCCCGCACCCCGTCCGGGCCGGTGTTCGCCAGCCTGACCTTGCCGGGCGAGACGGTGCGGGGTCAGGTGGTCGACGGGCGGCTGGAAGGCGTCGAAATCGTCGTCCCGAGCCCCGATCGGATCGCGCCGGTCTCGCCGCAATATGGCGACTGCGGGGGCTGTTCGCTGCAACATTGGGCCGAGAGGCCCTATCTGGGCTGGAAACGCGAACAGGTTCGACTGGCCCTGGCGCGCGAGCGGATCGAGACCGAGGTGGAGGCGACCGTGGCCACGCCGCCGGGCGGGCGGCGCCGCGTGGCGCTTCATGCGCGTCGCAACGCCGACGGCCGCGTCGTCCTGGGGTTCAAGGCGCGGCGGTCCTGGCGGTTGGTGGCGGTGACGGCCTGTCCCGTCGCCGATCCGCGCATCGTCCAGGCCATCCCGGCCCTGACCCAGGTGGCCGCCGCCTTCTTCGAACATCCGAAGTCCGCCCCGACGCTGCATGTCACCTGGACCCTGGCGGGGCTGGACGTGGATGTGACGGGGGTGGAGCGGCGCTCGGGCGGCGGGCTGTCGGCGGACGCCCGGACCCAGGCGGTCCAGGCCGCCTATCGCGCCGACCTGGCGCGTCTCAGCCTTGCGGGCGAGACCCTGGTCATGGCGCGCCAGCCCACGGTGGCGTTCGGCCCGGCGACCGTCGCCCTGCCGGCCGGCGGCTTCCTGCAGGCCGCGCCCCAGGCGGAGGCGGCCATGACGGCGCGCGCCGTTGCGGCGGTGAAGGGCGCCCGCAAGATCGCCGACCTGTTCTGCGGCGCGGGGACCTTCACCTTTCCGCTGGCGACCGTCGCCCCGGTGATCGCCGCCGATGCGTCCAAGGCCGGCATCGACGCCCTGAGGTCCGTCGGCTCCGCTAAGGGCATGAAGGCGATCACGGCCGAGGCGCGCGACCTGTTCCGTCGTCCGATGACGCCCTACGATCTGAAGGGTTGCGACGCCATCGTGTTCGACCCGCCCCGCGCCGGCGCCGTCGAGCAGACGGCCCAGATCGCCGCGACCAAGGCTGCGGTCGTGGTGGGGGTGTCCTGCAACCCCCAGACCTTCGCGCGCGACGCCCGCGTGCTGATCGACGCCGGGTTCCGGCTTGAGACCGTCACCCCGATCGACCAGTTCCTGTGGTCCGCCCACGTCGAACTGGTCGGCGTGTTCAGGCGATAGGAACGACGATGACCGACACGAGCGATGCCTTCGACCCCGAGGACGGCGGCGGGTTCGACGCCGACGACTGGACGCGGCTGAAGCCTTTCGTCGGCGCGGTGGCGACGCTGGACGACGTCCAGGCCCGCCGCGCCATCTTCGCCCTGGGCGACACCGACGATCCGCGTCCCATCGCCATGGACCTGCCCCAGCCGGTGATCTGGTGGGATGAGGATGGCGAACAGGCGGCGGTCGCCGTCCAGGCCGAAAGCCATCTGGGCGCCGACGGCGAAGAGATGGAAATCCTGGGTCTGATCCTGCCGGACGGGGAAGGCGCGGTCGCCCTGCTGGAGGATGTCGATCTGGTCGATGACAGCGATCCGACCTGGCGCGACCTGGTGACCCGGGCCATCGACCCCTCGGCCGCCGGCGATCAAGCCTAGTCCAGGGCGGCCGCGACCCGGGCGACGAAATCGGGCTGATCGGGAATGTCGCCGTGGTCGGCGCGCGGGAAGACCAGTCGCCGCACATCCACGCCGCGTCTCTCCAACGCCTGGGCCAGGATTCGGCTGAGAGCCGGCGGCAGGGTCCGGTCGCGACCGGCCTCCAGGACCACGACCCGCCCCGGATAGCCGTCCAGGGCGGCCGGGATGTCGACGGCCGCCAGGGCGTCGGCCATCCGCACGCGAACCAGGGGCCGCCACAGGCCCAGCATTTCGTCCACCGCGGCGCGGGCGGTCGGGGTCGTGGTCTCCAGCACCAAGGCGTCGGCGCGGATGGCGCGAGCGGCCTCGGCGCAGACCGGGCCGCCCAGCGAATGACCCCAGGCGATCAGGCGGCGGCCTTCCGCATCGGCCAGGGCGCGGGCGCTGGCGGCGACGCTGTCGCCTGCGGCGCGATAGCTGGCGAAATCGGCCCGCCCCGGCGTGTCGCCCGATCCGGGATAGTCGAACATCAGCACATCGCCGAACGGCGCCAGCCTTCCGGCCACGGCCGCGCCATTGACGCTGCGACGAAACAGATTGCCTCCGCAGTACAGGATCAGCGGCGCATCGGACCGCCCCGTCCTGACCCGGGTCGCGGCGACGGCGCCGCCGGAATAGGGCAGGGACAGAACCTCGCCGCCGGGCACGGCCGGTCCGGGGGTCAGAACGATGTTCTCGGCCTTGATCCGCGCGTCGGGGTAAAAGAACTGGCCTTCCGGCACGCTGACGGTCATGCAGCCGGAAACGAGCCCGGCCAGGCAGACGACCGCTAACAGGCGCTTGAACATCGAAATCCCCCGCAAGATGCGGTTGAGCTAACCTCAAGTGGAGGCTTCAGGCAATCCGGCTCGCCGGCTCGCCGGGCGCCGTGTCGAACAGATCCATCTGCGGTCGGGCGTCGGGCGGCACGCGGAACTGGGTCTCGTCCAGCAGGCGATGGGGCGTATCCAGGCCATAGCGCTTGACGGCGGCCTTGAACCGGGCGCCGATCAGTTCGGCGACCGGGCCGGTCCCCTTCATCCGCTGGGACCAGTCGGCGTCATAGTCCTTGCCCCCTCGCGTCTGGCGGATCAGCGACATGACGCGCGCGGCGCGGTCGGGCCGGGCGTCGGCCAGCCATTCGCGAAACAGATCCTTGATTTCCAGCGGCAGGCGCAGGGTGACGTACATGGCCCGCGTCGCTCCCGCCTTGGCGGCCGCTTCCAGAATGGATTCCAGTTCGTGGTCGTTCAGTCCGGGGATGACGGGGGCGAAACCCACGCCGACCGGACAGCCCGCGTCGGCCAGGCGCGAAATGGCCTCCAGCCGTTTCGCGGGCGTGGAGGCGCGCGGCTCCATCGCCCGCGCCAGTCCGCGATCCAGGGTGGTGATGGAGACGAAGGCCGAGGCCAGACCCGCCTGTCCCATAGGCCCCAGTATGTCGGCGTCGCGCCCGATCAGCACCGACTTGGTGATGATGCTGAATGGATGGTTGAAGCGCCGCATCACCTCCAGGATCGACCGGGTCGATCTCAGCTCACGCTCGACCGGCTGATAGGGATCGGTGTTGCCGCCTATGTGGATGCGCCTGCATCGGTATCGGGGTGCGAGGAAGGCCTGTTCCAGCAGATGTGCGGCCTGGGGCTTGAAGAAGATCCGGCTCTCGAAATCCAGGCCCGGGGATAGGCCCATCCAGGCATGGGACGGACGGGCGTAACAGTAGATGCAGCCATGTTCGCAACCTTTGTACGGGTTGATGGAGCGGTCGAATCCGATGTCCGGGCTGTCGTTCCGGGCGATGATCGTGCGGGCGTGTTCCGGCGTGAGGGTAGTGCGCAGGGGAGCGGCCTGGGCGTCGTCGCGCGTCCAGCCGTCGTCGAACGACAGGTGCTGCTCAGGTTCGTAGCGGCCGGTGGCATTCGAACGCGCGCCTCTTCCCTTGGCGGTTTCCATGGGAAGGACGATGTATCATCGGCGGGAACAAATCAAGAACATTTGCTCTGCTCCCTTTGCGTTCGTCAGCCGGGGCTGATCACCATGCAGGTGACGCGCCGCTCGGCCAGCGCCTCGCACGCCGTCTTGGCGCCGGTTTCGGTCATGCCGACGAAGCGCGAGCGGTACCAGTCGCCGGCGGTCTGGACGTTGCGCTCGGCGCTGGCGAACTGGATGCGGAAGCGGCGGTTGAGTTCGGTCAGCCAGTCGTTGGCCACCTTCTCGTCGCGGAAGGCGCCGACCTGGACGGCCCAGCGTCCGGCGGGCGAGCGGGCGACGGTCCGGGCGGGCTCGCGCGCCGGGGGCGGCGTGGCGCGGCGGGGGGTGGTCGAGGGGGCGACCGCCGCATTGGACGGCGCGCCGTTCAGGGAGGCGGTGACGTTGTGGGGCGCGCGGGCCGTGGCGGCGACGCTCCGGCCCGCCGCCTGCGCGGTCGCGGCGGCGCGCTGGCTGGCGGCGCGCTCGGACGGCGCGGGCGCGACTCGGGTCGGCAGGACGGCGGGGGCCGGCGCGGCGGTGTAGGCGACGGCGGTGGAGCCCATGCCCTCGCCATCCTCGTCGTCGCGAAGCGAGGCGTAGGCGACAGGCGCTTCGCCGCCGATGGAATCGCCGCCGACGCCGAAACCGCGCTGTTCGAAGAAGGTCTGGGCCACCTGGATGCGCTCGCCCTGGGCGCGGCGGCGTTCGACCTCGAAGCCGGTGTCCATCAGTTCGGCGACATGGGCGTTGCGGCTGGCGGTGGAGCGTCCGCCCAGGACGATGGTGATCAGACGCCGCCCGTCGCGCACGGCCGAGGCCGCCAGATTGTAGCCCGAGGCGTTGGTGTAGCCGGTCTTCATCCCGTCATAGCCGCGCCCCGTCGGCAGCAGGCCGTTGGTGTTGCGATAGGTGCGGCCGTTATAGGCCCAGTCGTGCAGGCCGAAATAGCTGTAATACTGGGGGAAATCGCGCATGATCGCCCGCGCCAGGATGGCCTGGTCCCGCGCCGAGGTCAGCTGGCGCGCGTCGGGCAGGCCGTTGGCGGTGACATAACGCGTCTGCGTCATGCCCAGCTGTTCGGCCTTCATCGTCATCATATTGGTGAAGCGCGCCTCGGACCCGCCGATATGCTCGCCGATGGCCAGGGCCATGTCGTTGGCCGAACGGACGGCCGTGGCGCGCATGGCGTTGTCCAGGGTGATGGTCTGACCCGCCGCCAGCCCCAATTTCGAAGGCGGCTGCGAGGCGGCCCGCGGCGATATGGTCAGCACGTCGTCCAGCTTCGCCTTGCCCTGCTCCAACGCCTCGAACGTCAGATACAGCGTCATCATCTTGGTCAGGGACGCCGGATAGCGGCGGCTGTCGGCGTGCCGGGCGAACAGCACCTCGCCGGTCGCGGCGTCGACGACGATGGCGGCGTAGCGGCTGCTCTCCTGGGATTGGGCCTCGATCGGTCGAACATTCGCGCCCAGCACCAGGGAGACGGCGAGCAGGGCGAAAAGGCCGCGGCGGAGGAAGGCGATCATGGGCGATACAACCCTTTGGTAATCAAGCCCTTGGCGAGCAGGGTGCGGCAGGCCCCCCGGCCGACGCGACGAAAGGCCTAGCATAGGAACCTCGGGTTTCATGGTGGTTAACCGCCCGTCAACGCGAATTTGAACCGCCTATCGGAGTTATCCTTTCGGCTTGGCGACGATCCGATTGTGCAGCGCACAATGGCATCTTGCATTCATTTCGCACTTGCAGCATATTTCGGGTCTGCGAGGGGTCGCCTCGCTTTCAATTTTCCGCAGCGTTCCATTCCCCGGACGCGCATGCAGGACCGGACAGACGATCATGACCGACGCCGCCGAAACGATGAAGAAGACCGCCGATCAAGCCGCCGCCGCCACCGCCTCGGTCGGCGCCAAGGTCAAGGCTCAGGCCGAGACCCTCCAGGCCGCCGGGACCCAGGCCTTCCGCGAAGGCGTCGACAAGTCGGTCGCCTCGCTGGGCGAACTGAACGCGCAAGGCAAGAAGAACCTGGACGCCATCGTCGAGTCGGCCAGCGTCGCCCAGAAGGGCGCCGAGGCCCTGTCGCAGCAGGCCCTGGGCTTCGCCAAGACGGCTTGGGAAGACGGCGTCGCCGCCTCCAAGGAGCTGTCGACCGCCCGCTCGGTGCAGGAGTTCTTCGAGCTTCAGACCGCCTGGGCCAAGAAGTCCATGGAACGCTATGTCGCCGAACTGACCAAGACCAACGAGATCGTCACGGCTACGGTCAAGGACAGCCTGAAGCCGATCAACGAGCGCGTCACCGCCTCGGTCGAAACCTTCCAGGCCGCCCGCTGAGCCCAGCGACGCCCGCGATAGTCGGAAAGGCCCCGGAGTCCGCTCCGGGGCCTTTTTCGTTCCGCATCCGTGATTTGCCCTTCACGCAATCCGTGACTGGACGCCGCTTCAAATCGGGCCATCATTCCCTATCTGTTAGCCAAGACGACTCCCCGACTACGGAACACGAATGCCCATTCAAAGGCCCGGCGAGACGGGCGGCGGTCAAGGAACCGCCGTCGTCACCGAAACCAAGCCGAAGCTTCAGAAGCCCTCGCTCTATCGGGTGCTGATCCTGAACGACGATTATTCGCCGATGGAATTCGTCGTCTATGTGCTGGAGCGGTTCTTCCAGAAGAGCCGCGAGGAAGCGACCCGCATCATGCTGCATGTGCACCAGCATGGCGTGGGGGTCTGCGGCGTCTTCACCTACGAGGTCGCCGAAACCAAGGTCGCGCAGGTCATCGAAACCGCGCGCCGCCACCAGCACCCTCTGCAATGCACGATGGAAAAGGACTGAGAGGAACCTCCCTATGCCTTCATTTTCCCGTCCTCTCGAAGAAACCCTGCACCGCGCGGTGGGATACGCCAATGCGCGCAGGCACGAATATGCGACGCTGGAGCACCTGCTTCTGGCGCTGATCGACGACCCGGATGCGTCGGGCGTCATGCGCGCCTGCAACGTCGAACTGAATGCGCTCAAGGGCGCCTTGACCCTCTATGTCGACAACGACCTGGCCGCCCTGGCCACGGCGGACGGCGAGGACGCCAAGCCGACGGCCGGTTTCCAGCGCGTGATCCAGCGCGCGGTGATCCACGTCCAGTCGTCGGGCCGCGAGGAAGTGTCCGGGGCGAACGTGCTGGTCGCCATCTTCTCCGAGCGCGAGAGCCACGCCGCCTACTTCCTGCAGGAGCAGGACATGACACGCTACGACGCGGTCAACTTCATCGCCCATGGCATCGCCAAGAAGGCCGGCGCCTCCGAGGCCAAACCGGCCAAGGGCGCCAGCCCGGAAGAGGCTGAGGACCAGTCGGCCGTCAAACAGGGCGGAGAGGCGCTGGAAGCCTATTGCGTCGATCTCAACGAGAAGTCGCGCCAGGGCAAGGTCGATCCCCTCATCGGTCGTCAGGCCGAGGTCGAACGCTCGATCCAGATCTTGTGCCGCCGGACCAAGAACAATCCGCTGCTAGTCGGCGATCCCGGCGTGGGCAAGACCGCCATCGCCGAAGGTCTGGCCCGCAAGATCGTCAAGGGCGAGGTGCCGGACGTCCTGAAGGACGCCACCATATATTCGCTGGACATGGGCGCGCTGCTGGCCGGCACCCGCTATCGCGGCGACTTCGAGGAGCGGCTGAAGCAGGTGGTCAAGGAGTTGGAGAACCACGACAACGCCGTGCTCTTCATCGACGAGATCCACACGGTGATCGGCGCGGGCGCGACCTCGGGCGGGGCGATGGACGCCTCCAACCTGCTGAAGCCGGCTTTGGCCTCGGGTTCGCTGCGCTGCATGGGTTCGACCACCTACAAGGAGTATCGCCAACACTTCGAGAAGGACCGCGCCCTGGTGCGTCGCTTCCAGAAGATCGACGTCAACGAGCCGACGGTCGAGGATACGGTCAAGATCCTGAAGGGTCTGAAGACCTATTACGAGCAGCACCACAAGGTCCGCTACACCGACAGCGCCATCCGCACGGCGGTCGAACTGTCGGCGCGCTATATGACCGACCGGAAACTGCCGGACAAGGCCATCGACGTGATCGACGAGGCGGGGGCGTCGCAGATGCTGCTGACCGAATCCAAGCGCAAGAAGGTCATCGGCCAGAAGGAGGTCGAGGCCGTCATCGCCAAGATGGCGCGCATCCCCGCCAAATCGGTGTCCAAGTCCGACACCGAAAGCCTGCGCGAGTTGGAGACGGACCTGAAACGGGTGGTCTTCGGCCAGGAACAGGCGATCGAACAGGTCTCGGCGGCGATGAAGCTGGCGCGGGCGGGTCTGCGCGACCCCAACAAGCCCATCGGCAGCTTCCTGTTCAGCGGCCCGACCGGCGTCGGCAAGACCGAGGTGGCCAAGCAACTCGCCGCCACATTGGGCATCGAGATGCAGCGGTTCGACATGTCCGAATATATGGAGCGCCATACGGTCAGCCGTCTGATCGGCGCCCCTCCCGGCTATGTCGGCCATGACCAGGGCGGCCTGCTGACCGACGCCGTGGACCAGCATCCGCACGCCGTCATCCTGCTGGACGAGATCGAGAAGGCGCACCCGGACGTCTACAACATCCTGCTGCAGGTGATGGACAACGGCATGCTGACCGACGCGGTCGGCAAGAAGGTCGATTTCAGGAACGTCATCCTGATCATGACCACCAACGCCGGGGCCGCCGACAACGCCCGCGCCTCCATCGGTTTCGGCCGGGGCAAGGTCGAGGGCGAGGACGACAAGGCCATCCAGCGTCTGTTCGCGCCGGAGTTCAGGAACCGCCTGGACGCCATCGTGGCCTTCAAGCCGCTGGGCGCCGAGACGATCCGTTCGGTCGTGACCAAGTTCGTGCTGCAGCTGGAAGCCCAGTTGGCGGACCGCAACATCACCATCGAACTGACCGACGAAGCCGCCGACTGGCTGGCCAAGAACGGCTTCGACGAACTGTACGGCGCGCGTCCCCTGGCGCGGGTCATCCAGGACTCGATCAAGAAGCCCCTGGCCGACGACATCCTGTTCGGCCGCCTGACCCGCGGCGGACACGTCAAGGTCCAGTTGAAGGACGGCAAGATCGACTTCGACATCGCCAGCCCTTCGGGGGCCCCGGCGAAGACTGCGGAGGAAGAGACGGCCTGATCGTCTCGGCGTCGAAAGCAGAAGGCCCGGCTGGAAACAGCCGGGCCTTTTTTTGTCGTGACGCACGTCCCGCGTCAGCGGGGTAGGGGCTTCCTCGAAAGCTCGGTTCATCACAACGAACACGACGGGACACAGCGATCACAACGAAGCCGATCTCGCCGTGTTCATCGTGCCTCGCTGTGGGCGTTGTGATGAACCCTTATGTCGCCCGCTAAAGCGGGATTAGACCGCCAAAGTTCAATGCGAGCCCTGTCTGAAGGGCGACAGTTCGGCGGTCATCTCAGTCCGCTGCTCCTCCACCGCCGGTCTTTCGCTCGCCAGATAGCGGGCGACGGGGTCGCGCAGGGCGGGATCGGCGATGAAGTGGGCGGAATAGACGGGGGAGGGCAGATAGCCGCGCGCGATCTTGTGCTCGCCCTGCGCCCCCGCCTCGACGCGGGACAGTCCGTTCGCGATGGCGAAGTCGATGGCCTGGTAGTAGCACAGTTCGAAATGCAGGAAGGGGACGTCCTCCAGCGTGCCCCACTGGCGGCCATAAAGGGCGTCGCGGCCGATGAAGTTCAGGGCGCCGGCGATGGGCGTCTGATCCCGGAAGGCCATGACCAGGGCGATCCGATCGGCCATGGTCGCGAAGACACGGTTGAAGAAGTCGCGCGTCAGATAGGGGCGGCCCCATTTGCGCGAGCCGGTGTCCATGTAGAAGGCGAAGAAGGCGTCCCAGTGCGCCGGGGTGATCTCGGCGCCGGTCAGGATGCGGATATCCAGGCCCGCCTGGGCGTCGCGCCGCTCGCGCCGGATCGACTTGCGGCGACTGGACGACAGGGCGGCCAAAAAGTCGTCGAAGGTTTTATAGCCGTCGTTTCGCCAGATGAACTGGATGTCTTGGCGCGCCAGCAGGCCCGCCTCGGTCATGGTCGTCCATTCGGCCTGGGTCGGGAAGTTGACGTGCAGGGACGAGACGCCCAGCCGCTCCACCAAGGTCAGGGCTCCCTGCAACAGGGCTTGGCGCACCGTGGCGGCGTCCGCATCGGCATGGTTCAGGAAACGCGGCCCGGTCGCGGGGGTGAAGGGCACAGCCCCCAACAGCTTGGGATAATACCGCCCGCCGGCCCGCTCATAGGCGTCCGCCCAGCTGTGGTCGAAGACGTATTCGCCCTGGCTGTTCCCTTTCAGATAGAGCGGCATGACGCCCAGCACGGCGTTGTCGGCATCCCGAAGCGCCAGATGGCGCGGGGCCCAGCCCTGGCGCGGCGCGGCGCTGCCCGAGGCCTCGCAAGCGTGCAGGAAATCGTAGGAGACGAAAGGGTCGCCGGTGGGCAGCGCGCAGGCGTCCCAGGCCTCGCGGCCGATGTCCGACACAGTGTCGTGGACGGTGATGTGAAAACTCATATCCGCTCATCCCCGCGAAAGCGGGGACCCAGTCCTTTAACGCCCTCGGTGTTTGGGGCGTCGGCATGGCTCAATGGCCACAGACGCGCCCAAAACACTGGGTCCCCGCTTTCGCGGGGATGAACGGAAATCATAAGGGCATCCGATCAGCGGATCTCCACGACGGCGTCCACCTCGACGGCGAAGCCCAGCGGCAGCTTGTAGACGCCGACGGCCGAACGGGCGTGCTTGCCGGCGTCGCCGAAGACCTGGACCATCAGGTCCGAGCAGCCGTTGATCACGGCGGGAATGGCCTCGAAATCCGGGCCGGCTTGGACGAAGCCGCCCAGTTTGACGATGCGGACCACCCGATCCAGGTCGCCGTCGCAGGCGGCCTTGATCTGGGCGATCAGGTTCAGGCCGCACAGGCGGGCGGCGTCCGCAGCCTGTTCCGACGTCACGTTCACGCCGACCGTGCCCTTGATCCCGCCATTGGCGTCGTTGGACAGTTGGCCCGAAATCGTGACCTGATCGCCCGAGCGGACGAAGGAAACATAGCTGGCCACCGGCTTGGCGGGTTCCGGCAGGGTCAGGCCGAGTTCGGCGATGCGGGCTTCGATGCTCATGGCGGCTCCTTGTTCGATCTGGGCGCGGTTTAGCGCGAGGCGCGTGCGGCGTCACCCGCGCTTGCGGCCTTGGCGCGCTTTAAAGGTTCGCCAACCGCATCGTGGCATTGTGCGAACATGGATATGCACCTGACACCCGACGTCGCCGCCTTCCATGCCGTTCTGGCGCGTCTGACGCCCGACGACCGCGCGCGGGTCGAGGCCGCCGCCGGCCCGGCCGCGCAAAAGGCCGCCGAGGGCGCGCCTCACTGGGACTTCGAAATGCCGGCCAAGGCGGTGGACGCCTTCCTGGGCGCGGAGGCGTCCGACGAGGTGCGGCGCGGCCTGATCGCGGCCTGGGCGCTGCAACTGCCCGATCGCGTCGCGGCGATGGCCCTGCCGGCCGAGGTGATGGCCCTCTATCCCTATTGGATAGGTCAGTTGGCCGAGTTCCTGACCCAGCCCCAGAGCGACTATGTCTTCGACCACTGGTCAAAGGACGTGCGCTTCACCCTGGCGCTCAGCGTGCCGGGGGCCAAGAGCCAGGTGATCGACCTGTCATCGCCGGTGGGGCCGGGCCAGATCGTAAAACACGCCCTGAGCGGGCGGGGGATCATGCCGCTGTTTCGCTATCTGGCGGCTGGGGCCAGACGCGAACCGTGGCTGGAGGTGCACACCGAAAGCCGCTGGCTGCGCGGTTTCAACGAGGACGGCTGGAACGAAGCCTGGGCCACGGCGGCGGAACTGTGCCGCGCGCGGCCCGAACTGGCGGGCATGATCGGCTCAAGCTGGTTCTACGATCCGCCACTGACCGAGATCAGCCCCCGCCTGGCCCACCTGCGCCTGAACCCCCTGAAGGGCGGCGCCTTCATGGTCCATCAGGGGCCGGGCGAAATCCACACCCAGCGCGCGGCGACGGCCTCGGCGTCCAGGAAGGCGCTGATCGACGCCGGCGAATACACCGCGCGCTCCTGGCTGATGATCTGGCCTAGGAAGGAATTGATCGCCTGGGCGGATCGGCGCAAGGCGCGCTGACGCCTTCGGTCTGCATCAAGAACACATCGTTTTTCCACGTGCCGTTTCCGTCGATCAGGCGCATTATGGGTGCGGCGTTAGGAGAGCGGACATGACAGGCGTCGCGGCGAGTGGAACGGGCCGGGCGAACCCTTGGCGACTGGCGGGGTGGGGCCTCGTCGCGGCGGTCCTGTTGGCGCCGCTGATCGCCATGCATTTCACCAGCGAGGTGGCCTGGACGGCCACGGACTTCGCCTTCGCCGGCGCATTGCTGGTCGGGGCCGGTCTTCTGTTGGAACTGACCCTGTGGAAAGTGCGGGGCTTGGGCGGGCGATTGGTGGTTGGCGGACTGGTCGTGGCCGCCGTCCTGCTGATCTGGGCGGACGGCGCGGTGGGCCTGTTCTAGGCCGTCGCCATCCGCCACGCCGCCGCGACCGGCTGGATGGCCAGCCCCGCCGCCTTGGCCAGTCGGATCACGCGGTCGATGTCCTCGGGCCTGCAGCCATAGGGGGTGGGGGCGTCGCCGACGTCGTGGCCATAGGCGATCAGCCAGCCTTTCGACGCCGCCGCATCGGCCATCAGTTTTTCGAGGTCGTAGCCGGGCAGGCGGCGGCTCTCCAGGCCCACGGCCTGCAGCAGGTTGCGGTCTGCCCGGCCGCCGTTGACGCCGTCGCGCACGCCCCGCCCGCACAGGAAGCGTCGCTCGATCACCCGCTTGGCGCCCAGCGCGCAGTCGCCGAACGGATAGGCGAAGGTCTCCATCCGATAGCCCTCCAGCCGCTCGGCCACCCAGGCGGCGTTCCTGGCCAGGCTGGCGTCGAGTTCGTCCGGCGACAGGGTCAGGGTCGAAACGTGTTCGTAGGTGTGGCAGCCGACCTCGTGCCCGGCCTCGTGCAGGGCCTGCAGATGTTCGACCTCGAACTGCGGCAGGTCCAGGTTGCGACCGCCCGCCAGGCCGCCGCAGACATAATAGGTCGCCTTGACCCCATGTTCGGCCAGGATCGGCCCGGCCTCGGTCCAGGCCGAGGCGGGGATGTCGTCGAAGGACAGGCTGAACACGCCCTTCGGCGGCTGGATCGCGACGGGGCGGACATCCAGATAGCGGCCGGCGCGGCGGCGCATCTTGTCGACGAAGGCGTTCATGGCGGCCTTATGCCACGATGGGCTTAAGGCCGGGTTTCAGACCGTCACCGGCTGGGCCGTCAAGCCGCGCACCCCGAAGACGCGGCGATAGCGTTCGATCTCGGCCGGATCGCCCACCGCCTTTTCCGGGTTGTCCGACAGTTTCACGGCGGGCCGGCCGCCCGCCGCCGCCACCTTGCAGACCAGGGAGATCGGCTCCAGTTCCGGGGCGAAGGCGGGCGAACAGTCGCGAAAGTCGTTGGTCAGATTGGTGCCCCAGCCGAAGCTGAGCCGCGCCCGGCCGTGGAAATGGGCATGGGTCGCCTCGATCCCGTCGATGTCCATCCCGTCCGAGAAGATCAGCAGCTTCTCCTTCGGGTCGCGCCCGTGGGATGTCCACCAGTCGATCAGCCGCTCGCCTGCCGGAATGGGCGGAGCCGAATCGGGGCGGAAGCCGGTCCAGTCCGCGACCCAATCGGGCGCCCGATCCAGAAACGCCTCCGTGCCGAAGGCGTCGGGCAGGACGATCAGCAGATTGCCCGCATAGTGCCGCCGCCACTCGTCCAGCACGGCGTAGGGAACCTGGGCCAGGGTCGCGTCGTCCGGCGCCAGGGCGGCCAGCACCATCGGCAACTCGTGGCCGTTGGTCCCGATGGCCTCCAGGTCGTTCTCCATCGCGTGCAGCACGTTGGAGGTGCCGATGAAGGCCGATCCCAGTCCCTCCTTCAGCGCCTGGATGCACCAGCGCTGCCACAGGAAGCCATGTCGCCGCCGGGTGCCGAAGTCCGACAGGGCCAGATCGGGCAGGCGGCGCAGCCGCTCCACCTTGGACCACAGCCGCGTCTTGGCGCGCGAATACAGGATATCCAGTTCGAACCGGCCCAGCCGCCGCAATCCGACCCGGCATCGCAGTTCGTTCAGGATCGCCAGCGCCGGGATTTCCCACAGCGTCACCTCGGCCCAGGCGCCCGAGAAGGTCAGGACATATTGCCCGTCCTGGACCGACAGGTCGTAGTTCGGCAGCCGATAGGCGCTCAGCCAGGCGATGAAGTCGGGCGAGAAGATCTGCTTCACGCCATAGAAGCTGTTGCCCGCCAGCCAGACCAGCTCCTTGTTGGTGAACCGCAGCGTTCGGGCGTGATCCAACTGCTCGCGCAGGGCCGCAATGTCGACCTCGTCGGCGAGACGCACGGACCTGGTGCGGTTGATGACCTGGAACGTCACCGGCACGTCGCGATGCTCGCGCCAGATCATCTGCAGCATCAGCAGTTTGTAGAAGTCCGTGTCCAGCAGGCTGCGGACGATCGGATCCAGGCGGAAGCCGTGGTCATAGGCGCGTTTGGCGAGGTCCATGGCCGTATTTGAGCCGATGGGGCGGGGGAGTGCACGTTCTTTCCTCGCCTGCCTCCGTCACCCCTTCAACGCCCGGCCCGCCACTACGGCGTCCTTGCCGAACTTCTCGCGCAGGACATCGATGGCGCGTTCGGTCTTCAGGGCGCGGGTCTCGGACGTCTGGAACAGCCCGGCGGGGGCGTCTTCGGCGTCCTGAACCTCGGCCATGCCGATCCCGATCAGACGATACGGTCGGCCCAGTTCGGGCTTCAGCAGATCGCGCCCGGCGGCGAACAAGGCGCGCGCCGTCTGCACCGGCTCGGGCAGGGTGATGCGGCGGGTCACGATCTTGAAGTCGGTGCGGCGCAGCTTCAGCACCAGCACGCGGCTGGCCACGCCGTCGCGACGCGCCTTGGAGGCCAGCTTCTCGCACAGGGGCCACAGTTCGGCCTCCAGCGCCTCGGCCGACGTCAGGTCCTCGTTGAAGGTGGTCTCGGCGCTCATCCCCTTGCGGTCCCGCTCGGGGTTCACCGCGCGGGCGTCGCGGGCGTGGGCCAGGTCGTAGAGCCGCAGTCCCGATTCGCCATAGCGTTTGACCAGGTCGCGCACGTCCGCCCGCGCCAGATCGCCGATCAGGGCGTAGCCGTCGCTGCGCAGCGCCTTGCCGAACACCGGGCCGACGCCGGGCAGGGCGGTGACGGGGCGCGGCGCCAGCAGGGCTTGCGCGTTCGTCGCCCCCACGACGGAGAAGCCGCGCGGCTTGTCCATTTCGGACGCCATCTTCGCCAGGAAGCGGTTGGGCGCCAGGCCGATGGAGACGGTCAGGCCGGTCTGGTCCTCGATCTGTTTCTGGAAACGGATCAGCTGGAATGCCGGCGGCCCGCCGTTCAGCCTTTCGGTTCCCGACAGATCGACCCACGCCTCGTCCAGCGACAGCGGCTGGATCAACGGCGTCAGCTGGCCCAGGGCGCCGAGAATGCGTTCGGATTCGAAGACGTATTTGGTGAAGTCCGGCTTGATCACCACGGCCTCGGGGCAGGCCTTCAGCGCCTTGAACATCGGCATGGCCGAGCCGACGCCATACTGGCGCGCCACATAGCAGGCGGTGGAGACGACGCCGCGCTTGCCCCCGCCCACGATCACCGGCTTGTCGCGCAATTCGGGCCGGTCGCGCTTCTCCACCGAGGCGTAGAAGGCGTCGCAATCCATGTGCGCGATGGAAAGCTGGTCCAGTTCGGGATCGGCGACGATCCGCCGCGAGCCGCACGCCGGACAGCGGCCGTCCGGCGGGCCGGCGGGGTCCGGCCCGGTCCACAGACAGTCGCGACAGATGGCCTTGATGGCCACGCTTAAGGTCTCCGTAAGTTTGGCTTCACCCCAACTTAAGACTGGCCGCCTACGAATGCGACTAACGAGGCGTCCCGCGTTCGCGGGGGCGCGCAGGTCAGGTGATGATGTCCAAGAAAGTCCTCATCGTCGAGGATAACGAGCTGAACATGAAGCTTTTTCATGATCTGCTCGACTCCCAGGGCTATGAGACCCTGCAGACCCGCGAGGGCCTGCAGGCGCTCGCCCTGGCCAGGGCCCATCATCCCGACCTGATCCTGATGGACATTCAGCTGCCGGAAATCTCGGGCCTGGAAGTCACCAAATGGCTGAAGGACGACGAGGAGCTGAACCACATCCCCGTCATCGCCGTGACCGCCTTCGCCATGAAGGGCGACGAGGAGCGGATTCGCCAGGGCGGGTGCGAGGCCTATATCTCCAAGCCGATCTCGGTGATGCATTTCCTCGACACCATAAGGCAGCACCTGGGATGAGCGCGCGCATCCTCGTGGTCGACGACGTGGATGTGAACGTCCGCCTGCTCGAAGCCAAGCTGACCATCGAATACTATGACGTCCTGACCTGCAACAGCGGGGCGGCCGCCCTGACCCTGGCGGCCGAACAGCAGCCGGACCTGATCCTGCTGGACGTGATGATGCCCGGCATGGACGGGTTCGAGACCTGTCGCCGTCTGAAGGCACAGGCTGAAACGCGCCACATCCCGGTCGTGCTCGTCACCGCCCTGGACGGGCGCCAGGACCGCATCCGGGGGCTGGAGGCGGGCGCCGACGACTTCCTGACCAAGCCCATCGACGATGTGATCCTGTTCGCGCGGGTCAAGTCGTTGACGCGGCTGAAACAGGTGATGGACGAACTGCGCGAGCGCGAGGAAAGCAGCCGGCGACTGGGCGTGGATTCGAACGGGGCGGCCCGGTTGCGAAGCGAGGGCGGGCGGGTGCTGATCGTCGACGACGACCTGCGACAGGCCGAGAGGATCGCCCTGGAACTGGGCGCCGAACACCGCATCGCCATCGAGACCGATCCCGAGGCGGCGCTGGCGGCGGCCAAGGGCGCGCTGGACCTGATCATCGTCAATGTCGCGGCCGTGAATTTCGACGGTCTGCGTATCGTGGCCCAGGCCAAGTCGGGCGATGCCCGCCGAGCGCCGATCCTGGCCATCGTCGATCCGTCGGACCGGCCGCGCATGGTCAAGGCGCTGGAACTGGGCGCCGCCGACATCCTGCCGCGCCCGGTCGACACCGAGGAGCTGTCGGCGCGGGTCCGCACCCAGATCCGGCGCAAACGCTATACCGACTTCCTGCGCCAGAAGCTGGACAGCAGCATGGAGATGGCCGTCACCGACGCCCTGACCGGCTTGCATAACCGCCGCTACATGACCGGCCAGCTCCAGGCCCTGGTCGGGCGCGCGGCCCAGGGCGGCGCCCAGGTGGCGGTCTTGGTGCTGGACGTCGATCACTTCAAGTCGGTCAACGACGGCTTCGGCCACGATGCGGGCGACGAGGTTCTGGTCGAATTCGCCGTGCGCCTGGCCACCAACGTCCGCGCCGTCGACCTGCCCTGCCGCATGGGCGGCGAGGAGTTCGTGGTGGTCATGCCGGGCGCCAGCCTGGAGGACGCCGGCCGGGTCGCCGAACGAATCCGCCGCGACGTGGCCTCGGCCCCCTTTCGCGTCATGGGCGGCAAGGAGCAGATCACCATCACCATTTCGGTCGGGGTGGCGGCCACCGTCGGCGACGGCGACACGCCCGAAGGTCTGCTGAAACGCGCCGACGAGGGGGTCTATGAGGCCAAGTCCGCAGGCCGCAACAAGGTCATCGCCAAGGCGGCCTGAGCCGCCCGTCAGCCAAAGAAAAACGCCCGGCTGGAGATCAGCCGGGCGTGTTCGATTTCTCAGCCGATCAAGTGCTTACTTGATCTTGCCTTCCTTGAACTCGACGTGCTTGCGAACGACCGGGTCGTACTTCTTGACGACCATCTTCTCGGTCATGGTGCGGGCGTTCTTCTTGGTGACATAGAAGAAGCCGGTGTCGGCCGTGGAGTTCAGGCGGATCTTGATGGAAGCCGGTTTGGCCATCGGAATTACCTCTGCGACGGCGAAAGCCGCTTAAAATAAGAGGCGCGGAACATACTCAGGATCGCCTCAAAGTCAACGGGCGCGATGCCGCGTTGATGCGGCCGTGCGCACAGATAGGGTGACGCCATGAAAATCGCATCCCTGCTGACCGCCGCGGCCCTGATTTCCCTGTCGTTCGCCGGCCAGGCGGCCGCGTCGCCGGCGTCGGCGCAGGACGATTTCATGGCGCGCTTGAACGCCCTGTGCGGCCAGCGATTCGAAGGCCGGGTCGTCACGACCGACGCCGCCGACGCCAAGTTCGCCAGCGAGCGGCTGATCATGCACCTTCGCGACTGTTCGGCGGACGAAGTGCGCATTCCCTTCGCCGTGGGCCAGGATCGTTCGCGCACCTGGGTCGTGGCCAGGACGGACACGGGCCTGCGGCTGAAGCACGACCATCGGCAGGCGGACGGGACGACCGACGTGCTGCATTGGTATGGCGGCGACACGGTCGACGCCGGCGCGGCGGAGCGCCAGGAATTCCCCGTCGACGCCGAATCCGTCGCCCTGTTCAACGCCAATGGGGCCGCCGTCTCCACCACCAATGTCTGGGCGGTCGAGGTCCATCCAGACCGGATGTTCGCCTATGAACTGCGCCGTCCCGGTCGCCATTTTCGCGTCGAGTTCGACCTGACCCGGCCCCTGGCGCAGGATGCTCAATCGCGGTGATCGACCAGATGGCGGCCGCGCACCATGCGCACGAAGGGCAGGGGGCGATCCGGCTGCTCCAGCCGTTCGGCCAGTTCGCCCAGAACGAAACGGGTGATGGCCGGCAGGTCCAGGCCGCGCGCCCGATCCAGCGGCAACCAGGCGATCTCGTCCAGTTCGCCCGATCCGGCGGTCGGTTCCGGCGACAGCAGGGCCTCGGCCGGGGCCATGAAGAAGCGGGCGTCGAACCGGCGTGTTCGCCCAGGCGGAGTGATGGCGCGGGCCACATAGGTCAGGACCGATAGGTCGGGCAGGGCGCCCGCCCGGCGATACTCGCGCCACGGTCCGGCGACCGAGGCGGCCGGCGCCGGACGGCCCAGGATCAGGCCCGTCTCCTCGAAGGTCTCGCGCACCGCCGTCAGGGCCAGGGCGCGGGCGCGTCGCGCGGGCAGTTCGCTCTCCAGCCGCCGCGCGACCTCGGAGGCGAGGTCGCTCGCCGCTACGGCGGTGAAGTCGCTCCGGTCGATCCGCCCGCCCGGAAACACCCATTTCGACGCCATGAAGACATGCCCCGGCGCCCGCCGCCCCATCAGCACCTCGGGCCGCGATCCGCCCCGCGTGAGGATCAGGGTGGCGGCGTCCCTGGGCCGTTGCGCGCCCCCCGTGCGCGGGGCGTCGGCCAGGTCCTGGGCGGCGTCGAAGGGGGCGGGATCGTTCTTCATTCCGCTCATCCCGGCGAAAGCCGGCGCTCGGTGCTTTCGTTCGCACAGGCGGTCGGGGTTGGCGTCCGAGTCCCGCGACAAGCGGTCTTCGCCCAAAGGACTGGGTCCCGGCTTTCGCCGGGATGAGCGGATGTTTTCACTTCCGCTTGCCCTTGCGCACGCCCTTCAAGCCGCCGGACGGCTTGGAGCCGTTGCGGGGCTTGGGGCCGCCGGGGCGGTTCTTGCCGCGCATCGGCGGGCCGTCGCCGCCCCCGCCTCGCTCGCCGCGACCGCGAATGCCGTAGCGCGGGCCGGGGGCGCTGGGATCGCGCGGTTCCGGCTCGCTGAGCATTTCGAACACCAGGCCGCCGGTGACGGGGGTGGCCTCGCGCAGCTTGACCTCGACCATCCGGCCCAGGGTGAACCGCTTGCCGGTGCGTTCGCCGACCAGGGCGTGAGCGCGGTCGTCGTGGGTGAAATATTCGTCGCCCAGGGTCGAGACGGGCACCAGGCCGTCGGCGCCGGTCTCCTCCAGCCGGATGAACAGGCCGAAGCGGGTGACGCCGGTGATACGCCCCTTGAAGGTCGCCCCCACCCGGTCCTCCAGGAAGGCGGCGATGTAGCGGTCCATGGCGTCGCGTTCGGCGGCCATGGAGCGGCGCTCGGTCGTCGTCACCTGTTCGGCGATGGCGGGCAGTTCGGCGACCTCCCGGTCGGTCAGCCCGTCCTTGCCCAGGTTCAGCGCCCGGATCAGGCCGCGGTGGACAATCAGGTCGGAATAGCGCCGGATGGGAGAGGTGAAGTGGGCGTATCGGTCCAGGTTAAGGCCGAAGTGGCCGACGTTCTCAGGCGAATAGATGGCCTGCATCTGGGTGCGCAGGACGACCTCGTTGACCACGTCGGCGTGTTCGGTGTCGCGCGTCTCGTCCAGCAGCCTGTTGAACCGCTTGGTCGTGCCCGGCTCGCCCTTGTTCCACGGCTTGCCGATGGTCGACAGGAAGTCGGCCAGGTTGAAGATCTTCTCCTGGCTGGGCGCGTCGTGGACGCGGTAGATCAGCGGCGTCTTCTTCTGCTCCAGCGTCTCGGCGGCGCAGACGTTGGCCTGGATCATCATCTCCTCGATCAGCCGGTGCGCCTCCAGCGAGGCGCGCTTTTCGATGGAGGCGATGCCGCCGTCCGGCGCCATGCGGATGCGGCGTTCGGCGGATTCGATTTGCAGCGGGCTGCGCTTCAGCCGACCCTTCAGCATGGCGTGATAGGCGTTCCACAGCGGATAGAGGATGGCCTCCATGATCGGGCCGGTCGTATCGTCTGGTTGCCCGTCGATGGCCGCCTGGGCCTGTTCGTAGCTGAGCTTGGCGTGAGACCGCATCAGGCCGCGCACGAACCTGTGCCCGGTTTTTCGGCCGTCCTTGTCGAACACCATCCGCACGGCCATGCAGGCGCGGTTCTCGCCCTCCTTCAGGCTGCACAGACCGTTCGACAGCACCTCCGGCAGCATCGGTTCGACCCGGTCGGGGAAGTAGGTCGAGTTGCCCTTCTCGCGCGCCTCGCGGTCCAGCTGCGATCCGGGCCGGACATAGGCGGCGACGTCGGCGATGGCGACCCAGACGATCCAGCCGCCGGGGTTCTTGGGGTCTTCGTCGCGGGCGGCGTAGACGGCGTCGTCATGGTCGCGGGCGTCGGCGGGGTCGATGGTGATGAAGGGGACGTCGCGCAGGTCCTCGCGGCCCTTCAGCGTCGGCAGTTCCTGATCCTCGGCCTCGCGCTCGACCGCTTCGGAGAAGCCGGTCGGCACCCCGTGGGCGTGGATGGCGATCAGGGAGGCGGCGCGGGGATCGTCCTCCTTGCCGATGTGTTCCAGGATCTTGCCGCGCTTGGGACCGTAGCGCTGGTCGCCCTTTTCGACGGCGGCGAGGACCAGATCGCCGTCCCTGAGGTCCACGGACTGGGCCTGGGGCACCAGCAGCACGTCCTTGGAGCGGCGATCGACCGGCTCGACCCGCGTTTCGCGCGCCGATTTGCGGATGACGCCCAGGACGCGGTTGGTCCCCACGTCCAGCTTCTTGATCAGCCGGGCTTCCCAGCCTTCCTGGCCGCGCTGGAACTTGACCAGCAGGCGGTCGCCGAGGCCCGGCGCGGGACCGGGCTTGGCCCCGTCGCCGGGCATCAGCAGCGCGCGCGGGGCGTCGGCGCTGGCTTCGACCAGGCGGACATAGAGTTCGCCGTCGGCGTCGCGCTCGATAACGTCGGCGACGCCGACCGGGGGCAGGGCGCCCGCTTCGGCTAGGCCCTTGCGCCCGCGCCTGCCCAGGCGCCCTTGCGCCTCCAACTCGCGGATCATTTCGCGCAGGGCCCGGCGGTCGCCGCCTTTCAGGCCGAAATGGCGGGCGATGTCGGTCTTCTCGGCCGACCCTGCCTCGCGCAGGAAGGCGAGGAGGGTGTCTTTATCAGGGAGACCGGCGGGCGGTCGCTTGGATGAATTGGTCATTATGTCTTTCGTAGCGCGGAACCGCGCCTTTGGGTCAAATCTTGCGTGAGTTGACCGAGTGAATGCGGGGCTTCAGCTTCCGCCGAACCGAATGGAGTCTTCGATGTCGCTACACGCCCCCGCCCTGAGCGCGCCTGTCCGGTCGCCGCTGGATTTGATCGGCAAGACGCCGATGGTGGAGGTGACGAAGATCGACACCGGCAAGTGCCGCCTGCTGCTGAAGCTGGAATCCCAGAACCCCGGCGGCTCCATCAAGGACCGGATCGCGGTGGAGATGCTGGACGCGGCCGAGAAGGAGGGCTTCCTGAAGGCGGGCGGAACCATCGTCGAGGCGACGGCGGGCAACACCGGCCTGGCCCTGACGCTGGTCGGCCGGGCCAGGGGATATAAGGTGCTTCTGGTGATCCCGGACAAGATGTCGAAGGAAAAGATCCAGCATCTCAGGGCTATGGGCGCCGATGTTCGCCTGACGCGCTCGGACGTGCCGCATGGCCACCCGGAATATTACACCGACATGGCCGAGCGGCTGGCCCAGGCCATTCCCGGCGCCTTCTACGTCAACCAGTTCGCCAACGCGGCCAACGCCCAGGCCCATGTGAAGACCACCGGGCCGGAGATTTGGGAACAGACGGGCGGCGGCATCGACGCCCTGGTCGCCGGAATCGGCTCGGGCGGGACGATCACCGGCACGGCGCGCTTCCTCAAGAGCGTCGGCTCCAAGGCCGAGATCATCCTGGCCGATCCGGTGGGTTCGACCCTGGCCGGCATCGTCAACGACGGCGAGCCAGGGCCGGAGGGGAGTTATACGGTCGAGGGCATCGGCCAGAACTTCGTGCCCGACACTGCGGACATGGGGCTGATCGACAAGGCCTATTCGATCCCGGACGCCGAGGCCATCGCCACGGCGCGCGAACTGCTGCTGAAGGAAGGGATTCTGGCCGGCTCGTCGTCGGGGACATTGATCGCCGCCGCCCTGCGCTGGTGCCGCGAACAGACGGAGGCCAAGACCTGCGTCACCTTCGTCTGCGACACGGGGGCCAAATATCTGTCCAAGGTCTATAACGACGCCTGGCTGGCCGACCAGGGCCTGGGCGAGCGCGAACTGCATGGCGACCTGTCGGACCTGATCAACCGCAAATACGAGAAGGGCGACGTGGTCGTCGCCGGGCCGGGCGACACCCTGGACACCGCCTTCAAGCGGATGAAGGGCGCGGACGTATCCCAGCTGCCGATCATCGAGGACGGCCGCCTGGTCGGCATCCTGGACGAGAGCGACCTGATCCAGGTGATGAACACCGACGAGATCACGCGCCAGGAGCGGTTCGCCAAGCCGGTCTCCTCGGCCATGACGCGCGACCTGGACACGGTCCAGGTCAACGAGCCGCTGGACGCCCTGATCCCCGTCTTCGACCGCGACCGCGTGGCTATCGTGCTGGACGGCGAGACGTTTGTCGGCCTGATCACCCGCACCGACCTGATCAACCACCTGAGCCTGAACCGGTAAGAGCATGGCGGACAAGAAGAATAGCCAGGGCTTCTCGACCCGCGCCATCCATGCGGGCCAGAGGCCCGACCCGACGACGGGGGCGGTGATGACGCCGATCTACGCCACCTCGACCTACGCCCAGGAAAGCCCCGGGGTGAACAAGGGATACGAGTATGCGCGGGGCAAGAATCCGACGCGCGAAGCGTTCGAGGCCTGCATCGCCGATCTGGAGGGCGGCAAGCACGGCTTCGGCTTCGCCTCGGGCATGGCGGCGACCTCGACGGCGCTGGAGTTGCTGGACGCGGGCGATCATGTCGTCACGGGCGACGACCTGTATGGCGGTTCGTGGCGGCTGTTCGAGCGGGTGCGGCGGCGCTCTATGGGGCTGGACTTCGCCTATGTGGCCCTGAGCGACGTCGCGGCGGTCGAGGCGGCGATCACGCCCAGGACCCGGATGCTGTGGGTCGAGACCCCGACCAATCCGCTGATGAAACTGGCCGACATCGCGGCCCTGTCGGCGGTGGCCAGGGCGCACGGCCTGCTGCTGATCGTCGACAACACCTTCGCCACCCCCTTCTGCCAGCAGCCGCTGAGCCTGGGGGCGGACGTGGTGATGCACTCGGCCACCAAATATCTGAACGGCCATTCGGACATCATCGGCGGGGTGCTGGTCACGGCCGATCCCGACCTGGCGACGCGGATCAAGTTCCTGCAGAACTCGGTCGGCGGGGTGATGGGGCCGTTCGACGCCTTCCTGGCCAATCGCGGGCTGAAGACCCTGGCGCTGCGGATGAAGGCGCATTGCGAGAACGCCCTGACCGTCGCCCGCTGGCTGGAGACGCGGGCGGGCGTGGCCCAGGTGATCTATCCCGGCCTGATCGCCCATCCGCAGCACGAATTGGCGGCGCGCCAGATGCACGGCGGGTTCGGCGGCATGGTGACGGTGATCCTGGACGGCGACCTGGACCGCACCAAGCGTGCGCTGGAGCGGGTCCGGGTCTTCACCCTGGCGGAATCGCTTGGGGGCGTCGAAAGCCTGGTCAATCACCCGGCCATCATGACCCACGCCAGCGTGCCGAAAGAGGTGCGCGAGACGGGCGGCGTGACCGACAACCTGATCCGGCTGTCGGTCGGGGTCGAGGATGTCGCGGACCTGATCGCCGATCTGGATCAGGCGCTGGACTGAACCCTCAGCTGGACGGCAGCGCCGTCTGGTGGCCGGTGACGGGGGGCAGCTTCTTCTTGGGCGCGGCGCGCTTCGCCGGCGCCTTGGCGGGCTGGGGCAGGGCGGCGCGGCGGGCGACCTCGGCGTCGATGATCGGAATGATGTCGTTGGCGGCCATCACCTGGGTCGAGGCGCCGTGTTCGACCAGGCGCGCGGCGTTGGCGCGCAGGGTGGTCAGGTCGGCGCTGGTCATCGCGGGAATCATGTCGGCGAGCGGGGTCATGTCGGCGTCCAGGTGTCGAGGCTTCAGGACCGGCGCGACAAGCGCCAGCCCTTTAGCGAGTTGAAGGCGATCTCGACCACGACGCGGTCGCCCATGACCGGCGCGCCGTCAGGCGAACCCTTCGATGGGAGAGCCGTGACGACATGGCCGTTGTCCAGGCGGACCTTGCGGCCGCCCAGAGGCAGGAGTTTCATCACCTCGCCGTCGAAGGCGATGGCGGCGAGAACCATGTCCTACTCGGCCGCCATGAGGCGACCGGCGGATTCCTTGCCGGAGCGGGCGTCCCGCTCGATTTCGTAGGAGAGCTTCTGGCCCTCGTTGAGCGAACCCACGTCCGAGACCTCAACGGCCGAGGCGTGGACGAACACGTCCTTGCCGCCGTCATCGGGGGCGATGAAGCCGTAGCCCTTGGTGGGATTGTACCATTTAACAGCGCCGGTAGCCATTTGGAGACCTCCGTCTGGCGTTGACCGCAGGGAGGATTCCTGGTCGGCCTGTCGGGTCTGAATGGGATCGGCTTTTGGACCTCGGTGCGTGATGCAAAGGGAGCAGCGGCGTTACGCAGAGAGAGATCGACAGAACCCAGATGGGAAGCCGGACCGCCCGGCGCAAGGGCGCGATCAGAAGTCGTAGGCGATCATCGCCACCAAGGCCTGCTTGTACTGCTCGCCGAAGGTCTCGGCGTCGGTGTCGTAATAGCGCAGGTCCACCGAAAGGGCGTCGGTCAGCGCATAGGTGACGCCCGCGTTCCAGCCGGTGTAGTCGGGCGCGCCGACCTGTTCGCGCCGCCCCACCGCCGCCGTGCCGTTCAGGCGGTCGTCGAAGTCCCAGCCGACCTGGCCCTCGACCCAGGTGAAGGACCTGGTGGAGCCTGCGGCGTCCGGTGAATACTGGACCTGCAGGCGGGCGCTGGCGGGGCCGACGGCGCGGCTGACATTGCCGGTGAACTCCCAGCCGTCGGCGTCATAGCCCGCCTCGGCGTCCAGCCGGTATTTGTACACGGCGTTGAAGTCGAACTGATAGCCGAAGGCCTCGGGCTGATAACCTGCGGAAAGCTCCGCCTCGACGTTGGAGCCGCCCGACTGGACCGTTTCGAAACCGGGGCCGGCGTAGAACAGGCCGTCGGCGCTCTCCCAGGTGGCCGAACCGAAGGCGTAGCCGTCATTGCCAGACTTGGAGGCGTTCTTGGAGCGGTTGTCGGTCCCGGCGCCCAGTTCGAAAGTCCAGGCGTCGCGGGCGGCCCATCCCGGCTCGTCCTGGGCGACGGCCGGCGCGGCGGCCGAGGCGGCGATCAGGGCGGCGACCAGGGCGGCGATCGGGGCGGCGGCCGGCGCGGCGGGGCCGGAAACGAAGGTGCGGGTCATGGGGGCTCCAACGCGCGAGATGCGCCCTGGCGGCTTTAGCGCGCTCCGCTCTTGATGGCGAACTGATCCGTGGCCTGAGCGAACTCTTGTCGCAGGCGCGCGACCAGTTCGGCGGTCGGCAGCACGTCGTGGATGGCGCCCGCGCCCTGGCCGGCGGACCAGACGGTCTTCCAGGCCTTGGCCTCGTCGCCCATGTCCAGCTTGTGGTCGGGCAGGTGTTTGGGATCGACGCCGTTCTCGACCAGCGACTTGACCATGAAGTTGGCGGGAACGCCCGAGACGGCCGGGGTGTGGACGATGTCGGCCGAGCCGCTGTCGATCACCATCTGCTTGTACGCCTCGGGCGCCATCGCCTCGGTCGTGTTGATGAAGCGGGTGCCCATATAGGCGAAGTCGGCCCCCAGCATCAGGGCGGCGGCCACATCCTGGCCCGTCGAGATCGCCCCCGACAGGATGAGGGTCCCGTCGAAGAAGCTGCGCACCTCGTTGACCAGGGCGAAGGGGTTGACGATGCCCGCATGGCCGCCCGCGCCGGCGGCCACCAGGATCAGCCCGTCGACGCCCGCCTCGGCCGCCTTTCGCGCATGGCGGATGTTGGCGATGTCGTGGAACACCTGGCCGCCATAGCCATGGACTGCATCGACCACGTCACGCACCGCGCCCAGGGAGGTGATGATCAGCGGCACCTTCTCCTCGACCGACACCGTCAGATCGGCCATCAGCCGGGGATTGGTCGGGTGGACGATGTGGTTGACGCCGAAGGCCGCGGCCTCGGGTTTCAGGCGGCCCTTGATTTCTCGGACCCAGTCCCGATAGCCCTCGGTCGTGCGCTGGTTCAGCGAGGGGAAGGTCCCGATAACCCCGGCGTTGCACGCCTCGACCACCAGGTCCGGTCCTGAAACCAGGAACATGGGCGCCGAAATGATCGGCAGGCTCAGACCTTTTTGCAGCGAAGCGGGAATGGCCACGGGCGTCTCCTTCAGTTTCCTTTCGCTACGCTTAGCGGGCTGTCGCGGGGGAAGGCAATCGGCTGGATTTCAGACGGTGGTGCGAAAAACAGAGTCTCAATCGTCTGAATCGTCTGAAATCGGGAGCGGCGAAATTGCACTGCGCCGGCGAGAACCCTGCGATGTGCAAGACAGTGCAATTCGAGGGGCCTCCGATCGCTCTGAAACCGCCCATCCTACAGCGGCTTGCTGCCATGGACGGTCGATGGACGCTGGCGCCGTCCAGGGCGTTGAAAGGTCGGGAGAAGTTTTCGGGGGATGAGAGGGTGGGCGTGTTCCGATCCTTACCCGCCGGGGGAGGATTTCAAAGTAAACCGCAAGCGCCTAAATCCCCCGCATGACCCACTATACCGACAACCTCAGCCAGCTGGGCGCCCAGACCGCCGCGCCGACCAGTCCCGAGACCGCCGTGCTGGAGCGGGTGACGAACCCGCACGCGGACACCCTGTATCTGGCGCGGTTCACGGCGCCCGAGTTCACCAGCCTGTGCCCGGTGACGGGCCAGCCCGACTTCGCCCACATCGTCATCGACTATGCGCCGGGCGACTGGCTTGTCGAGTCCAAGAGCCTGAAGCTCTATTTGACCAGTTTCCGCAACCACGGCGCCTTCCACGAGGACTGCACCGTGGCCATCGGCCGCAAGCTGGCGGACCTGCTGGCCCCGAAATGGCTGCGCATCGGCGGCTACTGGTATCCGCGCGGCGGCATTCCCATCGACGTCTTCTGGCAGACGGGCGCCCCGCCCGAGGGGCTATGGCTGCCCGATCAGGGCGTGCCGACCTATCGCGGGCGGGGCTGACGGGCGCTTAGCCGCCGAAGCGGATGCGGACGCCGGCGTTGGCGACGAAGCCTTCCAGCGGCGCCCAGGCGTCGGTGGTCCAGCGGCCGTCGGCGATGCGCGAGGGACGCAGCAGCGGACCGGTGCGGGTCTGGCGTTCGTCCAGCAGGTTTTCCAGGTTCAGGAAGATGCGGTAGCGACCCAGCACCACCTCGCCCAGCAGCCCCAGCTCCCAATAGGCGTCGCCGCGCGCGCGATAGGGGTCGTCGTCCAGGGACTGGGCGCCGGTGTAATAGGCTTCGAAGCCCAGCCGCCCGCGATCGTGATCTTCCCACATGGCCACCAGGCCGGCGGTGTGGCGCGGCGTCAGCGGCGCGGCGCGACGGCCGGCGCCGACGGGGTCGGGCTGGTCCGCGTCGAGATACATGTAGCTGGCCGTGACCACGAAGGGCGCGCGACGCCAGCGCCCCAGCATCTCGACCCCGCGCGTGCGCGTCGCCCCCTCCACATTGACCAGGCGAACGCGGTCGGCGGCGACGGGAACGAGTTGCAGCGCATCGTCGATGTTCGAGCCGAACAGGGTCAGGTTGGTCTCCCACGGCCCCCGCGCATAGCCCAGGTCCAGCGAAGCGGTGGAGGCGGTTTCCGCCCTCAGGTCGGCCAGGGGCTCCAGCCGCGACAGGCCCGCAGCCTCGGTCTCTTCGACGAAGGGCGTGGGAGCGTAGAAGCCCTGGCCCCAGGAGCCGCGCACCGTCCAGGGGCCGGGCCGCCACAGCATCGACAGGCGCGGGCTGAACTGTCCGCCGTATCGGCTGTGGTCGTCGTAGCGGGCGCTGGCGGCCAGGGTCAGCGCCTCGGTCCAGTCCCATTCGACCTGGGCGAAGACGGCGGGCGCGGTGTAGCGATAATCGAAGACGGGAAAGGCCTGCGACGCATAGTCGTCGGCCTGCCAGACGACGCCGCCCAGCCAGGCGGCGCCCTCCGCGTCACCTGAAACCGAGGCCTCCAACAGGAAGGTGCGGTGGCGATCCGATTCCATCAGATCGCCAAAGCGGTGGTCGTGCTTTTGTTCGGCGGCGGAGGCGCGGGTCTGGAACAGGATGCCAGGGCCGAACGGGCGTTCGTAAACGACGCCCGCGTCACGGCGCTCGGTCTGCTGGTCCAGGCGGAAGGGGCGTCCATCCGGCGCCGTCGCGCCGTCCAGCGTGCCGCCGCGCCGCTGCTCGCCCATCAGGCCGGCGGTCAGGAACAGGGTCGCCCCGTCGTCGCCCGTCCAGAACATGCGCGGACGCGCGGACCAGCGGTCATATCCCGCCATGTCGATCCAGCCGTCCCCGTCCAGATCCTGTGTCGCCTGATGATTGTAGGTCGCCAGCAGCGAGCCTCGCCAATGATCGGACAGGGGCGTGGAGCCATAGGCCGAGACATCCTGGCCGTCGCGGCTCGTGGCGTTCAGGATCAGTTCGCCCGCTGGCGCGTCGCCCGGCCGTCGCGAGATCAGATTGATGACCCCGCCCAGGGCCTGGCCGCCATACAGGGCCGAGGCCGCGCCCTTTATGACCTCGACCTGGCCCAGGTCGCTGGGCGGAATCTGCAGCAGCCCCAGCGCCTGGCCGCCGTAGAGCGGCAGCCCGTCGGCCAGCAACTGGGTGTAACGCCCGCCCATGCCCTGGACGCGGACGTTGGCGGCGCCCAGTCCCGGCGATGTGACCTGGACGCGGACCCCGCCCGTTTCGGCCAGGATCATCGAGATATTGCCGGGCCGCATCATCAGCTTTTCGGCGATCTCTTCCTGATTGAGGACTTCGACGCGGAGGGGTTCGTCCTGGATGCGGCGGCGCGAGCGGGTGGAGACGACGACGACCTCCTCGATTTCTTCGACGTCTTCGGTCTGTGACGGCGTCTGGACGGACAGCGGGCTTTGAGCGACGCCGGTCGCGGGGAAAAGAAGGGCCAGGGCGGCGCCGGCCAGCAGGGGGCTTGCCAGCAGGGGGCTTGAAAGGGTGTTCATCATGGTGATCCTCGACCGGCGCATGGGCCGGTCCTGACAGCGTTGGCCATGTCCCGGTCGGACGGGACGCGGCGGTGCGGAAAGACCGGGGAAGGCCCCGGCTGGGATCAGGCGCGCGGGGGGCGGCGAAGACCGGCCGGATCGAGCGGCGGCCGTTCTGGGGAGTGGCTCCAGGACAGTCGAAGCGCAGGGGGCGTCGGCTGATCCATGAACGCCGGGCCGGGCAGGGCGGCGGGATGCGGCGCGTGGCAGCAGCCGTTGGCGCAGGCCGGGCCGCAGTCGGGGCAGCCGCCTTGCGCGTCGTCCGGCACGGCCTGCACGCCCGCGGCGACATAGGCGCAGGTTTCGTCGACGCAGGCATGGGCCGAAACCGCCGGCGAAAAGACCGCGAGCAGAAGCAGAAGCTGGAAGACCAGCCTCAGGCCGCCGAACGCTGTGGTCACGGGATGTCTCATGGCGGAACCGGCTCTTAGGATGAAGCGGGCGGGCTGGCAACGGCGGGCGTTCCGTCCGGCGCGATCAGCCTCTAGGCTGCGACCCGATGTCTCGTTCGCACACCCTCCCTCTCGAAGCCTGGGGCCGGCGCCTGATGACGCGGGCCGAGGCCTGGGTCGATGGGTCCCGGCCGCGTCGCTACGCCTACGAGTTCCTGTGGTTCGGGCTGAAGCAGGGATGGGCGTGTCTGTTCGGCGGTCTGATGCTGGCCCTGATCCTGGGCACCTTCCTGTTCTGGCCCGATCAGGCGCCGGTGTCGCGCTACGACTTTCTGGTCGTGGGGGCGGTGCTGATCCAGGCGGGGATGCTGGCGTTTCGGCTGGAGAGCTGGGAGGAGGCGCGGGTCATCCTGCTGTTCCACATCGCCGGCACGATCATGGAGCTGTTCAAGACCGCGCACGGGTCGTGGATCTATCCCGAGGACAGCGTGCTCAGGATCGGGGCGGTGCCGCTGTTCTCGGGCTTCATGTATGCGGCGGTGGGCAGTTATATCGCGCGGGTGCAGCGGATCTTTCATATCCGGGTCCGACGCTATCCGCCGCTGTGGACGACCTGGGTGCTGGCGGCGGCCATCTACGTCAACTTCTTCGCCCACCACTGGCTGCCGGACGTGCGGATCGCGCTGTTCGCGGCGACCGCCCTGCTGTTCGGGCCGGGCTGGTTCTATTTCACGGCGGATCGGCGCCGGCGGTCGATGCCGCTGCTGCTCGGCTATTTCCTGGTGGCGCTGTTCATCTGGTTCGCCGAGAACCTTGGCACCCTGGGGCGGGCCTGGGTCTATCCCGGACAGCAGGCGGGATGGGAGATGGTGTCGCTGGCCAAGCTGGGCAGCTGGTTCCTGCTGATGATCATCTCGGTGGTGCTGGTCTCGATCGTGCACCGGCCGGAAGACGAAATCAGCGGCTCTCCAGCGCGCCGCGCATGAGGGCGGACCGGCGGCTCACGCGCGCCTTGATCAGGCGATAGGCGACGGCGACGATCAGGATCGCCGCGACGATGGCGCCCAGCAGCAGGGTCGGGCCGTGAGCCTCGCTGAGAAGCTCCATTCGGGCCAGGCCCTGCGCGGCCAGATAGCCGGGCGCCAACATGGCCAGCACCCAGACGACGGCCGAGGTCGCATTGCCGAACTGGAAGGCGCGCTGGCGCATCCTGAGCATTCCCAGCGTCAGGGGCACGAAGGCGCGCAAGGGGCCGAAGAAGCGGCCGACGAAGATCGACATGATCCCGTAGCGGCGGCAGTACAGCCGCGTCCAGGCGATGCGGCGGCGGTGCGGACGGAACATCGGACGCTGGAGGAACTTCACCCCCAGCCGTCGCCCGGCCCAATAGGAGACGGCGTCCCCGATCACCGCGCCAATGACGCAGCCGACGATGACGCTGACGGGGTCCAGCACCCCCGCCGCGATCAGGCCGCCCGCCGCCACCAGCAGGCCGGTGGCGGGCACGAAGGCGCCGACGATCGCCAGCGACTCGACGAACACGACCAGGCCCAGCAGGACGCCGGCCCACATATGGTTGCGGGCGATGAAGTCGCCCACGGCTTGCAACAGGGAATCCATAACCAAGGCCTTGCGGGACAAAGGCGGGGCGGTCGAGAGGTCCAACCGACGCAGGGCGATGTCGTAAGGCCGGCTTACGGCAGGCGTGTGACCTTGGCGGCCATGTCGGGGCGGGGGCGCTCCAGCGCCGGTTCGTTCAGCTTGCCGATGTGGATGAAGCCGGCGACGGTCTCGCCTTCGCCCACGCCGAACAGGGGCAGGGCCTGCGGGTCGTAGCTGTACCAGTCGGTGATCCAGCTGGAGGAATAGCCGAAGCCGGCCGCCGCGTGCTCCAGGTTCATGCACACGGCCCCGGCCGACAGCTGCTGCTCCCAGACCGGCTTGGCGTGGGGGACGGGGGTCGAGACGACCAGGACGGTGACGGGCGCGGCCGTCAGCTTGGCCAGCACGGCCTGATCCTTGGCCGGCCCGCCGCGCAGTTCGACCAGCACCGCCAGCCTGGCCGCGATCTCGGCGCGCGACTGCGGACCCAGGACCACGAACCGCCAGGGGAACAGCTTGCCGTGGTCCGGGGTGCGGGCGCCCAGGGTCAGAATCCGGTCCAGCTCCTCCTCGGACGGACCGGGCGTCGTCAGCGCCTGGGCCGGGGCCGAGCGGCGCCGGGCCAGACGGTCCAGAAAGTCCCGGGAGGGAACGGGCGGGGGCAGGGGCTCGTTAAGCGCGGTCATGCCGCCTAGCTAGGCTTTCGCCCCCGCATCCGCCATAGGTCGTCCATGCGCAAGACCGACGAACCGAGATGGGCCAGGGGGCTGGCCAAGCCGCCCGCCTGGCGCAGCGACGGAACCCAGACGGTGTTCGACAGTCCGTGGATGGCTGTGACGCGCCATCCGGCGACGGCGCCGACGGGAATGAAGGCCGACTACGCCGTGGTCCGGTTCAAGAACGTCGGAACCGGCGTCCTGCCCGTCCACGACGACGGGACCGTGACCCTGGTGGGCCAGCAGCGGTTCGCCCACGGAAACTACTCCTGGGAAATGCCCGAGGGCGGGGCGCCGCTGGACGAGGACCCGTTCGACGGGGTGCGGCGCGAACTGGCCGAGGAGGCGGGGCTGCACGCCGAACACTGGGCGCCGGCGCTGACGATCGAGATGTCCAACTCCATCACCGACGAGATGGGCATGACCTGGATCGCCTGGGGCCTGTCGCCCGTCATGACCGCGCCCGATCCGACCGAGATCATAACGGTCGTGCGCGCGCCGTTCCTCGATCTGCTGGACGAGATCGGACGCGGAACGGTGCGCGACGGCCTGACGGTGGCGACGGCCTACAAGGCCTATCATATGGCGATGAACGGGGCGCTGCCGCAGGCGCTGGCGCAGGCCATGCTGGGGCGGGTAGGATGAGGACGAAGGAGCCGGTCATGGCCAAGCTGGAAATCGTCGCGGAAACCGAGAGCGTGTGGCGACAGCTGCGCGCCTCGGCCGAGGCTGCCTCGCGAGAGGAGCCGCAGCTGGGCTCGCAGATGAACGCCGTGATCCTGTCGCACGACGACCTGGCCGGCGCCCTCAGCTTCCAGATCGCGCGCAAGCTGGCCGACGGGGAAATGAGCGCCATGTCGGTGCGAGAGGTCTGCCTGTCGGCGTTCAACACCGATCCCGCCATCGTCGAGGCGGCGGAGTCCGACCTGCAGGCCGTGGCCGAGCGCGATCCGGCGATCCGCAACCTGTTGCAGCCCTTCCTCTATTTCAAGGGCTTCCAAGCCCTGCAGGGCTGGCGCGTGGCCCACTGGCTGTGGGGGCAGGGGCGCGAGACCCTGGCCTTCCATTTCCAGAGCCGGATTTCCGAGCTGTTCCAGCTGGACATCCATCCGGCGGCGCGGCTGGGCAAGGGGCTGTTCCTGGATCACGGCACCGGCATCGTCATCGGCGAGACGGCGGTGGTCGGCGACGACGTGTCGATGCTGCACGGCGTGACCCTGGGCGGGACGGGGGCCGAGCGCGGCGACCGCCATCCCAAGATCGGCAAGGGCGTGTTGCTGGGCGCCGGGGCCAAGGTTCTGGGCAATATTCCCATCGGCGACTACGCCAAGGTGGCCTCCGGCTCGGTGGTGTTGAAGGCCGTGCCGTCCGGCTGCACCGTGGCGGGGGTTCCTGCGCGTCTCGTCAACTGTCCGACCGAGGCCGAGCCGGCGCGGACGATGGACCACACCCTGGCCGACGTGGTCTATGACTTCGTGATCTGACAGCGCCTCGGCCGTGCGGCTGCGGCCGTATGGGAAAATGAACAAAGGCGCGCCTTCGCCGTTCAACGCGCCGCGTAGGTGGAAAATGACGGCCGGCGGTTCCCCTGTCCGCCGGACTTCTCTAGGGTCCGCCGCCAACATTCAGACCATGAGGCCCCCGTGAAAGACACCGACCTGAAACGTATCGAGGGCCACCTCAAGCGCACCTTCAACACCGGCGGCATCATCGTGAAGGCCCGCCCCAAGCAGAATGACTCGGCTGAAGTCTATGTCGGCGACGAGTTCATCGGCATCGTCTTCGAGGACGAGGACGAAGAAGGTTCGTTCATGTTCGAAATGGCGATCCTGTCCGAAGACCTGCCCGATTGACTGAACGATCCGACCGCCTGGCGTGGATGCGTCGGGCGGTCTGCGGTCGTGTCGGTCCGTCGTGAGACGAGGCGGGTCAGCGCGTCGGGACCGCGCGTTCCAGGCCGTATAGGGCCTCGACGATGTCCTCTGCCTTCTGTCGCACCAGCTGCTGGGCGTCGTGGACGCCGCGATCATAGAAGGCGCCGCCGATCTCCCGGCCGATGAAGTCCAGCAGCATTTCGGCCGGGAGCTGGCCCAGTTCCTGATCCAGTTCTCGGGCGAAATAGTCGCGCAGCTTGCCGGCGACGGCGGCGCGCTCCTCCTTGGAGAATTCGATCGGCTTCATCCGGCGACCTCGGCCAGCGCCTCTTCGGCCGCCACCCAGGCCGCCTCGGCCGCCTCCAGATCGGCCTGGGCCTTGGCGCGGGCGCGGGTCAGGCCCTCCAGCTGCTTGGGATCGCTGACGGCGGCGTTGGCGAGATCGTCGTCCAACCGGGCGACATCGGCGGTCAGGCGCGCCATTTCCTCCTCGGCCTTCTTCACCGCATGACGAAGGGTGGAAGGCGAGGGGCCTGACTTCCTGTCGTTCTTCTTGCCCTTGCTCTGCACAGGGGCGGCGGCGGTTTCTTCCTTCTTGATCTGGCTGGGCTTGGCGATGGCCTGTTTGGCGCGGTCCAGGACGAATTTGGCGTAGTCGTCCATGTCGCCGTCGAAGGGCTTCACCGTGCCGTCGGCCGCCAGCCACAGCCGGTCCGCCACCATCTCCATCAGCGACCGGTCGTGGGTGATCAGGATGACGGCGCCGTTGTAGTCGTTCAGGGCGTCCAGCAGGGCCCGGCGGCTGTCGATGTCCAGGTGGTTGGTCGGTTCGTCCAGGATCAGGACGTGGGGCGCATCCATCGCCACCATGTTCAGCAGCAGGCGCGCGCGTTCGCCGCCCGACAGGCTGTCGACCGTGGTCTCCTGTTTCTCATAGCCCAGGCCGAACTGGGCCAGTTTGGAGCGGCGGGCGCTTTCGGGCGCATCCGGCATGGCGCGGCGGATGATCTCCAGCGGCGTGTCGGTGGGGTCCATCGCCTCGATCTGATGCTGGTGGAACCAGCCCACGCGCATCTTCTTGTCGCGATGCAGCTCGCCCTCGGACACGTCCAGGGCGCCGGCGATCATCTTGGCGAAGGTCGACTTGCCCGCGCCGTTGACGCCCAAGAGGCCGATCCGGTCGTCCAGGTCCATCCGCAGGTTCAGGTTGCGCAGGATCGGCTTGCCCGGCTCGTAGCCGACATTGGCCCGCTCCAGCCGGATCAGCGGCGGCGCCAGCGGGCGCGGCGGCGAGGGCAGGGTGAAGGGGGCGACGCGCTCCTCGATGGTGGTGGCCACAGGCTGCATCTTCTCCAGACGCTTCATCCGCGACTGGGCCTGGGCGGCCTTGGTGGCCTTGGCCCTGAAGCGATCGACGAAGGATTGCAGGTGGGCGCGTTCGGCGTCCTGCTTGGCCTTGGCCGACATCTGCAGCCGGGCCTTCTCGGCGCGGGCCTTTTCGAAGGCGTCGTAGTTGCCGGTGTAGAGGGTCAGGGTGTGGTTCGCCAGGTGCAGGATGTGAGTGCAGACCTCGTTCAGCATCTCGCGGTCGTGGGAGATGATCAGGGCGGTGTGCGGGTATTTCTTGAGCCGCGCTTCCAGCCACAGGGCGCCTTCCAGATCGAGATAGTTGGTCGGTTCGTCGAGCAGCAGCATGTCCGGCTCGGCGAACAGGGCCGCAGCCAGGGCGACGCGCATCCGCCAGCCGCCCGAGAACTCCGACATCGGCCGGGCCTGGTTCTCCTGGTCGAAGCCCAGGCCGACCAGGATTTCGGCCGCGCGCGCCGGCGCGGCGTCGGCGTCGATCTCGATCAGCCGCGACCAGATCTCGCCCATCTCTTCCGGTTCGGCGGTTTCCAGGCGGCCCAGCAGGGCGTGGCGCTCGACATCGGCTTCCAGGATGGTGTCGATGACGCTGACCGGGGTCGCCGGGTGTTCCTGGTCCACCGAAGCGATGCGCGCGGTCTTGGGCAGGCTGATCTCGTCGCCGTTGGCGTTCAACTCGCCCAGGATCAGCTTGAACAGCGTCGACTTGCCGATGCCGTTGCGGCCGACCAGCCCGACCTTGGCGCCGGGCGGCAGGCTGACGGAGGCATCGACGAGGAATTTGCGGCCCCAGGCGTTGAAGGTCAGGTCGGTGATCTGAAGCATGGGCGGCGAAGGTTCTTCGGTTGGTCGGCGTCCCTCAATCGGCAGGTCGCCATGCGGCGTGCGTCAGGGATGCAAAAAGGGACGGTTGGAAACGCGGGAGGTGGTCGCTATAAGCCCGCGACACTCAATCTCCCAACAAGAAGTCAATTCCCATGACCGAACGCACCTTCTCGATCATCAAGCCCGACGCCACGCGCCGCAACCTGACCGGCGCGATCAACGCCGTGATCGAAGGCGCCGGCCTGCGCAGACGGAACAGGCCAAGAAATTCTACGAAGTCCACGCCGAGCGTCCGTTCTACGGCGAACTGGTCGAGCAGATGACGGCCGAGCCGGTCGTGGTCCAGGTGCTGGAAGGCGACAACGCCGTGGCCAAATACCGCGAAGTCATGGGCGCCACCAACCCGGAACAGGCCGCCGACGGCACCATCCGCAAACAATTCGCCCTGTCTATCGGCGAAAATTCGGTCCACGGCTCCGACAGCCTGGACAACGCCAAGATCGAGATCGCCCAGTTCTTCACCGACGACCAGATCGTCGGCTAAGCGCTCAGGTCGCGAGGGACCGCGTCCCGAGCATAGCGCGCACCCTGTCGCTCAGGTCGCGAGGGACTGCGTCCCGAGCATAGCGCGCACCCTGTCGCTCAAGTCGCGAGGGACCGCGTCCCGAGCATAGCGCGCACCCTGTCGCTCAGGTCGCGAGGGACCGCGTCCCGAGCATAGCGACACCATAAAGCCCCGCGTTCGGAACCGGACGCGGGGCTTTTCCGTTCGGTCAACATCGTCCCCTCGCTCCCTCGGAGAAGACCCATGAAGACCCTGATCAAATTGGCCCCCGCCGTCGGCGTCGTCGCCCTGCTGGCCGCCTGCGGCCAGACCATGGAACAACGCGCCGCCACGGGCGCTCTGGGGGGCGCTGTCGCGGGCCAGGTGGTCGGCGGCAACACCGGCTCGACGGTGGCGGGCGCCGCCATCGGCGCCGTCGCCGGCGCGGCGACCACGCCGAAGTAGGCCGCCCGAGAACCAGTGAAAGACAAAGGCCCGGAGCGTGCGCTCCGGGCCTTTTTGCTGAGGGGCGGGATCGAGCTTACCAGATGCGGGCGCGGGCGTCCGGCGCGATATATTCCTTCTGGTCGGGCGACACGCCGAAGGCGGCGTACCAGGCGTCGATATTGCGCGGCGAGGTGGCGGCGCGCACCGGCCCCGGCGAGTGGGGGTCGGTGGTCAGCTGCTCCTTCAGCGCCGCCTCGCGCGACTTCTCGCGCCAGACCTGGGCCCAGCCCAGGAAGACCCGCTGATCACCCGTCAGGCCGTCGATGACCGGCGCCGGCTGGCCGTTCAGCGATTTGTGATAGGCGTCCAGCGCCAGGAGCAGGCCGCCCAGATCGGCGATGTTCTCGCCCATCGTCAGGTCGCCGTTGACGTGGACGCCGGGGATCGGCTCCAGCTTGTCGTAGATGGCGCCCAGCACCTTGGCCCGCTCTTCGAAGCGAGCGGCGTCTTCGGGCGTCCACCAGTCGCGCAGCACCCCGTCGCCGTCGGACTTCCTGCCCTGGTCGTCGAAGCCGTGGGTGATCTCGTGGCCGATCACCGCGCCGATGCCGCCGTAGTTGACGGCCGGGTCCGCGTTCGGATCGAAGAAGGGCGCCTGCAGGATGGCGGCCGGGAAGACGATCTCGTTGCGCGGCGGGTTGTAATAGGCGTTCACCGTCTGGGGCGTCATGCCCCATTCC
>NZ_QFNM01000008.1 GCF_003248455.1 Brevundimonas sp.
GATGAAGAAGGCCAAGACCACCAACGCCTTCGTCCTGCTGGACGAGATCGACAAGCTGGGCGCCGACTGGCGCGGCGACCCGTCCTCGGCCCTGCTGGAGGTGCTGGACCCGGCTCAGAACTCGACCTTCGGCGACCACTATCTGGAGGTGGACTACGACCTGTCGCAGGTCATGTTCGTGACGACCGCGAACAGCCTGAACATGCCGCAGCCGCTGATGGACCGGATGGAGATCATCCGCGTGTCCGGCTACACCGAGGACGAGAAGGTCGAGATCGCCAAGCGCCACGTCCTTCCCAAGCAGCTCAAGGACCATGGTCTGAAGGACGGCGAACTGATCGTGCCGGACGACACGATCCGCGACCTGATCCGCTACTACACCCGCGAGGCCGGGGTGCGGTCGCTGGAGCGCGCCCTGGGCGGACTGGCTCGCAAGGCCGTGCGCGAGATGGCCAAGACGGGCGTCAAGACTATCACGGTCGATGAAGCCAAGCTGGCCGACTATGCGGGCGTCAAGAAGTTCCGCTATGGCGAGACCGACGAGGAGGATCAGGTCGGGATCGTCACCGGCCTGGCCTGGACCGAGTTCGGCGGCGACATCCTGACCATCGAGGCGATCAAGATGCCCGGTCGCGGCCGCATGACCGTGACCGGCAATCTTAAGGACGTGATGAAGGAGTCGATCTCGGCGGCGGCGTCCTATGTGCGGTCGCGGGCCCTGGCCTTCGGCGTCAAGCCGCCGGTGTTCGAGAAGACCGACATCCACGTCCACGTGCCGGACGGCGCCACGCCCAAGGACGGCCCGTCCGCCGGCGTCGCCATGACGGTGGCCATGGTCTCGGTCCTGACAGGCGTTCCGATCAGGAAAGACATCGCCATGACCGGCGAGATCACCCTGCGCGGTCGCGTCACCGCCATCGGCGGCCTGAAGGAGAAACTGCTCGCGGCCTTGCGCTCCGGCGTCAAGACCGTGCTGATCCCGCAGGAGAACGAGAAAGATCTGGCCGATGTGCCCGACAATGTGAAGTCGGCGCTGGAGATCGTGCCGATCTCCACGGCGGACGAGGCGCTGAAATGGGCGCTTGTCGGAACCCTGACTCCGGTGGAGTGGGACGAGGCGGCCGAGCCGCTGCCGACGCCCGTTCCGCCCCTGGACGGGCCGGCCGCCACGGTCAGCCACTGACCGTCGCCTGACCCACCACGCCGCCGGCGAGCAGCCGGCGGCGTTTTGGTTTTTGACGCAACCGCCGATCTGCCCTTTACTGATTCGTCTGGAGGGGACGGATGACCAAGGCAGAACTGATCGGCCGCATGGCCGCGGCGGCGAACATCAGTCGCGACCAGGCCAAATCCGCGCTGGAGGCCTTTACCGACGGGGTCGCCGAAGCCCTGACGCAGGGGCGCGACGTCAAGCTGATCGGCTTCGGCAGCTTCGTCGCCGTGGATCGCAAGGCGGGCGTCGCCCGCAATCCGCAGACCGGCGCCGCCGTGGCGCGGCCTGCTTCGCGCACCGCGCGCTTTCGCCCCGGCGAAGGCTTGAAAAGCGCCTTGAACGGCTGAGACGGGGAGGGCATAAGCCCGTCTCGCTTTGAGGGCGGCTAGCTCAGCTGGTCAGAGCATCTCGTTTACACCGAGAGGGTCGGCGGTTCGAACCCGTCGCCGCCTACCACCTTCCTCTACAATCCATTGAAACCGGGAAACCCTTGCAACGCGGGGGTTTTCTCGATACGCGGGCTGCACACAGACTACACACATCGGTGCGCAGTGGGATGACGATCGGCAAGGGGCTGTTCAGACAAAAGGGCGGCAACGTCTTTTACATCAGGCGCCGTGTGCCTCTCGATTTGGTCGATAGATTCGGCCGAAAGTTCTTCCAATCGACGACGGGAACCTCGGATTTCGCGAGTGCTAAGCGTGTCGGTGCGGGCATCTGGGAGCGGTGGGGGCGGGAGTTTGAAGACGCACGGTCGCTGGGAGCAGGGCCGCACGCCTCTATCGAAGACGTGACCACCGCCATTGAGAACTGGCGCCGCCGAGAATGCAGTGAAGCAGCCGGGCTCCTTCAGCCGAATCCATCCGCGCCGGTAACAATGACGCGGGGCGGCTGGGCTGCCCTGGTCGGTGGTCCTGGCCAGTCCGTCGCGCTTGACATGTCCATGATCCAGGAGACAGCGCCTGTGATCGGCCATGGCGTTGAAGCCTGGGCGAGGCGTTACTTTGAAGACCGGCCTGATCTGTCGCGGGAGCGAGCTACGCCGCACGCCACCGCGATCTTGTTAGGACGCCTCCAGCCGGCTGCGCGAGACCTCGAGGGATGGCGCGACATCGACGGCTTTGACGACGCCCTGGAAGCGGCTGCACGAGCCGGTGGTCTCATCTCGGTGATGCCGGCGGTGGTAGTCGCCGTGGCTCGCCCCAAGTTTGTCCAGGCCTGGCTAGAGGTCGTGCAGCACCACGAGGCCGCTAGAAGCCGCGCTGTGGCGTTCCTGGAGGCATTGGATGCCCAGGCTGCCCTACCGTCGTCGGTGACCGTCGCAGCGTCCCCTGAGGCTTATCAACCGCGTGAGGGTGACCGAACGGTCGCCGAGGTCATTGAGAAGTTCCAGATTGAAAAGAGGCGCGAAATCGGTGGCGAGGCCGTTGACCGGCGTTACGCTCACATCTTCCAGGCGCTGAAGGAAACGCTGGGCGGGGCGAAGCCCATCCGAGCCGTTACGCGGGACGACTGCCGGGATGTGCGTAACTTTCTGGAGCGGGTGCCGGCGAGCGCGCGTAAAAAGTGGCCGGCGCTGACGCTGGCGGAAGCGACGGCGAAGGCCGACGAGATCGACGCCAAGGCAGCCGACAAGGTCGTCAAGCGCTTGGCCCCAAACACGGTCCGGTCCTACCTGGTGAACTTGAGCGCCGTGCTGAACTGGTCGGTCGATGAGAAATACATCGCTGAGAACCCGATCAAGGGGCTGATTCCAGCGAAAGAGGACTCGGTTAAGCGCGAGGACTTCTCGGCCGAAGAACTGACCCTGATCTTCAGTGCTCTAGAGCCCGAGCGGGAGCGGCACGGCTGGAAGTTCTGGCTGCCGGCCCTGGCGACATATTCGGGCGCGCGGTTGGGTGAACTCTGCCAGGCGCGGGTGAGGGACCACCGCCAGATTGGAGACGTCCACTATCTGGTGCTCACCGAGTTCGACGAGACAGGCCGGCGGATCAACGGCAAGAAGTTGAAGACCGCGCCCAGTCAGCGGAATTTGCCGATTCATAGCGACCTGATCGCCGCCGGGTTTTTGGACTACGTCGCGACAAGGCCGGCGGACGGCCTATTGTTCGACGTCAGGATCACGAAGGGGCGCAGCGCTTCACACTACACCTCAAAATGGTGGGGTGCGTTCCTGGACAGCATTGGGCTGGTTGATCCTTCAAAGACAGCGCACGGGTTCCGACACGGGTTTAGAAATGCGGCGCGGCGTGCGGGGATCGCTGACTCCTTCGTTGACGCTCTCGGCGGCTGGGCGGCGAAGGGCGAGGCGGCCCGCTACGGTGATCGCGAACGCGTGCCCGAATTAGCTCGGGAGATGGAGCGGATCGGCTTCGGGGCCTTTAGGTTACCGGGAATGCCGCAGGAGAAGTAAGGTCGCTAGGCTCTAGAACTTCTGTTCCACACCGGCTTCGCCGGCCCTACCATCTGACCCGCACATCAGTGATCCGACTTGGCCGTATCCAGCGCGTGTCCGAAGTGCCGGGCCAATGCGAACCCAATGGTGGCGAGCATTTTCAGTGTTCAAAAGCTCCGATGACGGCTGGACGCTATCAGGTTTGCAACCCGTCGCGCCGTCAAAGGGCTATCCTATCAGCCGCAGCGTATCGGTCAGCTTTGACGGGGCTTTCTGCCGGCAGCCAGAGGCTTGATAGCGCCGTGACCCTCGGGTGGAACTGTCAGGAAATCACCGGTCGCAACCCCAAGCACGGAAGCGAGTTTGTCGAGCATATCGACGCTGGCGTTACCCAATTCACGCTCAAGTTCGCTGACGTATGCGCGATCAACGCCTGCATCCGCAGCTAGACGTTCCTGCGAAACGCCGCGCTCGGTCCTAAGCCGCCTTAAATTCCATGCGACCAGCGCGCGCCCATTCATGAGCAATAAGCGCCAGATTCAACCTCCGTTAAACCACGGGGTATAGCCTACAGATTAAATCCAGGAGGCGCTTGGTGGCTCACTCGAAATCGGCATCAATTCTGACGATCGGCGCCTTCATCGCCCTTGCATCGCCAGCCTCCGCCCAAGCGAATCTCCGAGAAGTTTTGGCTACCCGCCCGTCTGAGGCGCAGAGGCAGATGGTCGAGCAGGTCATCAATATCCAGACAGGTGGAGAACGTTCATCGATCTCCGGGCTCTGGGGTTATGCCCTCGGCGACTCCGCGATCCTCTACTGCGGGTTCCGGTCTGATGCAGCCTATCGCACGACGGGCTTCACGATCGTCATGAATGGCGTGGACCGGGACACGGCAGTTTTCAACATGGGGGAGGCTGCGATGCGCGATGTTGGCTGCGCCCGCCCCGGCTATCGAGCGATCACCGGCGCTCTTCTTCCAAACGATCCGCTCGGTGGTGTGTGGCTCGATCCAGCGCGAGAACGCATCGAAAGCAACGCTTACAGACCTATAGTCTTCCCCATCGCGCAGGCCAATGAACCGGACTGCATGGCGGGGCGAGCGCTGGCGTATGAGGCAATGATACTAGGCAACACGTCAGCGCTTGACGGCTTCACGCCAGCGCAGATGAACGACAAAACCAAATTGTTTGGCCTATGCTTTCAAGCTTCCGGTCAGGAGTTCACACAAGTCCGGCTCGGCCAGATCGTGGCGGATGCCGACGCGCGGATGGCGCCGTTCCGGGCTCGCGCCTACCTAGCTCAAGCATCTATCTATCTGAGCCGCCTGCGGGCTGGGGGATACTGAATGATGCCGCGTTAGGGCGATGAGCTTAGACATTTTGCAGAGTTCAGTGATTCACCGAGGCGCCTGGAGTCGGAGATTTCGAGGGATGGGGGCGGGGGGCTTGGGTCCCCCCCCCCGAAATTTTTTCAGCGTCAGTGGGAGGCTGCCTCCACCCGTTGGATCGCTGACCGGCTGACGCCGTATTGCTTCGCCAAGATGCCGAGGGACACGTTCGCTTTACGCTGATTCAGGATCTCGGCCTTCTGGTCCTCTGTGAGGGAGGGCTTGCGGCCTAGGGTCTTCCCCTCTGCCTTTGCTCTGCTCAGTCCCGCGCTCGTTCTCTCAATGAGAAGGTCACGCTCAAACTCTGCCACAGCGGCGATGACCCCCATCGTCATCTTGCCGGCCGCGCTTGTCAGATCAGCTTGTCCAAGGGCGAGGCAGATCACCCGGACATTCATCGCAGTGAAGGTTTCGACGGTTGACCGGACGTCCATTGCGTTCCGGCCGAGGCGATCCAGCTTGGTGACCACGACCACGTCACCAGTCTCAAGCTTGTCCATTAGCTTGACGAAACCCTTTCGTTGAATGGCGGGGACCGAGCCTGACACGGTCTCCTGGACCACGCGCTGAGGCTCGATCGAGAAGCCCGCGTTTCGGATCTCAAGGACTTGGTTTTCGGTGTTCTGGTCCGCTTTACTGCAACGACAGTAGGCGTATGTGCGCGATGACATGATCGCTCCTGTATCGATGACGCGCATCGAAATATGGGGTGTATCGAATTTATATCAAGTCATATTTTCAATACAGGCTTGAGGACCGTATCGGAATCCTCCGATTTCGATACGCAGCGTGGCATGCCCGCTGGCGGAGGAAAGCCGTCGATCGCAACCCCATCGCTTTGAGTTTTGGTTTCGCGAGCGGGTTGCCATGTTTCCTAAAATCACCACCGCTCTGGTTCTGGCTCTAGGTAGTCTTGTTCCCATAGTCCAAGGTCGAGCCGGTGGATGACGTCTTCAAAGTCCGTTGGCGTGAGGGTGTTCGCGGTGAACTGGAGCTCGAACTTGAAGTTCTCATCCTGCTGGTGGCCGTCACCGCGTCGCACGTCGGAGTTTGATCCCCACTGCAAACCTACCGACACAGAGCCCTCGACCACAAAGCGGAGACGGTCGGGCGCTTGTTGGTGAACTGCCACATGGTCCACCCAAACGCTTTCGATGGAGTAGTGGCTGGCGATCTCGGCAATGGCGTCGATGGTATCAAAAATGAAGGTGTTCAGAGCTTCGTCGTTGACCTCCTCTGCGAGCGCTTCGATCACTTCGCTCCGGGTGGCTTCGGCTGCGTCAATCATCGCAGCGAAAGCGTCGAACGATGAGCCCACAAGCGCCACCACTTCCGCCTCCTCGCCCACCTGAGTGGTTTCTCGAAAGTGCACACGCTTGCTGAGCTCAGTCAGCGCTGCTTTCGCTGTCTTAACAGGCTGATCGAGCTCGACTTGAAGCCGCTCAGCCACAAAGGTTGGGTCCAAACCTGCTCTAGCCCAGTAAGCTAGCCTCTGCGCTTGAGTGGGGCGGTTTTGACCATCCACCAGCTCAAAGCCAGGCGTCGCCATGACAGGCTCGTCTGGGGCAAACGCGTGGAGCGTCATGTAGGTGACCTCCCTCATAGCTACGGCGAAGAAGTTGCCGCGAAGGGGGCCTTGGGTCTGCGCTGAAGCCAGTGCCTGGTCGAGAGCGAGGCGCGAGAAGTCGTCCGGAAGGTGCGGCTTGATCTCATTGGCTTTGTGCGTGAGCTTGTCCCACATCGCTATCTCGCCAAATCCTGTTTAGCGATGGCGACGATCTTTTGCTGGCTGCTGGCGATGGCACCATAGCCTTCGTCCAACTCCTCGAACATGCTGTTCCGGCGCTTGTGCAGCTCTCGCCATAGCGCGTCGATTTCATCTGTGACATGGGGATCAAGCAGCCATGCTTGACCTGCAATGCTGCGTCTCACGTCATCGCGCGCCTTCCGATAGCGCTCCTTTAAGACCGCCTGGCGGTCATCCGGCAATTCGTGTCCGCTGATTTCCGCTTCAAAGTGTTCGCCATGCCAATCCAGCATGTCGTGCAAACCTTCGAACACTACGGTGTAGGCGGCGGCTTTCTTCTCCCATGAGCGCTCGCGGAAGAACCTCTTGAGCGTGAGGCGCATCGTCAGAGACGCTGCAAGCCAAGCGCCACCCAGCGTGAGGATCGCTTGCACAGCGAGCTGGATAATCTGCGCTGTGGTCATTCAGCTTGCCCACTGAGGTTTGTGACGATGAACCGTGCCCGACAGAGCAGTTCGTCGAACGTGAGGATTTCTGGCGAGCGCACGTTGCGCCGATAGAGCTCGAAGCAGGCGATCTTATCGTCATTACCCGCCATCTCTGAGGAATTTCCAACGACTAGAAAACTGCGGGGCTCCACTGAGTAAGCAAGGTCCGCCGTGTCGTTGCCCGCCGTGTCTTTTAGCACTTCTCGAAAGCGGCGGCGGGCGAAGTCGAAAGTGGTCTTCTGCACTTGCGTGACAGCGTTCGACACCTCGCTGCTTACCCCATAGCAACCGGGACGGTAGGGGTCCGCTGTCTGCCGAAGGAGGGCGGTGCTGTCCTTCTTGATCTCAACAAACACGAACTGGCTGACTTGCGCTCGCGTCCTCATCAGCGCATCGGCAGTTTTCCCCGCGCGATCAAACTCGTTCCCTGTGGTCTTTGCCATCAGCGTGTCGGACACTTTGCCCAACGCCACGTAGTGGAGCCCGTGCCCAAAAATCCACGGATTGGCTTCGAAGAACGCCTGCCAGTCGAGCTCAGTTTGCCCCTGTCCCATTCGCCGCTCAAATTCGTCCAGCGCCGCGCGTTTTGCCGCCACCGCGTAGATGTCCTGGTGGAGGTCAGGTGACTCCGCTAGCTGAGCGATTACCTCTCCCGCCTTGTTGGAGGTCAGGAGACTTGTGAGCGCCGCGAGACTCACGTTCTCCAGCGACACCTTTGTCTTCCGCGCATCGCCGAAATCGAGGGTGGCGATGATGCCCAAGAAATCGCGGATTTGCGCCAGTTGGAAGTGGGTGACTTGGACCCGGCTATCCTCCCGCCAACCATAGGTTTTGTGGTGAGTGAGCTTGATGAGCGCAAAGGTGCCGAAGTCGGACTTGTCCTTCACCCAAAACGCTTTGACCGCCAATTTACAGCGGGACGTTACGTCGATCTCGCCGATGGGCTCTTCGCTTTCCCCGCAGATCGTCGCGTAGGAACCCTTGGCTCCGGGGTGAACATACAGTTGATCGGGGGTGTAGTTTGCCAAGTATTCCGCGTCGTCACTCATGGCGGTAGCGTATCGCTGTTACCCTCGGCTTGGCTAGCGTCACTCAAGTGCGCTCAGTGGAGTTTTGTCCGCCGCCACGGATGTCCGCCAACCACCCATTGCTGAGCTTCGACATGTCAGGTTTTGGGCGGGGGGCGTGCCGCGTTGGTGCCGATGCCTGTCTTTAGTCTCGTCTAACCGATCGATTGGGATCGGTGTTGATGCGTGAGGACGCAGCCTCGATACCCGAGTTGCCCCTCCGCACGGAGGATGCGTTGCGTGAGCACGCGACATTTTGAATGTCGCCCCGAGCGCCACCTTAAATATCGCAGTCTAGCGGATTGGGTGACCCTCGTGGGGGCCTCTGGCCTTTCCGCGCCGGACGCCAGTTGGAGTCGGCAGCCTGAGCCGGCGCGGCAATGCGACCTAAACCAGCTCTGGTTCTGCGTTCTGCGTTTCTGCGCGGGTTCAGGGGTAGATTTTCGGCCGAGAGAAGATTTTCAGGAGGATCTGAAAGTTCAGAAAATGCCCTAAGACTCTCGACCTAACTCTCACTCGCAGAAACGCAGAAACGCAGATTAGGCCGCCAGCGGCAGCATCACGTCGTCGCCCTCGACCGCGCTGGCGCGGATCACCACCGACGAGACCTTGCCCAAGCCGGGCACGTAGTCGAACGCCGTGCGCTCCTCGCCGTCCGCCCGCCTGTAGGTGATGAGATGGCCACGGGCACGCAGTTGTCCCGCCAACGCCTTGGGGTTCAACGCGCCGCCGGAGAGCTCTTTTAGCGACGACATAGGCACGACGTAGGCATCCTCACCGAACTTGGTCAGGTGCGCATCCAGACGCCATGCGTCGGCCTTCCCGAAGCCACCGGAGACATCGTCCGGGACGCGTCCACCTCGGCCCCGCAGAAGGGTCTCGAACAGCGTTTGGATGGTGACGTCTTCGGAGTTGGCTGGCGTCAGCGACGACTCCTGCGCACGACGCCAGAACTCGGCAATCGTCTCGTCCAGAGACTGGCCGAGACCGAGGTCATTGTCCGAGGGGATCAGTCCGGCGGTCTGTGCGATCTTACCGGCGAACCAGAGAAGGGCGGCGATCCGGGCTGCCCGAACCACTGCGGGCGGCGCGCCGTCACCGGCGATCTCGACGGCCTTGTGCTCCACATCCTGCCAGAACTCATCCCGCTCCCTGTTCAGGCCCTGCGCAATGACGCTGGACACGAATGCGAGCCCGGCGTGCCCGGTGTTTTGGAAGGCGGCCTCGATTCCGTCCATCGTCTCGCGGGGAAGCGGGCTCGTCGCCTCGCAGTCGATCTCGACAACGCGGGCGCCCAGACCAGTGGTGGCGGCGACCCCGGCCGAGCGGATTTTGCCCATGATCTCGTGCTCGCCGGTCAACGTATACATCCCGCGCCATGTCCTCGCTTTGCGCAAGGATGCGGAGCGCGTCAGACGGTCGTTGCCGGCGTTGCCGGAGCCTTTGTAGATCATGAGTTGGAGCTTTCCACCGTCCACGAGGTTCGTCTCGTCGAACGCGTAGCCGGCGCCGGTGCCCATGGCGAACCTGGCCTCCACGGCGTTGTCGGTTCCGTTCAGAGGGCCATAGAGGCCCGCACGCGCCTTGGTGCTTCCCCAGACCGCAGCTTGCAGTTTCGCCGAGGTGGACTTGCCACGGCTCGTCCGGGAGCTCCACGCCACGAAGAAGCTGTCCTGACCGCACATGTCCACCAAAACGCTGGCGAAGCTGATCAGAGGCGCGACGCGAAACTGAAGGACGTCGGTTCCCCAAGCGGCCGCCGTTGCGGCCGTCCAGCCGTCGAGGGTGCCGCACTGCTCCTCGCCGGAAGGCATGGACTCATGGGCCATTTCGACCGGACGGTTCACGCCCTTCGGCGTCGATCCCCAGGGGCTCAGGAACAGTCCTTCGTCACGCCACCCGCCGTGGTCGAAGATGGCGATTGGGCTGCTCGGCGCGATCTCACGGGCCAGCCGGACGCACTGTGCTTCGCCGGCCTCCGTCATCCCGACGCCGGCTTCCCGGAGCCGCATGCGGAATTCGCCGCCGAAGGCGCTGAAGATGTCCCTCGCCGACACGTCGAACTGCGAGGTGTTTCCATCCTCGTCCAGCGCGGCGATCCTCAGGCCTCGCTTGCCAGCCTGATCCACATGCTGGGTGCCGGCCACGATCGTCCACGGCGTCCACAAGCGCACTGGGCCGTCGCCCCGGTCCAGGTAGACCCACGGGCGTCCATCGAACTGCCTCATGCTGAAGTCGCCGTGCGAGGGCGAGGGGAGGGGAAACTGCCCCTGCAAGCGGGTCGCTTCGGTTGCCGAGATCGGCGCCGTGGCGGGTTCGGCGGAGGGCGTCATTTCCCTCCGGACGCGTTTCTCGATCAGCTTGAAGTCGGCGGCGGCGACCTGAGCCTGCTGCCGCGCCTCCTTCAGCGCACGAGCCTTCTCCAGTTCCCCGAGGTCTGTGCACAGGATGTTGCGGATCGCGGTCTCCACCATCTCGGTGGAGGCCTCTCTGGTCAGCGGGATAGGCGGCATCGGTGCGGAGGTCTCGATCAGGGCGTTGAAGTCGTCATCCATCAGCACGGCGGCGGGGAACCACTGCGCGTCTATCATCGCCCCCAGGTGGTCGAGGCTGGTGAGATCAGCGCAAGAATGATGCTGGCAGCGGATGGCGAACCTCGACGTTTTGGAGCCGTCCCCAGCATTCATGGCCAGACAGGCCATATCGTTAGCGTCGCCGGGGTTGCTATGGCGGTGGTCGTGAGGGCACTCGATGACGAGCCCCAAGCCTATGCGATCGCGAACCCGTTCGGGGGCGAACTCTTCGATCACGTCGGCCATTTGAAAGCCCTCAGCCTTGGCCTTCGCCCAGGACGACAGAACCTTCCCAGCGGTGGTCGTCGGGCTGTTTGTCGCGCGCAGGCCACCGTTCGGGCCGGAGGGCAGCAGCGTGCGCCAGTCGAGAAGATCGCCACCGACGACGATGGACTCGAACGCCGCACCCGGCGCGTGGGAGGGCAGGTAAAAGCCGCGAGCGACGTCTTCAGCCGCTCGATCGTGCATCACCGCCAAGATCTCTGACATCGCGCGGGGAAGCGCCGGATATGCATTGATGCCGTCACGTTGCAGCGCCCCCTGTTCAGCAAGGACGAAGCGCTCCTTGAACGGGAACAGCACGCGGAACTTCGACACCGGCGAGTGGCTCACGATCAGGGTTGGGCCAGCGGTTTCGTCGGCCTTGGCGGTGATCTGTGCGGTCGTCGCCACTTCCTCGACCATTGAGCGCGCGAGGTAGGCCTGGACGAGGCCATCAGTGATCTCTTCGGAGCGGCCGTTCGCGATTGCCCATTGAACCAGAGCATCGCAGAGCACTTTCCGGCTGGTGGAGCCGTGACTGTGAGTGGTGTGGATCACCGCCATGTGGCCGGATGCGATCACGCGCTCCACGAGGGCGTCCCGACCCACTCCCGAGTCGATGTCTAGGGCGAGGAAACTGAGCGATTTGACGGCAGTTGCGCGACGCGGACCTTCCACACAGTCGCCCAAAACAACGGCGTGCCCGTTCTTGTGGGCCATCTCCTTGTGGTCGGTGAACATACGGATGGCGGCGCCCAGCGTCGTATCGATCGGCTTCCAGCGGGTGCTGTTGACGCCGTTGGCGCGGGTGATGGTGATGGGCATGTTGAGCCGAGGATCGGCTTCGTCGAAGCCGTTCAGCACCGTGATTTTGGACATGGGGGAGCCTTTTCCGACACCGCTGTCTCAGTGCCGATAATGTTGTAGACGATGGTTGTAGGGGTAGTGGGCTAGAGGCTCAGCAGAGCGTTCGTGACCTTGTCGATGACGAGGTCAAGGATGAGCGCGCCGGCGTGCGGCACTGTTAGGGGAATTATGGTGCCGTCGATCTTCACGGCCTTACGGGTGAAGCGCACGGGGATCGCGACGGTCGGAGGAGCTTCTTTCATAACCAGGATCGCGGTGGTGATCCGGTTTTTGCCTTCGTCACGGGTGATGAACCATTGCGGGTTCGTTTCACGGGCTGCTTCGGCGATCCCATCGACAAAGGCTTGAAATCTTCTCGGCGAAGCGATGGCCGTATGCACAGGCCAGTCGCCGAGCGGATGGTCGAAGCATCGCTCATCGGCCATAAGGAGAGCAGCAGTTCGGAAGTTTTCGCTAAGCGCGGCGTATTGAGCAGCCTTCTGGGTCATCAGGCTTCCAACGGGGCCAGTTTTTCAGCGATCCAGTTCTCGACCGCCGCCAGGGACCACAGCGGTTCCGAATAAGCGCTCCAGCGCAGATAGGCTGGAAACTTTCCTTTCGCGGACATCCGCTCCACTGTGCGGCGCGTCAGGCCGTTCAGACGCCAGGAGAACTTCTCGAAGGGCACCAAGTCGATCATGCCGAGCCTCCGTTCGAAGCGGCGAGACGGGTCGCGGCTTGTCCATCCCCGACCTTCCCGTGGATGAGACGCGCGGGTTTGGCGTCCAATTCTTTGGTGGGTGCGTGGAAATAGTAGGGCCGGTCGGTGCGCAGCCGATCCAGCCAGTCTCCAACCTCCTCACCTGACAGCGTTTCGACTTCACCGGCTTTGGTGAAGCGGAAGTAAGGCAGGGCACGGTTGGTGGCATCGGTCAGTGCCTCGATGCGGAGGCCGGCCCCGCTGGCGGCGACCGCCAGGGCGGCCATGACGGCGTAAAAGATTGCGGGCGCGGGTGCGCTCATCCTGTTGGCTCCAAGGATCGATTTGTATGGGAGTGGGAAGTGTCAGAACGACGAGACATCCTGATCGGTCGAGATTGGCGACACCGGCCCCGCCGGCATCACTGGATTAACTCGAGTATGGGTCCTGTATGCTTGCGAAAGGCAGCCATGTCAAGAAAAAGGGTTGACCTTTCTTAAAAACTGTGAGTCGCCCGCTATGGGTGGCTGTCCAGAATCAGGCTGGGCCTACCGATCTAGGCGTTCACGATCATCAGATCGGACAGCCGTGTCGTGTATCTAGCCGATCGATTGTTCGCCCGCGTGCTTCACCGAGCCGCGACACGGATGCCGCCGGGTCGGATGTCAAGCTGGCGAACATGACGGCCAACTGCTCGTCTATGCGGGAGCGTTCGCAGCCGCTATTCCTGATGGAACAATCTACTGGTGGTTATAGATGGCGAACGACGGCGACAGCGGGCGATATTCTGATCTCTCCCATGCCCAGCTTGTGTCGCTGCTTGAAAAGCGGGACCGGAACAAGAAGCTAGGGTTGGTTTGGGAGCGCGACGAGATCGAATCGGATCGCGCGCTTGAAGCCGAGTTCGTGGCCGGGGATTTGATCACAGACCTTTCCGACCCTGCCGACGGTCGTGTCGGCTGGGCGAACATGGTCATTGAGGGCGATAACTTCGACACCCTACGCTGGCTGCGGATGACGATGAGCGGCCGCATCAAGTGCATCTACGTTGACCCGCCCTACAACACCGGCGCGCGCGACTGGGTCTATAACGACCACTACATCAGCAAGGACGACCGGTGGCGCCATTCGACCTGGCTTGAGTTTCTCTATCGGCGCTTCTCGCTCGCTCGCGATCTGCTGACCGAGGACGGCGTCATCCTTGTGTCGATCAACGACGAGAACCGGGCACGTCTCGAACTGATGTTAGACGAAGTGCTGCCGGGAATGCGGATCGGCAGCCTGGCTTGGCGCACTAGATCAGGCGCCAACGAGGGCAGAGAAGCCTTCTTCTCGGATAACCACGAGCATATTCTCGTTTACGCCAAGCCGGGATTTCGGTTCGGCGGCACGGTGAAATCGCTCAGCATGTATGGAAATCCCGACCAAGATCCCCGAGGCGATTGGACCAGCGGCGATCTAACGGTGAACGTCTCCTACACCGACAAGCGCGCCGGTAAGGGCTATTACCCACTCTATGATCCGGCGACGGATACCTACTACCCCTGCAACCCAGATGCGGTTTGGCGATACGCCTCGCGGGCAGCCTCGGGCGACAGTGCCCGGATCAAAACGCGCTTTATGGAAGACTGGATTGCTGACAAGCGGATCGCTTTCCCTCGGGATCAAGTCGTTCGTATCTACGAAACGCCCGACGCGCTCGCCAAAGCGCTTGAGTCCGGCGACGTTCCCAAAAGCGGCCGATCGCCCTTGTTGCGCGCTGACCTGCCGGACATTAATTTCTGGGTGGGCAAGCGCGTCGGGTTCGGAACGCCCCGGTTTAAGCGCCTGCTTTCTGAGTTAAAGAGGCCTACTCAGCCCCTTTCGTCCTGGGTCACGCCCAAGAACGAAATCAAAACGAAAGCTGCCGAAGACAACAGTGTCGTCGCCGGCACTAACGATGAGGCTGCCAAGGCGATCAAAGCGATCTTCGGGGAGAAAGCCTTCAACTACGCCAAACCCCCCTCTTTGATCCAAGGGTTGCTCGAGCAGGCTACATCTTCTGGCGATATCGTGCTGGATTTCTTCGCCGGAAGCGCGACCACCGCGCAAGCTGTCATGACGCTCAATGCGGAAGATGGCGGGGATCGGCGCTTCATTATGGCCTCTTCGACTGAGAGCACCGAGGACGAACCAGAAAAGAACGTGGCGCGGCAAGTCACAGCTGAGCGGGTTAGGAAACTGAACGCTTCCAATGATGTCGCCTTTGCGAACCTCAACGCGCCTTTCGCTTATGTCCGAATGGCGACCATGGCGTTCGAGGACATCGACTACGATCTATCGCCCGCTCAGGCATGGACGGCGCTCGAAGCCTTGCACGACCTACCGTTGACGCCGTTCAGAGACGGCGCTTCGTGGTTCATCCACGAAGGCGAAGAGGTCGTGCTCATCTTGGTGGACCGGGTGGATGACGCTTTGAAGGTCACGCTGCGTGACCTAGCCTCGCGTCGTGCAAATGCCTTCGTCTATGCCTGGGCACCCGGCCAGATCACGGCCGCGATGGGGGACAATGACATCGAGGTTCGGGCAGTGCGGGATACATTGGTAGGGCGCTTCCGCCCATGACCGACGTGGTCCACGGTCTTGTTGCTTTGGCCGACTATCAACGCGATGCGGTTGCCGCGATCCGCGATTCCATCGTGGCCGCATCGACCTATCAGCACGTCAATCCCGGCCTGCGGCAGGAAGTAGCGCGGAGCGTCGGCGCCACGTTGCTTCAGGCGCCCACAGGTTCCGGCAAGACCCTCATGCTCGGCCGGGGGTTGGAAGCCGTTCGCGGCAAGACGGGGGCGCCATGCGTCTGGTTCTGGTTCGCGCCATTCAGTGGCCTCGTGGCCCAAACTCGGTCTGCCTTGGCTGACCAATGCCCATCTCTGCGGCTGCGGGACATCTCTAAGGATCGAAGCGCTCTTATGGCGCGCGATGGCGACGTCTTCGTTCAGACCTGGGCTCTGGTTGCCACCACCCGCAAGGACGCCCGCAAAGTTCGCACGCGGGGCGAAGATGCGCCGGCCCTGGACGACATGCTGGCGGACCTGCGTGATCGCGGCGTTCGTATCGGCGTGGTGATAGACGAGGCTCACCTCAACTTCGGTGCCTCGGCCAAGGCAGCGGCATCCTTCTATCTCGATGTCATGCGCCCCGACTTCACCCTGTTGGCCTCAGCCACGCCCAACGACGAGAAGCTGATCGAGTTCGAGACGCGCGCGGGCGTGACGGTGGAGAACCGGATCATCGTTTCGCGTGACCAAGTCGTGAAAGCCGGCCTCAACAAGGTCGGGCTCACGCTCGGTGTCGTTCGGCTTGAAGGTCAGGACGCAGCCCTCATCGACACCGAGCAGGCCGCGCTGACGGTAGCGTGGCGTAAGCACCAAGAGATCAAAGCGCGTCTTGTCGAAAAGGGCATCGCCGTCACGCCGTTGATGCTGGTCCAAGTCGAGGATCAGGGCGACGGAAAGGCCGATCCAGTGACCCGCGTGCGCGACAAGCTGAAGGATATAGGTATACCGGAATCGGTAATCGCCACGCACACTAGCGGCGAACCGGACCCGGACTTTCATACCCTCGCCTACGATCCGTCCCGCGAAGTTCTCGTTTTTAAGGTAGCGGTCGCCACCGGATTCGACGCGCCACGGGCGTGGACGCTGGTGTCCGTTCGCCCGACACGGGGGTCTTCCTTCGGCCTTCAAATCGTCGGCCGGATCATGCGCGTGCATCCGCAAGTGCGACCCATCCACGGCTCGGATACCTTGCTGGATCGCGGATGGGTCTTTTTGACCGACCCGGAATTACAAGCTGGGCTCGACGCCGCCGCGAACGAGCTGAAGGCGGTCCGCAGCTCGATTGCGACCGTCGCCAGCGAACTCCAGGTTCTCGAATTTACCAGCGCGGGAACAGCGGCTCTCGAAGCGCGGCGCGCGGCGCTTCCCCACGCTCCTGCGATGCCCCGCGACGAAGCCGACCGGCAGATGCGCCTCGACAACCTGATCGCCGGGGGATTTGTCGATCACTCGGTAAAGGGGGCGGCGCCAGATGTTCAAGACAAGATCGTGGTCCAGGCCGAGTGGACCCGCTCGCTAGGCTCGACCCCGCTCTTTGGCGACGATCTGCCCGAGCAGCCTCATGGCGGCGAAACCAACCCGACCGTTCCGCCTCGAGCGAAGGTCTATCGGGTCCTCGCCGAGCGGGGTGTGCCCGCCCGTCTTCTACGTGAGCGAATACCGGCGCCGGAGCAGTTGGACGGCGAAATTGTGCGCGCAGCCGCCAGGGCCGTCTTTGCCATGCACGAGACGCCCCTCGACTATCTGCGCAAGACACTGGGCAAGGCTAATGTCAGCTTGCGTGACCTGTTCATCGAGGAGGAGGGGTCCGAAAGCGTCGTCAACGTGCGCATGTCGGAAACTCGTATCAGCGAGGCGGCCCAGCGCAGTTTCGAGTTCAACGAGGCGATCAGCGCGCGTGCGCTGAAACAGGCGTTGATGTCGGAATTTATCCGGGTCTGTAATGACGAAGGAGTGGATGCGACCGACGTCGTTCCCTTGCGCCGAGCGCTCGACCTGTTCGCACTCAGCCGGCCGAATGCGCTGCCGGATGCGCTAAAACAGGCCATCTCGCCGGTCGTAGAACTGGCGGACGAAATTCCACCGCTGGTCATCTCCGGTGGCGTCGAGGCTCGCCGGTCGCGGTTAGGTGCCTACGAGGTCTTCCCGACGAACATGAATGAGAACGAGCGCCGGTTCGCCGAACTGCTCGATAGTGATGAAAGCGGCCAGGTGAAGTGGTGGCTTCGGCTCCAAGAGAACTCGAACTGGGCCGTGACGCTGATGCTGCCGAGCGGCAAACGGTTCTTCCCCGACTTCGCGGTCGGCGTGGTGGGCCGGCGGAGCCAAGACGCCATTGCGCTCATCGAGACCAAGGATGACGGCGTAACGGGCCGGCTTCACTCGGACGCCAACCGCGAGAAGATCGTGGCGTCGCATCAGGAATATCGAAACGTCCGCTGGACCTATCAGGGCGAGCGCGGTTGGACCGAGCTTCACTACAACGGCGCCCTTGATCAAATTCAGCCGTTGCGTCCATTTTCGATCGATCATCTAGCTAAGCTTGCGTAACGGCTGTGCCTGCCAACATGCGAGCGGTCCTGTGCATGAAACCGGAATGCCGACCGGCGCCGGCCGCGTTCCCCAACTCGGCGGGCTGTCCATCTCTCACCGCGTTCTCGCCCGAAGGGCGGAAGGGGCTGGCTGAGCTTCAGGCGATTTTCTTAAAAATCCCACCAGCCCCGGAAAGGGAGACGAGACCGGGCCGACAAGCTGTTGAGCAGACGGTCATCGGTAGCCGAAGAGGGAGGGGGTGATCGCTGACCATCTGGGGCCTAGCGAGTGAAGCCGGACCATGCCTGACAGATCGGCGGCCCTCAAGAAACGCGACATATGTCATTGGGGGTGTGGAAAATTATTTGGCCAACAGATTTGGCTCGGTTAAGCGGCTCTGACCATTGACAGAAAACAACAATCACTAGCCAAAAGTTCGCCTCTAGATTGATGGCTGCGATGTGAGGGCTAAATGACTATGGCGATCGATGCTGCGAAAGTGGGTTCGGACCTGCGGGTAGCTTACAACAGCAAGGACAGCGCCCGCGTGCATGAGATTATCCGCCGGGCAGACGCCGCGATCGAAGCCGCAGGTGTGAGCGCTTCGGTGAAGGCTGGCTACTGGATGTCCGTCCGGCGCGAGTTTAACACCGGTCAACGGCTCGTTGAGAAGCAAGAAAACAGTGCGCTCATGGCGCTGATGCGTCAGATCGAAGCCGCGTTGGCCGATCGCGCATCGGAGGGCTAACCGTCATGCTCGATCCGATGTCGATCGCTAAGGCGGCAGCAGACGCAGCAGACAGGTCTGCGGCAGCCTCTGTCGTTTCGAGCGGCACCGCTGTGTTGGCGTTGCTTGTTTCTATCGGTGCTGGGTTGCTGCTTTGGGAACAGTTGAAAAGTGCGCGATGGCTCGCGCTCTTGTCGTTTGAACAAAGCATGCACGATCGCGCTCAGGCGTTTACGGTCATCGCTCAGCAACTTGCCGGCGGAAGCGCGCCAGCCGGCACTCAGGCAATCTATGATGCAGCGAAAGAAGCCTATTTCAACTCTGTCGATCGATTGGCATCGTCAATTTTGAACGGCCAGTTTCCTGAGAAGGAGATGAGGCAAGACTACCGGGACTACATCCAGAACATCGTTCGGGCGCACCCCAACGATTTCAACACGGGCACGTCCTACAGGAAGGTAGTTCGGCTTCATCAGAAGTGGCAAGATCAGTAACCGCTACTGCTAGGCTCGAACTTCCATCAGATCGCTCAGCCGGGTGGTGTAGCGCGGCGATCGGTTGTTGGCCCGCGTGCTCCATGCGGTGACCTTCGGCAGGCCGCCTGGGCGAACCGTCCCGCGTCCGAACCGCGCGTTCAGCGTGTCCAGCGCGGTCATCAGCTTCTCGGACTTCACCGGATCAACGGTCGGCAGAAGATCGCGAGGCGCCTCGGATGCCAGCACCAGGTCGGGCAGGATCACGCCGGCTTTTGCGTAGCGCAGCCCAGGCCGCCACATCGATCGGCCGGCGTTGATCGTGTGGCGGATCAGGGCGCGGCTGTCGGCCGTGGGCTCGATTTCGAAGGATCGCTGGGCGTTGTAGAATGGCTCGGGCGCATGCGGGCTGGTGTGGAAGAAGACCTGAAGCGCAGTTGCCTCCAGCCCGTGCTGGCGGGCCTTCTCGGCGGCTCGGCTGGAATACGCGGTCAGCGCCTCTCGCATGTCGTCCCAGGTCTCGACGGGACGCCCGAACATCCGGGTCACGCTGATTGTCTTTCGTTGGCCGGGCGCCAGGGTGAGGGGCATGCACGACACGCCGTTCAGTTCGGCATGGGTGCGCTGGCCTGTGACGGTCATCAGCTTGCGCACCGAGGCGGAGGGCAGGGCGGCGAACTGGGCAACGGTATGAATGCCGAGGTTGTTCAGTTTGGTTTGGCTGGCGCCGCCGACGCCCCAAATCTCGTCGATCGGCATGTCGTCGAAGGCCTTGCGCCGCAGGGCGTCGTCGGAGAAGTCAGCCACGCCGCCCAAGGCGGTGGTGGTTTTGGCGTATTTGTTGCCCAGCTTCGCCAGAGTCTTTGTCGGACCGATGCCGATGCACGTCGGGATCTTGGTGATCTGCCGGACCTGATCTCGCACCCGGCGGCAGTAATCGACGCGGCCGAAGGCCGTGAGGTCCAGGAACATCTCGTCGATCGAATAGGGCTCCACGCGCCGGAAGTGGGCGCTCAGCACCTCGAACACCCGGCGGCTCATGTCGCCGTAGAGGGCATAGTTGCTCGATTTTGCGATGACGCTGCGGAACTCAGGCCGGCGCTTCGACAGGTGCCAGACCTCGCCCATCTTGATCCCCAGCGCTTTGGCCTCCGGCGATCTGGCGATGGCGCACCCGTCGTTGTTCGACAGCACGATCACCGGCTTGCCGACCAGGGTCGGGTCGAAGGCCCGCTCGCACGAGACGTAGAAGTTGTTGCCGTCGATCAAACCGAACATCACACGTCGGTCCTGACTAGGGCGGCGATCATGGCCCAAACCTCGGTCTCTTCGGTCATCGGCTGGGCGGGCTGGTTCGCCGGCTCCAGCCACCAGGTGCCGTCTTTCTCGGTCAGGACGGCCAGGACGACATCGCCGTGAAGGAAGGCGACGCAGACCTTTCCGGTTCGGGGCTCGCCGGCGGTGTTCACGACCAGAATGTCGCCCGAATGGATGCCGCGCGACTTCAGTCCGTTACCCTTGACGCGGACGGCGTAACGTTGAGGTCGGCGCAGTTCCAGCAGGTCGGCCAGGTCCGGCACGGCCTCGACATGATCCTCCGCCGGCGACTGGAAGCCGGTGGTGTCGTCGCCCTGATATGCCCTCACGCCCATCCGTCCAGCGATGAGCACAAAAAGAGAACATGGCAAGCGGACATGCAAACGACCCCCGTTATGCACAGGGGCCGCTCGTCCGGCTTTGACGTGGGTCAGATTGCGGGTAACTGCTGCCCGCAGGCCTGGTAAACGCTTGCTATGGCGCGCGCGGCACCTACGCCAGAAAACGTGACCGTATCAACAGGTGCTGCTCCATCGACCCCGGCGATGCGCAGGGCTATCCGGTTGGCGCGCCTGGCTTGAGCTACAAAGGCGGCGACTTCATCAGGATGGAAAAGCCCTACGACCGATGATGTGGTTACCCAATGCGGCGTGGTGGGCTCAGCGCTATCGAAGCGTTGGATGACCGTAGTTTTGCTGCGGGTCATGCCGCGAGGCGTGGCAAGGGAAACATACACTTCGCGAGTGGCATAGTCGCATTTCACCATCAGCATGTAGCGCGAGTTGCCGTGCAATCGGCCGGAGTTTAAGGCCTCTTCACCGCTGATACTTCGGGTGATTTCCTCCCGGCTTTCAATCGATGCGGCACCGCGACGTGCATCAGTTATTGGATCGACCGCCGAGCGAAAAGACCAAGTGGACGTTTGTGCATTGGACGCACCCGCCGACATTGTAAGTGCCAAAGCCGCAGTGGCGATTAGTCGAAGCATCTAAGAGGTCTCTCCCGTGGGGCGTCGAAAGGACAGCAGTGCTATGGCCGCGTCAATATATGTTCTCGCGGCTTAGGCCGCTTCGAGAGCACGCGCGTCTACCGTCATCCGGCCGGCGAACAGACCGCTCATCATGATTTCAGCGCGGCCCTCGGCGGTGGCGGCGGACAGCAGACGGCCGATTTGGTCCTTGAAGGCGCCGCTGATCACGCGGACCTCGGCGCCCTCCACCAGCGGTCGGTTCTTCGGCGTGAAGTAGAACTCGCCGGCGTTCTCACGTGACCTGAGTTCATCGACGAAGTTCCATGCCGTGCCATTGACTGTCTTGGACCGGATCGGATGCGCTGCACCGCCTGGCGAGCGGATGATCCCGCGCACGGACTTCGAACGCAGCGTGTCGAAGATCGATCGGGTTTGGGTGCCGACGAACAGGAAGCCGGGCAGTAGGGGATGCTGAACGACGACTTTGCCTTTCCTGGTCCGCCGAAGGCGGGTCTCTTGTGGAAGGTAGGCTTCGAGCCCGTCCATCGCTTGAATGTCGGCGAGGGCGGCGAGTTCGCCTCGGGGCGTCGTTTGAACGACGAACCAGTTGGTGCTGTTCACGGTGGATTCTCCACGCCGCAGCGCCAGCGTATGACGCGCGGCGGCTCGACATGGAGCGCATTTCGGCGGCCAGATCGAGAGGGCGATTAGGTTGTGAGGGAAGCCCTAGACCTATCGAAAAACCATTGAATTGTCAGGAAATGCGACATGGCGGCCGAGCCCCAGAACTCTTTGAAACCCGGCCGTCAGCGCGGTGGTTAGGCGAAGATCGCGTCCACGGCGGCTTGGTCGAGATCGAACGGTCTACCCATTTGGTCCCAAGCTTCAAGCATTCGACGATAGCGTGAAAGGGCACCACTCCCATGGGAGTTCTTGGAAGGGGCGGACTCAGAGAAGTTGCCTTGGACATCCAAGACGAAGACCGAGAAGCCATAATGCGGCTCGTGGTTGCCGTCGAAGCCGGCGAACTTCGCGTAGCCCTTGGATGGCAAGGTGATGCCGCTCTGCTCGGCGTGGTGGAGGGCACGGTAGAGCGACAGAACGTCGAGGACTTCGGCAGTGACTTCTGGGTCAATGCCCTCTTCGTTGATCCCATTTATGAGGTCGGGATAATAGACTTCGTATCCGCCTTCGACGATCTGAATTTTCTCGTCGTATTGTTCGGCAGTGAGATCGCCCACCTCCAGTTCCTTCATGATCTGGAGCTGGTTGCGGAGAGCGAGGCGTTCAGCGAGCGTTAGTTTCATGTGGCGTTTCCTTCACCGGACCTAACGCCGGCGCGGTGACAGACCACAAAACGGGCGGTTGCGTAAGGCGCAGTCGTGACGCGGTGTGCGATGGATCGACAGGGCGTGAACCTATGCCTTAGATGGCGGATGGTTTCGTTTCGTCAGCAGCTTTTCGTCGTCGCATACACTGTGGCCCTCGTCGCCTTGCCGCTCGGGCTTTGGTTTCGCCCTGAGGTCAAAGACATGCCTGCCTGGGTCCAGGCTGTGGGCTCGATTGCTGCAATCCTAGCGGCGATCTGGATCGCTCAGTGGCAGGCCGGTCGCGAACGGCGCGACAGGTTGGAAGATCGGCGCGAACTTCGAAAGGCAGTCGCCGGACTGGCCCGTAGGATGGCCAACATCATCGCTGATCATGCGGAAACCCTTGTCACCAACCCTGAGTATGCAACCTACGAAGGTCTCAGTTGGGCCGATTTGTTGCTGATCGATGCAGCGCTCGAACGATTTGAACCCAGCGAGTTGGTATCGGCCGACGGTGTGCTTGCGATGGAGCGACTACGCCGAGATGCCAAGCATCTTAAGCATTGGGAGAAGATCGTCAGCGAAGTGACACGAGGGACCGATCAATATGACTACGACGTTGACGAAGCCATCTACCGGTGGCGCGATCGAGTTGAAGAAAGCGCCGCTGTTCTCGAAGGGCTTGCCCAGGCCTAGCCGAGTGAACCGTATCGCTATTGCAGGTGTAGGCACGAACATAGGCGGTGGATTTTGGCTCCAAAACGTGGACGCAATCGATGACCAATGACTGGCAGGAAGAAGCCTTCGCCAAATACGTCGAGCAACAAAAACGTCTCGACGCCCTTCAGCGACAGAGGCTCGCCGAACGAGGAGAGGTTTTAATCGAACTCGTCGGATCGGACGATGACGGCGCGCCGAGTGACCCGCAGTTCCAAGCGGAGCTTTCCCCCATGGCGGATACGTTGGGGGCTAACGGGGTCTCGTATTCGCAGACGATGATGACGTTCGACGCAGCCGATGGCTTGGGTCATTCGCTGCCAGAGTTCACGGTGCTTTTGAAGACCTTAGGCGCCCCCGCGATCGCCGCTGTGGCGGGGGTGGCTGGCACGTGGGTCGGCGGACGGTTGGGTCGGAAGGTTCGCCTGAAGATTGGTGATTTGGAAGCAGAGGGACGGTCGATTGAAGAGGTCCAGGCTCTGCTGATCCTAGCTACGGACTATGCTGCGGAGAAGGCAGCGGAGAAGGCAGCGGAGAAGGGTGAGGTAGCTGAAACATCGTCGAAAGAGACGGAAAAATAGGCTACATACAAACTGCACACATTTGACACGCGGGCAGCCAAATAATTCAATAAAAACAACGCCAGAAATTGGCGTGTAGGCGGCCCGTCGCCGCCTACCAAACAAAAAGGCCGCCGGATCGCTCCGGCGGCCTTCGTTTTTGGCGCTCTGGTCGCCGGTCAGAAGCGGAAGCTGGCCCGCAGCAGCAGCGAGTAGCGGACATAATCCTCAAGCAATTCGGCGTCGCCGGTCAGAGACAGCATCCCCAACTCGTTGCCGAAGTTCAGGCGGAAGCCCAGGATCGGCCCGCCCCCTTCGATGGCGTCCGGCGACAGGATGAAGTCCGGGCCGCCGCTGGCGAAACGGGCGATGGTCTCGCCCGCGTCCACCGAGATGTTCTGGCGATAGCCGACGCGCAGTTCGGGTCGGATCCAGCCGTTGCGGCCGAAGCCGTAGCCGATGTTCATCGCCGCCACAGCCGAGAAGATGTGGCTGTCGCGCGAATCGATGTCCAGATCGAAGCCGTCGCCGCCGCCGCTCTCGCTGCGCGAACCTTCCGACAGATGGAAGTATTCGCCGTACAGTTCGGGGCGAATGTTGAGCCGGCCGAAGTTGCGCTCGTACGAGGCGCCGCCCGCCACCGCGGCGGTCCAGCCGTGCCAGTCGGACTTGTTGTTCAGATAGACGCCGCTGGCGACCAGGGAGCGGTCGGCGTTGAAGCTGGCGTAGCCGCCCGCCGCGCGGGCCCAGGTTGTCCAGTACTGCCCCTGGGCCCGCCAGTAGAGGCCCAGTTCCAAAAGGTTGGCGGACAGGACCTCTTCGGCCTCGGCCTCCGGGTCCTTGATGTCGGACGAGGTGAAGGCGGCCGAAATGCCGATAGCGCCCAGGCCCGTGCCCTTTTCCACGCCGCCCGCGACGCCGAAGCCTTCCGAGCGGAAGCCGTAGGAATCGGTCTTGTCCTTGTCGGCGTAGAAGTTGATCTCCTGCACCCAGGCGCTGGTCTCGCCTGGGGCGGCGACGGCGTTGCGGCCGGTCAGGGCGCGGGTCACGGCGTCGACGCCGGCCGCCAGCGACATCAGCGGTCCCCCCGAATGGTCGGGCAGCATCTGCTCGTAGGCGTCGATGAAGCCGTCGCGCGTCGTCTGCGACAGGAACAGGTTGCGCACCGTCTCATTGTCGCCCAGGGCGGCGTAGACGGCGTCGTAGGCCGAGGCTTCGACGGGGATCAGATCGGCTTCGGCGGCCGAGCGGCGGCGCGCGTCGATATAGACGGTGTTGGCCGCCTGATCGACGCCGCCTTCGACCACATAGAGATAGGGGGAGCTGCCGCTGAGCAGGCTCTGGTCGATCTGGCCGACATTCAGCGAACCGGCGGTGATGATGTCGAACCGCTCGGGCCCCTCCAGCAGCGAGGCGAAGCGCACGCCCAGGGTCGAGCCGGTCGCCAGGGTGGCCGCGCCGCTGACGTTGAATCCGCCCGAGGCGCTGGTGGCCGGGTCAAGAGTGACCAGCAGCGTGCCTTCTGCCCCCACGTTCAGGCTGGTGACGCCGACCACGCCGGTCTGGGTCGCGTTCAGCGTGCCCTTGCCGATGTTGATGTCCAGCAGGCCGTCGGCGTTCTTGATAGCGCCGGTGACGACCGCTCCGCCGCTGATGTTCAGCTTGTCCGCCCCGGCGCCGAAATCGATGTCGCCATTCACGACGCCGTTCTCGATGTCGAGCGTATCGGCGCCCGAGCCCAGCTTGACGGCGCCGACGATGGCCGGCTCGCTTGCGTCTGGAACGCCGTCCTTGTCGGTGTCGGTCGCCGTGCTGTCCGAGGCCGCCGGTATGCCGTACTGACGCAGGGTCACGCCTGAGGTGTTGGCCGACAGGTCGATGGCCGTGACCGTGCCGTCCACGGCCGTCGCGTCGGTGCTGGTGGGCGTCAGGGAGCCGACAATGGACCCGGCGTTGTTCAGCTGGTTCAACGTCCCCGACTGATCGCGGATGACGACGGCCGAGCCGTGGTCGCCGCCGAAGGACGCCACCAGATTGCCGGTGTTGGTCAGGGAGCCGACATTGGCTCCGGCGCCGATCAGGATGCCGGTCGCGCTCTGGGTCTGGCCGCCCGAGGCCACGGCCTGGATGGCCCCCGAGTTGACGATGGCGGGGGCGGTGACGCCCGATCCGATCCAAAGGCCGGTGGCGTTGGCGTCAACGGCGGTGGAGGACACGCCGCCCTCGTTGCGCACGCCGCCGACGACGTTGACGGCCTGGCCGCCTGCGACGCCGAGTTGAACCGCACGGGATTCGACGCCGGAATAGAGGCCTGACGCCGTGATCGAGCCGCGGTTGATCAGGCCATAGGCCGCATCGCCCGAGCCCACGGCGCCCAGGGTCACGGCCTGGGTGGTCGATCCGACCAGCAGGGCCGGCGCGCCGCCCAGCGAGGTGATCGAGGCGGCCGTCTCGCTGGCGTCGGGGATGCCGTCGCCGTCCCGGTCGGAGTCGTCGCGGTTCTTGACGCCGTCGCCGTCGTCGTCCTCGTCGCCGTTCTTGACGCCATCGCCGTCGTCGTCGCCGTCGATGCCGGCGGCCGAATAGGCCAGGGCTTTATCGAACAGGACGCCGCCCGCCACATTGGCGCCCACGCGGACCGCCGGTCCGCCCTGAAGCAGGTCGTCGTCGGCGTCCAACTCGTCCAGGAACAGGGTCGTGGCGTTGTCGTAGGAGCCCGTGGCGGGGCGCGCCGGCGGCGGGGTGGTGTAGCGATAACCGGTGGCGACCACCGACGAATGGATTTTCAGCGCGCCGCCCACGTCGCCTTCGATGGAGACGCCGCTCGCATTGGCGCCCAGGGCCGAGATGGTGCCGGCCAGATCGACGTTTCCGGTGATCGGACCCGTCGTGCGAATGGCCGCAGCGTTGTCGCCGGTGGCGCGGATCGTGCCCAGGCTCTGCAACTTGCCGTTCAGGCCCGTCTCGACCGCCAGGCCGTAGGAGTTGGCGCCCTCGACCGTGATCGCGCCGGTGCTTTCGACCAGGACGTCGCCGGTGAAGGGCGAGGGGCCCGCGACGCGTACGCCGTACCGCCCCGTGCCGGTCGCGAACGGACCGTCCAGGTCGCCGTCGCCGTCGGTATCCTTGACGTCGGCCGTTTCCTGGGCGTCGTTGACGGTGATCGAGCCGCCGACGATGACCGATCCCGTATTGCCGCCGTTGACCAGCAGGCCGGTCGAGCCGTCGGCCGACTTGTCCATCGTGATCGAACCGCCGCTGTCCAGATCCACCGTGTGGTTGGAGTCCAGCGTCACGGCGGCGCCCGAGGCCACGGCGACGCTGCCGCCGCTGGCGATGCGGATGTTGTCCGGGCCCGTGCCGGTCGCGTTCGACGTCTGGATCGGGGTCGTGCGGGCGGTTGAGACGACGATCTCGGCCTGAGACCCGGTGGCGACCATCAGAGGGGCGATCGCCACGGCGGTCGCGAGCAGAATACGCATTCGGTAGAAACCCCTGGTGGTCACGCACAACGGTACAGGCGACCCCTTAGCAGGGTCCGCGCCAGCCTTCCTCAAGTTTATCGAATTTGAGGCGAATGCAAGGCCGCGGGAGCCGACGGGCCCGTCTATGACGCGACTGGCGTTCTGCGAAACGCAAGCTTTACGGCGAATACGGAGGGATTTGGCCCGGCCGCTCTTGAGCTTTGCCACGACCGGGTTTACGGGCGTCGCACGGTCTTGCGCCGCGTCCACAACGACGCATCCAACGAACCCCTCCGGCGTTCGACAGCCCAGACCAGACGAGAACGCCCCATGAGCATGACCGACCTCGACGTCCAGGAAAGCGAACTCCGACTGATTCCGGGGCTGGACGTGGAAGTCGCCGATACGCTGCGGGCGCTGAAAGCCGCGGCGATGGACGAGCGGCCGCGCCTGGTGGACACCACCATGCTGTTCGCGCCCCGTTCGGGCGGGGTGAAACGGTATCTCCTCTCCAAGAAGGCCTGGATCGAGGCCAACCGGCCGGGCGTCAGCCATTCGCTGATCGTGCCCGGCGCGCGGCACAAGGCCGGGGCCGACGGCGTCGTGCGATTGCGCGCGACCAAGCTGCCGTTCGGCGACGGTTATCGCTGGCCCACCTCCGTCAAGCGCTGGAGCGCCTGGGTCGCGGCCATGAAGCCGTCGATCATCGAGGCCGGCGACCCCTATACGCCGGGGCAGGGCGCCTTGGAGGCCGGCCAGAGGGTGGGATGCCCCGTCGTCGGCTTCTGCCATTCGGACCCGGCGGGCCTGGCCGCCCTGCACTTCGGCGAATGGGCCAAGAAGCCGGTCGAGAAACGCTGGGCGCGCCTGTTTTCGCAATTCGACCGCGTCGTGTCGCCCAGCCGCTTCATCGCGCGGCGGCTGGAAGAGGCGGGCGTCGACAATATCGTGATCCGGCCCCTGGGCGTGGAGATCGACACCTTCCGGCCCGAGCGCCGCGACCGACAATGGCTGCTGGACCGGCTGGGTCTGGACCAGGACGCGCGCCTGTTGTGTTTCGCCGGGCGCCCGGCCAAGGAGAAGAACGTCGACGTGCTGATCGAGGCGGTCCAGAAGCTGGGTGCGCCCTATCACCTGGTGCTGGTCGGCGCCGGGTCGGGCATGCCGGACGAGGACCGGGTGATCTCCCTGCCTTACGAGACCGATCCCCGCGCCGTGGCCAAGATCATCGCCAGCTGCGACGCCTTCGTCCACGCCAACGACAAGGAGCCGTTCGGCCTGATCGTACTGGAGGCCATGGCCTGCGGCCGGCCGGTCGTGGGCGTCAACGCCGGCGGCGTGGCGGAGACGGTGGACGAGACGGTCGGCCAGCTGGCGGCGCGGGCCGAGGCGGCGGACTACGCCGAGGCGGTCCAGGCCCTGTTCGCGCGCGACATCGAAGCCATCGGCCGGGCGGCGCGCGAGAAGGCCGTCAGCCAGTTCGCCTGGACCCGGGTGTTCGAGGATCTGTGCAATGTCTATGGCGAATTGACGGGCGAGGCCGCCTTCATGAGCGCCGACGCGGAACTGCATCTGCACTGAGCGCGGGCGGCCAGGCATGCGCCGCCCGAGCCGGCGGGCGCGCCACTTCTTCTAGCGATGTCTGGAAAAGAAGTGGCGCGAGTGACGGGGCTCGAACCCGCGACCTCCGGCGTGACAGGCCGGCACTCTAACCAACTGAGCTACACCCGCGTACCTGCGACGAAACTTTTGAGCTGTTTCGAAAGCCTTGTGGGAAGGCGGCGTGCGCCACTCTTTCTATTCCTAGAGAGAGTGGCGCGAGTGACGGGGCTCGAACCCGCGACCTCCGGCGTGACAGGCCGGCACTCTAACCAACTGAGCTACACCCGCGTTTCCCGGCCGAAGCAGCTGTGCGCCCCGGCGAGGGGCGTCGTTTAGGCGGCCCGACCCAGCGCGTCAAGCGACCTTTTCGGAGAAACGCGCCGCTCAACGCGACGGCGCTGTGGACGGGCCGACGATCGCCGCCTGGGGCGGGCTGTGCGGCCCGGCGACGCCGCCTGCGGCAGGCTCCTGCGCGGCGACGGCGGGGGCGGGCGGATCGTAGTGAACCCCCACGCCCGGTCCCAACGGCAGGTCGAAGGCGACCCAGGCGGCCACCATCGCCAGGCCGGCGACCAGGAACGCCCCGGCATAGGGCAGCATGGTCGCCATCAGCGATCCCAGGCCGAATCGCGGGTCCCACCGCTGGGCGAAGGTCAGGATCAGCGGGAAATAGCTCATCAGCGGCGTGGCGATGTTGGTGACGGAATCGCCCATCCGATAGGCGGCGGTCGTCATCTCGGGCGAAATCCCCAGCAGCATGAACATCGGCACCACGATCGGCGCCAGGGCCGACCATTTGGCCGAGGCCGAGCCGATGAACAGATCGAAGAAGCAGGAGACGAAGACCACGCAGATCAGGAGCAGCGGGGCGGGGAGGGCGATGCTCTTCAGTCCCGCCGCCGCGTTCACCGCCAGGATCGGTCCCAGGCCCGACCAGTTGAACATGGCCACGAAATGGGCGGCGAAGAAGGCCAGCACGATATAGGGCGCCAGCTGGGCGACGCCGTCGCGCATCATGGCCACCAGATCGCGGTGCGACTTGATCGCGCCCGACCCCGCCCCATAGGCCCCGCCCGCAACGAAGAAGGTGACGGCGAAGAAGGCGACCAATGAGCGATAAAGCGGATTGAAGCGCTGCTCCGGGTCGGCCTCGGGGTCCACGAACGGAGAGCCGGGCAGGAAGGTGATCAGGGTCCAGAGCGCGAGCATGCCCAGCACCGCCAGGGCGGCGAAGCCCAGGCCGCGCTTCTCGGCCGATGTCAGGGGCTGTCTCTCGCTGGCGGCGGGCGCGGCCACGCCCTCTGCAGGCTTCCAGACGCCCAGGCGCGGCTCGATGACCCGGTCGGTCAGAAACCAGACGATGGGGGTGAAGACGAAGACGACGCCGACGATGAAGAACCAGTTGCCGGCGATGTTGACCGAATAGGACGGGTCGATAAGGCGGGCCGCGGGCTCGGTGATGCCCAGGATCAGGGCGTCGCTGGCCCCCGGAAACAGATTGCCGGCATATCCGCCGGAAACGGCGGCGAAGCCGGCCGCCAGGCCGGCCAGCGGATGACGCCCGGCCGCGGCGAAGATCACCGCCGCCAGCGGAATGACCACGACATAGGAGGCGTCCGATGCGTGATGCGACACCATCCCGGTGATCACCACGATCGGCGTCAGTATGGCGCGCGGCGCATTCAGCAGGGCGCCGCGGATGGCGGTGGCGAACAGGCCGGTGCGCTCGGCGACTGAGGCGCCGTAGATGATGGTGATGACGATCCCCAGCGGCGGAAAGTCGGCCAGGGTGCGCGGCATGCCGATGATCAGCCGCTCAAGATTCTCGCCCGACAGCAGGCTTTGCGCCGCCAGACGGTCGCCCGTCACGGGATTGACGGCCGACCAGCCCAGGCCCGCCCCAACCATGCTGAGCACGATCAACCCGCCGATCAGCCAGAGAAACAGGAAGACCGGATCGGGCAGGCGATTGCCGATCCGTTCCACGGCGTTCAAGGCGCGGCTGGCGACGCTCATTCGGATGACTTTCGGTTACGCGGGAGAAGCCGCCATAGGGCTTCGGCGGCGCATGAGGCGCAAGCATCGGGCCTGCGACATATGGCGCACGAAGTTGCGATCCATTCTCAATGAAAACCCAATGCGCGCAGGGGTTTGAACGGCGACGTTGTTGGGTCTAAGAAGCGCCGAATCCCGCCTCTCCCCGGCGGACGAGGTTCTTCGAATGAACGCATTTCTTCTAGAATATCTGCCCGTGCTGGTGTTCGCCGGCGTCGCGGCCGTGGTCGGCATTCTCTTCATCGTCCTGCCGCTGTTGCTGGCGCCGAAGAACCCCGATTCCGAAAAGCTCTCGGCCTATGAGTGCGGCTTCAACGCCTTCGACGATGCGCGGATGAAGTTCGACATCCGCTTCTATCTGGTGTCGATCCTGTTCATCATCTTCGACCTGGAAGTGGCCTTCCTGTTCCCTTGGGCGGTGTCGATGTTCGATCTGTCGCACGCTGGAATGGTGTTCGCCTTCTGGTCGATGATGGTCTTTTTGGGCGTGCTGACCATCGGCTTCATCTACGAATGGAAGAAGGGAGCCCTGGAATGGGAGTAGTCGCCGCTTCCAAGCCTGCGGGCCTGGTCTCCGCCTCGGGCGCGCCGCTGGTTGCGGCTGGCGCCGGCGCGCGTTCGACCGTCGAGGGCTACGACCCCAAGGTCCACGACAAATTCTTCGAGGCCGTGAACATGGAGTTGGGCGAGCGGGGCTATCTGGTCGCCGCCGCCGACGACGTCATTAACTGGGCCCGCACCGGCTCCCTGATGTGGATGACCTTCGGCCTGGCCTGCTGCGCCGTCGAGATGATCCAGATGTCGATGCCGCGTTTCGACGTCGAACGCTTCGGCATGGCGCCGCGCGCCAGCCCGCGCCAGTCGGACCTGATGATCGTCGCCGGCACCCTGACCAACAAGATGGCCCCCGCCATCCGCAAGGTCTACGACCAGATGCCCGATCCGCGCTACGTCGTGTCGATGGGCAGCTGCGCCAACGGCGGCGGCTACTATCACTATAGTTACAGCGTCGTGCGCGGCTGCGACCGGGTCGTGCCGGTGGACGTCTATGTGCCCGGCTGCCCGCCGACGGCCGAGGCGCTGCTGTACGGCCTGCTGCAGCTTCAGAAGAAGATCCGTCGCACGGGGACGATCGACCGATGACCTCCCTTGCTGTCCAGGCCCGACAGGAGGCCTTTCTGACGCCGCTGGGCGCCGAGATGGTCGGCGCGCTTTCGGGCGAAGGCTGGGGCGTCGAGGCCCAGGTGGCCTATGGCGAACTGACCCTGGTCGCGCCGCGCGAGCGGATCGTCGAGGTGATGACCGCCCTGCGCGACCAATTCGGCTTCCAGCAGTTGCTGGACCTCTGCGGGGCCGACTACCCGGATCGCAAGGAGCGGTTCGAGGTGGTCTATCATCTGCTGTCGCTGACCCGGAACGCGCGCCTGCGCGTCAAGGTGTCGACCGACGAGGTTCAGCCCGTGCCGTCGATCATCGCCGTCTATCCGGCCGCAAACTGGTTCGAACGCGAAGCCTACGACATGTTCGGCATGCTGTTCTCGGGACACCCCGACCTGCGCCGCCTGCTGACGGACTATGGTTTCGAGGGGCATCCGCTCCGCAAGGACTTCCCCATGACGGGCTATGTCGAGGTCCGCTACGACGAGGAACAGCGCCGCGTGGTCTATGAGCCGGTCAAGCTGACGCAGGAGTTCCGCACGTTCGACTTCCTGTCGCCGTGGGAAGGCGCCGACTATCCCGCGCCGGTCCTGCCGGGCGACGAAAAGGCGGGAGGCCAGGCGTGATGGCCGATACGACCCATACCCTGCCGCCGCTCGGCGTCGATGTGTTCGAGGACGACCTGGACACCCGCACCGCCCATGCGCGCGAGATGGAAGACCGCAAGTTCACCATCAACTTCGGCCCGCAGCACCCGGCGGCGCACGGCGTGTTGCGCCTGGTGCTGGAGTTGGACGGCGAGATCGTCGAGCGCGTCGATCCGCACATCGGCCTGCTGCACCGCGGCACCGAAAAGCTGATGGAGGCCCGCACCTACCTTCAGAACGTACCGTACCTTGATCGTCTGGACTATGTCTCGCCGATGAACCAGGAGCACGCCTTCTGCCTGGCCGTCGAGAAGCTGCTGGGCGTCGAGGTTCCGTACCGGGCGCAGCTGATCCGCGTCCTCTATTCGGAAATCGGCCGCATCCTGTCGCACATGCTGAACGTGACGACCCAGGCCATGGACGTCGGCGCCCTGACGCCGCCGCTCTGGGGCTTCGAGGAACGCGAAAAGCTGATGGTGTTCTACGAGCGCGCCTGCGGCGCCCGTCTGCACGCCAACTACTTCCGTCCGGGCGGCGTCCACCAGGACCTGCCGATGGACCTGATCGACGACATCGGCCGCTGGTGCCAGGAGTTCCCGCCGGCGCTGAAGGACATCGAAAGCCTGGTCACGGAAAACCGCATCTTCAAGCAGCGCAACGTCGATATCGGCGTGGTGTCGAAGGAGAACGCCCTGGCCTGGGGCTTCACCGGCGTCATGCTACGCGGCTCGGACATCGCCTGGGACCTGCGCAAGTCGCAGCCTTACGAATGTTACGCCGACCTGGACTTCGACGTGGTCGTCGGCAAGAACGGCGATTGCTGGGACCGCTATCTGGTCCGCATCGAAGAGATGAAGCAGTCGACGCGGATCATGGAGCAGTGCATCCACAAGCTGCGCAACTGCCCTGGCGAGCCGGTCCTGGTCGAGAACAACAAGATCGTTCCGCCGCGCCGTGGCGAGATGAAGCGGTCGATGGAATCGCTGATCCATCACTTCAAACTCTACACCGAAGGCTTCTCGACGCCCGAGGGCGAAGTCTATGCCTCGGTCGAGGCGCCCAAGGGCGAGTTCGGCGTCTATCTGGTGTCGGACGGGACCAACAAACCCTATCGCGTGAAGATTTCGGCGCCGGGCTTCCGCTCGCTGCAGGCGATGGACTGGATGAACCGCGGCCACCAGTTGGCGGACGTGTCCGCCATCCTCGGCTCGCTCGACATCGTTTTCGGAGAAGTGGACCGATGAGCGTTCGTCGTCTCGCCAAGGATCAGCCTGACTCGTTCGCCTTTTCGGCGGACACGATGGCCAAGGCCGAATGGTGGATCAAGAAATACCCGGAAAGCCGCCGTCAGTCGGCGGTGATCCCGATCCTGTGGCTGGTGCAGAAGCAGGAAGGTTGGGTGTCGGAGCCCGCCATCCGCGCCGTCGGCGACCTGTTGGGCATGGCCTACATCCGGGTGCTGGAAGTCGCGACCTTCTACACCATGTTCATGCTGGAGCCGGTCGGCAAGACCGCGCTGATCCAGGTGTGCGGCACCACGCCCTGCATGCTGCGCGGCGCCAACGAGCTGATGCGCGTCTGCAAGGAGAAGATCGGTCCCAAGGATCATCTTTCCGCCGACGGCCGCTTCACCTGGCAGGAAGTCGAGTGCCTGGGCGCTTGTTCGAACGCCCCGATGGCCCAGATCAACGACTACTATTTCGAGGACCTGACGCCCGAGAGCATCGGCCGGATCATCGACGACTTCGCCGCCGGCAAGTCGCCAGAGCGGGGCTCCTACGCCGGGCGCACCAATGCGGCGCCGGCAGGCGGGGCCAAGACCCTGCTGGACCCGAAACTGTACGACGGTTCGGCCGCCGCGCCGATAGCCAAGCTTCCCAACAGCGATCCGGCCCCGGCCGAGAAGGCGCCCGCCTGATGCCCGCGCCCGATCTGAACACCGAGGCGGGGCGCGCGGCCTATCGCAAGGAACTGCGCGGCGTCGGGCGCCCGTTGCGGGCAGGCGGGCTGGCGATGGTGGTCGGCGCGGCCGTGCTGATCCTGATCTCGCGTCAGGGCACGGTGGGCGCCTGGGCGGTCAACGTCTCCTACTTCATGCTCGCGGCCGGCTGGGCGATGGTCATCGCCGCCATCTGGATGCGCACCCGCCACCACAAGCGCCGTCTGGCGGAAGGACTCTGAGGGCCATGGTCGGCATTCTCGAAGACAAGGACCGGATCTTCACCAACCTGTACGGCTTCCACGACTGGACGCTGGACGGGGCGAGGAACCGCGGCGCCTGGAACGCCACCAAGGACATGCTGGACCTTGGCCGCGACTGGATCATCAACAACGTCAAGGCCTCGGGTCTGCGCGGCCGGGGCGGCGCCGGCTTCTCGACCGGCCTGAAGTGGTCGTTCATGCCCAAGGAGGTGAAGGATCGCCCTCACTACCTGGTCGTCAACGCCGACGAATCCGAACCCGCGACCTGCAAAGACCGGGAGATCATGCGCCACGATCCGCATCTGCTGATCGAGGGCTGCCTGATCGCCAGCTTCGCGATGCAGGCCCATGCCTGCTACATCTATCTGCGCGGCGAATACGTGCTGGAGCGCGAGCGGATGGAAGCCGCCGTCAAGCAGGCCTACGAGGCCCGGCTGATCGGCAAGGACAACGTCCACGGCTGGGACTTCGACGTCTATATCCACCACGGCGGCGGCGCCTATATCTGCGGTGAAGAGACGGCGCTTCTGGAGTCCCTGGAAGGCAAGAAGGGCCAGCCGCGCCTGAAGCCGCCGTTCCCGGCCGGCGCGGGCCTGTACGGCTGCCCGACCACGGTGAACAACGTCGAGTCGATCGCGGTCGTGGGCACGATCCTGCGTCGCGGCGCCGACTGGTTCGCCAGCTTCGGCCGTCCGAACAACACCGGCACCAAGCTGATGTCCCTGTCGGGGCACGTGAACACGCCCTGCGTGGTGGAGGAGACCATGTCGATCCCCCTGCGTCAGCTGATCGAAGATCACGGCGGCGGCGTACGCGGCGGCTGGGGCAATCTGAAGGCCATCATTCCCGGCGGCGCGTCCTGCCCGGTCATCACGCGCGAACAGGCCGAGACGGTCCTGATGGACTTCGACTCCATGCGCGAGGTCCGCTCGTCGCTGGGCACGGCCGGCGTGACCGTCATGGACGAATCCACCGACATCGTGAAGGCGATCGCCCGCATCAGCTACTTCTTCAAGCACGAGAGCTGCGGCCAGTGCACGCCGTGCCGCGAAGGCACCGGCTGGATGTGGCGCGTGCTGGAGCGGATGGCCGTGGGCGAGGCCGATCCATCGGAAATCGATCTGCTGCTGGACGTCGCCGGCCAGGTCGAGGGCCACACCATCTGCGCCCTGGGCGACGCCGCCGCCTGGCCCGTTCAGGGCCTGATCCGTCACTTCCGTCACGAGATCGAAGACCGGATCGCCAACTATCGCAGCCGCCGCGCGAACTTCGCCGGCCACGCCATCGCCGCGGAGTAGGGATGCGCCTTTCGCCCGCCATCGTGATCGGAGCCTTCGCTCTCGCCGCCTGCGGCGAGCGTGAAACTGCGCCCACGCCCGCGGAAAAGGGTTCGGCCGAGGTCGCGACGTCGAACGCGGTTCAGGCGGCGCCCGAGGTTCTGGCCGCCGGCGAACTGCGCCGCGTGTGCCAGGCCGGTCTGGCCCGGATTCATGGCCAGGAGCCGGGGGCCATAACGGTCGAGAGCGTTCAGAACGGCGTGGTTCGTGCGTCCTGGCGCGCGCCGGTCGACGGCGGGCGGATGCGCGCCGACTGCCGCGTGGACAACGATCTGATCGTATGGAAGCCGCTCGATCTGCCCGATGAAACGCTCGTTCGCTGGATGAACCAGTCGGGCGACCCGGTGATCCGCTACGTCCTGGACGGCGACACGATCACCATCACACAGACGCTCCCTGACGGGACGACGGACCGCGCCGATCTGGCCGTTCCCGCTGAAGAAGAGGCCCGCTGATGCCAGTCGCCAAGGTCAACGGCGTCGAAACCGAGTTCGAGCCCGGCATGACCGTGCTCCAGGTCGCCGAACGCGCGGGGCAGGAAATCCCGCGTTTCTGCTACCACGAACGCCTGTCCATCGCCGGCAACTGCCGCATGTGCCTGGTCGAAGTGAAGCCTGGACCGCCAAAGCCCCAGGCCTCGTGCGCCCTGCCGGCCGCCGACGGCCAGGAAATCTTCACCGACACGCCGATGGTCAGGAAGGCCCGCGAAGGGGTGATGGAATTCCTGCTCATCAACCACCCGCTGGACTGCCCGATCTGCGACCAGGGCGGCGAGTGCGACCTGCAGGACCAGTCGGTCGGCTACGGCCGCGACGGTTCGCGCTATTCGGAGAACAAGCGCGCGGTCGAAGAAAAGAACATGGGTCCGACGGTCAAGACCTTCATGACCCGCTGCATCCAATGCACGCGCTGCGTCCGGTTCATCACCGAGGTCGCCGGCGTGCCGGACATCGGCATGATCTCGCGCGGCGAGGACGCCGAGATCACGACCTATCTGGAAAAGAACATCGACTCGGAACTGTCGGGCAACGTCAACGACCTGTGCCCGGTCGGCGCCCTGACGCACCGTCCGTGGCAGTACCACTATCGTCCGTGGGAACTGAAGAAGACCGAGACCATCGACGTCATGGACGCCCTGGGCTCGAACATCCGCGCCGACTATCGCGGGTCCGAAGTCATGCGCGTGCTGCCGCGCGTGAACGAGGGGATCAACGAGGAGTGGCTGTCGGACAAGAGCCGCTATGTCGTCGACGGCCTGACCGCGCGCCGCCTGGACCGGCCGTGGATCCGCGAGAACGGCCGCCTGCGCGCCGCAACCTGGAACGAGGCGCTGGACGCCGTCGCCGCCAAGATCAAGGCTGCGCCGGCCGACCGTATCGGCGCGATCGCGGGCGACCTGCAGGACGCCGAGTCGATGAAGGCGGCGCTGGACCTGTTCCGCGCCCTGGGCTCGAACAACACCGATTGCCGCCAGGACGGCGCCGCCTTGGGTTACGGCCCGCGCGAGGGCTGGCTGTTCAACTCCGGCCTCGAAGGCATTGAGAAGGCTGACGCCGTCCTGATCGTCGGCGCCAATCCGCGCACCGAGGCGCCATTGCTGAACGCCCGTCTGCGCAAGGCCTGGCTGAAGGGCGGGATGGAAATCGGCGTCATCGGCGAACAGGCCGATCTGACGTTCGACTACGTCTATCTGGGCGCCGGTTCGCAGACCCTGGCCAAGCTGCCCAAGTCGGCGTTGGACTTCCTGACCAAGGCCGAGCGTCCGGCGATCGTCGTCGGCGCCGGCGCGCTGGGCGGTGAGGGCGGCTCGGCCGTCCTGAACGCCCTGGGCGCCCTGGCCAGGAAGGTCGGCGTCGTGACCGACGGCTGGAACGGCTTCAACGTCCTGCATCACGCCGCGGCTCGCGTGGGCGGTCTGGACATGGGCTTCGTGCCGGCGGACGGCGGCCTCACGGTCTCTGAGATGCTGAAGCCCGATGCGCTGGACGTTCTGTTCCTGCTGGGCGCGGACGAAGTCGATCCGACCGGTTCGAACGCCTTCCGCGTCTATCTGGGCAGCCATGGCGACCGCGGCGCGCACGGCGCCGACGTCATCCTGCCGGGCGCGGCCTACACCGAGAAGTCGGGGCTTTACGTCAACACCGAAGGCCGTGTGCAGATGGCCGAACGGGTCGTCTTCCCCAAGGGCGAGGCCAAGGAAGACTGGGCCGTCATCCGGGCCCTGTCGGCCCGGGTCGATCGGACGCTGCCTTACGACACCCTGGAGCAGCTGCGCGCCAAGCTGATGGGCGACCATCCGACGTTCGGCCGGATCGACTATCTGCCGGCGCCGACGATGTTCGATGTGGCGTCGCTGGGCGTCGAGGGCGACCTGGGCGACCGCGCCTTCGTCTCGGTCGTGGCCGACCCCTATCTTTCCAACCCGATCGCGCGCGCCAGCGCGACGATGGCCGAGCTGTCCGCCCTGCGGACCCAGCCGGTCGCAATGGCGGCGGAGTAAGCCATGGACCCCGTTTCCTTCTGGGCCACGCCGCTGGGCTGGACGCTGATCACGGTCGGTCAGGTCCTGCTGATCACGGTCGGCGTGCTGATCGCCGTCGCCTTCCTGCTGCTGGCCGACCGCAAGGTCTGGGCCGGCGTGCAGATGCGCAAGGGGCCGAACGTTGTCGGTCCCTTCGGCCTGCTTCAGTCCTTTGCGGACATGATCAAGTTCGTGCTGAAGGAGGTCGTGATCCCGGCCGGTGCGGACAAGGCGGTCTTCATCATCGCCCCGATCATCACCGTCATCCTGGCCTTCATGGCGTGGGCGGTCATTCCGTTCGCCCCCGGCTGGGTGGTGTCGGACCTGAACGTCGGCATCCTGTATATCTTCGCGGTGTCGTCGCTCGGCGTTTACGGCATCATCATGGGCGGCTGGGCTTCGAACTCGAAGTATCCGTTCCTGGGATCGCTGCGTTCGGCGGCGCAGATGGTGTCGTATGAAGTCTCGCTGGGCCTGATCATCATCAATGTGATCCTGCTGGCCGGCACCATGAACCTGTCGGCCATCGTCGACAGTCAGAAGGGGATGTTCTGGAACTGGTACGGGTTCGGCGGCGGCGCCGACACCTGGCCGCTGGTCGTGATCCTGTTCCCGATGTCGATCATCTTCTTCATCTCGGCCCTGGCCGAGACCAACCGCCCGCCGTTCGACCTGCCCGAGGCCGAGTCCGAACTGGTCGCCGGCTATCAGGTCGAATACAGCTCGACGCCGTATCTGCTGTTCATGATGGGCGAATACGTCAACATCGTCTTCATGTCGGCGATGATCAGCCTGCTGTTCTTCGGGGGCTGGAATCCCGGCGTGCCGCAGGCCTGGATGGATGGGCTGCCGGCCTGGATCGCCTATACGGTCTATCTGCTGACCTTCATGGCCAAGACGGTCTTCTGGTTCGTCATGATCTCGATGGTGAAGGCCTTCGTGCCGCGCTATCGCTATGACCAGCTGATGCGTCTGGGGTGGAAGATCTTCCTGCCGACGTCGCTGGTCGCGGTCGTCATCGTCTCGGCCTGGCGCGTGTTCGTGGTGGGGTCGTGATGGTCGCGCCGAAGACGCCTGCTCTCAAGGATAAGTGCTGATGTTCACCCGTATCGTCCAGGCGACCAAGGGCGCGATGATGCTGGACGTCATCGGCGCCATCGGCCTGTCGCTGAAATATATGGCGCGGCCCAAGATGACCGTGAACTATCCGTTCGAGCGCAATCCGCAGTCGCCGCGCTTCCGGGGCGAGCACGCGCTGCGCCGCTATGCGAACGGCGAGGAACGCTGCATCGCCTGCAAGCTGTGCGAAGCCATCTGCCCGGCCCAGGCCATCACCATCGAGGCCGAACCGCGCGCCGACGGCAGCCGCCGCACGACCCGCTACGACATCGACATGGTCAAATGCATCTACTGCGGCCTGTGCCAGGAGGCCTGCCCGGTGGACGCCATCGTGGAGGGGCCGAACTCCGAATTCGCCGTCGAGACGCGCGAGGAGCTGCTCTACGACAAGCAACGCCTGCTCGACAACGGCGACCGCTGGGAACGGCAGATCGCCAAGAATCTGGAACTCGACGCGCCTTACCGCTAAGGCGCATCTCGCAAAACAGGTCGCCGATTCCGAAAGGGGTCGCGGCCGAGACGAAAGGGGCTTCGTCCCGACATGCTGCAAGGCATAGCCTTCTATCTGCTGGCTGCGGTCGCCACGGTTTCCGGCCTTCTGGTCGTGACCGCGCGCAACCCCGTGCACAGCGTGCTCTGGCTGATCCTGGCCTTCTTCTCCTCGGCCGGCCTGTTCGTGCTGCTGGGGGCCGAGTTCCTGGCGATGCTGCTGGTCGTCGTCTATGTGGGCGCGGTCGCGGTGCTGTTCCTGTTCGTCGTCATGATGCTGGACGTGGACTTCGTGAAGCTGCGCGAAGGCTATGCGCGCTATCTGCCGCTGGGGGCCGTGATCGCCGCCGTGCTGCTGGCCGAGATGATCATCGTGTCGGTCGCCGTGGTGCAGGGCGGGGCGGCGGCGGGCCTGCCGGCGCCGGGCGCGCCGGACGCCAGCGTCACCAATGTCGAGGCCATCGGTCGCGTGCTCTACACCGACTACGTCTATTTCTTCCAGGCGGCCGGGATCGTGCTGCTGATCGCCATGATCGGCGCCATCACCCTGACGCTTCGCCACAAGCCGCATATCAAGCGCCAGAACCCGGGCGATCAGGTGAACCGCGACCGTCTCAAGTCGGTCGAGATCAAGCCCGCCGCCACGGGCGAAGGCGTCAGCGCCGAGGAGCTTCTGTGATGATCGGTCTGACCCATTATCTGACGGTCGCCGCGATCCTGTTCACCATCGGGGTGTTCGGCATTTTCGTGAACCGCAAGAACGTCATCATCATCCTGATGTCGATCGAGCTGATCCTCTTGGCCGTGAACATCAACTTCGTCGCCTTCTCGACCTATCTGAACGAGATCAGCGGACAGATCATGGCGATGTTCGTCCTGACCGTCGCCGCCGCCGAGGCCGCCGTCGGCCTGGCGATCCTGGTGACCTTCTTCCGCAACCGCGGCGACATCGCCGTCGACGACGCCTCCGTGATGAAGGGCTGAGCGTGAACTTCCACACCCTTATCATCCTGGGGATATTCGCCCCGCTGCTGGGCGCGGCCATCGCCGGCTTCTTCGGACGCCGGATCGGCAATATCCCGTCGCAGGCCATTACCACCGGCCTGCTGTTCTTCTCGTGCGCCGTGGCCTGGACGGTGTTCGGCCAATGGACTTGGGGCCATCTGGAGCCCTTCACCATCCGCCTGGCGCCCTTCATCAATGTGGGCGACTTCCAGTCGGCCTGGTCGATCCGCATCGACGCCCTGTCGGCGACCATGCTGATCGTGGTGACGAGCGTGTCGTCGCTGGTTCACCTGTATTCCTGGGGCTACATGGCCGAGGACGACAGCCGGCCGCGCTTCTTCGCCTATCTGTCCTTGTTCACCTTCATGATGCTGGCGCTGGTGACGGCCGCCGACTTCATGCAGATCTTCTTCGGCTGGGAAGGGGTGGGGCTGGCGTCCTATCTGCTGATCGGTTTCTGGTTCAAGAAGCCGACGGCCAGCGCCGCCGCCATCAAGGCCTTCGTCGTCAACCGTGTAGGCGACTTCGGCTTCATCCTGGGGATCATGACGATCTTCTGGATGTACGGCACCATCAACTTCGCCGAGCTGTTCCCGCTGATCGCGACCAAGGCCGGTACAACGTGGGAGTTCCTGGGCGTCCAGTGGTCCGCGCTGGATTTGGCCGGATTCCTGCTGTTCATCGGCGCAATGGGCAAGTCGGCCCAGTTCTTCCTGCACACCTGGCTGCCGGACGCGATGGAAGGTCCGACGCCGGTGTCGGCGCTGATCCACGCGGCGACCATGGTCACGGCCGGCGTCTATATGGTCTGCCTGTTGTCGCCGATCTATGAGTATGCGCCGGGCGCCTCGCAGATCATCGCCATCATCGGCGCGATCACGGCCCTGTTCGCCGCCACGGTCGGCCTGACGCAGAACGACATCAAGCGGGTGATCGCCTATTCGACCTGTTCGCAGCTGGGCTATATGTTCTTTGCGGCGGGCGTCGGCGCCTATCAGGCCGCCATGTTCCACCTGTTCACCCACGCCTTCTTCAAGGCCCTGTTGTTCCTAGGCGCCGGTTCGGTGATTCACGGGATGCATCACGAGCAGGACATGCGCAAGATGGGCGGCCTGTGGAAGCTGCTGCCCGTCACCTATGCGGTGATGACCATCGGCACCATCGCCATCACCGGTCTGGGCATCCCCGGCGTCGGCGGCTTCGCCGGCTTCTATTCGAAGGATTCGATCATCGAGAGCGCCTACGCCTCGGCCGCCGGCGGCCACAGCGCAGTGGGCCTGTTCGCCTTCTTCGTCGGCATCATCGCCGCCGGCCTGACCGCCTACTATTCGTGGCGTCTGGTCTTCATGACCTTCCACAACAAGCCGGTGTGGAAGGAAGAGGGGGCGCATCACGCCGACGATCACGCCACGGACGCGCAGTTGGAAACCCACTCCGAGCCGCTGCCCGACGCCGACGATCACGGCCATGCGGTCGCCCATGCCGCGCATGACGATCACGCCCACGACGATCACGGCCATCATGGCCCGCTGCATCCGCACGAAAGCCCGCCGGTCATGCTGATCCCGCTGATCCTGCTGTCGGTCGGGGCGGTCGCCGCAGGCTTCGTCTTCGCGCCGCACTTCATCGGCCACCACGAACACGAGTTCTGGCGCGGGGCCATCTTCACCGGCGAGCACAACCACGTCCTGCACGAAAGCCACTCGGTCCCGACCTGGGTGAAGTGGTCGCCGCTGATCCTGACGCTGATCGGCACGGCCTTCGCCTACTGGATCTATGTCGCCCGTGAAGGCATGGGCGCACGGATGGCGGCGCGCGACGGCGTCATCTACCGCTTCCTCTACAACAAGTGGTATTTCGACGAGTTGTACGACTTCGTGTTCGTGCGCGGCTTGCGCGCCATAGGGAACTTCTTCTGGAAGATCTGCGACGTGAAGATCATCGACGGGCTGGGGCCGAACGGCGCCGCCTGGGTCTCGCTGAAATCCGCCGCTCGACTGGCCAAGATCCAGTCCGGCTATGTCTATCACTACGCCTTCGTGATGCTGCTGGGGGTCGCCGGTCTGCTCACCTTCGCCATCCTCGCGTGGGGAGCCTGATCTCGTGCCCTACATTCTGAGCCTCGTTACATTCCTGCCCCTGGTCGGGGCCCTGGCGATCTTCTTCGCCCGGCTGACGTCCAAGACTGCGGACGCCGCCGCGCCGGCCGCGCGCTGGATCGCGCTGATCACCACTCTGGTCGTGCTGGCGGTCTCGGTCGTGCTGGTCGCCGGCTTCGATCCGGCGAACACCGGCTATCAGTTCGTGGAACTGGTCCCCTGGTTCGCGGGCGCCAGCTATCACCTGGGCGTCGACGGGATTTCGGTCCTGTTCGTGCTGCTGACCGCCTTCCTGATGCCGATCTGCATCCTGGCCAGCTGGAAGTCGGTCGAGACGCGCGTCGTCGAATATATGATCGCCTTCCTGGTGCTGGAGACGCTGGTCATCGGGGTGTTCACCGCGCTGGACCTGTTCCTGTTCTACATCTTCTTCGAAGGCACCCTGGTCCCGATGTTCCTGATCATCGGCATCTGGGGCGGTCAGAACCGGATCTACGCGGCCTACAAATTCTTCCTCTACACCCTGCTGGGGTCGGTGCTGATGCTGCTGGCCATGCTGTGGATGGCGCACGAAGCCGGCACCACCAGCATTCCCGAACTGAAGCGCTTCGCCTTCGACCCGGCCGTCCAGCCGATCCTCTGGCTGGCCTTCTTCGCCTCGTTTGCGGTCAAGATGCCGATGTGGCCGGTTCACACCTGGCTGCCCGATGCCCACGTCCAGGCGCCGACGGCCGGTTCCGTCATCCTGGCCGGCATTCTGCTGAAACTGGGCGGCTACGGCTTCATCCTGTTCAACGTGCCGATGTTCCCGCAGGCGTCGGAGATGTTCCGCCCGCTGGTCTTCACCCTGTCGGTGATCGCCATCGTCTATACGTCGCTGGTCGCCTGGCGTCAGACGGACATCAAGAAGCTGATCGCCTATTCGTCCGTGGCCCACATGGGCTTCGTCACCCTGGGCATCTTCTCGGGCAACGACATCGGCATGCAGGGCGCCATCTTCCAGATGATCAGTCACGGCCTGATTTCGGGCGCGCTGTTCCTGTGCGTCGGCGTCGTCTACGACCGGATGCACACCCGCGAGATCGCCTTCTACGGCGGCCTGACGTCCAGGATGCCGTGGTACGCCGCCATCTTCCTGATGTTCACCATGGCCAACGTCGGTCTGCCGGGCACCTCGGGCTTCATCGGCGAAGTGCTGACCATGACCGGCGCCTATCACGCCTCGACCTGGGCGGCGCTGGTGGCGGCGTCGGGCGTGATCTTCTCGGCGGTCTATGCGCTGACCCTCTATCGGGCGGTCATGTTCGGCGAGATCACCAATCCGAAGCTGGAAACCATAGCCGACATCGACAAGCGCGAACTGCTGCTGTTCGTGCCGCTGATCGTCGGGACCCTCTGGCTGGGGGTCCATCCGGCCTCCGTCCTCGATTACACCGGGCCTGCCGTCGAGGCCCTGACCAGCGCCTATCGCGCCGCGATCGGCGGGTGAGACTTAAAGATGCCTGATCTGTCCTCCGCCCTGCATCTCGCCGCCTCGGAAGTCACCCTCGCGGTCGGCGCCCTGGTCCTGCTGATGGTCGGCGCCTTCGTCGGCGACAAGAGCGCTCGCCTGGTGTCCATCCTATCGGTCCTGCTGCTGATCGCCGCCGCCGTTGTCGCCATCGTCGGCCCGTGGGGCGTGGCCTTCAACGGCGCCTATGTCGCCGATCCGCTGGCCATCTACGCCAAGAGCCTGATCTATCTGTCGGCCGCCGTCGCGGTCGTGCTGGGCGACGGTTGGATGGCGCGCACGCGCATCGCCAAGTTCGAATATCCGGTCCTGATCGTGCTGGCCTCGGCCGGCATGGGCATGATGGCGTCCTCGGGCGACCTGATCTCCATGTATGTCGGGATCGAGCTGCATTCGTTGGCCCTCTATGTCCTGGCCGCCTTCCACCGCAACGACGTCAAAGCGTCCGAAGCGGGTCTGAAGTATTTCGTCCTGGGCGCCCTGTCGTCGGGCCTGCTGCTGTACGGCGCCAGCCTGATCTACGGCTTCGCCGGTTCGATGCGGTTCGAGGACATCGCCGCCGTCGCCGCCGACAATCCCGGCCCGGGCCTGGTCTTCGGCCTGGTCTTCCTGATCTGCGGCCTGGCGTTCAAGGTTTCCGCCGCGCCGTTCCACATGTGGACGCCCGATGTCTACGAAGGCGCGCCGACGCCGGTCGTGGCCCTGTTCGCCACGGCGCCCAAGGTGGCGGCCATGGTGCTGATCGCCCGCGCGCTGGAAGCCGGTTTCGGCGACGCCCACGCCCAATGGTCGCAGGTCCTGATCGCCATTTCGGTGATCAGCTTCGTCGTCGGCGCCTTCGGCGGCCTGGCGCAGAAGGACATCCAGCGTCTGCTGGCCTATTCGTCGATCGCCAACATCGGTTATGCCCTGCTGGGCATTGCGGCGGGAACGGCCGAGGGGCTGCAGGCCATGCTGATGTTCATGACGCTCTACGTCATCGACCAGCTCGGCTTCTTCGCCATTCTGCTCAGCCTGTCCAAATCGGGCCGGCCGATCCGGCGCATCGCCGATCTGGCCGGTCTGAAGAAGGACCGTCCGCTGACGGCTGTCGCCCTGACGGCGCTATCGCTGTCGGTGCTGGGAATGCCGCCATTCTCGGGCTTCTGGGGCAAATACTATGTGTTCGGCGCCGCCGCCGATGCGGGCCTGTGGCCGGTCGCCGCCGCCGGTCTTGTCGCCTCGGTCGTCGCGGCCTTCTACTATCTGCGGATCATCAAGCTGATGTGGTTCGATGCGCCGGTCGACGACATCGCCACCGACAAGGCCCCGGCCGAGGCCCGGTGGGTCGGCTGGGCCTGCGCCGCCTTCGCCTTCCCGTTGGTGATCGTCGGTCTGACCTGGCTGGAGCCCCTGACCAAGGCCGCGAGCGCCGGCTTCGGAAACGGGTAGGGCGTTGACGCCCGCTCCCCTGGTCATCCTCGAGGAGATCGACTCGACCAACGCCGAGGCGCGCCGCCTGGCCGAGGCCGGGGAAGCCGGGCCGCGCTGGATCGTGGCCCGCCGCCAGACCGCCGGTCGCGGGCGGCGTGGCCGCAAATGGGAGACGGAGCAGGGCAACCTGGCCGCCACCCTGCTGGTCACGACGCCGCGTTCGGCGGCGGAGGCCGCCCAGGCCACCTTCGTCGCGGCCCTGGCCGTCGCCGATCTGCTGGACGTTTTCGTCTCGCCCGCCCTGGTGACGATCAAATGGCCCAACGACGTCCTGCTGGACGGAGTCAAGGCGTCGGGCATACTGGTTGAGTCCGGGCGGCATGGGAACGGCGACCTGTGGCTGGCCATCGGAATCGGCGTGAACCTGGCCCATGCGCCGGAAGGCACCGAACGGGGCGCGACCTCGGTCGCCGACCGCCTGCGCGCCGATCTGACCTATGTTCCCCCCATCGAGGCCGCCGCCGAGATCCTGGCCGAGACCTTCGCCGTCTGGTGGGGCCGCTGGCAGACCTTGGGCTTCGAGCCGGTGCTGGACGCCTGGACCAGCCGTCTGGTCGGTCTGAACGGCCCCTGCACGGCGCGCCTGGACAATGAGACGATCGAGGGCCTGGCCGAAGGGGTGGAGCCGGACGGCGCCCTGCGTCTGCGTCTGGCCGACGGTTCAGTGCGGCTGATTTCCGCCGGCGACGTCTTCTTCGGGAAGACCGTCTGATGCTTCTGGCCATCGAGCAGGGCAATACCAATACGCTGTTCGCCGTTCACGACGGGCGCGACTGGATCGCCCAATGGCGCGCCGCGACGGAGGCCAGCCGCACGGCCGATGAATACGCCGTCTGGCTGAACCAGCTGATGGTGATGAAGGGCTTGCGGGTCGCGGACCTGACCGGATGCATCATCTCCAGCGTGGTGCCGCAGTCGATCTTCAACCTGCGCAACCTCGCGCGTCGCTATCTGAACATCGAGCCCCTGGTGATCGGTGAGAACGTCGAGCTGGGCATCGACGTGCGCATCGCCAAGCCCAGCGAGGCGGGGGCCGACCGGCTGGTCAACGCCATCGGCGCCAAGCTGGTCTATCCCGGCGACCTGATCGTGATCGACAGCGGCACGGCGACCACCTTCGACATCGTCGCCGACGACGGCGCCTTCGAGGGCGGGTTGATCGCGCCCGGCATCAATCTGTCGCTCCAGGCCCTGCACGAGGCGGCGGCCAAACTGCCGCGCATCGCCATTCAGCGGCCCGAGCATGTGATCGGACGCGGCACGGTCGAGGCCATGGAATCCGGCGTCTTCTGGGGCTATGTTTCGCTGATCGAAGGCCTGGTCGGGCGCATCAAGGCCGAATGGGGCAGGCCCATGACGGTCATCGGCACCGGCGGCGTCGCCAGCCTGTTCGAAGGCGCGACCGACAGCATCGACCACTTCGATTCCGACCTGACTATCCGCGGCCTCCTCGCAATCTGGCGTCGCAACGCCCATCTGACTGACTGAATGAAAAAGCAAAACCAAGACGAACTCGTTTTCCTGCCGCTGGGCGGCTCGGACGAGGTCGGTATGAACCTGAACGCCTATGGCTTTGGCCCGGAGGCGAACCGTGAGTGGGTGGTCGTCGATGTCGGCGTCACCTTCGGCGACCTGTCGACGCCGGGCGTGGACGTCATCGTGCCCGATCCCACCTATCTGCAGGGCGAGACGATCAAGGGCATCGTCCTGACCCACGCGCATGAAGATCACATCGGCGCGCTGGGCTGGCTGTGGCCGCGCATAAAGGCCCCGGTCTATGCGACGCCTTTCACCGCCTATCTGATCCGCGACAAGCTGCGCGAGCGCGGCATCCTGGACGAGGTCGAACTGATCGAGGTTCCGCTGGGCGGCACGGTCGATATCGGACCGTTCGGCGTCACCTTCGTCAACATGACCCACTCGATCGCCGAGCCCAGCGGCCTGGCCATCGACACGCCGCTGGGCCTCGTGTTCCACACCGGCGACTGGAAGATCGACGACCAGCCCGTCATCGGCCGGCAGACCGACGCCCCCGCCATCCGCGCCCTGGGCGACGAGGGCGTGCTGGCCATGGTCTGCGATTCCACCAATGTCTTCGTGCCGGGCGTCGCCGGGTCCGAGGGCGATGTCGCCGTGGCCCTGTCCAAGCTGATCTCGACCCTGAAGGGCCGCGTCGCCGTTGGCTGTTTCGCGTCGAACGTCGCGCGCATGGACAGCGTCATCCGCGCGGCCGAGGCCTGCGGCCGTCGCGTGGCCCTGGCCGGGCGGTCGATGCACCGGATCACGGCCGCAGCCAAGCACGTCGGCATGTTGCAGGACGTCAAACCCTTCCTGTCCGATGAGGAGGCCCGCGTCTGGCCCGCCGACCAGATCCTGTATCTGTGCACGGGCAGCCAGGGCGAGGCGAGGGCCGCGCTGTCGCGCGTCGCCGACGGGACGCACCCGACGGTCAAGCTGGGCCTGGGCGATCACTGCATCTTCTCGTCGCGCCAGATTCCGGGCAACGAACTGGCCATCGGCAATCTGCAGGACCGCCTCGCGGACAGGGGCGTGCGCCTTTACACCGAGAAGGACCATCCCGGCATCCACGTTTCGGGCCACCCCTGCCGGGACGAACTGAAGCAGATGTACGAATGGGCGCGGCCGCAGATCGCGGTGCCGACCCACGGGGTGCGTCGCTTCCTGCTGGAACACGCCAACCTGGCCAAGGAGGTCGGGGTCCAGGAGACCGTCACGCCGCGCAACGGCGACATGGTTCGCCTGGCGCCGGGACCGGCCCAGATCGTGGACGAGGTTCCCAACGGTCGCCTCTATGTCGATGGCGGGATGCTGGTCACGGAGCAGGGCGAGGCGCTGAAGGAGCGTCGCCACGCCTCCACCAACGGCGTGCTGATCGTCAGCTTCGCTTTGGACAAGCGCGGGCGCATCGTCAGCGACATCGACATCCGCAGCGTCGGCCTGCCCGGCGACCTGCAAAAGCCGCTGGGCGACGTTCTGGACGACCTGGCCGAGCGGGTCGAGCAGGTGGTCAAGGGCCTGAAGGGCGAAGCGCTGGAAGACGAGATGGTCATCGAACAGGCCATTGCGCGCGTGCTGAAAAAGGCCAGCCAGCAGGTCTGGGATCGCCGCCCCATCGTCGAGACGGTCGTCCTGCGCGTCTGATGCAACCTTGACCGTTCGGGCGCATTGTCTGCGCTCGAACCCTTGGGGCGCCCGATGTGGAACAAGCCGAACCGCGCGGACCGTGTGTTGGATCGGGTTCGCCATGCCCGCCATCCGCTGCATGGCTGGCGGCGCTGGGCGGTGATCGCGGGGCAGGGCCTGGCGGGATTCGTCGTGCTGTTCGCCCTGGTCAATCTGACGCTCAGCCTGTCGACCTTTCGCGGCGAAGACCCGTTCACCCGCACGGTGCACGAATTGCGCGTGCTGTGGTTCAGCCCGCCGCCCGGCCAGCCGATGCCGCCGGGCGCCTTTCCGACCGTCTATGGCCGCGATCTGGGGCCGGCGCCCGACACCGCCGCCATCCATGCCTTTCTGGAGCGCGAGGCCGAGGACGGCGTCTTCCTGCTGGACCATGTGATGGTCGATCGGGTCCTGAAGCTGAACGGCCGGGTCGACGCCCGCAGCCTGCCGGTCGGCGTCTATGTCGGCGCCCACGCCCTGGGGCCCGACGGTCTGCCTTTCGTGCCGGTGACGAAGTTCCTAGCGCACTATCTTCTGTTTCCGCGCCACGCCTATATTCTGGTCGTGCCCGAGCAGGGGCCGGCCATCGCCTTTTCGGCCAGCCAGAACGCCAAGTTCGGCATCGACATCCATCCCGACCGCCTGTCCGCCGAAGTCGCGCCCTTCACGCCGGAAGCCTACGACTTTCCCAGTTCGGGCGAGGCGCTGCACGAAATGACGCGCATCACCGACGATCCCGCGCGGGTCGCCGGCGCGGTCGGGGCGCTGAAAGGAGCGCAGGCGCGGCTGGAGAAGGAAGGCCTGACCTATGGCCTGCTGGCGCCCAACTCCAATACGGCGGTCGGTTGCGTGCTCCAGGGATCGGGCGCCATCACCGAGCAGGCGCGGTCGTCCATCCTGCTGGCCCTGCGCGCGCCGGGCTTCGGCGCCCGATGCGATTAGCGGTCGCGACAAGGTCGCCGGTTCGGCTATAGGCGGGGCTGTGGCTGCATACCCGCCTGCTGCGTCCGACTGGCGCGACGGCCAGGGCTTGTCGGTCTTCTGTCGGCAATCTTGCGAGGTCCGTCATGCCTATCGGCCCCCTGACCATGATCGGCATCTACATCATCGTCTGGTGGACGGTGCTGTTCGCGGTTTTGCCGCTCGGCACGGCGCACGAAACGCACGAGCCGCCGACCGACGGCGCCCAATGGGGAGCGCCCGCGACGCCCAATTTGAAAAAGAAGTTCCTGACCACCACCTGGGTCGCCGCCATCGTCTGGGCCTTCGTCATGGTGCTGATCTTCACCGGCTGGCTGCCGCTGCCCGACTTCTCCAGCGCCCCGGCGGTCTAAACCGCGCAACCGGCCTAGCTTTCGCCCCGGTCCAGCGGCTAAAGCCTTGGTTCGTCTCTACGCCTAGGATTCAAGACCATGCGCTTGTCGCGCTATTTTCTGCCCACGCTGAAGGAAGCCCCGTCGGACGCCCAGATCGTGTCGCACCAGCTGATGCTGCGCGCCGGGATGATCAAGCAGGAGGCCGCCGGCATCTACGCCTGGCTGCCGCTGGGTCTGAAGGTGCTGCGCAAGATCGAGCAGATCGTACGTGAAGAGCAGATGCGGGCCGGCGCCGTCGAACTGCTGATGCCGACCCTTCAACTGGCCGATCTGTGGCGGGAGTCGGGACGGTACGACGCCTATGGCCCCGAAATGCTGCGCATTACCGACCGGCACGAGCGCGAACTGCTGTACGGCCCCACCAACGAGGAGATGATCACCGACATCTTCCGGGCCTATGTGAAGTCATACAAATCCCTGCCGCTGAACCTGTTTCATATCCAGTGGAAGTTCCGCGACGAGCGCCGCCCGCGTTTCGGCGTCATGCGCGGCCGCGAATTCCTGATGAAGGACGCCTATTCCTTCGACCTGGATGAGGCTTCGGCCCGTGTCGCCTACAATCGGATGTTTACGGCCTATCTGAACACCTTCGCCCGCATCGGCTTGAAGGCCGTGCCGATGCGCGCCGACACCGGCCCCATCGGCGGCGACCTGAGCCACGAGTTCATCGTCCTGGCCGAAACCGGCGAGAGCGAGGTCTTCTGCGACCGCAAACTCGTCGAGATGCCCGCGCCCGGCGACGATTTCAGCCCGGAAGCCGTGCAGGCCGTCTTCGACGAACGCACCGCCCTCTACGCCGCCACCGAAGAGATGCACGACCCGGCCCGGTTCGAGGCCGAGACAGCGGAGGGCGACCGCCTGTCGGCGCGCGGCATCGAGGTCGGGCACATCTTCTATTTCGGCACGAAATACTCCGCCCCGATGAAGGCCAAGGTCGCAGGGCCGGATGGCCAGGACGCCGAGGTCCATATGGGCAGCTATGGCGTGGGCGTCTCGCGCCTGCTGGGCGCCATCATCGAGGCCAGCCATGACGACGGCGGCATCATCTGGCCGGACGCCGTAGCTCCGTTCGACGTGGTCGTGATCAATCTGCGCGCCAATGACGAAGCCGTCTCTGCCGCATGCGAGGACGCCGTCGCCCAGCTGGAGAAGCTCGGCAAGGACGTGCTGTACGACGACACAGACGAGCGTCCGGGCGGCAAGTTCGCCACCGCCGATCTGATCGGCGTGCCGTGGCAACTGACCATCGGTCCCAAGGGACTGGCGGACGGCGTGGTCGAGCTGAAGCGTCGCGCTACCGGCGAGAAGGTTTCCGTGCCGCTCGCAGAAGCTATCGAAAGGCTGACCGCTTGAGCCTGCCGTCCCGTCCGTCCGGCGCCTTCTCCGCCTGGGAGATCGGCCTGGCCCTTCGCTATCTGCGCGCCAAGCGCAAGGAGGGCGGCGTCGCCACCATCGCCGTCATCAGCTTCATCGGCATCATGCTGGCCGTCGCCGTGCTGATCAGCGTGATGAGCATCATGTCCGGTTTTCGTTCGGAACTGCTCAGCCGGATGCTGGCCTTCAACGGTCATATGTATGTGCAGGGTCCGGTTTTGACATCGCCGGACCGAGACGCGGTCCTGAAGAAGATCGAGGCGATACCGGGCGTCTACAGCGTCAACCCCCTGAACGAAGCTCAAAGCCTGATCCGCGTAGGCAACTTCACGACGGGTGTGATGGTCAAGGGTATCCGCCCACAGGATCTGGCCAAAACGCAGTACGTTTTTGACAGCCTGTCGCCCCAGGAGCGCGCTAGCTTCGGTCAGGGTGCGTATGGCGGCGACCGGGTGTTGATCGGCGCCGCTTTGGCGAACTCATTGGGGCTGCGTGTTGGCGACGCCATCACCGTCTATTCGCCCACCGGCGCCGACAGCGCCTTCGGCAACCTCGGCGGATTGGAAAAGACCTATTTCGTGGGCGGATTGTTCCGTTCGGGAGCGGCCGATTACGACCGTGCCTTCATGTTCATGCCCTTGGAGCAGCAGCAGCTCTTCTTCGGCAAGGAAGGCGTCTGGGACGCCATCGAGATCAAGGTCGACGATCCCGATCAGGTCGGCGCCCTGACCCCCGCCATCCGCGACGCGGCCGGCCCCGGCTCGGTCGTCAGCGACTGGCGCGAGCGCCTGGCCGCCTTCTACGGCGCGCTGAAGGTCGAGCGGGTGGCCATGAGCATCATTCTGGGTCTGGTCGTCGCCATCGCCGCCATGAACATCATTTCCGGCATCGTCATGCTTGTGAAGAACAAGGGGCGGGATATCGCCATCCTGCGGACCATCGGCGCCAGCCCGTCGGCCATCCTGCGCGTCTTCTTCATGGCCGGCGCCATGATCGGGGTCGCGGGCACCCTGGCGGGCCTGCTGCTGGGTCTGCTGTTCTGCTGGAACATCGGCTCGATCCAGCATTTCCTGGAATGGGCGTTGCAGACCAAGCTGTTCGATTCCGACGTCTATATGCTGGACGCCATTCCCGCGCTGGTGGACCCGATGGACGTGACCTGGGTGGCTTTCTGGTCGCTGCTGATGAGTTGTATCGCCAGTCTGCCGCCGTCATGGACCGCGTCGCGGATCGATCCCGTTGAGGCGCTCCGGTATGAGTAAGGCTCCTATTTTGTCGGTGCGCGGCCTGACTCGCACCTATCCGACGGCTCAAGGCGGCCTGACCGTGTTGAAAGGCGTCGATCTGGACGTCTATCCGGGCGAATTGGTCGGGCTGATCGGGCCGTCAGGTTCGGGCAAGTCGTCGCTGCTGCACGCCGCCGGCCTGTTGGAAAAGCCGACCAGCGGCGCCGTCGCCATCGACGGCGAGCAGGTCGGCGATCTGGACGAACGCGCGCGCACCCGGCTGCGTCTGGGCCGCATCGGCTTCGTCTACCAATTCCACCATCTGCTGCCCGAGTTCGACGCCCGCGACAATGTCGCCCTGCCGATGCGGATCGCCGGGGTAGGGCAGGAGGAGGCGCGCAAGCGCGCCGCCATCACCCTGACCGCCCTGGGTCTGGGCGAGAGGCTGACGCATCAGCCGGCGCAACTGTCGGGCGGCGAGCAGCAGCGCGTGGCCATCGCCCGCGCCCTGGCCAACGGCCCGCGCCTGCTGCTGGCCGACGAACCGACCGGGAACCTGGACCCCGCCACCAGCCAATCGGTGTTCGAATCCCTGCGCGACCTGGCCAAGACCACGGGCGTCGCGGCCCTGATCGCCACCCACAATATGGAACTGGCCGGCCATATGGACCGGGTCTTCGCCCTGAAGGACGGGCATCTGGAAGAGCGGGCGGCCCAAAGCCACGCCTATTGATCTGCGGATAGCGGTCGTCCCCAGCGTGGCGTCCTGTCCTGGCTCAGGAATAGGTCGGCGACAGCAGATCGATTTCAGGCGTCGGGTCTGCGTCGCCTCCAGCCTTTTCTTCGAACGGCGACCAGGTCTCGGCCAAGGCCGCAACTGAACCGATGACGCCGGCGTCGGCCTCGGCTTGGCGCAATGCGGTCCAGGACAAAAAGGCCAGCAGCCGCGCGCCATCGCATGGCTGGCGTTGCATCGCCGTCTCCAGCCACGCCGTTTCTGCGGGCCGGAGCAAAGGCGAAACCAGCCCCGGCGTCGAGAACAGCCGGCGCTCGGTCGATGCTTTCCTCCATAGAAGGGAGGTCAGGACGTGCGGCGCCTCCGTGATGACGTCCTGGAACCGCGCGACGGCGGCGGGCGCGCCTTCGACGCCGCAAAGGCCGCCGCCGCCGCTGAAGATCAAGGCGCCGGATAGACCGCCCCGGCGCGCCTTGGCGGAAACGAAACGGCGGATATCCGGCCACGCCGGAGCTTCGGCGTCATGCTGCAACACGATCACGGCCGCTTCCTGGCTCGCGGCCGGAGAGGCGGGGCAGTGGGATCGCGACGTCATCCGTCATCGCTTAACCGAGCCTAAAATCTGTTCAACTGCGTGTGACTACGAGGTTCCTCGACGGCATTGGCGCTGTATTCTGGCGATATGCGAACGACGACGAACGCCATGACGGATTCCATGGCGCCAAAAGACAAGCGCCCCGAAACGGACGCCGACCCGGCCTTCGCTCCAAACAGCCAGGGTGACTCCCGTTTCGAAATCGTCGTGATCGACGACGACGCGCTGATCCTTGAGGTGACGCTGCTGACTTTCCGCGAGGCCGGGTATTCGGCTGTGGGATTCAGCGATCCGCTGGACGCCCTGATGTGGGCGTCCGACGCCGATCCGACGCTGATCGTTGTCGATCTGAAGCTGCCGGGGATCGAGGGACTGGACCTGGTCAGCGCCTTCTGCGCCTTCGGCCGTCATGCGGTGATCTTGGTCAGCGCCTACGTCGATGTGCTGACGACCGTGGACGCCATGCGGCTTGGAGTCGACAACGTTCTAACCAAGCCCGCCCCGCCCGAGCGTCTCTTGACGGCCGCGGCGCATGCGTTGGACGCGCTGTCGCGCGCGCCGCGACAGGATCAAATGACCTTCACCCGTCGGGAGCGTCAGGTGGCGGAGTTCATCGTGGCCGGTCGCACCACGAAACAGATCGCCCAGGCCCTGGCGCTCAGTCCCCGCACGGTGGAGTTCTTTCGCGCCAGCCTTTTGCGCAAAACCCAGTCCCCCAACTCCGCCGCCCTGGCCTCGGCCCTGACGCGGCTGGGCTTCGTCGCCACCGACGCTTGACGAGAACGCATAGAGAACATAGAACAGACGGAGAACAGTTGCGAGGTCGGAAAAGCCATGCCGCGTTTGGTGAGGGATATGTTGTCGCTGGCTTGCTGCGGCGGCTTCGTCTGGATGGTGTGGAGCCTGGCCTTCAGCGTCGCCTCCGCCTGACGGCGGGGCGACCTCTCAGCTGAAGGCGCTCCTTCTGGATTCCTTCTGGATATCGTCCCCGGCTGGGGACGAACGCGCCTCGCATATGGCCCGCGACGTTCGGTCGGTGCAGGATGGGGCGCGGGCCTTGCGTCCAGCAAGCGGAGATCCAGTGAACCAGTCGATGAACAGCCAGGGTTTCGTCCATTTGCGCGTGCGCTCGGCCTATTCGCTGCTGGAAGGCGCGATAAAGGCCAGTAAGGTCGGCAAGCTGGCGGCGGACGCCGGCATGCCCGCCGTCGCCGTCGCGGACCGGGCCAATCTGTTCGGCGCGCTGGAGTTCAGCCAGACCTCCAGGGATGCGGGCGTTCAACCCATTGTCGCCTGCGCTCTTCCAGTCATCGGCATCGGCGGCCAGATCAACACCCGATGGGCCAAGACGCCTACCGTGGCGCTGTTGGCCCAGAATGCGACGGGTTGGCTGAACCTGTGCGCCCTGTCGTCCTCGGCCTATCTGGACGCCGGGGAGATGGCCGAGCCCGGCGTGGCCTGGGATCAGGTCGTCGCGCGCTCCGAAGGGTTGATCCTGCTGTCCGGCGGACCGGACGGGCCGGTCGATCCCCTGTTCGCCCAGGGCAAGACGGCGGAGGCCGCCCAGGCGCTCCAGGCCATGCACGCCGCCTTCGGCGACCGCTTCTATGTGGAGCTGCAACGTCATGGGCTGGACGATGAGAAGCGCGCTGAGCCGGGTCTGGTTCGCTGGGCCTACGACCACGACGTTCCCCTGGTCGCCACCAACGACGTCTATTACGCCAAGGCGGCCCAGGCGAAGTCGCATGACGCCCTGCTGTGCATCGCCGACGGCGCCTTCACCGGCCAGGAGGATCGTCGCCGCATCACCGGCGAACACTGGTTCAAGTCGGCCGGGGCGATGCGCGAACTGTTCGCCGACCTGCCCGAGGCCTGCGACAACACCATCGACATCGCGCGGCGCTGCGCCTTCCTGGTTCAGACCCATGCGCCGATCCTGCCGCGCTTCGATACCGGAGCCGGACGCTCCGAGGCCGACGAACTGGCCCACCAGGCGCGCGAGGGGCTGAAGGTCCGGTTGACCCAGGTCACGCCGGCCGTGTCCGAAGAGGAATACTGGACCCGCCTGGAGTGGGAGGTCGGGATCATCCAGCAGATGGGTTTCCCAGGGTACTTCCTGATCGTGTCGGACTTCATCAAATGGGCCAAGACGCACGGCATACCGGTCGGGCCGGGGCGGGGGTCCGGCGCCGGCTCGCTGGTCGCCTGGTCCCTCACCATCACCGATCTGGACCCGTTGCGGTTCGGTCTGCTGTTCGAACGGTTCCTGAACCCCGAGCGGGTCTCCATGCCCGACTTCGACATCGACTTCTGCCAGGAGCGGCGCGAAGAGGTGATCGACTATGTCCAGGCCCGTTACGGCAAGGATCGGGTGGCGCAGATCATCACCTTCGGCACCCTGCAGGCGCGGGCGGTGCTGCGCGACGTCGGACGGGTGCTGCAGATGCCGTTGGGCCAGGTGGACCGGCTCTGCAAGATGGTGCCGAACAATCCGGCCAATCCCGTCACCCTGGCCCAGGCCATCGACCTGGAGCCTCGGCTTAAGGAGGCGCGCGACGCCGAACCGGCGGTGAAGACGCTGCTGGAAACGGCCTTGGAGCTGGAAGGGCTTTACCGCAACGCCTCGACCCACGCCGCCGGCATCGTCATCGGCGATCGTCCTCTGACGGAATTGGTGCCGCTGTATCAGGACCCGCGTTCCACCATCCCGGCCAGCCAGTTCAACATGAAGTGGGTCGAGCCGGCGGGGCTGGTGAAGTTCGACTTCCTCGGGCTGAAGACCCTGACCGTGCTGGACCGGGCGCGGGGCTATCTGGCGCGGCGCGGAGCGGTGCAGGAGTGGAACCAGCTGCCGCTGGACGATGCGCGCACCTACGAGCTGATGGCGTCGGGCCAGACGGTCGGGGTGTTTCAGCTGGAATCGCAGGGCATGCGCGACACGCTGCGCAAGATGCGCTGCGGCTCCATCGAGGAGATCACCGCCCTGATCTCCCTCTATCGGCCGGGGCCGATGGAGATGATCGACACCTATATCGACCGCAAATTCGGCCGGGCCGAGGTCGACTATCTGCACCCCAGTTTGAAAGAGGTGCTGACCGAAACCTATGGCGTGATCATCTACCAGGAACAGGTGATGAAGATCGCCCAGATCCTGGCGGGCTACAGCCTCGGCGAGGCCGACCTGCTGCGTCGCGCCATGGGCAAGAAGAAGAAGGAGGAGATGGACTTCCAGCGGGCGCGCTTCATCAAGGGCGCCCTGGAGAAGGGCGTGCCGGAAGGCCAGTCCGGCTCCATCTTCGACCTGGTGGCCAAGTTCGCGGGCTATGGCTTCAACAAGTCGCACGCCGCCGCCTACGCCCTGATCTCGTTCCAAACGGGATGGCTGAAGGCCAATCAACCGGTCGAATTCTTCGCCGCCTCGATGAGCCTGGACCTGTCGAACACGGACAAGCTGGCGGTCTTCTATCAGGATGCGCGGCGGTTCGAGGTGCCGGTGCTGTCGCCGGACATCAATCGCTCCTCCGCCGACTTCGACGTGGCCTGGGAGGACGGCAAGGGGGCGGTGCTCTATGCGCTGGGCGCCATTCGCAACGTCGGCCTGGAGGCGATGAAGCATGTCATCGAGGTGCGCGAGACGGGCGGCCGGTTCGCCGACATCTTCGACTTCCTGGAGCGGGTCGATCCGCGCTGCGTCAACAAGCGCGCGCTGGAAGGGCTGGCCAAGGCGGGCGCCTTCGACAGCATCCATCCCAACCGTCGCCAACTGGTCGAACAGGCCGATGTGCTGATGGCCTATTGCCAGAGCGTGGCGGCCGAGCGCGCCTCGTCCCAAGTATCCCTGTTCGGCGGGGATCAGGCCGGTGCGGCCCGGCCGCGTCTGAAGACGGTCGAGCCGTGGGTGGGGCCAGAGCGGCTGGACCACGAATTGGCGGCCGTGGGCTTCTACCTGTCCGGCCATCCCCTGGACGAAATGACCTCGGCCCTGAAACGCAAACGCGTCACCTTCGTCGCCGAGGCCATTCCCCTGGCCGAAGGCGGGCACGAGGCTTTCCAGATGGCTGGAGTGGTGCGCCGCAAGCAGGAACGGGCCAGTGCGCGAACGGGCGAGAAGTTCGCCTTCGTCACCTTTTCGGACCCGACAGGGGAGTTCGAATGCCTGTTTCCGCCCGAACAGCTGCGTCGATGCCGCGAGGTGCTGGAGCCCGGCGCCTCGGTCATGGTGCGGGTCCGCACCAAGGCGTCGGAAGGCGAGGTGCGCTTCTTCGGCGACGATGCGGCGCGCATGGACAATCTGCTGGACGACGCCAACATCGGCCTGCGTATCCATGTTTCGGCCCGAACCGCCGACGCCGAGGCGCTGAAGGCGCGGCTGGAACGCGCACGATCCGGCGCGATCGGCAAGGGAGGAGAAGTCTCCCTCATGATCGCCGGCCTCGAACAGGGGCGGGAGGTCGAGGTCAGGATCCCCGGCCGTTATCGGCTGGACGGCGCCCTGCGCGGCGCGCTGAAGTCCGCGCCGGGCGTGGTCATGCTGGAAGACGCCTGATGGTCGGCGGTCTTCTGGCGTTCGCCCTATTTCTGTCTCCGCCGCAGATCGACCCTGCAGCGGCGCAATCCGTCCCAACCCAAGGCGCCGCCATGTCTCACGCTATCGGAACCTTCGACGTTCAGATCACGCCCATCGCCGCGGAGGCGGACGCGTCTGCCGAGGCGCACGGTCGACTGCGGATCGCCAAGACCTTTCACGGCGACATCGAAGGAGTCGGTGTGGGCGAGATGCTTGCCGTCCGAGACGGTTCGTCGGGCGCCTATGTGGCCATGGAGCGCGTGACAGGGACGATAGACGGTCGAAGCGGCGGCTTCTCGCTCGTTCATCGCGGGATCATGGACGCCGGTGCGCAGACATTGCTGATCACCATCGTTCCCGGGTCGGGCAGCGGGGACCTGATAGGCGTAAGCGGCGTCTTTCATCTGACCTTAGCTGATGGCGAGCACCGCTACGACCTTGAATACAGCCTGCCCGACACCGCGCCATGAGCGCCGGTTAAAGGCTAAGCTTATGAATTCACGGAACCTCACAGGCGCGTGATGAGTTTGGTCAGTCCATAGGGAGACTGTTCCATGAAATATCTCGCCATCGCCAGCGTCGCCTCGCTGGCCCTTCTCGCAGCCTGCAACCAGGGCGGCGACAGCGCCGGTCAGAACGCCAACGAAGCGGTCAACGCCACGCAGGACGCCACCTCCGGGGTCGTCGGCCAGACTTCGGCCATGACCATGGGCGCCAACACCGTCGAAGGTTTCGTCACCGGCCTGGGCGTCAGCAATATGTATGAGCTGGAAGCGGCCAAGATCGCCGCCGCCAAATCGACCAACGCCGACGTCAAGGCCCTCGCCGCGATGATCACCAAGGACCACACCGCAGCCGGCGAAAAGCTGGGAACGGCCGTCGCAGCCGCTGGTCCGAACGTGACCATACCGACCGCCTTGGACCAGCGTCGCCAGGGGCTGATCGACAATCTGAACGCCGCCACGCCCGGCGATTTCGACAAGGTCTATCTGAACCAGCAGGTCGCGGCGCATAACGAGGCCCTGACCCTGCTGAACGGTTTCGCAGGCAATACGGACGCGCCGGCCCTGTCGACCTTGGCCCGCGAACTGATCGCCCCGGTGACGATGCACCGCGATCGCGCTCAGGCGCTGCTGGATGCGATGAAATAGTCGCGTCTTGACAACGTGAAGCGGAAGGCGGTCTCGGAAGAGGCCGCCTTTTTGCTGTCGCCCATGCCGCGATCGTGGGGCGGCGCTTGCTATTGCGGCTTATCCCGCCTACATGGCCCCCGCATTTCGCAACGCGGGTGAGGCGCGATTCGGGGAGAAATCCCGATTCGCACCATTCCGAGGGTCGCCAGACCTTTAATCCCCCGCGCCACGTCGATCGGAAAAAGGACTGAACGATCATGGCTCTGCCAGAATTCTCCATGCGCACCCTGCTGGAAGCGGGCGCCCACTTCGGCCACCAGACGCACCGCTGGAACCCGAAGATGGACCGCTACATCTTCGGCTCGCGCTCGAATATCCATATCATCGACCTGTCGCAGACGATGCCGCTGTTCCACCAAGCCCTGGTGGCGGTGCGCGACGTCGCCGCCAAGGGCGGCCGCGTCCTGTTCGTCGGCACCAAGCGTCAGGCCTCGGAGCCGGTGGCCGAAGCCGCAAAGCGCTGCGCCCAATACTACATGAACAACCGTTGGCTGGGCGGTACGCTGACCAACTGGCGCACCGTTTCGGGTTCCATCGCCCGCCTGCGTGAACTGGAAGGCATCCTGGAGAACGGCGGCGAAGGTCGCGTCAAGAAGGAACTGCTGACCCTGCAGCGCGAGAAGGACAAGCTGGAGCTGTCGCTGGGCGGCATCAAGGACATGGGTTCCATCCCTGACATCATGTTCGTGATCGACACCAACAAAGAAGCGATCGCGATCCAGGAAGCCCGCAAGCTGAACATCCCGATCATCGCCATCCTGGACACCAATTCGGACCCCGACGGCATCACCTATCCGGTTCCGGGCAACGACGACGCCGCCCGCGCCATCCAGACCTACTGCGACTTGATCGCCGATGCGGTTCTGGATGGTCTGGCCGCCGGCGCCTCGGCCTCCGGCATCGATCTGGGCGCTTCGGAAGCTCCGGTCGAGCCGATGTTGCGCGAAGCCTCGGCTCCGGTCGCCGCTGAAGCCGCTCCGGTCGCCGCTGAAGCCGCTCCGGCCGGCACGGAAGGCGCCGCCGCCGAACTGGAAGCCGCCGCTCAACCGGCCCCCTCCGAACCGGCTGGGGCCGACGAAGCCGCCCAGGCCGCCACTTCGGAAGCCAACGACGCGGTCGAGACCGAGAAGGCCACGGGCTGATCGCCCGGCGGTCTTCATAGAGAGGGCCGTGCATAGAACCGACACACGGCCGGGCCATACAGGTCCGGCCGTTCCGCATACGATACATCCCCCAAGGAGAAGAACATGGCCGAGATCACTGCCGCCCTCGTGAAGGAACTTCGCGAGCGTTCGGGCGTCGGCATGATGGACTGCAAGAAGGCGCTGGTTGAGAACAACGGCGACATCGACGCCGCCATCGACTGGCTGCGCGCCAAGGGTCTGTCCAAGGCCGCCAAGAAGGCCGATCGCGTCGCCGCCGAAGGCCTGGTCGCCGTGGCGTCCAAGGAAGACGGCAAGGGCGAAGTCGCCGCCGCCATCGAGTTCAATGCGGAAACCGACTTCGTCGCCCGCAACGAACTGTTCCAGAACGCCGCCAAGCAATTCGCCCAGCTGGGCCTCGAGCACCACACGGTGGAGTCCCTGCACGGCGCCGAGCTGGAATCCGGCAAGACGGTCCAGGACGAAGTGACCAACATGATCGCCACCATCGGCGAGAACATGCAACTGCGCCGCGCCGCCCGCCTGTCGGTGTCGGAAGGCGTCGTCTCGACCTACGTCCACAACGCGGTTTCGCCCGGCGTCGGCCGCATCGGCGTGCTGGTCGCCCTGGAAGGCGAGGGGGACAAGACCGCCTTGCGCGAACTGGGCCGCAAGATCGCCATGCACGTCGCCGCGACCGCGCCGCTGTCGCTGAACACCGACGACCTGGACCCGGCCGCCATCGAGAAGGAACGCACCGTCCTGACCGAAAAGGCCAAGGAGGAAGGGCGCCCTGAAGCCATGATCGCCAAGATCGTCGAAGGCCAGATCAACAAGTTCCAGAAGGACGTCGTGCTGTCCAAGCAGCCGTTCGTCATGGACCCGGACGTGACCATCGAACAGCTGGTCGCCAACTCGGCCAAGGAACTGGGCTCCTCGAACCTGCACCTGGCCGGCTTCGTCCGCCTGGCGCTGGGCGAAGGCGTCGAAAAGGTCGAAGGCCCCGACTTCGCGTCGGAAGTCGCCTCGATGATGGGCGGCGCCTAAGCGTCCACCCCCTCATTCGTGAGGGTTTTGTATCAGAAGGGCGCGTTCGGCTTTGATGGCCGGCGCGCCCTTCGTCTATAAGAAGCCGCCTGATTCAAGGGCGCAGCAGCAAACGGACCCTCCGCCCATGCCCGACGCTCCCTCGAACTTCCGCTACAAGCGCGTCCTGCTGAAGGTCTCGGGCGAGGTGCTGATGGGCGATCAGACGTTCGGTCTGGACATGAAGACGGTCGATACCGTCGCCAAGGCCGTCGCCGACGTCGCGGCCGAAGGGGTCGAGATCTGCCTGGTCATCGGCGGCGGCAACATCTTCCGCGGCCTGTCCAAGGCGGCGGCGGGGATGGAGCGCGCCCAGGCCGACTATATGGGCATGCTGGCCACCATCATGAACGCCCTGGCCATGCAGTCGGCGCTGGAGAAGATCGGCGTCTCGACCCGCGTGCAGAGCGCCATTCCGATGGCCGCCATCGCCGAACCCTACATCCGCCGCCGCGCCCTGCGTCACCTGGAAAAGGGCCGGGTGGTGATCTTCGCCGCCGGCGTCGGCGCGCCGTTCTTCACGACCGACTCAGGCGCCGCCCTGCGCGCCGCCGAAATGGGCTGCGACGCCTTGCTGAAGGGCACCAGCGTCGACGGCGTCTATACCGCCGATCCCAAGAAGGATCCGACCGCGACCCGCTACGACACCCTGACCTATCAGGATGTGCTGGCCAAGGATCTGCGCGTCATGGACGCCTCGGCCATCGCCATGATGCGCGATACCGGCATCCCCATCGTGGTCTTCTCGATCCGGGACGACAATTCGCTGCGCCGAACCCTGACCGGCGAAGGCACGTTCACGGTCATTCGGGACGCCGCATAAGGCGTCCGAGCGACCAGGAAAAAACGAAGAGAGACCAAGAGCATGGCGAAACCCGACCTCAAGACCTACCGCGACCGGATGGACCGCTCCGTCGCCGCCCTGAAGGAAGAGTTCAGCGGCCTGCGCACCGGACGCGCCAACGCCGGACTGCTGGAGCCTGTCCGCGTCGAGGCTTATGGCTCGGCCTCGCCCCTGACCGCCGTCGCCGCCATCAGCGTGCCCGAACCGCGCATGATCAGCGTCAATGTCTGGGACAAGGGCATGGTCGGCGCCGTGGAAAAGGCGATCCGCAACGCCAACCTGGGCCTGAACCCCATCGTCGACGGCCAGACGCTGCGCATCCCCGTGCCGCCGTTGACCGAGGAACGCCGCAAGGATCTGGTCAAGCTGGCCGGCAAATACGCCGAGCAGCAGAAGATTTCCGTACGCAACGTGCGTCGCGACGCCAACGACGATCTCAAGAAGGCCGAGAAGGCGGGCGAGATCAGCCAGGACGAACAGAAGAAGATGGAGACCGAGGTCCAGAAGGACACGGACGCGGCCATCAAGCGCATCGACGAGGCCTTGAAGACCAAGGAACAAGAGATCATGCAGGTCTGAGGCGAAACGGCTTGGGCCTGAAGGGATCGCACGACAGATGACGGCAGACCGCGTCGCGCCTCCCGGCCAACGCCCGGAAGACCTGCGTTCCGAGGGGCCGCGTCATGTCGCCATCATCATGGACGGCAACGGGCGCTGGGCCAAGGCGCGGGGCCTGCCGCGCGCGCTCGGCCACCGCGAGGGGGTTCAGGCGCTGAAGCGTACGATCCAGGCGGCGCCGGATCTGGGCATCCGGTGCCTGACCGTGTTCGGCTTCTCCACCGAGAACTGGAGCCGGCCCGAGGACGAGGTTTCGGACCTGATGGGTCTGGTGCGAACCTATGTGGCCAGCGACCTGACGCGGCTGGAAAAGGCGGGCGTGCGTCTGCGCATCCTGGGGCGCCGTGAAGGCCTGCCCGCCGACATCGCCGACATCATCGACAAGGCCGAGGCGAAGACGGCGCACAACGAGCGGTTCCTGCTTCAGGTCGCCTTCAACTATGGCGGCCGAGCAGACCTGGTGGACGCCGCGCGTCGGCACATGGCGCGCCTGGCGTCCGGCGAGACGACCGAGCCCCTGACCGAACAGACCTTCGAGGCCGGTCTGGCTACGGCGGGATCGCCGCCCCTGGACCTGATCGTGCGGACGTCGGGCGAACAACGGCTGTCGAACTTCCTGTTGTGGGAGGCGGCCTACGCCGAACTGGTGTTTCAAGACATTCTATGGCCGGACTACGGTCCCAAGGCCCTGGCCGAGGCGGTCGCCGCCTATGGCCGTCGCGAGCGTCGCTATGGCGGCCGCGAGGCCGAACCGATGCGTGAAACAGCCTGATGGCGGTCAAGGGACGCGACATCGCCCTACGCGCCGCTTCCGCCGTCGTCCTGGCGCCGGCCGCCGTGGCCGCGACCTGGGCCGGGGGCGTCTGGTTTCTGGGCCTCATGGTGGCGGCCAGCGTGGTCCTGGCGTTCGAATGGGCGGCGATGAGCGCGCCGCACGCCAGGCGCGTCATGGGCGGCGCCGTCAGCTTCGGCGTCGTCGCGGCCGTGGTCAGCGCACATTTCGGCGTCATGTCGGTGGCCTTCATCATGCTGGTCTTCGGAGCCGCAGCCGCCGGCGTCTACGCGCGCAGCCGGGGGCAGGAGGCGTTGGACGCCGCCTATGGGGTTCTCTATCTAGGTTGGCCCTCGGTTCTGTTGATCTGGTTGCGCGGCGTGGACAGCCCGGTTGGCCTGCACTGGACCGTGCTGGTCTTCGCCGTGGCCTGGTCGGCGGACATCCTGGCCTATCTGGCGGGATCGACCTTCGGCGGCCCGAAGCTGTGGCCGCGCTTTTCGCCCAACAAGACCTGGTCCGGCTTCATCGGCGGCATTCTGGCCGGGGCGGTCGCGGGCGCCGTGATGACCGCCTGGGTCGATATGGGCGCTCTGACCGTGGTGTGGGGCGCCATTCTGGGCTTGGCGGCGGCCTTGGCGACCATGGCGGGCGACCTGTGGGAGTCGGCGCTGAAGCGACGGTTTGGCGTCAAGGACGCGGGCAACACCATCCCCGGACATGGCGGGCTGCTGGACCGGGTGGACGGGTTGATGTTCGCCGTCGTCGTGGTGGCGGCCGGGCGTCTGATGGTCCTGATGCTGGAGCAGGGCGCGTGATCCGTCGCCGCGTCACGGTGCTGGGCGCGACCGGATCGGTCGGCTCCTCGACCCTGGACCTGATGGCCCGGGCCGAGGCGTCGGGCGCGGGCGGTTTCGAGGTCGAGGCCCTGACCGGCGGGGCCAACATCGCCAAACTGGCCGAACAGGCCCGGCGCTGGAAGCCACGATTGGCCGTCACCGCCGATCCGGCGCGGTTGGAAGACTTGCGGGCGGCCCTGGCCGGGACCGGCGTCGCGGCGGCCGCCGGGGAGGCGGCTGTCGTGGAAGCCGCCACCCGACCCGCCGACTGGATCATGGCCTCGATCGTCGGCGCCGCGGGGCTGAAGTCGGCCTGGGCGGCGGCGGGGACGGGCGCGACCCTGGCTCTGGCCAATAAAGAAAGCCTGGTCTGCTGCGGCCCCGCCCTGATCGAACGAGTCGGACGAGCAGGCGGGCGACTGATCCCGGTCGATTCCGAACATTCGGCCATCTTCCAGGTGTTTCCGGCCGAGGCGCCGGAACGGGTGGCGAAACTGGTGCTGACGGCTTCGGGCGGCCCTTTCCGCCAGACCCCGCGCGAGCGGATGGTCGCGATCACGCCCGAACAGGCCGTGGCCCACCCGAATTGGAGCATGGGCGCCAAGATTTCGGTCGACAGCGCCACCATGGCCAACAAGGGCCTGGAGATGATCGAGGCGGCCTATCTGTTCGCCATGCCTCAAGAGCGGATCGAGGTGGTGGTCCACCCCGAATCTATCATCCACAGCCTTGTGGAATATGTGGACGGATCGACCCTGGCGCAGATGGGGCCGCCGGATATGCGCACCCCCATCGCCTGCGCCCTGGCCTGGCCCGACCGGATCGCCTGGCCGGCGCCGAAGCTGAACCTGGCCGCGCTGGGCCGGCTGACGTTCGAGGCGCCCGATCTGACGCGGTTCCCGGCTCTCGATCTGGCGCGCCAGGCGCTGAGGGCTGGGGGCGCGGCGCCCGCCGTGTTCAACGCCGCGAACGAGGTCGCGGCCTTCGCCTTCCTTGACCGAAAGCTGGCGTTTCTCAATATTGCCGCAGTCGTCGCCGAAACCCTTGAGCGTGCGACGAAAGCGGGGATGGTTTTCGGCTCTGGAGACGCCTGCGGCGCGGCCCTGACGGTCGACGCCGAGGCGCGTCGAATGGCCGGATCCGTCATCGCCGGCCTTGCCAACGCGGCCTGAGGACAGGCCAGGGGAGACGATTTTCGAATGCTGGGCGTCATGGGTCAGATCCTGATCTCCATCGCCTCGTTCCTGCTGGTGCTGACCTTCATCGTCACCATCCACGAACTGGGTCATTTTCTGGTCGCGCGCGCGTTCGGCGTGAAGGTGGATCGCTTCGCGGTCGGCTTCGGCAAGGCTGTGTTCAGGCGGACGGATCGCCACGGAATCGAATGGCGGCTGGGATGGCTGCCCCTGGGCGGCTATGTGAAGTTCTCTGGCGACCTGGACGCGTCCAGCGTGCCCGATCAGGCCGGGCTGGATCGGTTGCGCCAGCGGGTGGTCGCCGAGCGCGGGCCGGGGGCCGAGCGTGATTACTTCCATTTCAAACCGGTATGGCAGCGCGCCCTGATCGTCGCCGCCGGTCCGGTCGCCAACTTCATTCTGGCCATCACCATCTTCGCCATCGTCTTCATGGCGGTGGGAACGCAGTTGCGCCCGGCGCGCGTGGCCCAGGTCCAGGCGGGATCGCCCGCCGCCGCCGCCGGTTTCCAGGTCGGCGACCTGATCACCCAGGTCAACGGCAAGACCATCAAGGATGGCGGCGAGGTGACGCGCACCGTGATGCTGTCGACCGGCGACCCCGTGCGTTTCACGGTCGAACGTGGCCGGGAAACGCTGAGACTGACCGCCGTGCCCGAACGCCGCGAGGAGAACGACCCCGTGGCCGGGCGGATCAAGGTGGGCCGGATCGGCCTGGGCCTGGGATCGACAGCCGCCGACGTGCGCCATGTCCGCTATGGTCCTGTCGGCGCCATAGTCGAGGGCGTACGCCAGACCGGCGACGTGATCGGCTCGACCTTGACCTATCTTGGGCGGCTCGTGACGGGTCGTGAATCCGGCGATCAGTTCAGCGGCCCGCTGGGCATCGCCAAGGCGACCGGCTCCCTGACGACGGCGGCGGTCGAGGCCAGCCCGGCGCCAAGCCAGATGGCGGTCAATCTGGTCCTGACGCTGACGACCCTGGCCGCCATACTTTCGATCGGAATCGGCTTTCTAAATCTGCTTCCCATTCCGATCCTCGACGGCGGGCACCTGCTTTTCTACGGTTATGAGGCCGTGGCCAGGCGGCCTGTGTCGGCGCGGTTCCAGGAGATGGGCTATCGCGCAGGTCTTGCGCTTTTGGCGGGATTTATGTTGTTCGCGACGTGGAACGACCTACAGAAGCTCAACCTCCTCCAATTCCTCGGCGGGCTCGTTTCGTGAGCCGACGCCAGCCCCCGATGGTTTCCCGTATGAATGACATGACCTCCAGCGCCGCCGTCCGACTGAGCGCCCGTTCCAGCCTGCTGGCGTTGGCCGTCGCGGCCGGCCTCGGCGCGCCTGCCCTGGCCCAGACCGCGCCCGCCGCCACGTCCGCCCAGACCGCCGCCGCACCCCAGGCGGCCGAAGGCGAGCAGACGCCGCGCGTTGAGATCGCCGCGCCCCAAACCATCACCATCAACCGCATCCTGGTGCAGGGCGCGCAACGGATCGATCAGACGACGGTCCTGTCCTATCTCCCGATCCGTCCGGGCGACGCGGTGGACGCCTCGGTCCTGGATGTCGCGGTTCGCACCCTGTCGCGCACCGGCCTGTTCGCCGATGTCCAACTCGGCGTTCAGAACGGCGACCTGATCGTGCAGATCAAGGAAAACCCGATCATCAACCAGGTGGTGTTCGAGGGTAACAAGGCTTTGTCGCAGGACAAGCTGACCAAGGAAGTCACCCTGGCGCCGCGCGGCATCTACACCCGCGCCAAGGTCCAGGAAGACGTCGGCTCCATCGTCGAGCTTTATCGCCTGCAGGGACGCATCTCGGCGACCGTGACGCCCAAGCTGGTGCAACTGGACCAGAACCGTGTCGATGTGATTTTCGAGATCAACGAAGGCCCGCAGACCGGCATCAGCGCGGTCAACATCCTGGGCAACCAGGCCTTTTCCGATCGCGATGTGCGCGGGGTGATGGTGACTGAGAAGTCCACCTGGTGGAAGTTCTTCTCTAGCAACGACAACTACGATCCGAACCGCCTGGAATACGATCAGGAGCAGCTGCGCAAATTCTACACCAACCGCGGCTATTACGACTTCCGCGTGGTGTCCTCCGTCGCCGAACTGCAGCCGGACGACCAAGCCTTCCAGCTGACCCTGACGCTGAACGAAGGCGACAAGTACAACTTCGGCGAGGTCAAGGTCGTCACCCAGAACGATCGTCTGAACGCCGACTTCCTGCAGCGGCTTATCCCCATTCGCTCGGGCGACCTTTACGAGAGCGACAAGATCGAACAGGCGGTCGACGCCTTGACCTTCGCGGCCGGCTCGGCCGGCTACGCCTTCGTCGAGATCAATCCGACCTATCGCGCCAACCCCGACACCGACACGGTGGACGTGACCTTCAATGTCTCCGAAGGCCAGCGCGTCTACATCGACCGCATCAATGTGGTCGGAAACACCCGCACCATCGACCCGGTGATCCGCCGCGAACTGATGCTGACCGAAGGCGACGCCTTCAACCGCGCGCTGATGGAACGGTCGCGCAACAACCTGCGCGCCCTGGGCTTCTTCAAGGATGTCACGGTCGAGGAGACGCGCGGCGGCGCGCCGGACCGTTCGGTCATCAACGTCAATGTGCAGGAGCAGCCTACGGGCGAACTGTCGGTCGGCGCCGGCTTCAGTTCGGTCGATTCCTTCACCGTCAACCTGGGTATTTCCGAGCGGAACTTCCGCGGGCGCGGCCAGAACGTGGTGGCCCGCCTGGAGTGGGGCTCGCTGCGCCAGCAGGTCGACTTCCGCTTCACCGAGCCCAAATTCCTGGGCCGGGACCTGCGCGCCGGCTTCGATCTATTCCACTCGCGCTACGACCTGAGCGAATATTCATCGTACGACTATCGTTCGACCGGCGGCGGGTTGCGTCTGTCCTATCCGCTGAACGGCAATATGCTGCTCAGCACACGCTACTTCTTGAAGTCGGACGAGATCATCGTGCCGTACGGCTATTGTTCAAGCGTCGGCCAGGGATCGTCGGCGCTGTGCGATCAGGTCGGCAGTTATATCAACTCGGCCGTCGGCTATACGCTGCAGATGAACTACACCAACGATCCCGTTCGCCCGACGCGCGGCTGGGCCGGATCGTTGCGCCAGGATCTGGCGGGTCTGGGCGGCGACGTCAACTATGTGAAGACCGAAGCCGACGCCAGCTGGTACTATGGCTTTACGCCGAACTGGGTCGTCAGCTTGCAGGGTTCGACCGGCTACATCAGCGGGTGGAACGGCGACCCGATCCGCATCAACGACCGCTTCTTCAAGGGCGGCAACAGCTTCCGCGGTTTCGAGACCGCCGGCATGGGGCCGCGCGACCTGAACACCACCGATGCGCTGGGCGGCAATTTCTACGCCATCGGGACGGTCGAACTGACGCTGCCGAACTACCTGCCCGAGCAATACGGCATCAAGACCTCGCTGTTCGCCGATGTAGGAACCCTGGGCGTGCTGGATGACCGCTACAAGCTGACCACGACCGGCACGACGAACGCCAATATCGCCGATGAGCTGTCGCTGCGCGCGTCTGCGGGCGTCAGCATCCACTGGAAGTCGCCGATGGGTCCTATCCGCTTCGACATTTCCAAGGTTCTGTCCAAGGAAGACTACGACAAGACGGAATCCTTCCGCTTCTCGACCTCCACCCAATTTTAATCGCGGCTATCGTCCGCACGAGGAACCCATGAAAGCTCTGATCATCGCGGCGACCGCCGCCGCTTCGCTTCTGGCCACCGCCGCCTCGGCGCAACAGGCCGCCGCGCCCGCCAACCCCGGCCCGGTGATCCCTGGCGTCTGCGTCTATTACAACGCGCGCCTGCTGGCCCAGTCGTCGGCCGGCCAGGCCGTCGAAGCCCGGATGCAGCAGTTGGCCCAGGAAGTTCAAGGCGAACTGCAACCCTATGCCACGCAGATTCAGACCGAAGCCCAGCAACTGCAGACCTCTGGCGCCAGCTTGCCGGCGGATCAGCTGCAACAGCGCCGCCAGGCCCTGCAGCAGCGCGCGCAGGAAGCCCAACAACTGGAAGCGACCCGCGAGAACGAACTGCGCTACACCCTGGGCATGCAGCGCCAAGCGATCACCGAGGCCGTTTCGCCCATCCTGACCGCCCTGTATCAGGAAAAGGGCTGCGGCCTGCTGCTGGATCGCGAAAGCGTCTTCATGATGAACCCGGCCATGGACGTCACGGACCTGGCCATCCAGCGCCTGAACACCGCCCTGCCGACGCTCAGCTTCAACCGCATGACCGTGCCGGCCCAGCCGCAGGCTCAGCAACCGGCCGCCGCCCGCTAAGCGTCGATGCCGGATTCCCGCTTCTTTCAGACCCTCCCGCCGCTCAGCGTCGCCGATCTGGCGGCCAGGATCGGCGGGGCGGTCGAACGGGGCGGGGATCGCATGATCGCCTCCGTCGCGCCTCTGTCCTCTGCGGACGGGGGCGCGATCGCGTTTCTGGGCGACCGAAAATTCGCCGGCGTGCTGAGGGAAACTCAGGCCGGCTGCGTGATCGTGCCGCCCGAGGCCGTGGAGATGGCTCCGGCCGGCCCAGCTGTCATCACCTCGCGTACCCCCCACGCCGCCTGGGCAAAGGCGTCGATCCTGTTGCACCGGCCCATCCTGCTGGATCAGGCGATCACGCGCGGCGAGGCGATCGAGGACGACAGCGTGGTGATCGAGCCGGGCGTGGTCCTGGGCTCGGGCGTGCGCATCGGTCGGGGATCCCGCATCGGCGCCAACAGCGTCATCGCGCCCGGCGTCCAGATCGGCCGCGACTGCGTGATCGGGGCCAATGTCAGCGTCGGCTTCGCCCTGATCGGCGACAGGGTGAAGCTGTACGCCGGCGCGCGCATCGGCGAGGCCGGCTTTGGCGCGACCGGGACCCAGGCCGGGGTGATGGATATCCCGCAGTTGGGACGGGTCATCCTGCAGGACGGCGTGACGGTTGGCGCCAACAGCTGCATCGACCGGGGCGCCTATGACGACACCGTCATCGGCGAGAATACAAAGATCGATAATCTGGTCATGGTGGGCCACAATTGCGTCATCGGTCGCAACTGCCTGCTGGTCGCCAATACCGGCATATCCGGCTCGGTCACGGTGGGCGATAACGTGATCTTCGGCGGCAAGGCGGGGGTCGGCGACCACATCACCATCGGCGAGGGCGCGCGTGTCGCGGCGGGCGCCGGCGTGTTGGCCGACGTTCCTGCGGGGGAAACCTGGTCGGGCTATCCGGCGCGGCCGATCCGACAGTTCTTGCGCGAGACCGTCTGGCTCGCCAAACAGGCCTCCTCGAAGAAGGCCCCGAAGGAATCATAGGGATGAGCGAAGACGGCAAGATCGATTACGCCGAGGTGATGCGGCGGCTGCCGCACCGCTATCCCTTTCTTTTGGTGGACAAGGCCGAGGATTTCGTGCCCGCGACTTCCATCGTAGGGATCAAGAACGTCAGCCACAACGAGCCCTTCTTCCCCGGTCATTTCCCCATCGACCCGGTCATGCCTGGCGTACTTATCGTGGAGGCCATGGCCCAGACCGGCGCGCTTCTGATGTCCAAGACCCTGGACGTGGCCGTGGCGGACAAGGTCATCATGTTCATGTCCATCGACGGCGTGCGCTTCAGAAAGCCTGCCCGGCCCGGCGATCAGCTGCGCATGGAGGTCAAGGTGATCAGGGCGCGGGGCGACGCCTACAAGTTCCGGGGCGAGACCTCCATCGACGGCAAACTAGCCGCCGAGGCCGAGTTCATGGCCATGGTCGTGACCGTGCCAGAGCCCGCCGCCTGATGAGCGTTCATCCGACCGCCGTCGTCGATGCGACAGCCGTTCTGGCGGACGGGGCGCGGGTCGGGCCGTGGTGCACGGTCGGACCGAACGTAACGCTGGCGCAAGACGTGCGCCTGATCAGCCATGTCGTCGTCCAGCAGGATACGACGGTCGGGGCGAATACGACGATCCACCCCTTCACCGTGATCGGCGGCGATCCACAGCACAATGGCTACAAGGGCGAGCCGGTGCGGCTGGAGATCGGCGAGAACAATCTGATCCGCGAGCACTGCACGTTCAATCGCGGCACGCCGCAGGGGACGGGCGTCACCGTGATCGGTTCGAACAATCTGTTCATGACCGGCGCCCACGTGGGTCACGACTGCGTGGTCGGCGACAATGTCGTCATGGCGAACAACGCCACCCTGGGCGGCCACGCCCGGGTCGGGGACAAGGTCTTCCTGGGCGGTCTGTGCGCCGTGCACCAGAACGGGCGTGTGGGGCAGGGGGCGATCATCGGGGGCCTGGCGGCCGTGACGCGCGATGTCATTCCGTATGGCTCCGCCTGGGGCAATCATGCGCGTTTGCGCGGGCTGAACCTGATCGGGTTGAAGCGCAAAGGCTATGGCAGGGACCAAGTGCGGCGTCTGCTGGCCGCCTATCGCGACCTGTTCGAAGGCGAGGGCGAGTTCGCCAGCCGGACCGAGCGTGTGACGGAACGCTATTCAGACCTGCCCGAGATCGTCGAGATACTGGCCTTCATCCGCGAGGGCGGCAAGCGGCCGCTGTGCCTGCCGAACGCGGAATGACCGGCTCCAAGCTCGGCCTGATCGCGGGCGGGGGCGACCTGCCAAAGGCGGTGGCCCAACGCTGCGAGGCCGAGGGGCGCGGCGTCTATATCGTGCGCCTGGACGGCTTCGCCGACCCCCATCTGACACGCTGGCCCGGCGACGACTTCGGCATGGCGCAGATCGGGGCGATCCTGAAGGCGCTGAAGTCGAACGGTTGCGGCGCGGTGTGCCTGGCGGGCATCGTCAGTCGGCCCGATTTCAAGACCTTGAAGCCGGATTTCAAGGGCGCGACCCTGCTGCCCGGCATCGTGGCGGCGGCGGCCAAGGGCGACGACGCCCTGTTGCGTAAAATCCTGTCGGTGTTCGAGGCCGAGGGGTTCGCGGTCGAGGGGGCGGACGACATCCTGGGCGGCGAGACGCTGAGCCCCGGCCCCCTGGGAACGATGACGCCCACGCCGGAACAGTTGTCCGACTTGAGAAAGGCGCTGCACGTCGCGGAAAAGGCGGGCGAACTGGACATTGGTCAGGGCGCGGTCGTCTGCGACGGTCTGGTGCTGGCGGTCGAGGCCCAGGAGGGCACGGACGCCATGCTGGGACGGGTCGCCGGGCTGCCCTCGGACTTGCGCGGCTCGGCGTCGGAAAAAAGGGGCGTTCTGGCCAAGGCGCCCAAGCCGATCCAGGACCTGCGCGTGGACATGCCGGTCATCGGGCCGAGAACGGTCGAGATGGCGGCGGCGGCGGGCCTGGCTGGCATCGGCGGGGTGACGGGGCGTTTGATCCTGATCGACCGGCCTGCCGTCATCGCGACAGCGGACCGTCTGGGCCTGTTCGTCTGGGGCGAGACGCGATGAGCCGGCCGCTGAAGATCATGCTGGTTGCGGCCGAGGCTTCCGGCGACGCCCTGGGCGCCGGCCTCGCCAAGGCGTTGAGGGCGCGGCTGGGCGACGATGTCGCCTTCGTCGGCGTCGGCGGGCCGCGCATGGCCGCCGAGGGCGTCGCCAGCCCGTTCGACATCGCCGAACTGTCGATCCTGGGATGGATCGAAGGTTTGCGCGCCTATGGCAAGGTCAGGCGGCGGGTCGCCGAAACGGCGACGCTGGCCGAGCGCGAACAGCCGGACGCCGTCGTCCTCATCGACAGTTGGGGTTTCACCATTCGCGTCGCCAAGGCCATTCGCGCCGCGCGGCCGGACGTGCCCCTGATCAAATACGTCGGCCCTCAGGTTTGGGCCTCGCGTCCTGGCCGCGCCAGGACCCTGGCGGGGGCCGTCGATCACCTGCTGGCCCTCTATGGTTTCGATGCGCCCTGGTTCGAGCGGGAGGGCCTGGCGACGACCGTCGTCGGCTCTTCGGCCCTTCATATCGACATGGCCGGCGCGGACGGCCCGGCCTTTCGTACGCGGCGCGGCATAGCGGCCGAGGCGAAGCTGCTGCTGGTGCTGCCGGGCAGCCGGCCCAGCGAGATCGCGCGCATGACCCCTGTCTATGAGGAGACGGTGCGCAAGCTGAAGGCCGTGGACCCGACGCTGGAGATCGCCGTGGTCGCCGCCGGAACCGTAGCCGGGGATGTCGCCGGCCGGATCGCCGCCTGGCCGTTCCGGGTCCATCTGGTCGATGAGGCCGAGAAATACGACGCCATGCGCGCCGCCGACGCGGCCTTGGCAACCAGCGGCACGGTTTCGACCGAACTGGCCCTGGCGGGCGCACCCATGGTCATCGCCTACAAGATCGACGCCCTGTCCTACTCGCTGATGAAACGGATGGTGACGGCCAAGCACATCACCCTGTTCAACATCGCCGCCGACGACCAGATCGCCCCTGAATATATCCAGCACGAGGCCACGCCCGCCATACTGGCCTCAGCCGTGGGACGGCTGTTGTCCGATCCCGCCCTGGCCCAGGAGCAGGCGCGACGCCAGACGGCGGCGCTGGACCTGATGGGGCGCAACGGGCCAGATCCGTCCGAACTGGCGGCCGACGCCGTCTTGCGCGTCATCGCCGCCAAGGCTGGCGCGGAGCCGGTCTGAAGATGGTCCGAATCCTCAGCCCCCGCCGGGCGGCCGAGGTTCGCGCAGCCCTGCAGATGGGCGTAGCGGCGACGGCCGGCCTCTACCTGGCCACCGTTCTGGGGCTGCCCCATCCTTATTGGAGCGTCATCTCCGCCATCGTGGTGGTTCAGGCTAGCGTCGGGGGCGGAGTGGTGGCCATCGCGCGGGATCGGGCCATCGGAACCGTGACCGGCGCCCTGGTGGGGGCCGCGTTCGCCTTTCTTAGGCCGCCAGGCTTGGAGAGCCTGGCGCTGAGCATCGCCGTTTCGACGGCGGTTCTGGCGTTTCTCGGCGCCGGCCGCTCATGGCTGAAGATCGCCCCCGTGACCGCCACCATCGTCATCGCCGGCGGCGCGGGGTCGGAGGGGCCGGGCGCCCTGGCGTTGGACCGGGTCATGGAGATCTTCGTCGGCTGCGGGGTGGGGGTGATCGCCATTTTGGCGCTTTTCCCGCGCCACGCCCGGCAGACCTTCACCCTCCAGGCGAGGGAGGCCGCAGGCGAGGCCGCGGTGCTGCTGGCCTTGGTCGCGAAGGGAGACGCCCGCGACGCGGCGGAGATCACGCGCCGTCACGCCGATCTGAAGCGGCGGCTCGACGCCTTGGGTCAAGTCGCGAAGAACGTGGTGGATTTCCCGGGCGTGCAACGCGAAACGGCGGACCGCGCCGCCCTGACCCGCGCCTTTTGGCGGGTGCGCAGCGACATCGTCATCCTGGGGCGCGGTTTTCACGACCAAGGCGCAGACAGGCGGTTGGCGCCCTGGTCGGAAGACGTCGCACGCGCGGTCGAACGGCTGGAGGCGCTGTCGCGGGGCGAGGCCGCCGATCCCATGGGGCCGATCGACCAGAGCCTGGCCCTGTCCATCGCGGTGGAGGGCGACGACATGGCCCTAGGCGCCGCCGCCATCGGCGTGGCGCACATGCACCGCGACCTGGACGACCTGGCCGCCCGTTTCCGCGATCTGCGTCTGGTGTGACGCCAAATCAAAACGCCGGGGGACGTATCCCCGGCGTTCTGCATTCTCAGCGTTCGCGACCCTGATCAGCCGCGCTGATCGATCGGCACATAGTCGCGCTGGGTCGGGCCGGTGTAAAGCTGACGTGGGCGGCCGATCTTCTGCGACGGATCGGCCATCATTTCCTGCCACTGCGCGATCCAGCCCACGGTGCGGGCCAGGGCGAACAGGACGGTGAACATGCTGGTCGGGAAGCCCATCGCCGACAGGGTGATGCCCGAATAGAAGTCCACGTTCGGGAACAGCTTGCGCGAGGTGAAATATTCGTCCGACAGGGCGACCTTTTCCAACTCCTTGGCGACCACGAACAGTGGATCGTTCTCGCGGCCCGTGGCGGCCAGGACTTCGTAGGCCGACTGCTGCATGACCTTGGCGCGCGGATCGTAGTTCTTATAGACGCGGTGGCCGAAGCCCATCAGCTTGTATTTGCGGTCTTTAACGCCCTGGATGAACTCGGGGATCTTGTCGGGAGTGCCGATTTCCTTGAGCATGTTCAGCGCCTCTTCGTTGGCGCCGCCGTGCGACGGGCCCCACAGGCAGGCGATGCCGGCGGCGATACAGGCGAAGGGGTTGGCGCCCGACGAG
>NZ_QFNM01000048.1 GCF_003248455.1 Brevundimonas sp.
GCATGATCGACTTGAAGCGGCCGGCGATGTCCGGATTGAACACGTCGCCCGACTCCTCGAAATAGGCCCAGGTGTCGGCGTCCATCGTCTCGGACCACAAATAGCTGTAATAGCCCGCCGAATAGGCGTCCGAGGTGAACAGGTGATTGAACTGCGGCAGCCGGTGCCGCATCACGATCTCCTTGGGCATGCCGATCCGGGCCAGGCTCTCGCGCTCGAAGGCGTCGATGTCGGTCGGGGGAACGGCCTGGGTGTGCAGGTCCATGTCCACGATGGCCGAGGACAGATAGCTGACCGTCGCATAGCCCTGGTTGAAGGTGGCGGCGGCCTCGATCTTGTCCACCAGCGCCTGGGGCATGGCCGCGCCTGTCTGATAGTGTTTCAGATAGCCGTCCAGGATCGGGCGGCTCAGCACCCAGTGCTCGTGCACCTGAGACGGATATTCCACGAAGTCGCGCGGCGTATTGCCGAACGACGGATAGGTCACGACCGACGAGAAATAGTGCAGCGCATGGCCGAACTCGTGGAACAGGGTCTCGGCGTCGTCCAGCGAGATCAGCACCGGCTCGCCCGGCTCGGGCTTGGTGAAGTTGTTGTTGTTCGAGGCCAGGATGACCTTGGAGCCGTCCAGCTGCGAGAAGGACCGATAGGTGGTCATCCAGGCGCCCGACCGCTTGCCCGGCCGTGCGTAGTCGTCGGTGTAATAGACGCCGATCAGGCGACCGTCGCGCGTCTTGTCGTAGACCTCGTAGACCTCCACGTCCGGCTCGAACACCGGGACCGACCCCTTGGGCAGCTTCTTGAACTGGAAGCCATAGAGGCGTTCGGCCATGGCGAAGGAGCCGGACCGGACCGCGTTCAGCTCGAAATAGGGTTTCAGCTCGTTCTGATCGAGGTCGTATTTCGCCTTCCTGACCTTTTCGGCGAAGTAGAGATAGTCCCACGGCTCGATGTCGAACCCGGCGATCGCCTTCATGTCGGCGACCTCCTCGGCGACGCGGGCCTTGGCCGGCGCCCAGACGCGGTTCATCAGGGCCTCGGCCGCCGCCGGCGTCTTGGCCATGGTGTCCTGCATCCGCAGTTCGGCATGGTTGCGATAGCCCAGCAGTTTCGCCCGTTGATCGCGCAACTTCACGATCTCGGCGATGGTGGCGTTGGTGTCGTTGGCGTCGCCGTTGTCGCCGCGATTGACGAACTTCTTCCAGACCTGCTCGCGCAGCGCCCGGTCGTCCGCGAAGGTCAGGAAGGGATCGACCGCCGAACGGGTGTTCAGGATGGCCCAGCCCTGCAGGTTGCGGCTGCGCGCCGCGCCCGCCGCCGCGGCCTTGTTGGACTCGGGCAGGCCCGCCACCCCGGCTTCGGTCGGGATCAGGGTCCAGGCGTTCTCGTCGGCGACGACCTTCTGGCCGAAGCGGGTGAAGGCGTTGGACAGGGCGGTGTTGATCCGGCCCAGTTCCGCCTTGCCGGCGGCGTCCAGATTGGCGCCCGAGCGGATGAAGGCGTCGCGGCGACGCTCGGCCAGGCGCTTCTGCTCGGCGTTCAGGCCCATGGCGTCGGCGTTGTCGGCGACGGTCTTGACGCGCTGGAACAGCTTTTCGTTGAAGGTGATCTCGTCCGAGGCCGCCGACAGCAGGGGCGACAGTTCGGTGTCCACGGCGTCATAGGCTTCGCCTCCGATGTTGGAGGTCATCACGCCATAGATGTTGGACGCGCGGTCCAGCGGCTCGCCGGCCAGCTCCAGCGCCGCCAGGGTGTTGGCGAAGGTCGGGGCCTCGGGGTTGTTCGCTATGGCGGCGATGTCGGCGCGTTGCAGTTCGATGCCTTCCAGCATGGCTTCGCGCAGCTTGGCGGGCGTCACCTTGTCGAAGGGCGGCGCGCCGTCGTACTTGCCGGTCCACACCTGCAACAGTTCGGCGCGCGGCGCCTGGGCGGGCAGGACGGCGCGGGCGATGCGCGCTTCTTCCGCCACGCTGGCGGGCGAGGGCGCGGCGGCCGAACCGCCGGCGCCCGAGGCGGCTCCGGTCGAGGCGCAGGCCGAGAGGGCCATCAGGCTGCCGCCCGCGATGAGAAGCTGGCGTCTGTGCATGGAGTGCTCCGTGGGAAAATCATATCGGCGCTACACTTAGGCCGCTAATCGGCCAGCGTCACCTGATCGGCCGCCAATCTTATCGCCAATGCGGTTGGATACGTCGTCGCACTGTTCTAAAGCGCCGGCATGGCCATTGGTGTTTTCGACTCCGGCGTGGGCGGCCTGACCGTCCACCGCGCCCTGACCCGGCGCTTCCCCCAGCGGGACTTCGTCTATCTGGCCGATCAGGCCCACGCCCCCTATGGCGGACGCGGCGGCGAGGACATCGTCGAACTGACCCGGGCGGGGTGCGAGCGTCTGTTCGACGCCGGCGCCTCCCTCGTGGTTCTGGCCTGCAACACCGCCTCGGCCATCGCGCTGCGCCGCCTGCAACAGACCTGGCTGCCGGGTCTGCGCGAACGCCTGGGCCGCCCCGTCAATATCCTGGGCATCATCGTGCCGACCATCGAGGCGGCCACCGGCAAGCCCTGGAGCTTCGAGGCCGAACGCCCGCGGGAGGGCGAAAAGGTCGCCTCCATCGACATCACCGGCGTCTTCTGCACCGCCGCCACCGCCATCAGCCGCGTCTACGAGATCGAGATCGACAAGCGCCGCGAGGACATCGCCGTCTTCTGCGAGCCCTGCCCGGGCCTGGCGGGCCTGATCGAACTGGGCGCCCCGGCCGAGGAGCTGAAGGTGGTGATCGACGACCATGTCGATGCGCTGCGCCGCCGCATCGGCCGCCACCCCGACAAGGCCATACTGGGGTGCACCCATTACGAGATCGTCGCCCAACTGTTCGCCCAGGCCTTGCCGCCGGGCACGACGCTGATCGAACAGCCGACGGCGGTGGCCGACGCCCTGGACCGCTATTTCAAGGCGCACCCCGAATACGACCTGGGCGACAGCGGCCGTCGCGACTTCCTGACCACCGGCCAGGCCGGACCTCAGTCGGAACTGGTGTCCCAGTTCTGGGGCGCGCCGCTGACGTTCGAACAGACGTAAGGGCTCAGCACCCCGAACAGTCGGGCAGACGTTCGGTCTCCAGCTGCAGCGTCGTATGGCCGATGGCGTGGCGGCGCGCGACCGCCTGGGCCTCGCCGATCAGGGCCGCCCCGTCCGCCCGGTCGTGGACCAGGTGCGCCGTCAAGGCCGTCTCGGTCGTCGACAGGGCCCAGACGTGCAGGTCGTGCACCGCCCGAACGCCCGGCAGGGCGACCAACGCCTTTTCCAGCCCCGCCACGTCCACGCCGCTGGGCGCGCCGTCCAGGGCCAGATTGACCGAATCCTTCAGCAGCCCCCATGTGGACCACAGGATGACCGCCACGATCGCCAGGCTGACGATCGGATCGACCACCGACCAGCCGGTCGCCATGATCAGCCCGCCCGCGACCACCACGCCTAACGACACGCCCGCATCGGCCATCATGTGCAGATAGGCCCCCTTGGCGTTCAGGTCGTGCTGGGACCTCATGAACAGAAGCGCGGTGCCCAGGTTGATGACGAAGCCGATCCCCGCGACCGCCATGATCACGCCCGACCCGACCGGCGCCGGTTCGTTGAAACGCCGCACGGCCTCGAAGGCGATGGCCCCGCAGGCGAAGATCAGCAGCAGCGCATTGCCCAGCGCCGCCAGCACGGTCGCCTTGCCGAAGCCATAGGTCCGCCGGCCGCCGGCCGCCCCGTGCGCGCCGCGCCGCGCCAGCCAGGCCGCCCCGCCCGCCATGGCCAGACCCAGCACGTCGGACAGATTGTGGCCCGCATCGGCCAGAAGCGCCGTGGAATCCGCGATCAGCCCCGCCCCGAACTCGCAGGCGACGAAGATCAGATTGACGACCAGCCCGACCGCATAGCGCCAGTCGCCGGTGTCGACCGGGCCGTGGCCGTGCCCCCCGTGGCCGTGAGCGTGGCTGTGACCATGACCGTGGCCACGGGCGTGCGAACGCCCGTGACCGTGATCGGCATGATCGTGGTCGTGGTCATGGTCGTGATGGGCGGCGTTCATGGCTCGCCTATACGCCCTTTACGCATACAGCCAAGCCGCTACTTGATAACGCTTTGAATGTTATCATGTAATATCAGTGCTGATGCATGGCCACGATCAGGCCCAGGGCGATCAGGGCCAGGCCCAGCACCGCCCCCTCGTAACGCGCCCACCGCTCCAGACGCAGGATCGAGGCGCCGGCGCTGGCCAGGGCCGTGAACAGCGCCATGCCCGCGACGGTGCCGACGGCGAACACCAGGGTCAGCAGGGCCAGGGCCCCGATCCCCGCCGAGGCCGAAGACAGATAGATGGGCAGCAGCACCTCGCCCGGCGACACCGCCATCATGGCGACCAGGCCCCAAAAGGCGGCCTTGTCCGACACCGCCGGATCCGGCGTCTCGACCCCCGGGCCGCCGGCCAGGACGGGACGCCGCAGGGCCGACCGCGCCAGATAAAAGGCCCCGAACAGGAACAGCAGCACCGCCGCCAGGTGGGGCAGGATCCCTCCGATCCACTGGTCCAGCGCCAGGCCCGCCGCCACGATCAGGCCGCCGACCACCGCCGTCGTGGCGATGTGGGCCAGGCCCGCCGCCGTCACCGCCAGCAGGATGCGGCGGGGCCGCCAGCCCTGCGCTCGCCCGACCAGGGTGAAAGGCAGCCAGTGGGTCGGCAGGGCCGCGTGCAGGAAGGCCGCGACGAAGCCGCCGCCCAGCAGGGACAAGAGGACGGACTGTTCGGCGCCGGGAGACATGACGCCGCCTATAGCGTGTTACTTTATAACGGTCGAGCCGAATTCGACATCAAAGCCAGTCGGCGAACGGCTCGCGGTCCAGCATCTCCTCATAGGTCGGGCGCGGTCGGATCACGGCCCACCGATCGCCGTCCACCAGAACCTCGGGCGCCAGGGGCCTGCTGTTGTATTCGCTGGCCATGACCGCGCCATAGGCTCCCGCCCCGGTGAAGACCACCAGGTCCTCGGCCTTCAGCGGCGCCAGGGCGCGGTCGCGCGCGAAGGTGTCGCCCGTCTCGCACACCGGCCCGACCACATCGTAGGCCAAGGTCTGGCCGCCGCGCGGAACGACCGGCCGGATGTCGTGGAAGGCGTCGTAGAGCGCCGGCCGCATCAGGTCGTTCATCGCCGCGTCCAGCACCAAGAACCGGCGCCCGTCCGAGCGTTCGTTGACCTGGATCACCTGGCTCAGCAGCACCCCGGCGTTGGCGGCCAGCAGCCGCCCCGGCTCGAACGCCGCCTCGACGTCCAGCCCGTCCAGCACCCGCGCCGCCATGGCGACGTAACGGGCCGGGGACGGCGGCTCGACCCCGCCGGAATAGGGCACGCCCAGCCCGCCGCCCAGGTCCAGCCGCGTCACCGCATGACCCTGGGCGCGCAAGGCCCGCGTCATCTCGGCCAGGACCGTGAAGGCGGCCTCCAGCGGGGCCAGGTCGACGATCTGGCTGCCGATATGGCAGGCCAGGCCGACCGGCGTGACATGGGGCGAGGCCGAGGCCTGGGCGTACAGATCCATCGCCTCTTCCACCGGCACGCCGAACTTGTCGCCCTTGCCGCCCGTGGTGATCTTGGCGTGGCCGCCCGCACCCACATTGGGATTGACGCGGACGGCGATGGCAGGCGCCGCATCCATCATGGCCGCGACGGCGATCAGCCGGTCTAGCTCGGCGCCGGATTCGACGTTGATCTGGCGCACCCCGACGCTGATCGCGAACGCCATCTCCACATCGGTCTTGCCGACCCCCGAGAAGATGATGCGGTCGGCCGGCACGCCCGCCGCCAGGGCCCGGCGGATCTCGCCTTCCGACACGGTGTCGGCGCCCGACCCCAGTTTGGCCAGGGTGGCCAGGACCGACAGGTTGGAGTTGGCCTTGACCGCAAAGGCGATCAGGGCCTCGCCCAGGGCGTCGCGATGCGCGTCGGCGGCGGCGCGCAGCAGGCCGTAATGCCGCTTCAGCGTCGCGGTCGAATAGACATAGGCGGGCGTGCCCACCTCGTCGGCGATCAGCTCCAGCGGCACGCCCTCGGCATGCAGGGCCCCGTCCTTCAGGTCGAAATGGTGCAAGGTCTATCGCGGATCGTTCTGGGCGGCGCCGGCGCCGATGGGATTGGACGGGCCGCCGTCGATCGGCACGCTGCTGGACGGGCGGTTCATCGTCGCCGGCTCGGGCAGGTGCGGGGCGCGGCTGTCGCGCGGCGCGCGCTCGGTCTGGCGCACCGGCGATTCCAGGTCCGCCATCCGCCCGCAGGCCGAGGTCAGCAGGGCGAGCGCGCCCGCGAGGATCAAAGTCTTCTTCATAGGCGGCCTCTCCAATCGGCGATGCGCGCGCGGACCTGTTCCGGCGCGGTTCCGCCATAGCTCTGTCGGCTTTCGCAGGAAGCCTGGGCGGTCAGCACCTTGTAAACCGCTTCCGTGATCCCCGGCTCCAGTTTCTGCATCTCGTCCAGCGGCAGTTGCGCCAGGTCTACGCCCAGCGCCTCCGCCCGCTTCACCGCCGCCCCGGTCACATGGTGCGCCTTGCGGAACGGCAGGTTCAGTTCACGCACCAGCCAGTCGGCCAGGTCGGTGGCGGTGGAGAAGCCCGCGCCGGCTGCGGCGGCCATCCGTTCAGTGTCAGGCTGCAGGGCCGAAACCATGGCCGTCATGGCGTTCAGCGCCAGGTCCAGGGCGTCGAACGCCTCGAACACCGGCGGCTTGTCCTCCTGCATGTCCTTGGAATAGGCCAGCGGCAGCCCCTTCATGACGGTGGACAGGGCCACCAGCGACCCCATGATCCGCCCGGTCTTGGCCCGCACCAGTTCGGCGGCGTCGGGGTTGCGCTTCTGCGGCATGATCGAAGAGCCGGTGGTCAGGTCGTCGGGCAGGGCGGCGAAACCGAACATCGGCGTCATCCACACTACGATCTCCTCGGCCAGGCGCGACAGATGGCCCGCCGTGATCGAGGCGGCGGCCAGGCTTTCCAGCGCGAAGTCGCGGTCCGACACCGCGTCCAGGCTGTTGGCCATCGGCCGGTCGAATCCCAGTTCCGCCGCCGTCATCCGGCGGTCGATGGGGAAGGGCGACCCCGCCAGGGCGGCGGCGCCCAGCGGGCTTTCGTTCATGCGCGCGCGGGCGTCGGCGAAGCGACCGGCGTCGCGGCCGAACATCTCGACATAGGCCATCAGATGGTGGCCCAGCGTCACCGGCTGGGCGGTCTGCAGATGGGTGAAGCCGGGCATCAGGTCGCCGGCGTGCTGTTCGGCGCGGTTCAGCAGGGCGGCCTGAAGCGTCTTCAACTGGGCGGCCGACCGGTCGCAGGCGTCGCGGACCCACAGGCGGAAATCCAGCGCGACCTGGTCGTTGCGGCTGCGCGCCGTATGCAGCCGCCCGGACGGCTCGCCGATCAGTTCGTTCAGCCGCGCCTCCACATTCATGTGGATGTCCTCGAACTGGTCGCGGAAGGGGAAGACGCCGTTTTCGATCTCGGCCTCGATGGCGTCCAGCCCGCCCAGGATGGCCTCGGCGTCCGCCGGCTGGATGATTCCTTGCTTGGCCAGCATCCGGCAATGGGCGCGCGATCCGGCCAGGTCCTGGCGCCACAGACGCTGGTCCACGCCGATGGAGACGTTGATGGCCTGCATGATCTCGGCCGGGCGCGACGAAAAGCGTCCGCCCCACATGTCTTGACCCGCCGGCTTCGCCGGCGCAGTCGAACCGGCGGATGGCATGGCGTCGGCAGGAACGGATTGGGTCATGAGCGGCTCTAGGAAGGCGATCTGGGCGGTGGTCGGCGCGGTCGTGGTGGTCAGCACCATCGCCGGCGCCGGCGGCATGGCGATGTCGCTATACGCCAATCATCGCCAGAAGGCGCAAATGCAAGAGGCCGCAACCGCCGCCGCGACGCCGAAAAGCGACCTGGCGCGCTTCGCCGCCGGTCCGCTGGCCGCGCTTTCCACCCCGGCCCGGGCCGAAACGGCCCCCGAATACGCCTTCCGCGACCGCACAGGCACGGCCGTCCGCTTCTCGGCCTTTCGGGGCAAGGTGGTGGTCGTGAACCTGTGGGCCATGTGGTGCGCGCCGTGCAAGGCGGAAATGCCGACGCTCCAGGCGCTGGCGAAAGCCTATGCGGCGAACCCGGACCTGGTCGTCCTGCCGATCAATGTGGATGCGACGCCGGAAGCCGCGGCCGAGGCCAGGCGTTTCCTGGACGATCACGCCCCCCTGCCCTTCTACAGCGACATCCGCTTCCAGCTGCCGTTCGAATTCCCCGCCAAGGGCGCCATGCCGCAAACCATCGTCCTGGATCGCCAGGGCCGTATCCGCGCGGCCATGGCGGGCGAAGCGGACTGGTCCAGCCCCCAGGCCCGCGCCCTGATCGACGCCGTGCTGGCGGAAGGGCCGCAGCCGGCGGCGCCCCCCGCCTGATCCGGCCTTAGTTACGGGCCGGGACGCGTTCGTCCGTGGCGGGATCGATCGCGCCCGGCTTGCCTTCGGCGGCGGCCTCGGCCTGTTCGCCTTCCAGCTTGTCGGCGACCTTGCCGGCGCCGGTCTCGACGGCCTGGGCCGCCTTCATCGCCCCGCCCTCGATCACCTCGCCGGCCTGCGACGCCACATCCGCCGTCTTGTCGGCGGCGGCCTCGGCATGGGCCTCGGTCTTTTCCTGCTCGGCCTGGGTGCAGGCGGCGGCGCCCAGCGTCAGGGCGGCGACGGCGGCCAGCAGGGCTTGGGTTCGGATCGTCACGGCGAAACTCCGGTCAAGGTTGGAAGATCGACGGGAAACGCAGCACAATGGCGCAGGTTGCCTCCTGGCCTCACGACGCCTTTCGGACATTGGGAACAGAAGCGCCCGGCCGCTGTTTCGCCTCCATGGCGCGACGCACGACCAAACCCCGTGTCCTGAAAAGCAAACGCGGCGTGGTCCTGTTACTGCTCGCCTTGGCGATCATCTTCGCTCTGCTTTACTTCGGAGTCGGCGCGACAGCCTTCTTCAGGACCCAGCCGCCGCCGATGTGATCCTTGGCTCTGCTGAATGCGGATGGGGTGGTGACTGGAGGCGGGATCGAACCGCCGACCTGTGGGTTATGAATCCACCGCTCTAACCATCTGAGCTACCCAGTCCCGGGCGTCGCGGGGCCGGAGCCGGCCGCGAAAGAGGCGTGCCTATATCGCCGTCGGAGGCTGTGTTCAAGTCATCTCGCGTCAGATCATGCGGCGATAGGGCGCACGACCGGGGCGCACGGGAACGGTAACGCTGGCCCTGCCGTTTTCGCTCGATAAGCCTCTCGCCTTTCGGAGCCTGCGCCATGCGCCTGATCGTCGCCGCCGCCTCTACGTCCTTGCTCGTGCTCGCCGCCGCCTGCGGGGCGAACGGCGAAAGCGCCGAGACCACGTCCCAGAGCGGCGCGCCGCTGGAGACGCGGCCGGCCAGCAATCCCGACCAGCGGCCGGCCTTCCCCGGCCAGACCCGCGCGCCGGCGGTCAAGACCGAACAGGCCATGAGCCATACGGTCGTCGCCTCGGGCCTGGTCCATCCCTGGGGTCTGGCCGCCCTGCCGGACGGCCGCTGGCTGGTGACGGAAAAGCCCGGCCGGATGCGCCTCGTCACCGCCCAGGGCCAGGTCGGCGAACCGATCCAGGGCCTGCCCGCCGTCGATGCGCGCGGCCAGGGGGGCCTGCTGGATGTGATCGTCAGCCCCGGCTTCGCCCAGGACCGGATGATCTACTGGAGCTATTCCGAACCGAGGGAGGGCGGCAACGCCACCTCGGTCGCGCGCGGGCGCCTGTCCGACGACGGGTCGCGGGTCGAGAACGTGCAGGTCGTGTTCCGCGCCCTGCCGGTCTATGACGGGGACAAGCATTTCGGCTCGTCCCTGGCCTTCGCGCCGGATGGCAAGCTGTTCGTGACCCTGGGCGAACGCTCCGACAAGCCGATGCGGCCCCAGGCCCAGGACCTGGGCTCGCACATGGGCAAGACCATCCGCATCAACGCCGACGGCTCCGTCCCCTCCGACAATCCGTTCGTCGGCCGCGCCGGCGCCCGGCCCGAAATCTGGAGCCTGGGTCACCGCAACGTCCAGGGGATCGCCGTCCAGTCGGGAACGGGCGCGATCTGGACCGTCGAACACGGCACGCGCGGCGGCGACGAGGTCAATATCGACAAGCCCGGACTGAACTACGGCTGGCCCGATGCGGCTTACGGCGTCGAGTACGCCGGCGGCCAGATCAACAGCGGCGCGACCCAGGCGCCAGGCACGGAACAGCCTGTCTACTACTGGGATCCGGTGATCGCGCCGGGCGGGGCGACCTTCTACCAGGGCGCCATGTTCCCCGGCTGGAACGGAAATCTGCTGGTCGCGGGCCTGAAGGAAAAGCACATCGCCCGGCTGGTGATCGCGGACGACCGCGTCGTCGGCGAGGAGCGTCTGCTGACCGATCTGGGCGAGCGGGTCCGCGACGTGGCGGTGGCCGCCGACGGCGCCGTCTGGGCCGTCACCGACGAACAGGACGGCAAGCTGGTCAGGCTGGCGGCGACGCAGTAGATTTCACCCTAGGGGGAACGAGCCGGGGCGCGCGCGTCCCATAGGGAGCAATCGACCATGCGTATCCTGATCCTCTCCACAGCCCTCGCCCTGCCGCTGCTTGCAGCCTGCGGCACGACCGGCGGCGTCAATCGCTATCAGCAGGAGATGGACGCCCTGGAGGCCGCCTGCGCCCGCGACCAGGGCATCCTGGTCCCGACCGGCGTCCAGACCGGCCGGCCGCAGACCGAATACGCCTGCAAGATCACCGGCGGCGCGAGCCGCATTCCCCGCGCCGACTGAGCCCGGCGCCGATCCCGACGACGGGTCGGACGTGCGTCCGCCCGTCGCCCCTTCCTGTCCTTCCCGTCGTCGCGAACGCCGCCCATCCTGGCGAGAGATCACGCGGCTTATTACTTGACGTTGACGTAAACGTAGGGTTCTTGGCGTCCACGCTTGGAACCGTCCTCCCCTCAAGTCGCGCGACACCGCGTGTCGCGCATAGGGGACAAAAATGGAGACCCACTCCCATGGCTGACGCCTATATCTACGACGCCGTCCGCACCCCGCGCGGCAAGGGCAAGAAGGACGGCTCGTTGCACGAGATCACCGGCCTCAGCCTGGCCACCCAGGTTCTTCAGGCGCTGCGCGACCGCAACGATCTGGACACCTCCAAGGTCGACGACGTCATCCTGGGCTGCGTGACCCCGGTGGGCGAACTGGGCGCCGACATCGCCCGCACCGCCGTGCTGTCGGCCGGCTGGTCCCAGGACACCGCGGGCGTCCAGGTCAACCGCTTCTGCGCCTCCGGCCTGGAAGCGGTGAACATGGCCACGGCCAAGGTGAAGTCCGGCGAGGCCGACTTCGCCGTCGGCGGCGGCGTCGAGGTCATGAGCCGCGTGCCGATGGGTTCGGACATGGGCGCCTGGCCGACCGACCCGTCCTCGGCCTTCCCGACCTATTTCGTGCCGCAGGGTGTGTCGGCGGACATGATCGCCACCAAATACGGCTTCAGCCGCGACGACGTGGACGCCTATTCGGTCGAAAGCCACAAGCGCGCCGCCAAGGCCTGGGCCGAGGGCCGGTTCAACAATTCGGTGATCGCGGTCAAGGATCAGCTGGGCCTGACCATCCTGGACCATGACGAGACGATTCGTCCGAACACGGACATGCAGGCCCTGGGCGGCCTGAATCCCTCTTTCGCCATGATGGGCGAGATGGCCTTCGACAGCGTGATCAACCAGCGCTACCCCGAGGTGGAGCGCGTGAACCACGTGCACACGCCCGGCAATTCGTCGGGCATCGTCGATGGTTCGGCCGGCGTCCTGATCGGCTCGCTGGAAGCCGGCCAGGCCCTAGGCCTGAAGCCGCGCGCCAAGATCCTGGGCGGCGCCTCGATCGGCTCGGAGCCGTCGATCATGTTGACCGGCCCGGAATATGTGACCCGCAAACTGCTGAAGAAGCTGGGCATGACGCCCGACGACATCGACCTGTGGGAGCTGAACGAGGCCTTCGCCGCCGTCGTCCTGCGCTATATGCAGGCGCTCGACATCGACCACGCCAAGATGAACGTGAACGGCGGCGGCATCTCGATGGGCCACCCCCTGGGCGCCACCGGCGCCATGATCACCGGCATCGCCCTGGACGAGCTGGAACGCTCGAACAAGTCGACCGCCCTGATCACCCTGTGCATCGGCGGCGGCATGGGCACCGCCACGGTGATCGAGCGGATTTGATCGCGCGCCTGTCCTCCCTTTCACCGTCACCCTAGGCCTTGTGCCTAGGGTCCAGACTCCCAGGCGGTGGAGTATGATCGGCAGGCGTTTGAGTTTCTGGATCCTCGGCACAAGGCCGAGGATGACGGGTTTCAAAAAGGGCGCGACCTGCGGACAGGCCGCCCGCTGAAAAAGGCAGGATCGCCAAATGGAAAACTTCAAGATCGACGTCGACGCCGACGGAATCGCCCTGGTCACGTTCGACGTCCCGGGCCGTTCGATGAACACCCTGACCTCCTCGGTCATGGCGGAAATCCCGCAGTTGGTCGAACGCATCAAGACCGACGACGCCATCAAGGGCGCCGTCATCACCTCGGGCAAGGCGTCGGGCTTCTGCGCCGGGGCGGACCTGGGCGACATGGCCGGCGGCGTGCTGTCGGGCGGCGGCGACCTGCAAAAGGCCTTCGACGCCGGCTGGGCGCTGAACGGCGCTTTCCGCGCGCTGGAGACCTCGGGCAAGCCGATCGCGGCCGCGATCAACGGCCTGGCCCTGGGCGGCGGGCTGGAGTTCACCCTGGCGGCCCACTACCGCGTGGTCGAGAACGACAACAAGATCCAGCTGGGCCTGCCCGAGATCAAGGTCGGCCTGTTCCCCGGCGGCGGCGGCACCCAGCGCCTGACCCGCCTGGTCGGCGTCCAGAACGCCATGATGGCCATGAGCGAGGGCAAGTCCTTCCGCCCCAACGACGCCAAGGGCGCCGGCATCGTCCATGAGGTGGTGGAGAAGGGCCAATCGGTCGAGGCCGCCAAGGCCTGGATCAAGAATGGCGGCAAGGCTGTCCAGCCTTGGGACGAGAAGTCGTTCAAGCTTCCCGGCGGCGGTCCCTACCACCCGGCCGGCATCCAGAACTTCATGGTCGGCAACGCCATGCTGCGCAAGCAGTCCTACGGCAACTATCCGGCCGTGGTGAACCTGATGAAGGCGGTCTACGAGGGCGCCCAGGTGCCGATGGACGCGGCCCTGCGGATCGAGACCCGCTACTTCATCAAGACCCTGATGACGCCTCAGGCCCAGGCGATGATCCGTTCGCTGTTCCTGTCCAAGCAGGAGCTGGACAAGGGCGCCGTGCGCCCGGCCGGCGTGCCCAAGTCCGATCCGAAGAAGGTCACGGTCATCGGCGCCGGCATGATGGGCGCGGGCATCGCCTATGTTCAGGCCATGGCCGGCATCGAGACCATCCTGATCGACCAGACCCAGGAAGCCGCCGACAAGGGCAAGGCCCATGTCGAGGAGCTGCTGAAGAAACGCCTGTCGCGCGGTCAGCTGACCCAGGAGAAGTACGACGCCCTGCTCGGCTCGGTCACGGCCACGACGGACTACGACCTGATCAAGGGATCGGACCTGGTGATCGAGGCGGTGTTCGAAAACCGCGAGATCAAGGCCGACGTGACCAAGCGCGCCGAGGCCCAGCTGGCCGACGGCGCCGTGTTCGGCTCCAACACCTCGACCCTGCCGATCACCGGCCTGGCCGAGGCTTCGGTGCGGCCTGCGGACTTCATCGGCATCCACTTCTTCTCGCCCGTCGACAAGATGATGCTGGTCGAGATCATCCTGGGCGAAAAGACGGGTCAGGCCGCCATCGCCAAGGCGCTGGACTATGTGCTGAAGATCAAGAAGACGCCGATCGTCGTCAA
>NZ_QFNM01000075.1 GCF_003248455.1 Brevundimonas sp.
TTAGAAGTTGATGTCGATGGTCGCGCGGCGGTTGAGCGGTTCGCGCACGCCGTCGGCGGTGGGCTTGGCCAGGTTGGTTTCGCCCTTGCCGTCCAGGGCGATCACGCCGCCGTTGACGCCTTGAGCCACCAGGGCGTCCGCGACGGTGCGCGAACGACGGTTGGACAGGCCGACGTTATAGGCGGCCGAACCCGAGGTGTCGGTGTAGCCCACGATCAGCACGCGCGTCGGACGGCCCGACTTGGCGTAGTTGGCGGCCTGCGTCACCACCGAACGGGCTTCCGCCGTCAGGTCCGAGCGATCCCAGTCGAAATAGACCACGAACTGGCGCGCGACCGGCGCGGCCGGAGCCGGCGGAGGCGGCGGCGGGGGAGGCGGCGGGGGAGGCGGCGGGGGAGGCGGCGGGGGCGGAGGCGGCGGCGCGTCTTCGGCGCCGAAGCTGTAGCGCAGGCCCAGGGTCACGGTGTGCGACTGGTCGTAGTCGCCGTCCCATTCGCCGAACGACGTGGCGCCCACGCCCGTCCCAGCCGTCGTCGAGGCGAACTTGGCATCGCCCGTCAGATAGCGGTAGGTCAGGTCGATGTTGGCGCGGTCGCTGATGGCCCAGGCCAGACCCGCGATCGCCTGAGCGGCGAACTTGGTCGAGGTGTCGTCCGCCGTGAAGGTGGCCCCACGATTGGCGCGCAGGGCGCCGACCGTGTCGACGTCGATGCGGTTCACGCCGGCGCCCAGACCCACGAACGGGCGGATGCCCCAGGCTTCGTAGCCGAAGTCATAAATGACATTGGCCATCAGGGTGGCGGATTCGATGTCGCCTTCCGGCGAGTGGCAAGGACCCGTCGCCGGCGTCAGGTTGCACAGGCCTTGCGTGCCCGACACGGCGCGGACCGTGCCGATGTCGCCCGAGCGATAGCCGCCTTCGAGTTCCACGCGCCAGTTGGGGTTGAAACGATAGCCCAGGCGCGCAAAGGCGGCCCAACCGTCGTTCACTTCATAGTTCCAGTTGGCGCCCGTGGTCGACGACTCGGCGTTGATGTCGTCGATCATGTGATAGCCGGCGTCGATGGCGCCGTACCAACCATTGGGTTCCGCCGATGCGGCGCCGGC
>NZ_QFNM01000009.1 GCF_003248455.1 Brevundimonas sp.
CGTTGGTCTTGTTCAGGCTCTGCAGGGCGACCGCAGCGCCGTAGTTGGTGTTGATGCTGTTAGCCATTTTGGCTGTCCTTCTTCACTTCGTGATGGCCGACGCCGTTTTGGCGACGGGAGCGTTTTGCTCGGTGTTGGCGGACGGACGGAGCCGACCCCCGGTTAAGAAGCCTTGGCGCGACCCGCCGAAACGGGCTCACGCCTCCGGGCCTCAGCGGAATAGACTCAGCAGGATCGAGCTGGACGAGTTGGCGATGGACAACGCCTGGACGCCAAGCTGCTGCTTGGTCTGAAGCGCGGTCAGCTTGGCGCTTTCCTTGGCCAGGTCGGCGTCGACCAGGTTGCCGATGCCGGCCTCGGTCGCGTCCTGCAGTTTGTTGACGAAGGTGATCTGACGACCGACCGACTTGGACTGGGTGCCCAGGGTCGCCAGGCTGTCCGTGACTTTCTTGATGGCGGCGTCGACGTTCGCCACCGTCGCATTGGCGGCGGTGACGGCGCCGGTGTTGACGGCGGTCAGGGTCGCATCGGCCGACGGCGCGGCGGCGAAGCCGACGCCGTAGGTTCCGCCCGACGTGTTGGTCGTCAGATTGGTGAGGGCGGCCGTGGTCCACAGGTTCACGCCGTCGAAGCTGGCGCCCGACAGGGCCGAAGCCACCTCCTTGCCCAGGGCGTTGTAGTCGGCCAGGTAAGCCACTTGGGCGTCGCCGGTCGAGGAGGCGATGTTGACCGCCAGGGCCTTCATCTCTTCCAGGGCCGAGGTGGCCGTGTCGCCCGCCGCCAGGGCCACGTCGACGATGGACTGGCCGCGTTGCAGCGAGTTCTTGACCGCATCCATCGCGCCCATGTTGGCGCGCTGGGTCGTGGCGATGGCGAAGATCGCGCCGTTGTCCTTGGCCGAGGACACCTTCATCCCCGTGTTCACCCGGTTCTGGGTCGTCTCCAGGGCGGCGTTGGTCTTGTTCAGGTTTTGCAGCGCGATGGCCGCGCCATAGTTGGTGTTGATGCTGTTCGCCATTTTGGCAGGTCCTTCACTTCGGTGACGTCCGGCGACGTTTTGTCGCCAGGAGCTTTTTGCTCGGTGGGTAAGAAGCAATTGCCGGGCCGCGAGCATGGGCCGACAAATTTCATAAGCTACTGTTTTTGCTAGTTAACCTTTGATTTACCGTCCTTCCTGCCCGGCAGAAGTTGCCGAGGCGAGCCGCACCGCTCGGCAGGATTTGCCGGGCGACGGGCGAGGGGTGGGGCGGGAGGCCCGCCATGCTCGGGCCGTCCGCGTCGGATCGCGCCGAGAACCGTCGCCTTAGCTGCGGAACAGGTTCAGCAGGATCGAGCTGGACGAGTTGGCGATGGACAGCGCCTGCACGCCAAGCTGCTGCTTGGTCTGAAGCGCGGTCAGCTTGGCGCTTTCCTTGGCCAGGTCGGCGTCCACCAGGTTGCCGATGCCCGCCTCGGTCGCGTCCTGCAGCTTGCCGACGAAGGTGAGTTGGCGGCCCACCGATTTGGACTGGGTGCCCAGGGTCGCCAGGTCGGACGTGATCTCCTTGATGGCGGCGTCGACGATGGCGGTCGTGGCCCCGGCGCGCACGGCCGTGCCGGCCGAGACGGCGGTGACGGCGGCGGCGGCGGCCTTGTCCGTCGTGCCGAAGCCGATCTCATAGGTTCCGCCGCTGACGCTGGTGGTCAGGCTGGTCGCCGTGGTGGTGTTCCACAGGTTGACGCCGTCGAAGCTGGCGCCCTTCAGCGCCTTGTCGATCTCGCCGCCCAGGGCGTTGAAATCCTTCAGATAGGCGGTTTCGGCGTCGGAGCCGGCGACGGACGACTGGATGTTGACCGCCAGCTGTTTCATCTCTTCCAGGGCGGCGGTGACGGTGTCGCCGGCGGCCAGGGCCACATCGACGATGGATTGGCCGCGTTGCAGCGAGTTCTTGACCGCGTCCATGGCGCCCATGTTGGCGCGCTGGGTCGTCGCGATGGCGAAGATCGCGCCGTTGTCCTTGGCGGTGGCCACCTTCATGCCCGTGTTGACACGGTTCTGCGTGCGCTCCAACTGGGCGTTGGTCGCATTGAGGTTCTGCAGCGCGATGGCGGCGCCGTAATTCGTATTGATGCTGTTAGCCATTTTGGCTGTCCTTTTTCACTTCGTGTGATGTCCGGCGCCATTTTAGCGCCAGGAGCCTTTTGCTCGGTCGGATCAGGAGCAAGGGCGGGGCCAGGTTCGCCAATGGCCCGCGCGCGCCCCCCATCGCTGTTTTCATTGAACTTATCTCGCCGCCCAGCGAGGCGGCCCGGCAAGTCCGACCGCCGGGCGGGCAGAAGTTGCCGAGCCGTTTCTGCAGGGCGTCTAGCGCCGGCCGCCCTGCCCGCTCCTGTGGGCGTCCTGCATGGCCCTCTCCGCCAGCAGGGTCTCGACCGCCAGGCGGCGAGCGCCGTCGCAGGCGATGATCTGGGCCCCGCGCAGCACATAGGCGGCGTCCAGGTCCGCTGTCGTCGGCTCAGCCGGCAGGGTCGCCAGGGCGCAGGAGCGCGTCGCCGCCGGCGGCAGGGCCAGCCGCGGCGGCGCAACCGTCGAGATCGGGGGCGAGCCGGCACAGCTGGCCGTCATGATCGCGCAGGCGAACAGCGCGGCGGGGGTCCAAGGGGTGGTCGGCGTCATCGGCGCTCCTGGCCTGGACGACAGCGGCGGCGGTCGTCCGCTCCGCCGTCGTCGCGATGTGTTGATAGTGATCCACGCGCAGCGCCTGAGCCGCCGCGCCTTCGGCCTCCAGCCGCCGGGACTCGGCCTGGGCCGCGGCCGCGACGGACGCCTGGCGCGCCTGATCCCGAGCGGCGGCCAGGCGTTTCCGCTGGAGGTCCAGCGGATCCCAGCGAAAGCCCAGCCCGCCCAGCAAAACGGCCCCCAGCGCCAGCGCCGCCGCGCCCGCCGCCAGCCATCCCAAGAGGGTCGGCGCCCGCTTCGCCGCGCCGCTCATGGAAAGGCCTTTCGATCCAGTTCGAAATGCGGCCCGTCGCGCAGCGTCTTCCAATCGCCGCCCCAGACCAGGGGCGTCTTCAGATCGACCGCCGCCGCCTTGAACACCTCGGCGATCCGGCCATACAGCGGCCAGTCCCAGCGCACCTGCCCCTCCACCAGGGCGGCGACGTCCACGGCATGGCCGGTCAGGTGACGCGATCTCCGGGTCCGGCTGGCTCCGGCCTTGACCAGAGCCGCCTGACGCGCGGGCGTGCGCAGCCCCTCGGTGATCATGAAATCGACCGGCGAGCGGACGATGGCCGCCTCGACCACGGCGATCAGGGCCGGATGGACGCCCGCCAGACGGGCGCGCGAGCGGGCGGACAGACGAAAGCTCATGGCCGGCCTCCCGGAATCCGCAAGCGCGCATTGGCCGACAGGGCGATCAGCTGCTGCGCCGTCGGCGCGACCAGATAGAGGACCAGGATCAGGGCCAGCAGCCCCATCAGGCCCTCTGCCGTGCGGGGCAGCATCTGCGGCGGCATCCGCCGAACCACCTGCATCAGAAGCACCCATAGTCCGGTGCTGATCGCAAAGGCGTAGAGGCGGCGGTAAAGCCATCGTCCCTCGGCCAGCGGCTTGTGGTTCCGCCCGTTCATCGTTCATCCTCCTCGTCATAGGGGTTGGGGTCGCACCGGCCGTCCCAGCCGGAATGCGCCCGCCATTCGGTGTCGCTGAGACTGTCGGGGGCGTCCCAGGCCTCGTCCTCCAGGACCTCGACCGGCTCGGCCAGGTGTCTGCGCCGGCTCATCCGACAGCCGTGATGCGAACCACGCCCCCGGCGCCCGAACCGCCCGCGCCGCCGGCCGTCAGGCCCGCGCCTCCGCCGCCGCCGCCCGCGCCGAAGCCCCCGCCGGGTCCGCCGGCGGCGCCCGTTCCCTCGGCCGAGGCGTTTCCGCCGCCGCCGCCGCCGCCGGCCAGGGACAGGGCCGGATCGGGAGAGCCGCCCGCCGCGCCCGCTGCGCCGCCCGGCGTCCGCACCGTGGACCATCCCCCCGCGCCGCCGGTCCCGCCCGCGCGCGCGGCGTCGCCGGCGCTCAGTCCCCCGCCGCCCGCACCGCCGCCTGGACCGTCGGGCTGCTGGGTTTCGCCGCCCCGCCCGCCCGCTGAGGCGATCGCGGACGCCCCGCCCGGATTGCCCGCGGCCAGACCCAGGCCGCCGAGACCGCCCTGCCCCGCTGCGGACGTCCCCGCAGACCCCGCCGATCCGCCGGCCGCGCGCAACAGGACCAGGCCGCCTGTCGCAATCCGGCTCTCGCCGCCCGCGCCCTGACCGCCAACGTCCTGGCCGCCCGCCCCGACCGTGACCGAAAGGCCGCCCGCCAGGTCCTCGGCCGCCCAGCATTCCCGGCTGATCCCGCCCGCCCCGCCGCCGCCGCCGCCGAAACGCGGGGTTCCGGCAGGGCCGGACGCCCCCGCCCCGCCCGCGCCGCCCCCGCCGACGCAGACCGCCTCGATCCATCGCGCCCAGGCCGGGGGCGCATAGCCGCCGTCGGCGGTCATCAGAACGGTCTGGCGCCGCACCACGCCCCGGTCGAAGACGGCCCGGCCCGTGGCGCGGTCGATATGCAGGACCGATCGCCAGACGCCCGCCTCGTCGCAGGTCTTCAGCCCCAGATCATCCTCGCCGATCAGGCCCAGTTCGGCGCAGGCGGCGTATCCGCTCTGGAACAGCAGCGACAGGACATCGCCGGCCCCCGCCTTGTTGAAGGTCAGCCGCAGGTCGCCGTCCCCGCCTTCCGCCACGCCCCGGGCCGTGAACAGGGCGGCGTTCAGCTTGGCCGACAGGGGATTGGCCGCGTCCGCCGTCGTCCCCAGCCCCAGCCGCTCCAACCCCTGCGCCTCGCCCAGAACGGCGCCCAGCGGCGTCCAGCCCGCTTCGCCCCGGACCCAGACGGCCGGCACGTCCAGCACCAGGGCGACCAGGCCCGGCGGCGTCGGAACGGCGCTCCAGCCGCCCGCCTCGAACCGCATCAGATCGCCCTCGGACCGACCCGCCCAGGCCGAGCCTTCCGCCTCCGCCGGCAGGATGTAGAGGTCGCCGTCGCCGGGCTCGGCGGGCTGCACCGCCGTCGTTCGGCTGACCGCCGCCGTCTGCAACAGGGCGTCCAGCCGGGTCAGGGCCGTGTTCAGGGTCACGTGTTTCTGCATCTGCCCCGCCGCCAGATAGGGCAGGGCCAGACGCGCGGTGAAATCGTCGCTCATGGGGATCTCCGTTGTCGTCGGAGATCAGTCTGGACGCGCCGCGTCCTCAGGCCGGAAGATGGTCGCTGGTCGACCTCAACTGCTTGTTTTCAGACGGGTTCGATTCGCCCGATAGGATGGAGAGTCGGCGCCGACCCTCCTATTTCAGTCGTGCAGATAGACGATCCGCTTCAGCGCCTCGTCGGCCTGGACCGTGGCTTCGTGGCGCGCGTGATCGCCGCTGGCGCGGGCGTTGGCCTCGCTGTCCTCGACCCAGTGGGTGGTCTCGATGTGTTTCTGCAGCGCGCGCGCCGCCATCAACTGCCCCGGAAAGAAGGTGTCCACCAGATCGCCGGCGATGGGCACCGTGCCGGTCGCCGTATCGACGGCCATATAGGCGCCCATCCGCGCCAGGGTCGCCGGCGTCGCCCTGGCCCGCACGGCCTGAAGCATCAGCCAGCCGCCGGTGCCGACCGTATAGGCCGTGCCCACCACCGGAACCCAGGTCAGCAGCGCATCCAGGCCCATGCCGAACGGGCCGATGCCGATGACCCGGTCGGACAGCTTCTTGACGCCCTCGACATTGGACCAGATGTTTTCGATATCGCGGATCGACCGTGCGGCCATGTGGCCCTCCAAGCGTCGCCCTAACGCGGGGCGACGCGCCCTTGTTCAATCCGAAAGGTCGGTGCGCCGATGTCCCTGTTCAAGCTGACGGCGAACGTGCTGGCCGGACTGGCCCTGGCGGGGCTGGCGGTGTTCGGCGTCGCGGCCCTGAGCGGGATCGGCCATCGGTGGGTGGACATCCTGGCCCAGTTCGCCGCCCCCGCCCTGCTGGCGGCTGCAGCGACCACCGCCCTGTGCCTGTTGCTGCGGCTTTGGCCGGCGGCGGGCGTGGGCGCGGCCTCGTGCCTGATCCTGGCGCTCGCCGCCTGGCCGCAGTGGACGCCGCCGCGCGGAACGCCTGCGCCGGGCGCGCCCATCGTGCGGCTGTATTCGGCCAATCTTTGGGTCTTCAACACCGATGTGGAGGCCATGCGGCGCTCCATCGCGGCCGCCGACGCCGACATTCTGGTGCTGGTCGAGGTGGGCGACGCGCCGGCCGCCCGGCTGGACGAGCTGCTGGCCGGCTATCCCCACCGCACCGCCGTCGGGCGAAGGCGCGGGCCGGGCGATCACGCCCAGTCCATCGTCGCCTCGCGCTATCCGATATTGCAACGCCTGCCCGACCGGCCAGACGGGTTAAGCGCCGCAGGGGCCGTGGTCCAGACGCCTATCGGGCCGATCGACGTCTTCGCCGTGCATCTGACGCGGCCGTGGCCCTATCAGTATCAATGGGGCCAGATCACCCAGGTCATGGCCCTGACCGAACGGCGGCTGGCGGCGCCGGACAATCCCGTCATCGCCGCCGGGGATTTCAACAGCGTCTCCACCGCCCGCATCGGCAAGCAGATTCAGGCGGACATGAACCTGATCCCCGCGCCCGGCTGGCCCGGCACCTGGCCCAGTCGACTTCCCGCCTTCGCCTGGATCACCATCGACCAGGTCTATCGCTCGCCCGACCTGGCCCTGATCACCCGCCGCCTGGGCCTGGCCACAGGCTCGGACCACCGGCCGGTGATCACCGAGTTCACCCGCGCGGCGAGATAAGCGCCTTCAGCCGCGCCTCATGGCCGTCGACTGGAAAGTCGTCGGCGATCCAGCCGTCCTCGAACGCCTTCAGCAACCGGCCCGTTTCCGGCCCGGGCGGCACGCCCAGCCGCGCCAGGTCGCGCCCGTTGACCGGCGGCCTGGGCGGGGTCCAGTCCGCCGCCAGCGCCCGCAAGGCGTCGCCGTCGCCGCCGCCCGCCGCCTCGGCCCGCGCCAGCCGGTCCTCGAACGCGACCCGCCCCAGCCGATAAAGGGCCGCCCGCGCCTGGGCCGGGGCCATGTCCGGGGCGACGACCGGCCCCTCGGCCACCGCCGCGATCAGTCGATCCCGATCCGCATTGGACAGGCGCAAGGCCGCCGCCGCAGCCGCCGCCGCCCCGGCGTCGGCCGGCAGCAGGGCCGACAGCCGCAGCACCGGATCCTCCGTCACGTCGCACAGGGCCTGGAACAGCGTCAGCGGCTGAACCTGCGGCAGCACCTGGACCAGCACCCCCGTCTCGTTCATCGCCCGCACCGCCGGACGCGGATCGGGCGCGGCCAGCAGTTTCAGCAGTTCCTTGGACACCCGCTCGGCCGACAGCTGCGCCATGCCGTCCTTCAGGGCCGCGCAGGCCGCCAGGCCCGCCGCGTCCGGCGCGCCCCGTCCGTACCAGGCGCAGAACCGGAAGAAGCGCAGGATGCGCAGATAGTCCTCGCGGATGCGGGTCTCGGCCTGGCCCACGAAGACGATCCGTCCCGCCGCCGCATCGTCCAGCCCCCCCCCGGTCGGATCGAACACCCGCCCCTCGGCGTCGGCATAGAGGGCGTTCAGGCGGAAATCGCGCCGGGCGGCGTCCTCGGCCCAGTCCTGGGTGAAGGCGACCACGGCCCGGCGGCCGTCGGTCTCCACGTCCCGGCGCAGGGTGGTGATCTCGTACGGGCGGCGTTCCGACACCCCCGTCACCGTGCCGTGCTCCACCCCGGTCGGCACGGCCTTCAGGCCCGCCGCCTTCAGGGCCGCCATCGTCCGGTCGGGCGTCAGAAGGGTGGCGATGTCGATGTCGTCGACCGGCTGGCCCAGCAGGCTGTTCCTGACGCAGCCTCCGACGAAGCGCGCGCAGCCCGCCCCGCCCGCCGCCTCGAGCGCCGTCATCACCGCGCGGGTGGCCGACGCCTCCAGCCACGGCTGGCCGCGCATGGAAAGCGTCACGCCGCATCCTCGTCGGCGGCGGCGGCCGGATGGTCCTCGTCGCCGTATAGCCGGGCGTGCAGACCCTTCAGAATGCCCGCCGTCACGCCCCAGATGTAACGCTCGCCCCACGGCATGGCCCAGAACCAGCGCCGCAGCCCCTCGTCCAGGTCATAGAAATCGCGGCGATGGTTGGCCGCATCCATCAGAAAGTCCCACGGCGTCTCGAACACCTCCGCCACCTCGTCGGGCGACGGCGTGACGACCGGCGCGGCGTCCAGCCAGCCGATCACCGGCGTCACCAGAAATCCCGTGCCGGTCTCATAGGCGTCGGACAGGCCCAGCACCTGGACGGCGGACGGGTTCAGGGCCACCTCCTCGTCCGCCTCGCGCAGCGCCGCCTGGACCGCAGTCTCTCCGGGGTCCAGCCGGCCGCCGGGAAAGGCGATCTGGCCGGTGTGGCGCGCCAGGGTGTCCGCCCGGCGGGTCAGCAGCACCGTCGCCCCCTCGGGCCGCGCCACCACGGGGATCAGCACCGCCGCCGGCCGAAGATCGGTCGTCAGACGCGCGCTGCCGGGATTCAGGTCGTAATCGGATCGGCCCGGCTTCAGCCCCGGACGCCAGTTGTCGGCGGGGACCAGACGCCGGGCCAGGCGCGTCTTGAGCGTCTCCAGGCTCACGCCACGGCTCCAAGCGAGAAGGCCTGGCCGCCCGAGCGCACGACCAGCTGGCCGTCGACCTCCTCGGCCATTTCGACCAGTTGGTAGAAGACCGGCCGCGCGATCCGCGCCCACAGGTCGCGGCGCACATGGATGCGGGGCGCGGGTTCGCCCGTGATCGGATCGGTCTGCACCATGATGGGATCGTCGGGACCGGCGCGCACCTCGTCGCCCACATCGGTCACGAAGATCAGGTCATCCCCCTCGCGCCCCAGGCTCACGGCGCGGAACGGCAGGTCCTCGACCCGGATCCTCAACTTCTCGACCGGCGTGACCAGGTGATAGCCGTCGGGGTCTTTCCTCAGAACGGTCGAGAACAGCCGCACCAGTTCCTTGCGGGCGATGGGCGAACCCTCGTGCATCCAGACCCCGTCGCGCCGGATGACGATGTCGATCTCGCCGCAATGATCCGGGTTCCACAGATGGACCGGCGGCAGGCCCCGCCGCGTGGAGTCCCTGGGCGAGTCCCTGGGGGCCTGTTTCGCCGCCTGGGCCAGGGCGTTCAGCCCGTCCTTCGATGCCTCGTCGACCATCACGAAGACTTAGGCGCGCCGGATCGGTTCGTCACCTGTCCAGCGCGCCTCTGGCCGAAAGTCGATCAGAACTTCCGGCCGAAGCCGACGGACACGACCCAGGGGTCCAGGTCCACGTCGCTTTTCAGCGCGCCGTCGTTGATGTCGGCGTCGGTGTTGAACCAGACCTTCTTGACATCGACGTTCAGGCTCCACGGCCCCTTGACGCCGATGTCGGCGCCCGCCTGCAGGGCGTAGCCAAAGCCGTCGTCCAGCTTGACCTTGAAGTTGTTCTTATCCTTGCCGTTGAAGAAGACCATGTAGTTCACGCCCGCCCCGACATAGGGGCTGAAGCGGCCTTCGGTCAGCGGACGGTACTGCAGGGTCACGACCGGCGGCAGGACCCAGGTTTCGTGCACGGCGACATCCGTCGCGCCGCCCTGGGCGCGGATTTCATGCTGGGTCGCGCCCAGAATGGCCTCCACCGCCAGATGATCGGTCAGGAAATAGGTGAAGCCCAAGGTCGGCATGACGCTGTCGCCCACATCGACGTGCAGGCCGCTGTCGGCGCCGGCCGCCGTGGTGACGGCGTCGTCGGCCTGGGAGAAGACATCGGTCACGCGGCCGGTGACGATCCAGTCGCCGGCGCGCGGCGCGGTCCAGGCGTCTGCGGTCGAACCGGCGGCGCTCTGGGCCAGAACCGGCGTGCCGACGGCGGCCGCGGCGATGGCGACCAGGGTGGCGAACTTATAGGCTTTCACTTCGGTTATCCCCGACGTCCAGGCCGCCTGATGCGGCCGCTCTTCGGCGTCGGGGGCGTGATGCGCGCTGCGGAGCCAGGCCGCCTTGATCCAGCGCAAAAAGTCTTATCGCGCGATCGCCGCCCCGCCGGACGCGACCGTCACGCCCGTCGCCAGCCAAAGGACCCGCCCGCGATCCACCGGGCCGGGCAGCACGACTTGGGGCGCAGGGACGAAGCCGAACCGCTCGAAATAGGCCCGGTCGCCGACCAGCAGGACGCCCCCGATCCCCCCCCGGCCGCGGGCGTGATCCAGGCAGGCCTGGACCAATTCGGCGCCCAGGCCGTCGCTGCGGCGCCCGGCGTCCACCGCGATGGGGCCCAGGAACAGGGCCGGCGTCCGGCCGACGACGACAGGCCACAGCCGCACCGCGCCGATCACCCGTCCGTTCAGGCGGGCCACGAAACCGGCGGTCGGTTTCGATCCTTCGCGCAGCCGCTCGGCCGTCTTGGCGAACCGTCCCGGCCCGAAGGCGGCCATGACCAGCGCCTCCACGCCTTCGGCGTCGGCCGGGGTCTCGGCTTCGATACGGCTGACGACCGCGGGCATCACCAGGGCGTGCGACATGGGGCGCGCACCTAGAAGCAAAGCCGCGCCAAATCAAGGCGCGGTCTCGTGACGGTCAGCCGATCTTGGAAAAGTCCGGCGCGCGTTTCTGGGTGAAGGCGGTGAAGGCCTCCATCGCCTCGGGGCTTCGCATCTGCGATCCGAAGGCCTCGCCCTCGCGCTGCATCAGCGCCCAAAGCCCCTCGGCGTCGCGCATCAGCCGCTTGGTCTTGCGGATCGAGTTCGGGGCGCGGGCCGCCACCTTGGCCGCCAGGTCCGCCGCCGTCGCCTCGACCTCGCCGGCCGGGACCGCGCGATTGGCCAGGCCCCAGGCGAGGGCCGTCCTGCCGTCCAGCGGCTCGCCCAGGGCGAACAGTTCGAACGCCCGCTGATGTCCGATCGCGGCCGGCAGCAGCAGGCTGGACGCCGCCTCGGGCGCCAGGGCCAGGTTGACGAAGGGCACGGACAACAGGGCGTCCTCGGCCGCCACCACCAGGTCGCAGTGCAGCAGCATGGTCAGGCCGATCCCGACCGCCCGGCCCTTCACCGCCGCCACCGCCGGCTTGTCCAGGTCCGCCAGCGCCTTCAGGAAGCGGAACACGGCCATCTCGCCCGGTCCCGCGCCCTGCGATCCCAGGGCGATGAAGTCGCCGATGTCGTTGCCGGCCGAGAAATTGTCGCCCTCGGCGCGCAGCAGCAGCACCCGCACCGCCTCGTCGGTCCGCGCCCGCTCGGTCGCCTCGGCCATGGCCGAATACATGGCCTGGGTGATGGCGTTCTTCTTGTCGGCCCTGTCCATCGTCAGGGTCAGCACGCCGTCGGTCAGCTCTGTGCGGATATGGTCGCTCATATCGTTTCCTCGTCCTGTTCGACGGCGGTCCACCAATCGACGCCGTTCTCGTCGCGCGTACGCCGGGCGCGGCCGCGTCGTTCCAGATAGTTCAGATGCGCCTGGGCCTCGCCGGTGGCCATGCCCAGGACGCCGTCGCCGACCGCCCGACCGAACACGGCGGAAAAGGCGTCCACGACCCTGGACGGCTGACGCAACGTCCGCTCAAGCCGTTTCAGCGCGACCTCGTGTCCACGCTTGAGCGCGTCCAGCCGGGGGTGGACCCCATGGAACGGCTCCCCGTGGGATGGCAGGACGAAGGCCTCCTCCGGCAGCATCCCCCTCAGCTTGGCCAGGGACGCCATCCAGTCCTCCAGCGGGTCCGCATCCGGCTCGGTCGGCCAGACCGACACATTCGACGAGATTCGCGGCAGGATCTGGTCGCCCGAGATGAAGACGTCGTCCGATTTCCGCCACAGGCAGACATGTTCCGGGCTGTGCCCCGCCCCCATCACCACGGTCCAGGCGTCGCCGCCGATCGTCAGGACGTCCCCGTCTTCCAGGCGTCGGTACGCCCTCGGCAAGGGCGACACGCCCTGGGCGAAGCCGCCATAGTCCTGGCGCCAGGACACGATCTGCGCCTCGGTCCAGCCGGCGGCGCGATAGAAGATCTCGCCCTCCGCGGGCGCGTCCCCGGCGGTCTCCCCCGCCAGCGTTCGCCCGGTCAGATATTCCAGCCTCGACATCAGAAGCGGAGCCGCGGCTCGTTCACAAAGCCAGCCGGCCAGGCCGATATGGTCGGGATGCATATGGGTGCAGATCAGCCTGACGACCGGCCGCCCCCCCAACCCGGCGACAAGAACTTTCTCCCAGTCCTCGATGGCGGCCCTTGTTCGCAGTCCCGTATCGACGATGGTCCAGCCTTCGCCATCCTCGATGGCGAACACATTCACATGATCCAACTGGAACGGCAGCGCGAACCTCAACCACAGCACGCCCCGCGCGACCGCGATCGCCTCGCCCGGACCGGGGGCACCCGGCAGGGGATAGGTCAGACCGCGCGCCTCACTCGCCAGCTTCACCGCTACTGCATCGTCCGCCAAATGCGTCTCCAATTGAAACGGGCGACTGTATTCCGTTCTTCCGCCCTGCGTCCACCCGCCTTGACCCCGCACGATTAGACCGCCACGAAGCCTGCAACGTCCCCATTTCCGAGGTGTCCTCATGAAAGCCCGCTTCACCGCCGCCCTCGCGGCGCTGCTGTTCAGCGCAATCTCAATCGTCCCCGCCGCCGCGCAGACCAGGCGAGAAACGGACGCCGACGGCCGCCCCGTGGCGACAGAAGGCTCTTCGCGCGCGGGACGCACACGTGGCGGCCGCCAGCCGGCGGCGCCGTCTCCCGAACAGATTCGGGCGTCTGCTCAGGAACAGGCCGCCCTGGCCAACACCAACTGCCAGGTCAGCGAAGCCAAGCTGCTGGGCACGACAGCCGGGAACACCTCGGTCTATGAAATCGCCTGCGCCGCCGGCCCGGGCTTCATTCTTGAAACCAAGATCCCGCCCACGGCGACCAGTTGCATCCTGTTGGCCTATTCCGCCGAGACCCTGCGCGCGCGCGACCCGGCCGCCGATCCTGGCCCGCAATGCACCATCGCCGCCAACGCCGACACCCAGAAATTCCTGCGCGAATACGCCGTCCAGGCCGGCGTCGCCTGCACCGTCGACCAGGTGAAGGTTCTGGGTCAGTCGACCGATGGCGCCGTCATGTACGAGGCCGGCTGCTCGGACGGCGCCGGCTTCTGGCTCAAGCAACTGAACAACGCCTGGACCAAGATCCCCTGCATCCAAGTACTGGCGGAGAATGGAACCTGTGACTTCACCACCACGGCTGAGAACGCTGCCTTCGTGAAAGCTTATTTCGCCGGTTCGGAAGCCGCCTCCTGTGACGTGACCGAAGCTCGTCTGATGGGCCGCAACGCCAACGGCGTCTTCTATGAAGCCAAGTGCGCGAACGGCGACGGCGTCATCGCCCGCCTGAATGCCGAGAATATCGTGCAGCAGGTCTATCCCTGCGCCACCGCCCAGCAGATCGGCGGCGGCTGCAAGTTGACGACGCCTTCGGCCGCTGCTCCGGCGCCGACCGGCGGCCGTCCGTAAGCGACCGTCAATCACCAGATGAAGGGCCGCCGGAGCGATCCGGCGGCCCTTTTGTTGCGCGGCCTCTTTTCCGAACGCGAGACGCGGCCTAGCCTTCCCCTCATGCGCATCGCCACCTGGAACGTGAACTCGGTCAACGCCCGCCTGCCCACCGTGCTGGCCTGGCTGGAACAGGCCGCCCCCGACGTCGCCTGTTTCCAGGAGATCAAATGCGTGGACGAGAAATTCCCGCGCGAGGCCTTCGAGAGCCTGGGCTACAATGTCGAGACCCACGGCCAGAAGAGCTACAACGGCGTCGCGCTGCTGTCGAAATATCCGCTGTCCGACATCCGGCGCGGCCTGCCCGGCGACGAGACGGACGAACAGGCCCGCTATATCGAGGCCGTGGTCGAGGCCCCCCGCCCCATCCGCGTCGCCGCCCTCTATCTGCCGAACGGCAATCCGATCGGGACAGAGAAGTTCGACTACAAACTGGCCTGGTTTGACCGCCTGAACCGCCACGCCCGGGACCTGCTTCGGTTCGAGGAGCCGCTGGCCCTGTGCGGCGACTACAATGTCATCCCCGAGCCCGAGGACGCCAGGAACCCCGCCGCCTGGACGGACGACGCCCTGTTCCAGCCCCAGAGCCGCCAGGCCTTCCGCGCCCTGAAGAACCTGGGCCTGGCCGACGCCCATGCGGTCGGCGGCGAACCGGCCGGAACCTACACCTTCTGGGACTATCAGGCCGGCGCCTGGCAGCGCGACCATGGCATTCGCATCGATTTCGCCCTGCTGTCGCCCCAGGCGGCGGATCGTTTTCGCGGCGTCGAAACCCACCGCGACGCCCGCGACATGGACAAGCCCAGCGACCATGTGCCGGTGGTGGTCGAACTCGATCTGGAGGCCTGACGCCGATGGCCGACGTCTTTCGGGTGGTTCTGCTGATCGCCCTGGCGGCGGCCCTGCTGACGACCCTGGCGCTGGCCCTGTCCTGGTGGATGGAGCCGCAGCGCCGCCTGCGCCGCGCCATGCTCAAGGCCCTGGGCGCCCCGCCCGAGGTCGAGGCCCAGTCGCCGGGCGAGGGCCGGGCCTGCGCCCTGAACTTCGACGTCGAACAGGTGGTCGTCCTGTGGGCCAACGGCGCCCACGGCCTGGCCTACGCCTTCGACGAGGTGGAGGGCGGCGAGATCATCGTGGACGGCCATGTGGTCGCCCGCATCCGCCGGGGCGAGGCGCGCAAGTCGCTGGACATCCTGGCCCCCGACGCCGAACAGGTGGTCCTGCGCCTGATGTTCGCCGACGCCCGCCATCCCGAGTTCGAACTGGCCCTGTGGGACGCCGCCCTGCCCGTCCAGACGGGATCGCCAGGCGAGGCCCTGCGTCTGGGCCGTCGCTGGCTATCGCATCTCGAGGCCCTGCTGAAAGGCTGACAGGGACAATCGGCCCCTTTGCGATTATCGCCGGGGAGCGGTAGAAGCCCCCGCTCGTTTCAGTGACACGCCTTATTACGGGAGGCCGCCTTGGCCCGCCTTTTCGACGCCTATGTCGTCGCCGACTGGACCGCCGCCGAGACCAGGAAGCTGGGCGACGCCTCGCTGTGGATCGGCGTGGCCAAGCGAGACGTGCGGTTCCGCCTCTATGCCGAGACCCACAACGTCGCCACGCGCGCAGAGGGCGAGGCGCTCTTGGCCTCGATCCTGGCCGATCACCGAAAGCGCGGAGACCGGGTTCTGGTCGGGCTGGACTTCAACCTGGGCTTCCCGGTCGGCACGGCCGCGCGTCTGAAGCTGGAGGGGACGTCCGGGCAGGCCCCGTGGCAGCTGATGTGGAAATTCCTCGCCGCCAACATCGTCGACAAGCCCGACAACACCAACAACCGCTATCAGGTCGCGGCCAAGATGAACCGGCTGATGACGGACGAGGCCTGGCCCTTCTGGGGCGCCCCGGCCAAACAGGCGCAGCGCTGGCTGACCACGACCAAGCCGCCCGCAGGGGCCGGCGCCGACATCCCCGAGTTCCGCGCCGCCGAAGACGCCGCCCGCAAGGGCCGGCTTCAGCCCAAGAGCGTCTGGCAGATGCACGGCGCCGGCGCCGTGGGCGGCCAGACCCTGGTCGGTATCCCGGCGGTGCGCCGCCTGCTGGAAAGCCTGGGCCCCTCCGGCGCGGTCTGGCCGTTCGGCACGGGCTGGCGCGAACTGACGCCCGAAGACGTCGAACCATTGTCGGCCCTGGTGGTCGAGGTCTGGCCCTCGATGTTCGAGACCCGGCCGGAACCGGGCGAGTTCAAGGACCAGGCCCAGGTCCGCGCCGCCGCCGAGGCCCTGGCCCGGATGGACGACGCCGGGGACCTGTCCAGGGCCTTCGGCGCGCCCAAGACCGCCACGCCCGACCTGATCGAACAGGTCGAACGGGAAGAAGGCTGGATTCTGGGGGTCTGAGCCGCGCCCCCAGCCTATTCCGAAAGGAAACCCGCCGCCTTTTCAACGCCGTGACGGCGCGACGCCCCTTTCGACCTGACACGCTCCAAAACCGTGCGACACTGGGTTCGTCGACATTCTTGAATACAGGCGTCATTCCGGGGCTGAGCGGAGCGAAGAACCCGGAACCCAGGGCCACGGTCGCGCTGTTGAACGCATCAATGGCTGATGCTCGCCTCCTGGGTTCCGGGTTCGTCCTTCGGACGCCCCGGAATGACGGTCATGGAATGAATGTCGATTGAACCTGGTCGCCTGGTCTTTGACATTGATTTCCGTCGCAGGATTTCAGACGGTTCACACCATTCAGACGGTGTTTTTCGCGCCTGCACGGGTCGCCCGGTCTTTGACATTGCTGTCCGTCGCAGGATTTCAGACGATTCACACTATTCAGACGGTGTTTTTCGCGCCTGAGATCGGGCCAAAGATCGAGCCCCAAAGATCGAGCCAAGGCGCCGCTCGCCCGGCCTGTCGGATCGTCCCGGTCCGACCTGACCTAGCCGATCAACGCCCGCGCCGCCGCCCGCGCCTCGTCGGTGATGGCGGCGCCGGACAGCATCCGCGCGATCTCCTCGCGGCGGTGTTCCTCGTCCAGGGCGACGACGGTGGTGGTGGTCAGGCCCTCGTCCTCGGCCTTCCTGACCTTCCAGTGGGCGTGGCCGCGCGCGGCGACCTGGGGGCTGTGGGTCACGACCAGGACCTGGGCGCCGGTCGACAGCCGCTTCAGGCGCGAGCCGACGGCCTCGGCCACCGCGCCCCCGACGCCCTGGTCCACCTCGTCGAAGATCATCACCGGCTGGCGCACGTCCTCGCGGCTGGCCAGGGCGGCCTTCATGGCTAGGGCGAAACGCGCCAGCTCGCCGCCCGAGGCGATGGCGTCCAGCGGGCCGAAGTCGGTTCCGGCGTTGGTGGCGATCTGGAAACGCACGGTCTCCAGCCCTTCCGGTCCCCGCCGTCCCTCGATCCGCTCCAGCGCCACGCGGAACCGCGCCCGCTCCAGCTTCAGCGGCGCCAGTTCGCCCATGACGGCGGCGGTCAGCCGTTCGGCCGCCGCCTCGCGCGCCGAGGTCAGGAACTCGGCCGCCAGATCATAGGCTTCGGCCGCCTTGGCGGCTTCGCGGCCGGCATTGGTCAGGGCCTCCTCGCCGTCCTCGATCAGGCGCAGCTGCTCGCGCAGCCGCACGCGCAGCGCCGGCAGGGCGTCGACGGTGGTGTTCAGCTTGCGTGCGGTCGCGCGCAGGGCGAACAGCCGCTCCTCGGCCTTGTCCAGCCGACCGGGTTCGTAGTCGAAGGCGTCGGCGGCGGCGTCCACGGCCGCGACGGCCTCGGCCGCCTCGACCATGGTGCGGTCGATGGCCTCCACCGCGGCGGACAGTTTCAGGATGACCGGGTGGTCGCCCTCGGCCCCCGCCTGCCCCGCCCGCTGGCGCGCATGTTCGACGGCGCGCAGGGCCGCGCCCAGCTTCTGGCTCAACTTGTCGCCGCCCAGCTGGGTGCGGGCGTCGGCCAGGTCGGCGATGGCCTTTTCCGCCGCGCCCAGCAGGGCCCGTTCCCCGGCCAGCTCCGTCTCCTCGTCGGCGCGGGGGTCCAGCGCGTCAAGTTCGGACAGGTTCAGGGCGATCTCCTCGGCCCGCGCGGCGGCGTCGGCGGCCTGGGCCTTCAGTTCCGCCAGCTTCGCCTCTGCGGCCTTCAGCCGGGTCGCGGCGGCGGCGACGGCCAGAAGCTGGGGTTGCAGCCCGCCATAGGCGTCCAGCGCCGCGCGGTGGGTGCGCCAGTCCAGCAGGCCCACGGTCTCGTGCTGGCCATGCACCTCCACCAGGGCCGCGCCGATCTCGCGCAGGGCCGTCACCCCGGCGGGCTGGTCGTTGACATAGGCCCGGCTGCGGCCGTCCGCGCCCAGGACGCGCCGCAGGATCAGATCCTCCCCCGGCCGCGCCTCGAACCCCTTGTCCGCGATCAGGGCCAGAAGATCGGGATCGTCGGGGGCCGAAAACACCGCCGTCGCCACCGCCTGCCTGGCGCCGCGCCGCACCAGGCCCGCATCGCCCCGTCCGCCCAGCGCCAGGCCCAGGGCGTCCAGAATGATCGACTTGCCCGCCCCCGTCTCGCCGGTCAGCACGGTCAGCCCCGGCTCGACCTCGAGATCGAGCGCATCCACCAGGACGACGTCGCGGATGGACAGGGCGGTCAGCATGGGCGCACGCGATTCGACATCGCCGTCAGTCTAGCGCGGCGGATCAAAGAACAAATCAGGAATTACAGCCCCGACGCGCGCCGCAGGGCGGCGTTGATGCCGGACTGCCACCCCGGCCCCTTGGCGCGCCAATGCTCGATCAGGTCGGCGTCCATGCGCAGGGTGACTTGCTTCTTCGGGGTTTCCGACCTCGGTCTGCCGGGCGACCGCTTGAACTGGTCGATGATGTCGTCGGGCAGAACGTCTCGCGCGGGACGGAGCTTGGCCGCGCGCTCCGCGGTCAACTCCGGCGCATCATCGTCGTCGAGAAAGGGCTCGGTCGGCGCTTCCGACACGCCTTTGGTCTTCGACATATCTCTGCTCCCGGTCATTGGCCTTTCGCAGGCTGATCGCCCGCACGCTTCCGCCTCGAAGGGTGAACGCCAGAACGTGAAGTCGCTCATCCAGTTCGCCATAGGCGATCCATCGGGGCTCCCCGTAATCGAAGCGGTCGTCCACCTCGATCAAGGCTTCATCCATTTGCATGTCGCCGGCCCGCGAAAGGGAGACGCCATGCTTGGCGATATTGGCGGCGTCCTTGTCCGGGTCGAAGACGATCATTTATGTAGCTACATAAACTCTGATCGTCAAGAACGGCCTCAGCCCGGAATGAGGCGTTTCAGCCAGCTTTCGCGTTTGCCCTCCGGCGCCTTTTCGGGCGCCTGGCCGTTCTCGGTCAGCAGGGCGTAGGCCTCGGCGTACCAGGGGCTGCCCGGATAGTTGTAGCCCAGGACCGCGCCGTTCCGGGTGGCCTCTTCCTTCAGTCCCAGCTGCAGGTTCACCTCGACCAGGCGATACAGGGCCTCGGGCGTGTGCGAGGTGCGCTGATAGTCGGGATTGGCGATGACGGCCTTGTAGCGGTTCAGAGCGGCCAGCGGCTGGTTGGCGCGCTGATAGTAGCGGCCGATGTTCATTTCCTTGCCGGCCAGCTGGTCGTTGACCATGTCGATCTTGACCGCGGCGTCCGAGGCGTAGGGCGTGCCCGGATAGCGGCGCGCCACATCCTTCAGACCGGCCAGGGCGGCGGTGGCGTAGCCCTGGTCGCGACCGACGTCGGTGATCTGTTCGAAGTTGCAGACCGCCTTCATGTAGAAGGCGTAGGCCGCCGACGGATTGCCGGGGAACAGCTGGATGAACCGGTCGGCCGCCGCGATGGCGTCGGCGTAGTTGTTGTTCTGATAATAGGCGTAGATCTGCATCAGGATCGACCGACGCGCCCAGTCCGAATAGGGGTGCTGGCGTTCGACTTCCTGGAAATAGTCCACGGCGTCGGACCAGCGGCGCTGCTGCAAACGGTCGTAGCCGGTGTTGTAGAGCGCCTCGACCGGGCGCTCCTCATAGGCCAGACGCGGACGCTTTGTGCCCGAGCAGCCGGAAATCGTCACGGCGGCGAGCGCCGCGGCCATCAGCACCATGCCGGAACGGAACTTAGAAGCGGACAAGGACGACCCCATGACGTGTGAGGAAAGGCGCTGGGCCCCTTCCCCCGGAAACAACGCGGCGATCTCTAGCACCCGCGACCGGGCCGCGCCATGCCGAGGAAATCTCCGCATGTGACTTGCCCTGCCCGGCTCCGCTGGTAAAGAGCGCGCCAACCGACCGTCGTTCATGGGGGGCGGATGACGGCGAAAGGATGACCGGCCGATGAAGCTGCTCTCTGGCAACTCCAACCGTGCGCTGTCCCAGGCGATCGCCGACCACCTGGACGCCCCCCTGACCAAGGCCCAGGTCAAGCGGTTCGCCGACAACGAGGTCTTCGCCGTCATCGAGGAAAACGTCCGGGGCGAGGACGTCTTCATCCTGCAGTCGACCTCCTACCCTGCCAACGACAATCTGATGGAGCTGCTGATCATCACCGACGCCCTGGTGCGGGCCTCGGCCAGGCGGATCACGGCGGTCATGCCCTATTTCGGCTATGCGCGTCAGGATCGGAAGACCGGCGGACGCACCCCGATCTCGGCCAAGCTGGTGGCCAATCTGATCACCCGCGCCGGGGCGAACCGCGTGCTGACGATGGATCTCCACGCCGGCCAGATTCAAGGCTTCTTCGACATTCCGACCGACAATCTGGTCGCCACGCCCGTCCTGGCCCAGGACATCAAGGAAACCTACGGCCGCGACCCCAGTCTGATGATCGTCTCCCCGGACGTGGGCGGCGTGGTCCGCGCCCGCTCCCTGGCCAGCCGCCTGGACGCCGACCTGGCCATCGTCGACAAGCGCCGGCCCAAGGCGGGCGAAAGCGAGGTCATGAACATCATCGGCGACGTCCAGGGGCGTCGCTGCATCCTGTTCGACGACATCGTCGATTCGGGCGGCACCCTGGTCAATGCGGCCAAGGCCCTGATCGACCAGGGCGCGACCGAGGTCTCGGCCTATATCAGCCACGGCGTCCTGTCGGGCCCGGCGGTCAAGCGCATCAGCGACGGCCCGCTGAAGGAGCTGGTGATCACCAACTCCATCGAACAGCCCCACGAAGTTTTGAACTGCGCGAAAATCCGTGCGGTTTCCGTGGCTCCGCTGATCGGAGAGGCTATCCGACGGATCGCCAACGAGGAATCGGTCTCCAAACTGTTCGATTAACCCTCGGGTAATCATACGGATCGCCTTATAAGCGCCCATAGTGTTGGCGCTTTTGCGCGCGTGATCGCCTTGAGGATGTTCCAATGAAATCGGCCCCCCTGCGCCGCGGCGTTTCCGCCGTCGCCTTCGTCGCCGCCGTCATGCTCGCCAGCTGCGAGAGCGGACCCTCCAAAGCCGAGCTGGAAGCCCAGCGGCTGGCCGCCGAGGCCGCCGCCCGCCAGCCCCCGCCCATCTCCCTGAACCAGGGCGTGGCCGAGGCCGCCTCCATCTACGTCGCCTTCCTGCGCGAGGCCCGCACCATCCAGCCCGGCGGCTTCCCCGACGCGGAATCGATCCAGGCCGCGATCCGCAAGGGCGCCTCCTACGACGCCGAACAGCTGTCGCGCGGCCTGATCGCCTATGGCGCCATCATCGCCATGCAGTCGCCCGAGTTCGTCGCCGGGGTGCGCCAGTACGCCTCCAATCCGACCCAGCGTCAGCAGATGGTGGCCCAGATCGTCGCCGATCCGGCCTACGCCGCCACCCTGCCCGGCGCCGACGCCGCCGCCGGCCTGATCGCCAGCGCCATCGGCAAGGATGCGATCGCCATGCGCGCCATCGCCGAAGGCATCGAACAGGACGCCTATACGATCCAGGGCCGCAGCGATCCGCGCCGCCGCTGGGCCATCACCCCCATCGCCAACCGCGAGGTGCGGCTGGAGGGCGCCAAACATCTGTCGGAAGTGGACATGCTGCCCTCCGCCGAGGAATCGGCCCTGTTGTTCGCCGCCGGCAACAGCGGAACGGGCCTGGGGTTGGAGCCGGCGCGCAAGAGCCCGCCCTATACGCCCGCCGTCGTGCGCTCGCTGGCCATCGCCGCCCTGGGCGCCCTGGGCGCCGGCGGCGACGAGGCGCGGGTCAACACCGAGGCTCTGACCCGCGAGCCGAATAGCGAATTCTGCCTGAACATGTCCAAGCTGATGCTGTTCCAGTGCCTGGCCGCCTCGCGCCCCAGCTATGAGGACATCTTCTGCCTGGGCCGGCACGTCACGCGCGACCTGGCGACCTGCGCCACCGAGGCGACGCAGATCACCACCATCGTCGTCGGCGATCCGCAGGAGACGGGCGCCCCGGTCCGCACCCCCGTCGCCGCCACGGCGCCCGCCCCTGCCGCCGCCCCGGCCGCCGCGCCGGCCGTCACCACCACCCAGTCCCTGAACGCCGGCCCGACCACGAGCCGCTGACCGTTCTCCAGAACGACGAAAGGCCCGCCCCGAGCGATCGAGGCGGGCCTTTTTTATCGACGGGCGACCTATTCGTAGCCGTGGGCCGCCTCGTTGATCACCTGGGACGGCATGGACGAGAAGTCCACAGACACCGGATTGGCGATCTTGGCCTGATAGGTGCGAAGCACGTGCGTCATGCGCCGGCGCACCTCGCGCTCGGCCTCCGTGCCGGTATCCAGCGCCAGGGGGGCCAGACAGAAGTCGATGATGGCTTCGGTTCGGGTCAGCGGTTCCATTATGCGGTTCCTTTCCGGGTCAAGCCGCGTGGGTGAACTGGGCGGTCTCGGTCGAGTCCTTCAGCGCCGTGGTGGACGAAGTGCCGTTGGAGATGACCGTGGCGACCTGGTCGAAATAGCCGGTGCCGACCTCGCGTTGGTGGCGGGTGGCGGTGTAGCCGCGCGCCTCGTTGGCGAACTCGCGCTGCTGCAATTCCGAATAGGCCGCCATGCCGTTGTCGCGATAACCATCGGCCAGCTCGAACATCGAGTTGTTCAGGGCATGGAAGCCGGCCAGGGTCACGAACTGGAACTTGTAGCCCATTGCCCCCAACTCGCGCTGGAACTTGGCGATGGTGGCCTTGTCCAGCTTGGCCTCCCAGTTGAACGACGGCGAGCAGTTGTAGGCCATCAGCTTGCCGGGATATTTCTTCTGCACCGCCTCGGCGAACTTCTTGGCGTCTTCTAGGTCCGGGTGGCTCGTCTCCCACCACAGCAGGTCCGCGATAGTGGCGTAGGACAGGCCGCGCGCGATGCAATGGTCCAGCCCCGTGCCCTCTTTCAGGCGGAAGAAGCCTTCCGGCGTGCGGTTCTCCCGGTCGATGAAGGGCTGGTCCCGCTCGTCGATGTCCGAGGTGATCAGCTGGGCCGATTCGGCGTCCGTCCGGGCGACCGTGATGGTCGGCGTGCCCATGACGTCGGCGGCCAGGCGCGCGGCGACCAGGTTGCGTTCGTGCGCCTGGGTCGGGATCAGCACCTTGCCGCCCAGGTGGCCGCACTTCTTCTCGGACGCCAGCTGATCCTCGAAGTGGACGCCGGCGGCCCCCGCCTCGATGAAGGCCTTCATGATCTCGAAGCTGTTCAACGGCCCGCCGAAGCCGGCCTCGGCGTCGGCGACGATGGGGGCGAACCAGTCGCGCTTGGCGCCGCCTTCGGCGTGCTCGATCTGGTCGGCGCGTTGCAGGGTGCGGTTGATGCGGCGGCACAGCTCCGGCGCGGCGTTCGCCGGATACAGCGACTGGTCGGGATACATGGCCGAGGCGGTGTTGGCGTCGGCCGCGACCTGCCAGCCCGACAGATAGATGGCCTTCAGGCCCGCGCGGACCATCTGCATCGCCTGATTGCCGGTGACGGCGCCGAGCGCATTGATGAAGGGCTCGTCATGCAGCAACTGCCACAGGCGGTTGGCGCCGCGCTCTGCCAGCGTATGGGTGACGGGAACCGAACCGCGCAGGCGCAGCACGTCTTCAGGCGTATAGGGACGCTCGATGCCGTCGAAACGGCCGGCGGGCGAAGGAACCAGATCGGCGAAGGTGGTCATGATCGAACTCGGTCTCTGAAGGGCGCGGCCGCAGCCGCCGTCTCAAAGATAAGAACACGCCGAAGTCACGACTGACACATCGGTAAACGCGATATTGAAGTCATTTTGTCACATAATGACTTTGCAGTACTGGTCGTTTTATGACATTTTCGGCGCATGGACGTCGCGACCGACCGAAAGCTTTTCTTGGGCGCACGGCTGAAGCGGTTGCGGCGCGACCTGGCCCTGACCCAGACGGCGATGGCCGCGGACCTGGGCGTCTCCCCCAGCTATCTGAACCATATAGAACGCAATCAGCGGCCGGTTTCGGCCCAGCTTCTGCTGCGGCTGGCCGAAACCTACGACGTCGATCTGCGCAGCCTGAACCAGGCGGGCGCAGCCGACGAGGCGCGGCTGGCGGAAATCCTGAGCGACCCCCTGTTCAAGGGGCTGTCGGCGCCCCGCCACGAACTGGTGCAGCTGCTGGAAGAGGCGCCCGGCGTCGCGGACGCCCTGCTGCGGCTGTATCAGGCCTTCGACGACGGCCGCGCCAAGGCGCGCGCCGCCGCCGAGACCGGAGAGGGTCTGGTCGAGTCCAGCCCGGCCGACTGGGTGCGCGAACATATCCAGTCGCGCGGCAACCATTTCCCCGAACTGGACCAGATGGGCGAGACCCTGGCCGAAATCCTGTCCGCGGAGGCGCCGGCCCATGCCGACGGGTTCGAACCCGCCGCGCGTCAGCGCCTGGCGGCCCGGCACGACCTGGGCGTCCGCACCCTGCCGGCCGAGGTGATGGTGGAATGGACCCGCCGCTACGACCTGCACCGCCGCCGTCTGCTGCTGTCGGAGACGCTCGGCCCCGCGTCGCGCGCCTTCGCCATCGCCTATCAGCTGGCTCTGGTCGAACATGGGCCCGACCTGCATCGGATGGCGGAGGCTTCGGCCGCGCCGGACGCCCCCACCCGGTCCCTGTTGAAGGTCGCCCTGACCAACACGCTGGCCGCCGCCATCCTGATGCCCTACGCCGCCTTCCAGCGCGCGGCGGAAGAGACGGGCTACGACCTGGCCCGGCTCCAGGGCCGGTTCGGCGTCAGCTACGAACAGGCGGCGCATCGGCTGACCACCCTGTCGCGGCCGACCGCGCGGGGCGTGCCCTTCTTCCTGATGCGGGTGGACCAGGCGGGCAACATATCAAAACGCTATGCCGCCGGCGCCTTTCCCTTCTCCCGCTTCGGCGGCGCCTGCCCGCGCTGGCGGCTGCACTCGGCCTTCCGCACGCCCGGCCGCATCGTCACCCAGATCATCGAGACGCCCGACGGCAATCGGTGGTTCACCTTCGCCCGCACGGTCGAGCGCCAGGGCCACGACGGCCATGGCGAGCGGCACGACCTGGCCGTGGGCCTGGGTTGCGAACTGCGCCACGCCCATCGCCTGACCTATGCGCGGGGCCTGGACCTGGACAGCCCGGAGGCCACCCCCATCGGCCCCGCCTGCCGCCTGTGCCACCGCCACCCCTGCGCCGAACGGGCCGCCGCCCCCATCGACCGTCCGCTGGCGGTCGACGACTGGTCCAAGTCCGTCAGCCCCTACCCGTTCGGCGCGGCCTGACGCCTTAGCGCCGCTGGTCGGCCGTGCGGTCGCGGATGGCGTTGAACTCCGCCGTCGGCTTCCACGCGGGCCAGCTTTCGCTGTCCGCCACGGTCAGCCCCAGCCGATACAGCAGGTCCAGGTTCTGCAGGGCCGCCATGAAGTCGTAGTCGGCGCGCCATTCGTCGGTCAGCTTGTGATAGTACCGCTCCATCTGCCCTTCGTAATAGGGCTTGCCCGCCTCGATCCCGCCCTGGACGAAGTCGCGCCCGGTCCAGGGCATCAGGGCCGGCACGCCGCCCGCCGCGAAGTTGAAATGGTCGGAGCGGTAGTAGAAGCCTTCCTGAGGATAGCCGTCGCCGGTCACGACCCGCCCCTGCGCCGCCGCGAACCGGGCCAGGATGTCTTCCAGCTCCGACTTGCCGACGCCGAACACGGCCACGTCCCGCGTCGCCGGGGTGAAGGGCAGCATGTCGATGTTGATGTCCGCCGCCGTCCTGGCCAGCGGATAGACGGGATCGGCGGCATAGGCTTCCGATCCCAGCAACCCCTGCTCCTCGGCCGTGACGTGCAGGAAGACGACGGTGCGCTTGGGCGCCGGCCCGGCCTTGAACGCCCGCGCCATCTCGATCAGTCCGGCGGTGCCCGACGCATTGTCCCAGGCGCCGTTGAAGATGTCGTCGCCGTCGGCGTTGGGCGTCCTGGCCTTGCCGACATGGTCCCAGTGGGCGGAGTAGAAGACATATTCGTCCGGCCGCTCCGTGCCCGGAATCTTGGCCAGAAGATTGTTGGAATGGATGACCTCGGTCGTCTCGGCGATGTCCACGTCCAGCCGCGCGGGCAGGGCGACCGCCCCGCCAAGGGCGCCGACCTTGGCCTTGGCCAGAGCGGCCTCGAACGGCGCGCCCCCGATGGCGGTCGCCGTGGCCAGATTGATCGCTCCGGTGAAGCGCGCGTCCTCGGCGCCCTTGACCGTCATCTGGGGCCGGGACGCCCCGCCGACGGCCCGGCGCCAGCGGCCGTCCTGATCCTGAAGCGTGATGACGCCGACGGCGCCGCGTTTCAGCGCCTCCTGCATCTTGTGGGTGGTCGAGCCGTAGAAGTTGGGGTCCGCCCCCATGCTTTCGGGCTGGCCGCGCAACACGACGACGACCTTGCCGGTCAGGTCGGTCGATCCGTAGTCGTCCCAGGTCGGGCCCGAGACGCCGTATCCGGCGAAGACCAACGGGGCGCCGGCGATCTGGACCACCGGATCGGCCGCCCCGGCGCGCAGGGTGATGTCGGTCCCCGACGTCAGCACGTGACGCGCCCCGTCCGCCCCGGTCCAGGCCGCCGTCGGCGCCCGTTCGGGCGTGAACCGCACCAGCTCGACCGGCTGCAGCCACGACCCGTCGCGCCCGCCCGGCTCCAGCCCCATCGCCTCGTACTGGGCCTGCAGATAGGCCAGGGTCAGCCGCTCTCCGACCAGGCCGGGGAACCGCCCCTCCATCTGATCCGAGGCCAGGTATTTGATGTGGTCCGACAGACGCTGGGCGCTGAACTGCGGCGTGGCGGCCGAGGCGACGGCGAAGGCGTCGACCGGCTGGCTGGGGACAGGGATCGGCGTGGCGGCGCAGGCGGCCAGCGCCAGGGCGGCCAGGGCGACCAGGGGTGAACGGCGAAGAATCATAAGGCTTGCTCGACAGGAAACGGCGGACGGGACGAGAGGTCCCCCCGCCCCGCGTGAAGGATCGGTGAATCAGCGGCGCTCGGACGCCGTGGTCGCGCGCACGGGTGCGAACTCCGACCCCGGCTTCCACTGCGGCCAGTCGCGGCTGTCGGCCAGGGCGCGGCCGACATCGTAGAAGACGGTCAGATCCTCGATCATGCCGCGATAGTCCCAGTCCGGCGACCATTCGTCCGCCGCCTGGTGATAGCGTTTGGCCCCGTATTCCGACCGGGCGGCCTCGCGCACGGCGATCGGCTCGTCACGGAAATCGCCCCGGCTGCCGGCATAGGCCATCGGCACGCCGCGCTTGGCCAGCGGGAAATGGTCCGAACGATAATAGGTGCCGGCCGCGTTCTCGTGATCGGGAACCAGGGCGCGCCCCTGCGCCTGGGCCGCCGTCGCCAAACGCTCGTCGAAGTCTGACTGGCCGTATCCGGTGACGCCCAGGCCGGCGACGCGGCCATAGACGTTCATCGAATCCATGTTGAAGCCGCCCACCGTCCTGGCCAGCGGATAGACTGGGTTGACCGCATAGTATTCCGAACCCAGCAGGCCGCTTTCCTCGCCGGTGAAGCTGATCATGACGATGGAGCGTTCGGTGCGCGGCGCGCGGCCGAACATCCGCGCCAGCTCCAGCAGGCCCGCCGTGCCCGAAGCGTTGTCCACCGCCCCGTTGAAGATGCGGTCGCCGGTCGCGTCCGGCTCGCCCATGCCGATGTGGTCCCAATGGGCGGTGTAGAGCACCGTCTCGTCCGGATGGGTCGTCCCCGGCAGGCGGGCGATGACGTTGCGGCTCGTGACCTGGCTGGTCGCCACGTCGAACTCGGTCGAGAAGGACGCGCCGGCCAAGACGACGGGCTGGAAGTCGCGGCTGCGCGCCTTCACCTTCGACGCTTCGAAATCCAGGCCCGCGCGGCGGAACAGATCGACCGCCACGTCGCGCTGGATCCAGCCCTCCATCGGCACGCGCTCGGCCGCCGCATTCTGGCGCAGGATGTCGAACTGAGGCACGCCCCAGGAGTTGGCCACCGTCTGCCAGCCATAGGACGCCGGCGCCGTCTCGTGCACGATCAGAACCCCGGCCGCGCCCTGGCGCGCCGCCTCTTCGTACTTGTAGGTCCAGCGGCCGTAATAGGTCATGGCCTTGCCGCCGAAGGTGTTCAGCGCCGGCTCCTCGAAGTCGGCGTCGTTGACCAGCACGACCAGGATCTTGCCGTGCAGGTCCTGGCCCTTGAAGTCGTTCCACTGACGCTCGGGCGCGTTGATCCCATAGCCGACGAAGACCAGGGGCGCGTCCTTCAGGCTGACGCGCTGTGCCGGACGGCGGGTCGAGACGGCGACCTCCCGGCCCTGGGTCATCGGCAGGGTCCAGTCGCCCAGCTTCAGCGAGGCGTGGACGTTGGACTGGGTGAAGCGGTTAAGGATCACGTCCTGCGTCCATTGACCGTTCGGCCCGCCCGGCTGGAAGCCGGCTGCGGCGTAGCCTTCGCTCAGATAGCGGATGACTTTGTCCTCCGCCGGGGTGGCGATGCCGCGCCCCTCGAAACTGTCGTCCGACAGGGTCTTGATGTCCTGCGAAATCCGCGCCGCATCGAAGACGGGCGGGGCCTGCGTCGTCTCCGTGGTTGCGCAGGCGGACAGGGCGACGCCGGCCAGAAGGACCGCGGCGAACGAAGACACAAGACGCATGGTTGAGGGGCCCCACAGCCGGAAAAGATAGTGGACCCTAGGCGGCGAAATCCATCGTGTCGATTCCGCGCGCTGCGCCAAACGTCGCAAATGAAAAGGCCCGCCGAAGCGCGTTTCGACGGGCCAAAAGGTCGAACCGACGCAGGCTTAGTGGGCGACGCCCTTCCAGATGCGGCGATAGGCGGCGTAGGTGACGCCGGCGAAGATCAGCAGATAGATCAGCACGCCGAACCCGGCCTGTTTGCGCTCCACCATCTTCGGCTCGGACGTCCAGGCGATGAAGGCGGCCACGTCCTTGGCGTACTGGTCCACCGTCTGGGGCGAACCGTCGTCATAGGTGACGAGCCCGTCCGTCAGCGGCGGCGGCATGGCGATGAAGCCGCCGGGCGGCACATGGCCCTTGGTCTCGTCCCAGAACGGCGTCAGGTCGCCGGCCATATAGGGATTGTAGTGCTGGCCGTCGCGGATGGTCAGGCCGGCCGGCGGGTTCCGATACCCCGACAGCAGCGAATAGATGTAGTTGGCGCCGTCGTGGCGGGCCTTGGCCATCACCGACAGGTCGGGCGGCGCCGCGCCGCCGTTGCCCGCCGCCGCCGCCGTGGCGTTGGGATAGGGGCTGCGGAACTTGTCGGCGGGCGTGGCGTCGCGCTGGATCGGCTCGCCGGTCTCGCTGTCGATGTCGGCGACCTGCACCTCCCTGGCCAGGGCCTTCACGACGGGATTGTCGTTCGGGTTCGGATATTTCGGATTCCAGAACGGCCCGTGGCGGTCGCCCAGGTTCCGGTAATGCATCAGGTTCATGCTGTGACAGGCGGCGCAGACCTCGTGATAGACCTTGTAGCCGCGTTGAAGCTGGCCCTGGTCATAGGTCCCGAACGGCCCCTCGAAGCTGAAGCCCCCCGAGCGCGGATGAGCGGCCCCGCCCGCGGCCAGGGCGGGCGCGGCGGCGCCCAGCAGGCCCAGGGCGACGGCGGCCGAGGCGATGATCGTCTTGAACGACATGGTCTTGGTTCCGATCGGCATGCCCCTCACCCCTTGTGCTCGACGGCGTCGGCGCCGGTCAGCACCGGCTCGGAGATCGTCGCCGGGATCGGCAGGGGCGTCTCCTTCAGCCCCACCAGCGGCAGGATGATCAGGAAAAAGACGAAGTAGTAGAGGGTGAACAGGCGCGTCAGCCACAGATAGCTGTTCAGGTCGCCATCGAAGAGGGTGAAGGTCTTGAACGACCCGATCACCGGCGCGTCCGGCAGTTGCCCGCCACACCAGCCCAGGCCGACGCCCACCACCAGGAAGATGATGAAGAAGGTCCGCATCGTCGGGCGATAGCGCATCGAGCGCACCTTGGACGTATCCAGCCACGGCAGGACGAACAGCACGCCGATGGCGCTGAACATCGCCACCACCCCGCCGAACTTGTCGGGAACGGCGCGCAGGATGGCGTAGAAGGGCAGCATGTACCATTCGGGCACGATGTGCGCCGGGGTCTGCAGCGGGTTGGCCGGGATGTAGTTGTCGGCGTGGCCCAGGGCGTTCGGCTGATAGAAGACGAAGATGGCGAACAGGATCAGGAACAGGATGATGGCGAACCCGTCCTTGACCGTGAAATACGGGTGGAAGGGCAGCATGTCCTTCTTCTCGCGATCCTTGGGGATCAGGATGCCGACAGGGTTGTTCTGACCGGCCGCGTGCAGGGCCCAGAGGTGCAGGACGACGCAGCCCAGAATGGCGAACGGCAGCAGATAGTGCAGCGAGAAGAAGCGGTTCAGCGTGGCGTTGTCGATCGCCGGCCCGCCGCGCAGCCAGATCAGGATCGGCTCGCCGACGCCGGGAATGGCCCCGATCAGATTGGTGATGACCTCGGCGCCCCAGAAGGACATCTGGCCCCACGGCAGGACGTAGCCCAGGAAGGCGGTGGCGATCATCAGGAAGAAGATCACGCAGCCGATGATCCAGATCATCTCGCGCGGCGCCTTGTAGGAGCCGTAGTAGAGCCCCCGCAGCATGTGCAGATAGACGGCGATGAAGAACATCGACGCGCCGTTGGCGTGGACGTAGCGGATCAGCCAGCCGCCGTTCACGTCGCGCATGATCCGCTCGACCGAGGCGAAGGCCAGGTCGACGTTGGGCGTATAATGCATGGCCAGGACGATGCCGGTGACGATCTGCGTCACCAGGCACAGGGCCAGGATGCCGCCGAAGGTCCACCAGTAGTTCAGGTTCCTGGGCGTCGGCAGGGACATGTAGTCCGCGCCGAAGCGAATGATGGGCAGACGGCTGTCCAGCCACTTCTCGACGCCCGTCTTCGGGACGTAGGTGCTCTCGTGGTCGCTCATGGTCCCCCCTTGTCCTCAGCCGATCTTGACGCGGGTGTCGGACAGATAGTCGTAATCCGGCACCACCAGATTCAGGGGCGCCGGCCCCTTACGGATGCGGCCGGAGGCGTCGTAGTGCGAGCCGTGGCAGGGGCAGAACCACCCGCCGTAATCGCCCGCGCCAAAGGTCGGAACGCAGCCCAGGTGTGTGCACGATCCGACGACGACCAGATAGGGCTCGTGGCCGGCCTTGGTGCGTTCCTGGTCGGTCTGCGGCGGACTGCCCACCGCGCCCTCGGCCACGACCTTCTGGATTTCGGCCGGGGTGCGATAGCGCACGAACACCGGCTTGCCCTGCCATTTGATCACGACCTGCTGGCCTTCCTGCACCTTGGTCAGGTCGAACTCGATCGAGGCCAGGGCCAGGGTGTCGGCCGCCGGGTTCATCTGGTTGATCAGCGGCCAGGCGACCATCGCGCCCGCGCCGACCGCCGCGGCGCCCGCCGCGATATAGATGAAGTCGCGACGATTGGGATCGTCGCTTTCGGAATCGCCAGCGTCTTGGGTATGCACGACCGATTCGGCCAAGTTTCCACCTCCCGATCGCCGCAGGAAAAGCCCAAAGGCCTCCCCAGCCACGGCGCCAAACCAACCAGCGACGCCGGTGTTTCCCCACGGTCCCGACCTGCGCCCTCTTTCGCGCAAGCTGCTGACGTTTCTTGCGAAACGTTCGCAAATAGACCGCGACAAACCCCCTCGCCGCGCGTATCAACGGGCTTAGAATGCGTCTCGCCCTTTTTCAACCGGACATTCCTCAGAACGTCGGCGCGTGCATTCGGCTGTCGGCCTGTTTCGGCGTCGATCTGCATGTGATCGAGCCGACGGGTTTTCGCTTCGACGACCGGGCGATGAAGCGGGCGGCCCTGGATTACGGCCCTCTGTCGCACATGACCCGTCACGCCGACTGGGACGCCTTCCAGGCCGACCGCCCGGCCGGACGGCTGGTCCTGTTCACCACCAGGGGGGCGACGCCCCTGACCGACTTCGTCTTCCGACCCGACGACGTCCTGCTGTTCGGCAAGGAGAGCGCGGGCGCCCCCGACCATGTCCACGCCGCCGCCGACGCCCGCGTCGTCGTGCCGCTGCGCCCCGGCGCCCGCTCCCTGAACCTGTCGGTCACGGCGGGCGTCGCCCTGTGGGAGGGGCTGAGACAGACGGGGCAGATCGGCTGAAGCTGCGCATTTACCTCGTCCATTAGCGACAAGACAACTTCCGGTCGACAAGGTTTCCCTTCGGTGTGGCTGAAAGGGCGAGCATGGCGGATACAATAGCGGTCCTGGTGGCGATCGTGACTTTCATTGCGATCCTGGCCGCATGGGAAGCGGCGAGAGGACGCAAAAACCGCCGCAGAAAATGGGTCGGCCGACCCAGGCGCCGACCTCGCCCCGCCACCGTTCCCCCGACCGCAGCCAATCAGTTGGAAGCCGTCATGACGGCGGCTTTCGAAGCCCGCCCGATCATGTCGCGCGCCGAGGCTTCGGTCTTCTACGCTGCGGAACGCGCCGTGAAGCGCCTCGATATCAAGGGGCGCGTCATGGCCCAGGTTTGTCTGGGAGAAATTCTTCGTTCCCCCGATGACGTCGCCTATCGCGCAATAAACAGCAAGCGTGTCGACATACTGCTCATATCGAACAGCGGCTTTCCCTTGGCTGCCATAGAATATCAGGGCGAGGGCCACTATCAGGGCACGGCCCATGCAAGGGACGCGGTTAAGAAGGCCGCGCTTCAGCGCGCTGGGATCGCCTATATCGAAGCCACGCCGCAGCACAATGCGGACGACATCGAACGTGACATCGCCAGGGCGATGCAGGCGCGCGCATCCGATGCCAATCTGGTCGTGGCCTAACTCCGATTTCCTAATGTGATCGGTCGGCTTGCCGGATGACGCGGCGGGCGCGACGTGGTTCAAGCACGCATGAGCGACGCCGTCTTCTCCGATCCGCTCGACCTGAAGAAGGTCGAGACCCGCGCCTGGTTCGAGCATCTGCGCGACCGCATCCATGCGGCCTTCGAGGCGCTGGAGGACGCCGCGCCCGCCGATCTGTTCCCCGGAGAACCCGGCCGCTTCGTCCGCACCCCCTGGACGCGGCCCGGGGGCGGCGGCGGCGTCATGGGGATGATGCAAGGCCGGCTGTTCGAGAAGGTGGGCGTCCACGTCTCGACCGTTCACGGCGCCTTTCCCGCCGACTACGCCCGAACCGTGCCGGGCGCCGAGGTCGATCCGCGCTTCTTCGCCACGGGGATCAGCCTGATCTGCCATCCGGTCAGCCCGCGCGTGCCGGCCGTCCACATGAACACCCGTTTCATCGCCACGACCAAGCGCTGGTTCGGCGGGGGCGGCGACCTGACGCCGGTGCTGATAGCGGATCGGCGCCAGGACCATCCCGACACCCTGGCCTTCCACGCCGCGATGAAGGCCGCCTGCGACGCCCACGACCCGACCTGGCACGCCAAATACAAGGCCTGGTGCGACGAATACTTCTACCTGCCCCACCGCCAGGAGCCGCGCGGCACTGGCGGGGTCTTCTACGACCATCACGACAGCGGCGACTACGACCGCGACTTCGCCTTCACCCGCGACATCGGCCTGGCCTTCCTGGACGTCTATCCCCGGATCGTCGCCGCCCGCATGGCCGAGCCCTGGACGGCGGAGGAGCGCGAGGAACAGCTGGTCCGGCGCGGCCGCTATGTGGAGTTCAACCTGCTCTACGACCGCGGCACCCTGTTCGGCCTGAAGACCGGCGGGAACGTGGACTCCATCCTGTCGTCCATGCCGCCCGTGGTGAAGTGGCCTTGATTGCGGCACACAAGAATCCGCAGGATTGAGAGCATCAACGCATCATCGTTTGCTCGAAAACATCTCCCGCCCGGCTGCGATAGCGTTCCTTGTGCCTTAACAGGCGAAACGGCCTTTCCGGCAGGGTGAAGGGGGCCGTCGCCAGCCGACCGGCCGCGACCGAGGCATAGGCCACGCTTTCCGACAGGGCCGTGGCCCCCGCTCCCGCCTCGGCCGCCGCCAGCACCGCCTCGTTGGACGGCAGGGTCATCGACACCGACAGTTCGGCCGGATCGACGCCCGCCTCGCGCACCGCCGCCTCCAATGTCGAACGGGTGCCCGATCCGACCTCGCGCAGCACCCAGGGCTGGGTCGTCAGTTCGCGCGGCTGAAGCTGTCGCGAGCCCGCCCAAGGGTGGTCCGGCGTCACCAGCACCGCCAGGCGGTCGGATCCTACCTGCGTCTGCGCCAGGGCCGGCTCGTCCACCACCCCCTCGACCAGGCCGATCTCGGCGGCGCCGGTCAGCACGGCCAGTGTCGCCTCGCGCGTATTGCCGATCTCCACCGCAAGTTCGACGCCGGGATAGACGGCGTGAAAATCCACCAGGCGGCGCGGCAGCCAGTAGCTGGCGATGGTCTGGCTGGCGAACACAGCCAGTCGCCCGCGCCGCAGCGCGCTCATGTCCGCCAGCGCCGCCTCCGCCGCCTGGGCCCGCGCCAGCACCGCCTTCGCCTCGGGCAGGAAGGCCCGGCCCGTCTCGTTCAGCACGATCCCCCGCCCCACCCTGTCGAACAGGCGCACCCCATGCTCCGTCTCCAGGGCCGCGATGGCGTTCGACACGGCCGATTGGGTCAGGTTCAGCGCCCGCGCCGCCGCCGTCACATGGTCCCGCTCGGCGACGGCGACGAATATCCGCAGGCGTTCCAGGGTCACGATTGATCTCCTAATCGGATTGGAACGACCATAACTATCCGTTGGACCGCCGTCGAGCGGCGCCGCATGGCTTGGCAGGATGAAGACCGCCGCCCTGCCCGCTCCCGTCGCGCCGCCCCTCGCGGCGATCAAGGCGTTCGGTCGGTCCGTCGGCCCAGGCGTCGTTCTATGCCTGTTCGTCACCCTTGCCGCCGTCGGCCTGACCAGCCTCGAGCGCGACATCCTGGGCCACGTCTGGCTGGAGCCCCTGGTGCTGGCCATCCTGCTGGGCGCCGCCGTCCGCACCGCCTGGACGCCCGATGCGCGCTTCAAGGCCGGCGTCGACTTCTCGGCCAAAACGCTGCTGGAGATCGCGGTGGTGCTGTTGGGCGCCTCGGTCAGCGCGGCCACCCTGTCGGCGCTGGGCGCAGGTTTCGTGATCGGCATCCTCGGCCTGGTCGCCCTGGCCATCCTGATCGGGTTCGGCCTCGGCCGCGCCCTTGGCCTGAACCCGCGCATGGCGCTGCTGGTCGCCTGCGGCAACGCCATCTGCGGCAATTCGGCCATCGCCGCCGTCGCCCCCGTGATCCAGGCGGACGGCGAAGAGGTCGCCGCCTCCATCGCCTTCACCGCCGTCCTGGGCGTGATCGTGGTCCTGGCCCTGCCGCTGCTGGGCGGTCTGATCCATCTGAACGGCCTTCAGTACGGCGCCCTGGCCGGCCTAACCGTCTATGCGGTGCCCCAGGTGCTGGCCGCCGCCGCCCCCTTCGGCGCGGTTTCCATCCAGACCGGCACGGTGGTCAAGCTGGTGCGGGTGCTGATGCTGGGGCCGGTCGTCCTCGTCCTGTCGCTGATCCTGCGCGACCGCGCGCCGGGCGCCGCCAGGCCGGGCCCGACGCGGCTGCTGCCCTGGTTCATCGTCGGCTTTCTGGCCATGATCGCCCTGCGTTCGCTGGACCTGATCCCGCAAGCCCTGTTGTCGCCGATGGCGGCGACCTCCGGCCTTTTTACCGTGATCGCCATGGCGGCCCTGGGGCTGCAGACCGACATTCGCGCCGTGGCCCGCGCCGGCGGCCGGGTCGTCGCCGCCGTCCTCCTGTCCCTGGCCGCCCTGGTGCTGCTGGCGTTCGGGCTGATCTGGGCGCTGGCGCTTTAAATCCCGCTGCCCTGATCCTCGACCGGCGGCGGGGTCAGCAGCAGGAAGGCGCGAATCCAGGCCGTCAGCACCGCCCGGTCGTTCGGCCGTTTCAAGCTGTCGATGGCCGCGTCCGCCACGTCGTGGGGAATCCGCGCCCCGCGTCGTCCCTCGATCAGGGCCTGGGCGTATTCGGGCTGGAACTCCGGGTGGCACTGGAACGATATGGCGTCCTGCCCCCAGGCCAGTCCGGCGTAGGGGGTGAAGCCGCTGGAGGCGATGACCCGCGCATCGTCCGAGATCGCCGTCACCTGATCCTGATGCGACACCGGAATGGCGAGGGTTCGCGCGCGCGGATGCATCCACGGCTCGTCGGAATGCACCGCGTAGCGGTGCAGGCCCACGCCCCAGCCCTTGTGCGACTTCTCCACCGCCCCGCCGAAGGCGTGGGCCAGGGCCTGATGCCCGAAACAGATGCCCACCAGCCGCGTCCGGCCCCGCGCCGCCCTGAGCCAGTCCACCAGCTGCGGAATCCACGGCAGGTCGTCATAAACCCCGGCCGCCGAGCCGGTGACGATGGCGCCCTGGAACGCGGCCGGATCGTCGGGCAGATGGCCGGCCTGCACATTGAACCGCGTCGTCGGCACGCCCTCGCCCAGCAAGGCCCGAAAACGCGCCGGATAGTCGTCGAAGGCGTCTTTCAAGTCCTCCGGCGGATGGCCGGTTTCCAGAATGGCGATGCGGGTCATGCGCCGAACCCTATCCGATTGCGTCCCGCGCGCCAGCCGAAACACGGCCCAGCCATCCTAATCGCCGCTCGCGATCCCTTGGCGCACAAGGCTTTGCGGACCGCGCCGCGCAATCGACCGATCGCCCCGCCGACCTGGGTTATGATGACCGATCGGTCTTTGACATCGTCGCCTGCGCCCAAAAGTCGGACTCACTTGGACTCGTTGGACTGTTTTTTTTCGGAGTCCAACTTTTCAGAAGGTCCAGACCTCGGCCCGGCCGCCCGCCTCGCCCAGGGCGCCCGCGACCCAGCCGCAAATCTCGTTCGCCGCCGCCTCGCATCCGGCCGGCGGATTGACCACCACCATGGCGCAGCCGTTCATCTTCATCGGATCGGTCAGGGGCCGAAGGCGCGCCTCCGCCGCCAGGGTCGGCCCCACGCGCCCCTCAAGCCGCCGGATGAAGGCGTCGAAGGTCTCCAGATCCTTCAACGGCGTCCAGATCGCCACCGTCGCGCTCGGGTCGCGCCGCGCCACCGCGACCGCCGCCTCGGCGGCCCGCGCATAGTCGTCGGGCTTTTCGAACGGCGGGTCGATCAGCACCAGCGGCCCGCGCGCCCTGGCCGCCTCCGCTGGCGCTAGGTCGTAGCCGTCGCCCTCGCGCGCCTCGGCGTTCGCGCGTCCCGCCAGGGCTTCGGCCAGCATGGCGCGCACCGGCGGGTTCAACTCGAACCCGACATAGCGCCCCCCGTCGGACAGGGCGTCGGCGATCAGCAACGGCGACCCCGGATAATACCGCGCATCGCCGTCCGGGTTGTAAGCCGCCACCCGGTCCGCCAGGGCCTCCATCAGCGGCGTGCGCCCCTCGGCGTTCATCAGCCGCGCCACCCCGGCCTCGGCCTCCTTGGACCGCGCCGCGTCGCCCGACAGGTCGTAAAGCCCGGCCCCCGCATGGGTGTCCAGAACCGTCAGCGGCCCCTGCGCCTGGCGCGCCGCCGCCAGCCACAGCACCAGGGCGTGTTTGACCAGATCGGCGAAGTTTCCGGCGTGAAAGCTGTGGCGATAGTTCATGCCGCCTCGTCCCCCGGCGCGCCCTATCGGTCAAGCGGAACTCGCCCGCCCGGCCCCGCGTTCGTCGCTCGTCCTCGGCAAACGGCTGAAAGGCCAACGAAAAGGAAACGCGGCGAATGGCCGACGGATCGCACGCCTTCGATGCCGCCGCCGAAGTCCCCCAGGGTCTCGGCTACTGCAGCGACGCCTCTCCCGGCCTGACGCGCCGCCGTTCGGGCAATGGCTGGTCCTATCGCGACGCCAGGGGCCAGGCCGTCTCCGATCCAAAGACGCTGGCCCGCATCCGCGCCCTGGCCATTCCCCCCGCCTGGACCGACGTCTGGATCTGCCCCTGGGCCAATGGGCACATCCAGGCCACCGGGCGCGACGCCAAGGGACGCAAACAGTATCGCTATCACGCCGACTGGAGCACGGCCCGCTCGGAAAACAAGTTCGACAGGCTGCCGGCCTTCTCCCGCGCCCTGCCGAAACTGCGCGACAGGGTCGAACACGACCTGGGCCTGCGCGGCGTGTGTCGCGACAAGGTGCTGGCCACCGCCGTCCGCCTTCTGGAGATCACCCTGATCCGGGTCGGCAATGCGACCTACGCCCGCCAGAACCGCAGCTACGGCCTGACCACCCTGCACAAGCGGCATCTGGACGTGGACGGCGCCGCCCTGACCTTCGAGTTTCGCGGCAAGAGCGGCAAGGATCACGCCGTCAGCGTCAAGGACCGTCGCCTGGCCCGCGTCGTGCGCGAGCTGGAGGGTCTGCCGGGTCAGCAACTGTTCAAATACCGCACGGCCGACGGAACCCTGTGTCCGATCGATTCCGACGACGTGAACGCCTATATCCGCGAGGCGATGGGCGACCAGTTCTCGGCCAAGGACTTCCGCACCTGGGCCGGCACGGTCTCGGCAGCGCGCGCCTTGCGCGATACGGAGGCCCCGTCCTCGCCTGCCGACGCCAAGCGAAAGATCACCGTCTGCGTCAAGGCGGTGGCCGGCCTGTTGGGCAACACACCGACCGTCTGCCGCGCCTCCTACGTCCATCCCAAGGTCTTCGCCCTGTTCGAAAGCGGACAGATCGCCAAAGTCCTTCCTGGATCGGAGACCAAGGGTTTCGAAAAAGCCCTGATCAAACATCTGCTTGCCGCCTGACCTCAGCGGTTCTCATCGCTGGGATTAGAAATCTCCATTTGATCGCTAGGCTTTAAAACCGCCTCCTGCTCGTGGCGCAACCAGACGCCGCGAGGGGATCATGACCGCCACATCCGCCACTGTCCGAAGACTGCTGTCCGCCACGGCCCTCCTTACCAGCCTGGGCGCGCCCGCCCTGGCCTGGGCTGCGCCGGACGCGCCGCCCGCGCCCCAGGCGGCGACGCCCGGCGTGGCCAGCGTCGGCGACATCGTCGTCACCGCCCGCCGACGCGACGAGCGGGCGCAGGACGTGCCCATCGCCCTGACGGTCGTAAACGAGGAACTGCTGGACCGCACCGGCGCCTACAATGTCGGCCAGGTCGCCCAGCTGGCGCCCAGCGTCCAGCTTCTGACGTCGAACCCCCGGAACACCGCCATCACCATCCGGGGCCTGGGCGCCAGCTACGGCCTGGCCAACGACGGGCTGGAGCAGGGGGTCGGCATCTATGTCGATCAGGTCTATTACGGCCGCCCGGCCACCGCGACGCTGGACTTCGTCGATCTGGACCGGATCGAAATCCTGCGCGGGCCGCAGGGCACCCTGTTCGGCAAGAACACCACCGCCGGCGCCCTGAACATCACCACCCAGGCGCCGTCCTTCACGCCCGAAGGCCGCGCCGAAATGAGCTTCGGCGACTACGGCTTCCTTCAGGCCAAGGCCACCGTCAGCGGCCCCGTCGTGGACGACAAGGTCGCCGCCCGCGTCTCGGTCGTCTCCACCCGGCGCGATGGCGTGCTGGACAATGTCACCACGGGCGAGAAGCAGAACTCGCAACAGTCGATCAGCCTGCGCGGCCAGCTGCTGTTCCAGCCCACGGATCAGCTTCGCATACGGCTCTACGCCGACTACGCCGACCTGACGCCCGACTGCTGCACCCAGGTCTATGTCACGGCGGGCCAGACGCTGAAGCCCGCCGCCCAGCAGTTCGCCGCCCTGGCCGCCGGGCGCGGCTATGCTCCGCCCAGCACCGACCCCTACGACCGCCTCGCCGATGTCGACAGCCCGATCCAGGCCGACCAGATCCACCGCGGCGTCTCGGCCGTCGTCGACTACGATTTCGGTTTCGCCACCCTGACCTCGGTCTCGGCCTGGCGCGCCTGGGACTGGGGGCCGAAGAACGACCGCGACTACACCGCGCTCGACATCACCCGCCAGTCGGCCAATCCGTCGTGGCAGGATCAATGGAGCCAGGAGTTGCGGCTGTCCTCCAACGGATCGAACCGCATCGACTGGACCGTCGGCCTTTACGCCTTCCATCAGGCGGTCGAGACGCACGGCGTCACCGAATACGGCCGCGACGCCGTCTATTGGCTGATCGGGCCGAACCTGCCGACCGTGCCCGACGCCCTGCTGGACGGCTATATCGTGTATAACGACAGCCGGATCGAGACGGATTCATACGCCGTCTTCGGCCAGCTGACCTGGAACATCACTGACCGGCTGCACCTGACGCCGGGCCTGCGCTACACCAAGGAAGACAAGTCCGGCTGGTATCAGGCCACGACGGCTGGCGGCCTCGTCACCAACGATGCGGCCCTGATCTCGCGCCGTCTGGGCGTCGCCCGCCCCCAGGCCTATGGCGCCAGCCTGTCGGACGACGACCTGTCCGGTCAAGTGTCCCTAGCCTATGACGTCGCCGACGACGTCCTGACCTACGCCAGCGTCGCGCGGGGCTATAAGTCGGGCGGCATCAATATGGCGGGCATTCCCAACCTGCCCAACGGCCAGCCGTCCCTGACCAACGCCGTGGTCAAGCCCGAGGTCGTCACCACCTATGAGCTGGGCCTGAAGACCCAGGCGTTCGGCCGTCGCCTGACCGCCAACCTGGCCGCCTATCGCACCGATGTCGAAGACTATCAGGCCAATGTGGTCGACAGCGGCCCCGGCGCCCTGCGCGGCTATCTGGCCAACGCCGACAAGGTGGTGATCCAGGGCGTGGAACTGGACGCCTTCGCCAGGCCGAACCAGCATGTCGACCTCTACGCCAACGTCGCCTGGACCGATGCGAAATACGACGCCTTCGCCAACGGTCCCTGCCCGCTGGAGCGGATCGGGACATCGACCGTCGCCTGCGACCTGTCGGGCCAGGACCTGCCCGGCGTCTCGCCCTGGGCTGCGTCGGTGGGCGGCGAACTGCATGGCCGGGGCGGCTTCCTGGGCCTGCCGGGCGAGTTCTATGGCGGCGCCGACGCCAGCTATCGCTCGACCTACAACTCCGACGCCTCGGTTTCGCGCTATACCGAGATCGAAGGCTATTCCATTCTGAACCTGCGCGGCGGCTTCCGCGCCGACAACGGCTGGGAGGCCTTCGTCTGGGTCAAGAACGCGCTGGACGAGGACTATCTTCAGTTCGTCAGCGTCCAGTCCGGCAACTCGGGCCTGGTCATCGGCAATCCCGGCGATCCCCGCACCGTGGGGATCACCCTGCGGGCGCGGTACTAGACGGCGCAAGTCTCCTCCCCGCTTCGCAGGGAGGGGACGCCGGTTCTCAGGCCGCCTTGTCCCAGTCCAGAACGACCTTGCCCGACCGGCCCGACTTCATGGCCTCGAAGCCTTCGCGATAGTCGGCGTAGGCCAGCCGGTGGGTGATCAGGGGGCTGAGGTCCAGACCGGCCTTCAACAGGCCCAGCATCTTCCTCCAGGTGGTGAACATCTCGCGGCCATAGACGCCCTTGATGGTCAGCGCCTTCAGGATGATCGCGCCCCAGTCGGTCTCCATCGGCTTGGCGGGAATCCCCAGCATGGCCATGCCGCCGCCCATGATCAGGGTGTCGACGCATTGTCTGAAGGCGACCGGGGAGCCCGACATCTCCAGCGCCACGTCGAACCCGACCTTCAGGCCCAGTTCCTTCATTACGTCGTGGATGTCTTCCTTGGTGGTGTTCACGGTGCGCACGCCCGGCGCCACCTTCTGCGCCAGGTCCAGCCGGAAGTCGTTGATGTCGGTCAGGACCACGGTCCGCGCGCCCGCATGACGGGCCACGGCGGCGGCCATCATGCCGATGGGGCCCGCGCCCGTGACCAGGACGTCCTCGCCCAGCAGGTCGAACTGCTGGGCCGTGTGAACCGCATTGCCGAACGGATCGAGGATCGAGCCGATCTCGTAGGGCACGTCGTCGGGCAGTTCGATCACGTTGAAGGCCGGGGCCACGACGAACTCGGCGAAGGCGCCCTGGCGGTTCACGCCGATGCCGCGCGTGTGCGGGTCCAGGTGGAAGTGACCGGCGCGCGCCGCTTCGGAGTTCAGGTCGATGACGTGCCCCTCGGCCGAGACGCGCTGGCCGATCTTCAGCGGGCGATCCACCTCCTTGCCGACGGCGACGATCTCGCCGGCGAACTCGTGGCCGGTGATCATCGGGGTCGGGACGTTCTTCTGGGACCATTCGTCCCAGTTCCAGATGTGGATGTCCGTGCCGCAGACAGCCGTGCGATGCACCCGGATCAGCACGTCCTCCGGTCCCGCCTCGGGGATCGGCGCATCGATCAGTTCCAGGCCCTCAACCGGCCCGGTCTTGGCCAGGGCCTTCATGGTTTGGGTCATGATGACCTCTCCCTTGGTTATGCAGGAAGACCGTCCTCCTAGGCCTTGTGCCTAAGATCCAGACTCCCGGTCTCCATCGCGACCCCACGTCCACGACGGAGTTTATGTATCCTAGGCACAAGGCCTAGGATGACGGGCAAAATGTGGCGTCAGATGACGCCCAGTTCTCGACCCGCCTGTGTAAACGCCGCGACCGTCCGGTCGATCTGATCGAAGGTGTGGGCCGCCGACATCTGGGTGCGGATGCGGGCCTGGCCGCGCGGCACCACGGGGAAGGAAAACCCGATCACATAGACGCCCAGCTCCAGCGCCCGCGCGGCGAAATCCTGAGCCAGCTTGGCGTCGCCCAGCATGACGGGGATGATCGGATGTTCGCCGTCCAGCAGGGTGAACCCCGCCTCCGCCATCGCGCCGCGATAGCGGTGGGCGTTGGCCGACAGGCGCGTGCGCAGGGCGTCGCCCTCCGACCCTTGGGCGATGCGGATGGCTTCCAGCGACGACCCGCACACCGCCGGCGACAGGGCGTTGGAGAACAGATAGGGCCGCGCCCGCTGCTTCAGCAGTTCGACCACCGGTTTCCGGGCGCAGATGAAGCCGCCCATGGCCCCGCCCAGCGCCTTGCCGAAGGTGCCGGTGACGAAATCGACCTGAACGCCGTGATGGGCGAAAGAGCCTCGCCCCTGCGGCCCCAGGAAGCCCGTCGCGTGACAGTCGTCGACCATGATCAGGGCGTCGTATTTGTCGGCCAGCGCCCGGATCTCGTCCAGCTTGGCGATATAGCCGTCCATCGAGAAGGCGCCGTCGGTGGCGATGACGATGTCGCGCGCCCCGGCCGCGCGGGCCTCCTTCAGCCGGGTCTCCAGCTCGTCCATGTCCGAATTGGCGAACCGATACCGCTTGGCCTTGCACAGCCGCACCCCGTCGATGATCGAGGCGTGATTCAGGCTGTCGGACACGATGGCGTCGTTCTCTCCGAACAGGGGCTCGAAGATCCCGCCGTTGGCGTCGAAGGCGGCGGCGAACAGAATGGCGTCCTCGAACCCCAGATAGCCGGCGATGGCGGCTTCCAGTTCCTTGTGGATCTCCAGCGTGCCGCAGATGAAGCGGACCGAGGCCGTGCCCGCACCCCACTTCGCCTGCGCCGCCATCCCGGCCTGGGTCACGCGCTCGTCGCCCGCCAGGCCCAGATAGTTGTTGGCGCAGAAGTTCAGCACGTCGCGTCCGGCGACCTGGATCACCGGCCCCTGGCGCGAGGCGATGACGCGCTCCGGCTTGGTCAGCCCCTGGGCGTCGATGTCGGTCAGTTCGCCGGCGACGCGGTCGTAGAAGGTCTGGGTCATGGGCCGCGACCTACGCCGATTTTCGATCCGTTTCCACCCGCCTCAGGTCGCGGGCTGGGGGTCGGCCTCCGCCCGGATGGGACTGACGCGGATACGCCCGCCGCAGGGGGTGAAGGCGAACGGCAGGCTCAGGGCGGCGGTGTCGCTGGGCGCCGTGACCTTCACCGTCGCGGCGTCGGGGCAGGTCTTCTGCATCGTCTCGTTCGGCACCACGTTCCAGGCCATTTCGAACCAGGCCCTGGCCTGGGGCGCCAGTTCGACCGGCGTCGGCGCCTGGCCCTGACGAAAATAGCTGCCGGGGCTTTGTTCCGCGCGGACCGACGTCACGGCGCGGCCGCGCGCGTCCTGAAGCGTCACGACGGGATAGCCGGTCAGGCTGCAGGCCTGGGTTCCGATGTTCCGAAGGCTGAAGTTGCGCACCCGGTTGCCGGCGCCTGCGTCCCCTTCGCCCGCCTCCAGCTTCAGTTGCGGCGCCTTGCACGGCAGGGCCGCCGGCAGCACCCCGCCCGGCGCAGGCGTCGGCGTCCGGCCCGGCGTCGGGATCGGCCCCGGCGCCGCCTCCGCTCCGGGAATGGGCCGCGAACAGCGTTCCAGAACCGCCACCCCGGTCTGCCCGTCCGGCCCCAGCCGGCTCAGCGTGCCGCCTTCCTGACCATCGCGGGTCGCCGTCCACCATTCGACCCCTGCTCCGACATAGCGCGCGCCGCTGGCCGACTGGACAGAGCGCAGGGCATAGGCCTGGTTCCGATAGGTCACATTGGCGCTGTCGTTGTCGGCGTATTGCACCTGAAGCGTCGCCCCGCTTTCGCAGGCGAAGCCGACCGATGGGGCGGTCGAGGCGGGCGCCGCCTGCGGTTCCTCGGGCGCCGTCGACTGTTCCGGCGCCTGTTGCGAACAGGCGGCCCCGGCCAGGGCGGCGGCGGCGGCGAAGGCGGTCAGGCGGCGCGACATGATGACGTTCCCTCAGGTTTCGCCCTCAACGGGCGACCGCCCGAAAGGCTCCGCTTGCCGCGTTCAGTGATCGCCTTTCGGCGTTTCCATCAGTTCGATCAGCACCCCGCCCATCGCCTTGGGATGCAGGAAGACGACCGGCGTGCCGTGGGCGCCGATGCGCGGCTCGCCCGTGCCCAGGATGGTCACGCCCTTGGCCCGCATTTCCGCGACGGCGGCATGGATGTCGGCGACCTCGAAACAGACGTGGTGCTGGCCGCCCTTGGGGTTCTTCGCCAGGAAGCCGACGATGGGGCTGGTCTCGTCATAGGGTTCGATCAGCTCGATCTGGGCCGTGGGCGTGTCCACGAAACAGACCTTCACCCCCTGCGCGGGCAGGTCGAACGGCTCGCCGATCCGGGTCGCCCCCAGCACGTCGCGATACAGTTTGATCGACTCGGCGATGGACGGCGTGGCGACGCCGACATGGTTCAGGGCGCCGATCATGGCTTGTCCTTGCTCGGAGCGGGCTGGGCGTATCCCAGCCGCTGGTTCAGCTTCTCGATCAGGTCGACCGCCGTATCGGCGATGGCCGAGCCGGGCGGATAGACGGCGGCGGCGCCCATATCCAGCAAGGGCTGGACGTCCGACGGCGGAATGACGCCCCCGACCACGATCATGATGTCGGGCCGGCCCAGCTTCTCCAGCTCGGCCTTCAGCTCCGGGACCAGCGTCAGATGCCCGGCCGCCAGCGACGACGCGCCGACCGCATGGACGCCCTTCTCGACCGCATCCCTGGCCGCCTCGGCCGGGGTCTGGAACAGGCTGCCCGCCGTCACGTCGAAGCCCAGGTCGCCATAGCCGGTGGCGACGACCTTCTGACCCCGGTCGTGGCCGTCCTGGCCCAGTTTGGCGATCAGGATGCGCGGGGGGCCGCCGTCGTTCTCCACGAAGGTCGCCACCATGTCGCGGGCGCGGGCGAAGCGGGCGTCGGTTCCCGCCTCCTTGGCGTAGACGCCCGACACGGTCTGGACCGTCGCCACATGGCGGCCGAAAGCGGCCTCCAGCGCATCGGAAATCTCGCCCACCGTCGCCTTTGCGCGGGCGGCTTGAACCGCCAGTTCCAGCAGATTAGCGGTCCCCCGCGCGCCCTCTGTCAGGGCGTCCAGCGCCGCGTCGGTCTCCGCCTGGTCCCGTTCGGCGCGCAGCCGTTTCAGCTTGTCGATCTGGGCCGCCAGCACCGCCGCATTGTCGACCTTCAGCATCGGAATGTCGTCGGCGACGGGGTTCGGATATTTGTTCACCCCCACCACCGTCTGCTGGCCGGTGTCGATCCGGGCCTGAGTCCTGGCCGCCGACTCCTCGATCCGCAGCTTGGGTATGCCGGCCTCGATCGCCTTGGCCATGCCGCCCAGGGCCTCGACCTCGGCCATATGGGCGCGGGCGCGTTCGGCCAGTTCATGGGTCAGGCGCTCGACATAGAAGCTGCCGCCCCAGGGGTCGATCACCCGGGTCAGCCCCGTCTCCTGCTGCAGCAGGATCTGGGTGTTGCGCGCGATCCGGGCCGAGAAGTCGGTCGGAAGCGCCAGGGCCTCGTCCAGGGCGTTGGTGTGCAGGCTCTGCGTCTGGCCGCCCGCCGCCGCCATGGCCTCGACCATGGTGCGGGGCACATTGTTGAATACGTCCTGCGCCGCCAGCGACCAGCCCGAGGTCTGGCAGTGGGCGCGCAGCGACAGGGACTTGGGATCGACCCCGCCCTCTTTCCGCACCGCCTCGGCCCACAGCAGGCGGCCGGCGCGCATCTTGGCCACCTCCATGAAATAGTTCATGCCGATGGCCCAGAAGAAGCTCAGGCGCGGGGCGAACCGGTCGATGGCCATGCCCGCCGCGACGCCCGCCCGCAGATATTCGATCCCGTCCGACAGGGTGTAGGCCAGTTCGATGTCCGCCGAGGCCCCCGCCTCCTGCATATGATAGCCGGAGATGGAGATGCTGTTGAACTTGGGAGTCTCCTGCGCCGTCCAGGCGAAGATGTCGGCGATGATCCGCATCGAGGGCTCGGGCGGATAGATGTAGGTGTTCCTGACCATGAACTCCTTCAGAATGTCGTTCTGAATGGTCCCGGTCAGCTTTTCGTGGGGGACGCCCTGTTCCTCGGCCGCGACGACATAGAGGGCCAGGATCGGCAGCACCGCCCCGTTCATCGTCATCGACACCGACATCTGGTCCAGCGGTATGCCGTCGAACAGGGTGCGCATGTCATAGATGCTGTCGATGGCCACGCCCGCCATGCCGACGTCGCCCTTCACGCGCGGGTGGTCTGAGTCATAGCCACGGTGCGTCGCCAGATCGAAGGCGATGCTCAGCCCCTTCTGGCCGGCCGCCAGGTTGCGGCGATAGAAGGCGTTGGACTCCTCGGCGGTGGAGAAGCCCGCATATTGCCGGATGGTCCACGGATTGCCCGCATACATGGTCGGATAGGGGCCGCGCACGAAGGGGGCGAACCCAGGCAGGCCGTGCTGATGATCCAGTTCGGCCGCGGCGTCGGCTCCATAGACGGTCGCGACCGTCAGCCCCTCGGGCGTCAGCCAAGGCTCGCGCGCCGGCCCCTGCCCCGTGGCGTCGAGGCTCAGGGAGATGCGGGTGAAGTCAGGGAAATTCCCAGAAGCGCTCATTGGCCGGCCTCCTCAAAGGCTGCGGCGAAGCGGATCGGGCTCAGGGGTTCGCAGACCCGTGCGACCGCCGCAGCGGCCTCATCGCCCGCCTCGACCGGCGCAGGCCGCACATCCGTATCCACATATTTGGTCACGCCGACCATCTGGGCCGCGCCGTTCGCCAGCGCCGCCTCGCGGACCTGACGGGCGCGGGCGATGCGGGGCTGGACGATCCCGCCCTTCAAGGCCTGCACCAAGCCGCCTTCGCCCTCGATGGCCTGGAACTCGGCCCAGCCGGCCTGGGCCAGGTCATGGGTGCGCGCGTCCAGATACCAGCTGCCTGAGGCCGGATCGTCGACCCGCCCCAGGTTCGATTCCTCCATCAGGATCAACTGGGTGTTCCGGGCCTGGCGCCGGGCGAAGGCGTCGGGGCGCCCCTCGGCGCGGGTGAAGCCGTCCAGCACCACCACGTCCGCCCCGCCGACCGCGCCCGCGAAACCCGCGGCCGTCAGCCGCAGCAGATTGGGCCAGGGATCGCGCGCCGACAGCATCCGCCGCGACGACCGCGCCTCGATCACGGCCGGGGCGTCCACGCCGAAGGCGCGCGCCAGGTTCGCCCAGATCAGCCGCATGGCCCGCACCTTGGCCAGGCTGTCGAAATATTCCTGATCGACCGACAGGCCGACCGCCGTGCCGCGCAGGGCCGCCTCGGCCGTCAGGCCCGCCTCCGTCGCCGCGCGGACATAGGCGACGACGGCGCCGGCCGCGAACGCCAGCTCCTGGGCGATGGAGCCGCCCGCCTCGTGCGCGACCCGCCCGCCGGCCATGAAGAAACCGGCCTCGGGATAGGCGCCGGCGTGACGCGCCGCCGCATCGGCGGCCAGGCGCAGATGATCCTCGATGGCGCGCGGCGCCCCGCCCGCTGCGGCGAAGGCCGAGATCGGATCCATGTGAAAACGCAGTTTCGCGCGCGGCGCGCCCTTGGCGACGACGGCCAGGGCGTCGGCGGCCTCCGGCCCGTCGATCCCGGCGTCCAGCGCGACCGGCGCCAGTTCCAGCGCCACCCCCTCCAGCGCCCGGCCCAAAGAGGCGGCTCCAACCAGCAGCCCGCCCGTCAGCAGCACCGAAGCCGCCCCGTTCTCCAGGTCGGTCAGGACGGCGGCGTTGGCCGCCTCGGGCTCGTCGCCTTCGACCAGGGTCCGCAGGTCCCAGGCCCGCCCCTCGGCGTCTGACGGCCGCGGCGCGAAGATCGGCTGCCCCCCCGTCGCCTCGGCGTAGAGCGGGCGCGTGACCAGATGGTCGGCGTCCAGATGCAGCAGGCTTTCGAGCGGCCTGTCCTTGAGCGCCTTCTGGGCCGACTCGCGCCATTCCAGGGGCGTGGGGGTTGGGAAGGTCATGCGACGTTCCCGTTTGTGCAGCGGGCGAGCATCACCCGAACTCCACCAGCACGTCGTCGGCCGCCACCGGATCGCCGTCCTTGGCCCCCACGGCCTTGACCACCCCGTCGCGCTCGGCCTTCAGGATGTTCTGCATCTTCATGGCCTCGATGATGGCCACGGTCTCGCCGGTCTTGACCTCCTGGCCGACCGTCACCGGGATCGACACCACCAGGCCCGGCATCGGCGACAGCACCATCTTGGAGGTGTCCGCCGCGACCTTCTCCGGCAGGCGCGCATACAGTTCGGCGACGTGCGGCCGCAGCACCCGCACCCGCGCCTTGGCCGCCCGGTGGCGGATGTCGAAGCCGTCGGCGACGCGCCTGACCTCGGCGGTGAAGGGCTCGCCGTCCAGCTCGGCCTTGAACTGGGCCAGGCCGGGCCGCCAGTCGATGTCCGACAGGCGGATGTCGCCGCCGCCCGTCAGGGTCAGGATCATCTCCTCGTCCTCGTCGTAGGACAGGCCGACGCCGTGCGGCGTCTTGTCGATCATCACGATCCAGTCGGTGCGATCGGACGGATCGCCGTCCTGTTCGGCGATCACCTCATGCATGGCCAGCGCCGAGGCGATCAGGATGCGCTGCTGCTCCACCGTCGGATGCAGGCCGTTGAAGCCGTCCGGGAACTCGTCCTTGATATAGCTGGTCGACAGTTCGCCCGACCGGAACCGGTCCTGGTCCATCACCGCCGCCAGGAAGGGCACGTTGTGCCCCAGGCCCGCCAGGTGGGTGTCTTCAAGCGCGCGGGCCATGCCCTCGACCGCCGCCTCGCGCGTCTCGCCCCAGGCGCACAGTTTGGCGATCATGGGGTCGTAGAACATGCTGATCTCGTCGCCCTCGCGGACACCGGAATCATTCCTGACGGTGTAATCGCCCTGATCGCCTTCTTCGGGTTGCTCGTAGCGAACCAGCCGCCCGATCGAGGGCAGGAAGCCGCGATAGGGGTCTTCGGCGTAGATGCGGCTCTCGATGGCCCAGCCGTCGATCTTCAGATCGTCCTGCTTGAATGCCAGGGTCTCGCCCCAGGCCGAACGGATCATCTGTTCGACCAGATCGACCCCGGTGATCAGCTCCGTCACCGGATGCTCGACCTGCAGACGCGTGTTCATCTCCAGGAAGTAGAACGACTTGTCCTGACCGGCGACGAACTCGACCGTCCCGGCCGAGTCATAGTTCACGGCCTGGGCCAGGGCGACGGCCTGCGCCCCCATGGCGGCGCGGGTGGCCTCGTCCAGCAGGGGCGACGGCGCCTCCTCGATGACCTTCTGGTTGCGGCGCTGGATCGAACATTCGCGCTCGAACAGGTGGACCACATGGCCGTGCTTGTCGCCCAGCACCTGGATCTCGATGTGGCGCGGATCGACGATGAACTTTTCCAGGAAGACCCGGTCGTCGCCGAACGCGTTCAGCGCCTCGGCCTTCACCGCCGCGAACCCCTCGGCCATGTCGGCGTCCGAATGGGCCACGCGGATGCCCTTGCCGCCGCCGCCCGCCGACGCCTTGATCATGATCGGATAGCCGATCTCGTTGGCGATCCTGACCGCCTCTTCCGGCGTCTCGATCAGCCCCATATGCCCCGGCACGGTCGAGACCCCCGCCTCGGCCGCCAGTTTCTTGGAGCTGATCTTGTCGCCCATGGCCTCGATGGCCTCGGGGTTGGGGCCGATGAAGGCGATGCCCTCGTCCCTCAGCCGCCGCGCGAACCCGGCGTTCTCGCTCAGGAAGCCAAAGCCCGGATGCACGGCCTGCGCCCCCGTCTGGCGCACAGCCTCGACGATCTTGTCCGCCAGCAAATAGGACTGCGCCGTCGGCGCCGGCCCGATCAGCACCGCCTCGTCGGCCATCTCGACCGCCAGCGACCCGGCGTCGGCCTCCGAATAGACCTGCACCGTCTGGATGCCCATCCTGCGGCAGGTCTTGATGATCCGAACCGCGATCTCGCCCCGGTTGGCGATGAGGATTTTGGAGAACATGGTCAGTCCTTCAGTCTGAAAGCGTCCAACCATTCGGCCAGGCTTTCGGAGTCAGTGTCGGGGGTAGAAATGTAGGCCGGCAGTAGCGCAAGAACGGCTTCGCGGTCAGCCTCGGGCCAAGTCGTGAAACCTGATGTCTCCAGTTTCAGACGAACCATTTCACCGAGTGTTATCCAGCCGTCCCCATAGGGTTCGCGAATAACTCTACGCAGAAATTCCGGAAGGACCCGAGGGATAATCTTGTCAGAATCTATGGTGGTAGCGGCTCGGAAAAGCAGCAGGTCAACGTCTCGATCAGACCATTCCTCAGGGCGCAAGGCGTCCATCCGGATCAGCCGCTCGCTATCCTCATTTCGAACGCAGTGGACCGCCGCTGGATCGATGACACCAAGTGAGCCCATCACAGCGGAATGTTGTCGTGCTTCTTCCAGGGGTTCTCCTGGACCTTGTTCTTCAGCGTCCGCAGGGCCTTCACCAGCCGCCGCCGCGTGCCGTGGGGCATGATGACGTCGTCGATGTATCCCAGGCCCGCCGCCACGAACGGATTGGCGAAGCGGTCCTTGTACTCGGCCTCGCGCGCGGCCAGGGCCGCCGGATCGCCGGCCTCCTTGCGGAAGATGATCTCGACCGCCCCCTTGGCGCCCATGACGGCGATCTCGGCGGTGGGCCAGGCGTAGTTGACGTCGCCGCGCAGGTGCTTGGAGCTCATCACGTCATAGGCGCCGCCATAGGCCTTGCGCGTGATCAGGGTCAGTTTCGGCACCGTCGCCTCGGCATAGGCGAACAGCAGCTTGGCTCCGTGCTTGATCAGGGCGCCGTACTCCTGCTTCGTCCCCGGCATGAAGCCCGGCACGTCCACCAGCGTCACCAGCGGAATGTCGAAGGCGTCGCAGAAGCGCACGAACCGGGCGGCCTTGCGGCTTGAATCGATGTCCAGCACACCCGCCAGAACCTGGGGCTGGTTGGCGACGATGCCGACCGTCTGGCCGTCCAGCCGGCCGAAGCCGGTGATGATGTTCTTGGCGAAGTCGGCCCCGATCTCGAAGAAGTCGGCCTCGTCGACCACCTTCAGGATCAGCTCCTTCATGTCATAGGGCTGGTTCGGATTGGCCGGGACCAGGGTGTCCAGCGAGGGCTCGTCGCGATCCGGCTCGTCATAGCTCTCGCGCACCGGCGGCTTTTCGCGGTTCGACAGGGGCAAAAAGCCGATCAGGCGGCGGACCTCCGACAGGGCCTCCAGATCGTTCTCGAACGCCCCGTCCGCCACGCCCGACTTGCCCGCATGGACCCGCGCGCCGCCCAGGTCCTCGTGGCTGACCACCTCGTTGGTGACGGTCTTCACCACGTCCGGGCCGGTCACGTACATGTAGGAGGTGTCCTTCACCATGAAGATGAAGTCGGTGATGGCCGGCGAATAGACGTCGCCGCCCGCGCAAGGGCCCATGATGACGCTGATCTGGGGGATGACGCCAGATGCCAGGGTGTTCTGCAGGAAGATGTCGGCGTAACCGGCCAGGCTCTCCACCCCCTCCTGAATGCGCGCGCCGCCCGCATCGAACAGGCCGATGATCGGCGCGCCCGCGGTCAGGGCCATCTTCTGCAGCTTGACGATCTTGGCCGCATGGGCGCCCGACAGCGAGCCGCCGAAGACGGTGAAATCCTTGGAGAAGACATAGACCAGCCGCCCGCCGATGGTCCCGCGCCCCGTCACCACCCCGTCCCCGGGGATGCGCTGATCCTGCATGCCGAAGTCGTGGCTGCGGTGCTCCACGAACATGTCGGTCTCCTCGAAGGAGCCTTCGTCCAGCAGCACGTCGATCCGTTCGCGCGCGGTCAGCTTGCCCTTGGCGTGCTGGGCGGCGATACGCTTTTCCCCGCCGCCCAATTTCGCGGCGGCGCGGCGGCGCTCCAGTTCTTCGAGGATGGCTTGGGTCATGTTCCGTTCGACCGTCCCTGTTGTTGTTCGCTGTTCTTGTCCTATGGAGTGGCGACTTCATCGCAAATACGCAAATGCAACTTCGCAAAAAGTGTGGAACTGCGCGGGCTTGCAAAGGACGCCGAGATGATTTGCAAAGTTGCGAATGGCTGAGAAGCTTTTCCTGGGCGCAAAGCTGCGCAAGCTGCGCGAGGCGCGCGGCTGGACACTGGAGGCCTGCGCCGAACGGCTGGGCCTGTCGCCGTCCTATCTGTCGCAGATCGAGACCAACCAGCGCCCCGCCACCGCGCGGGTGCTGATCGCCCTGACCCGCGCCTTTCACGTCGACGCCAGCCTGTTCGACCTGGAGGGCGACGCCCGCCTGATCGCCGACCTGCGCGAAGCCACCACCGATGTCGCGGGCCCCATTAGCGGGGGCGCGGAGCCGCCCACAGCCGCCGAACTGAAGCAGGCGGTGGCGAACACCCCGCGCCTGGCCCGCCAGTTCCTGGCCCTGCACCAGACCTTCCGCCGTCTGGATGAGCGGGTGAAGGCGCTGGACGACACCCTGGGCCGTGACGAACACGGCGCCAGCGTCGCCTTGCTGCCCTATGAGGAGGTGCGGGACTTCTTCCACTATCGCGACAACTACATCGACGCCCTGGACACGGCGGCGGAAGGGCTGTCGGCGTCGGTGGCGCGCGACGGCCAGATCGAACGGGCTTTGGAGACGGTGCTGGCGAACCTGCATGGCGTGCGGGTGGTCGATGTGGCGGGCCAGGCGGCGCTGCGCCGCTACGACCCCGCCAGCCGCGTTCTGACGCTGGACGCCTGGCAGCCCGGCGCGACCCGGTCGTTTCAGTTGGCGCACCAGTTGGCCCTGCTGTCGTTCCGCGACCTGATCGAGACCGAGCTTGACCAGGCCGCTTTCCGCACCGACACGGCGCGCGACGTGGCCCGCGTGGGCCTGGCCAACTACGCCGCCGGCGCCCTGCTGCTGCCCTATCGCGCCTTCCTGGAGGCGGCGCGTCAGGAAAAGCACGACATCGACCGGCTGCGGACCCGGTTCCAGGTCAGTTTCGAACAGGTCTGCCATCGTCTGTCGACGCTGCAGCGACCCGGCTGGCGCGGCGTGCCCTTCTATTTCGCCCGCGTCGACATGGCCGGCAACATCACCAAGCGCCACAGCGCGACGCGCTTCCAGTTCGCCCGCTTCGGCGGCGCCTGTCCCCTGTGGAACGTGCACGAAGCCTTCGCCACGCCGGACCGGATCGGGGTGCAGCTGGCCGAGATGCCGGATGGATCGCGCTACATCTCCATCGCCCGCAGCGTGTCCAAGGCCAGCGGCTCCTATCTGGCCAACGACCGCCGCTACGCCCTGTCGCTGGGCTGCGAGGTCGAGCACGCCGGGTCGCTGGTCTATGCGGCGGGCCTGGACCTGAACGGCCCGGCGACGCGAATCGGCGTCAGCTGCCGCATCTGCGAGCGCACCGATTGCACCCAACGCGCCTTTCCGCCGCTGGACCGCGCCTTGCGGGTGCCCGAGAACGAACGCGGCGTCATCCCCTATGTGCTGGATGGTCCGCGCCCCGACCGCTATTGATCGCGGACATGACTTCAAACGCACACATTGGCGTCGCCGTCGTCGGCTACGGCCTGGCCGGACAGACGTTCCACGCACCGCTGATCCAGGCCACGCCAGGCCTGGCCCTGCGCGCTGTCGTCTCCTCGCGGCCCGAGGCCGTGCACGCCGATCTGCCGGATTTAGAGGTGCTGCCCGATCTGGACGCGGCCCTGGCGCGCGCCGACATCGGCCTGATCGTCGTGGCCACGCCCGACGCCCTGCACGCCGAACAGTCGATCGCCGCCCTGAAGGCCGGAAAGTCTGTGGTGGTGGACAAGCCCTTCGCCGCCGCGCTGACCGAAGCGGAAGGCGTCGCCGCTGTGGCGGCCCAGGCGCCGGGCGTCTTCAGCGTCTTCCAGAACCGTCGCTGGGACGCCGATTTCCTGACCCTGCGCCGCCTGCTCGCCGAGGGCGAACTGGGCCAGATCGCCGTGTTCGAAAGCCATTACGACCGTTTCCGCCCCGCCGTGACCGACCGATGGAAGGACAGGCGCGACGGCGGGGTCTGGGCCGATCTGGGGCCGCATCTGGTCGATCAGGCGGTCCAGCTGTTCGGCCCGCCGCTGGGCGTCTACGCCGATCTGCAGGCCCAGCGTCACGGCGCGGCGGCCATCGACTACGCCCACGTCCTGCTGCGCTACGACCGGCTTCGGGTGATCCTGAACATGGGACACCTCGTCGCCGAATCCGGCCTGCGCTACGTGGTGCATGGCGACCGCGGCAGTTTCATCAAACACGGCCTGGACCCCCAGGAGGGCCAGTCCAAGGCGGGCCTGCGTCCCGGCGACGCGGACTGGGGGATCGAACCCTGCCCCGGCGTGCTGACCACGATCAGGGACGGCCGGCCCGTCCGCACGACGCCTGCGCCCGAACGCGGCGACTATCCGGCCTTTTACGCCGCCATGCGCGACGCCATCCGGGGCGAAGGCCTGCCGCCCGTCCCCGCCGATCAAGCCCTCGCGGTGATGCGCATCCTCGACGCCGGCCTGCGGAGTTCGGCCGAAAGACGCGAGATCGCGCTTTAACACCTGATCCCGGCCGTCATCTCCAGTCACACCTGCCCGCCCGCAAGCCGGTTGACGGGACTCGACGCAACCGTCGCAGGCGGTCGCGTCGTCAACGATCGACAGACGACCGGCTTCCGTCGCCGCTGGGTTCGTGCGATGGCGGGGCATGACTAAGACGACGCCCAAAACTCGACCCAAGGCGCGCCCCTTCCCGACCCTGGCGCTGGAGACCGTGCTGATCCAGCGCGTCGGCGGCCTGGTGTGCGGGGTGGACGAGGCGGGGCGCGGTCCCTGGGCGGGGCCGGTGTCGGCCGCGGCCGTGATCCTGAACCCCGACGATCTGCCCGCCGGCATCGACGACTCCAAGGCCCTGACCGAAAAGCGCCGCGCCGCGCTGGAGCCGGAGATAAAGACCCGCGCCGTCGCCTGGGGCGTCGGCTTCGCCTCGGTGGAGGAGATCGAGGACCTGAACATCCTGCACGCCACCGGTCTGGCCATGTGCCGCGCCATCGAGGCGCTGGCGGTCCAGCCCGTCGCGGCCCTGGTCGACGGCGCCTACCGGTTCAAGCTGCCGTGCGAAATCCAGACGGTGGTCGGCGGCGACGGCCTGTCCCTGTCCATCGCGGCCGCCTCGATCCTGGCCAAGACCGCGCGTGACCGGCTGATGATCGACCTGGACGCCCAATATCCCGGCTACGGCTTCGCCGCGCACAAGGGCTACAACGCTCCGATCCATCAGCACGCCCTGAAAACGCTTGGTCCCTGCCCCGCGCACCGGCGGGGCTGGTCCCCGATCAAGGCCCTGCTGGAAGAGGCCTGACCGCGCGTCAGATATGCATGAAGCCGCCCAGCAGGGCGCCCAGCAGGGCCGCGACCGCTGCACCCGCCACCATCATCATCCAGCGCGGCGGCGGCGACAGCTCCGGCTCCTGGTCGACCGGCTCGACCGGGGCGACGGGTTCGGCCGACCGGGCGTAGCGGGCGGCGTTGTGGGTGAAGACGGGTCGCGCCTGGGCAGGGGACGTATCCCAAGACCGGTCCGCCCGGGCCTCGCACGGCGGCGCCCAGGAGCGCGGTTCGGCCGGCGCGACCGTGCCTTCCGCGCCGATGTCGGCGTCGGCGCGGGGCCTGGGGCGGGCGGTGTCGAAACGCGGTTCCATGCACCGACAACGGCAGGCCCCGATTCGCGTTCCAGGGTGAGTCGTGTTGTTTTTCCGACGATTATGCGGCGACCGGCAGGGCCACGGGCCGGTCCGTCACCACGAACAGCTGCTCCACATTGCGCAGCCGCCCGACCTGTCCGACCTTCTCGCCCTTGGGATTGTGGATGCCGATCCGGGCGCCGACATAGCGGGGATGGGCCACCTCGATCACCTGCACATGGCCCCGCAACGACAGCATCTCGACCAGTTCGGCGCGGCTCAGATAGCCCTCGTCGTTGAAGCTGACGATCAGGTTCGGCGCCCGGATCCGCTCCACCACCGACCGCAGGGCCGGGCCGATGCCGGGGCGGCTGTTGAAGGCGCTCTTGCGGGTCCGCACGTCCACCCGCTTGTTGGCCACCCCATAGGTCTCGGGCCGGTCCCACAGCACCAGGCTTTCCCAACAGTGGTAGTTGGCCAGATAGGAGTGCTGGTTGTAGGGCGGGTCCAGATAGACCAGGTCGGCCTCCACCTGATCGGCCATGGCCACCGCATCGCCCTGGGTCGCCCGACAGGGGCCGCCCGCCACGGCCGGAACCAGGTCCGGCGTCCGCAACTCCAGCGGCTTCAGCGCGCGCGGCGCCCACTGCTTCATATAGGCCATCTGCACGCCGGCCGTGGAATCCACCCGGTCGGCCGCCTCCATCAGGCTGACCAGGACGATGGCCTTCAGTTCGGGCTCCAGCCCCATCGCCTCGATCCGTTCGCGCATCGCGTCGATCCGGGCGCCGTTGTCGGGGTGGAAATAGCGGGCGTCGCGGCAGAAGGCCTGAGTGAACCAGCCGGCCTGGGGCTTAACCGTTCGCAACTCGGCCAGCACCGCCTCGGCCCGCGCGATCCACCGCGCCCGATCCGCCTGGACATAGGTCGTCGCCAGGGCGTGGGCATAGGCGTTCACATCGTTCGACCAGACCTGGAATCCCTGCTTCTTCAGGGCGTGGCCGACCCTCGCCGTGCCGGAGAACAGGTCGCAGACCCGCCCGCCCTGCGGCAGCACCCCCGCCACCGCCCCGGTCACATGGCCCAGCAGGGCGCGCTTGGAGCCGATGTATTTGATCATGCCGCCGCCCGATTCATCGCCGCAGCATAGCCGCTTCGCCGCGAGGCGACAGATCGCACGCAGCCGAACGCCGTCCCGCGCATTGTTAAGCTGGACCGGGCGCATCGAGCGCCCGCCGCAGACAGCGGACCTATCGGGGATTTGAACATGGCGATGACCGTCGCGGACCTTCTGGCCCAGACCCTGGCCTCGGCTGGGGTGAAGCGGATTTGGGGCGTAACGGGCGACAGCCTGAACGGCCTGAACGACAGTCTGCGCCGCTTCGACGACATCGAATGGATGCACGTGCGCCACGAGGAGACGGCCGCCTTCGCCGCCGGGGCGGAGGCCGCCGTCACAGGCGAACTGGCCGTCTGCGCCGGCAGTTGCGGACCTGGGAACCTGCACCTGATTAACGGCCTGTTCGACTGTCATCGCAACCGGGTCCCGGTCCTGGCCATCGCCGCCCACATCCCCTCGTCCGAAATCGGCTTGGGTTATTTCCAGGAGACCCACCCGCAGGAGCTGTTCCGCGAATGCAGCGACTTCTGCGAACTGGTGTCCAATCCGGCCCAGATTCCCGGCGTCCTGGCCCGCGCCCTGAACACGGCGGTCGGCAAGGGCGGGGTGGCGGTGATCGTCCTGCCCGGCGACGTCGCCCTGGCCCGGGCGCCGGACGGCGCCTCGCCTGACTGGAGCGCGCCCGCGCGCGCCCGCATCAGCCCCGCCGCCGAGGACGTGACGCGCGCCGCACAGATGCTGAACGGCGCCGACAAGGTCGCGATCCTGGCCGGCAGCGGCTGCGCGGGCGCCCACGACCAGGTCCTGGCCCTGGCCGAGGCGCTCCAGGCCCCCGTCGTCCACGCCCTGCGCGGCAAGGAGCACGTCGAATGGGACAATCCCTACGACGTGGGCATGACCGGCCTGATCGGCTTCTCGTCCGGCTATCACGCCCTGATGAACTGCGACGCCCTGGTCATGCTGGGGACCGATTTTCCCTATCGCAACTTCTACCCGTCGGACGCCAGGATCATCCAGATCGACCGCGACCCCTCCGCCCTGGGCAAGCGCGCCCATCTGGCGCAAGGGATCGTCGGCGACGTGGCGGAGGCCGTGCCCGCACTGATTGCGCATCTGAAGACGGATCGCTCCCCGCGCTTCCTTCAGGCCGCCCGCAAACACTATGCGGAGGCGCGCAAAGGGTTGGACGAACTGGCCCGCCCCGCGCCGGCGGACCGCCCCATCCATCCGCAATATCTGACCGCCGTGATCGACCGACTGGCCGCTCAGGACGCCGTCTTCACCGCCGACGTCGGCACCCCGACCGTCTGGGCGGCGCGCTATCTGACCATGAACGGCCAGCGGCGGCTGCTGGGCTCTTTCAACCACGGCTCGATGGCCAATGCGATGTTGCAGGGCATCGGCGCCCAGGCCGCGGCCCCCGGCCGCCAGGTGATCTCCCTGTCCGGCGACGGGGGCTTCACCATGATGATGGGCGACTTCATCAGCCTGTCGCAACTGGGCCTGCCGCTGAAGGTCGTGGTCTACAACAATGGCTCGCTGGGCTTCGTGGCGATGGAGATGAAGGCCGCCGGCTTCCTGGACGTGGGGACCGAGCTGAAGAACCCGGACTTCGCCGCCATGGCGCGAGCGATGGGCGTCGCCGCCTTCCGCGTCGAGGCGTCGAATCAGGTCGAGGATGCGGTGGCCCAGGCCCTGGCCCATCCCGGCCCCGCCCTGGTGGATGTCGTCACCGCCGCCCAGGAGTTGGTCATCCCGCCCAAGATCAAGAAGGAACAGGCCAAGGGCTTCAGCCTGTTCATGCTGAAGGCCGTCATGAACGGCCGCGGCGACGAGGTTCTGGAATTGGCGCGCACCAATCTGTGACGGCGCGACGGAAGGTGTCTGGACTTGAGGGGATGCGCGGGCGATGTCACCCTTTCGCAACGGCGGAAAGGGTGGCGATGAGGTTGAGGAGGTTCGGACGGCGCAGGCTTGGCCTGTCGATCCTGACCGGCGCGTTCGCCCTGACGCCGACGACCCTGGCCTGGGCGCAGGAGCCGCCGGCGACGAACGGCGTCGCCCTGTCGTTCGAGGCGGCCGCGGCCCGGCTGGACGGGGTGTCCAGCGTGCGCCGCGCGGCCGACGCCAATGTCGCGGCGGCCCAGGCCCAGGCCGGGGCGGTCGCCACCCTGAACCGCCCCACCGTGTCGCTGGACGCCCAGCTTTTGCGCTATCAGAAGACGTTCGACATCGACCTGTCCGACGCTCTGGGCCAAGCCCAGGATGTGGCGGGCCAGCTTCTGCCCGGCCTGATCGGCGATCTTCCCGGCGTGCCGGGCGACATCCTCCAGACCATCAACGACCGGCTGCAGCAGGCCCTGCCCGAGTTCTTCGCCAGCCTGCCGGGCAACGTGCGCCTGAGGACCGCCGACACCGTCTTCCGCCCCGTGGCGACGGCGGTGGCGCCGATCTACACCGGCGGGGCCATTCCGGCGCTGCGCGACGCGGCCGGGGCCAATGTGGAGATGGCCCGCGCCCGTCAGGCCGAGGCGGGGGATATCGAGAGCGTCAACCTGGTCCGCGCCTATTTCGGCCAGACCCTGACCCTGGAGGCCCTGACCATCGCGCGCGACACCCGCGATGGTTTCGACCTGCATCTGCGCAACGCCCGGCTGATGGAGCGCGAAGGCGTGCTCAGCGCCGGCCAGCGGCTTCAGGTCCAGGTCGCCCGCGACGCCGCCCAGCGTCAGGTCGACCGCGCCGAACTGGAGCACGATACGGCGGTCCAGAGCCTGGCCCGGCTGATGGAGGTGGAAGGCCAGGTGCGGCCCACCAGCCCGCTATTCGTCAACGCTCAACCCGTCGCCCCGGTCGACGACTTCATCGCGGCCGGGGCGGCCAACCATCCCCGGATCGCCCAGGCCCAGGCCGGGCGCGACCTAGCCGAGGCGGGCGTCGATCTGGCCCGATCGCGGTTCAAGCCTTCGGTCTTCGCCTTCGGGACCTATAATCTGAACCCGGACCACGCCCTGCCGACAGAACCGGACTGGGCCGTGGGCGTGGGCGCGCGCATCACCCTGTTGTCGTCGCTGGATCGGGGCCGGATGCTGGGCGCCGCCCAGGCCAGGGCCCAGGCCGCCGAACAGGTCGAGCGCGGGGCGCGCGGCGAGGTGCGCCTGCTGGTGATCCGCGCCTATAATCTGGTCGAACTGTCGCGCCGCCAGTTCCTGTCGCTGGACTCCAGCCTGGCCGCCGCCGAAGAGAACCTGCGCATCCAGGACTTGTCCTTCCGCGAGGGCGAGGCCCCGGCCTCGGCCCTGATCGACGCGCGCAATCTGTTGGGGACGGCCCGGCTCCAACGCGCGGCCGCCGCCTATGAATACGAACTGGCCCTGGCCGCCCTGCTGGCCGCCAGCCGCCGCAGCGACCAGTTCGCCGACTATCTCAACCGCGCCGACCGGGTGATCGCCCCATGACCGACCCTGCCCCCGTCGACGCCCCGACCGCCCCGCGCCGGCGGCGCCGCGCGACGATAAGGACCGTGCTGATCGGCGCCGCCGTTCTGGCTGTCCTGATCTTCATCGGCGTGGGCCTTTATCTGGCCGCCCGCCCGGCCGCGCCCCAGGTCCAGGGCATGGTCGAGGCCGAAACCTTCACCGTGGCGACCAAGGCCCCCGCCCGCGTGGAGCAGCTTCTGGCCTCGGCCGGCGACCGGGTCGCCAAGGGTCAGGCCCTGGCCATCCTGTCCAGCCCCGAGATCGAGGCCCGCGATCAGCAGGCCGTCGCCGCTCTGCAAGGCGCCGAGGCGGTGCAGCAGCTCAGCCGCCTGGGCGCGCGGGCCGAGGACGTGCGGTCGCTGGAGTCCATCTGGCGCAGCAGCCAGGCCGCTTCGCGACTGGCGGCCCAGACCGCCCGGCGGGCCGAAAACCTTTTCGCCGAAGGGGTCATCTCGGCTCAGCGACGGGACGAGGCGGTCGCCGCCCGCGCCGCCTCGGCCGCCCAATCCGAGGCGGCGCGCCAGCAGTATCTGAAGGCCGTCGCCGGAACCCGCGAACAGGACAAGGCCATCGCCGACGCCCAGGTCGCCGCCGCCCGAGCCGGCGTCGGCGAAACCCAGTCGCTTCAGAGCGAGACCCGCCTGGTCGCCCCCGTGGCGGGAGAGATCGCCGAACGCTTCGCCAACCCCGGCGAACTGGTGTTGATCGGGGTGCCGGTCTTCACCGTGATCGACCTCGGCCGCGTCTGGGTCTCGTTCAACCTGAAGGAAAGCGACTTCGCCGGGCTGAAGATCGGCCAGACGGTGCGGGGCGACATCCCGGCCCTGAACCGCAAGGCCGCGCCCTTCCGCGTCACCTACATCAGCCCCCAGGGCGACTTCGCCACCTGGCGCGCCACCCGTCAGTCGCGCGGCTATGACGTGCGCAGCTTCGAGATTCACGCCGAACCCGTGACGCCGGTCCAGGGCCTGCGCCCGGGCATGAGCGTGCTGTTCGACTGGCCCGCCCGGTGACGAGCCCGGCCGGGCGGCGGTCGGGCGGCGTCTTCGCCCGCGCCCTGCGCGCCGAGATCGCGCACCTGGCCCGCAGCCGCTGGGACCAAGTCCTGCTGGTCGTCATGCCCTTGGCGCTGCTGGGCGCGGTCGCGGCCATGCTGTTCCAAGGCGTGGTGCGCGACGCGCCGGTCGCGGTGGTGGACCAGGATCATTCCGCCTTCAGCCGCGCCGCCATCCGCAACATGCAGTCCAGTCCAGGCCTGCGCGTCGTGGCTCAGCCCCCCGATCTCCAGGCCGCCTGGCCCCTGATGCGCGCGGGCCGAATCTACAGCGTCGCCTATATTCCCAAGGGGATCGAGCGGAACGCCTTTCGTCAGTCCGACGCCCTGATCGTCTATTACAACGGCGCCTTCCAGACCGTCGGGGCGCTGGCGTCCACGGCCCAGACCCTCGCCCTGGCCGAGGCGGCCGCGCCGATGATCCTGGAACGGGCGCGCGCCGCCGGCCTACCCGCCGCCGAGGTGAAACCGCCGGCCGTGCAGGTCACGCTGCTGGGCAATCCCCAGCTCAGTTTCGAACTGTTCCTGGGCGGCCTGATCGCGCCGGGCGTGCTGCATCTGCTGATGGCCTGCGCAGCGGTGATGGGCGTGGGGCGCGAGTTGCGCGGCGGATCTCTGATGGCCTGGTCGGCGCGAATGGACGGCCGGCTGGCGGCCGCCCTGGCCGGCAAGCTGACGCCTTATGTCGTCGTCTTCACCCTGTGGGGCCTGGCCTGGATCGCCTGGCTGTGCGGCTGGCGCGGTTGGGGGGTCGAAGGCAGTCTTGCCATGCTGGCCGCCGGCCTGGTCGCGCTGATGGCCGTGACGGCGGCGCTGTCGGCCCTGCTGGTCGCCCTGACCGGCGACATGGACGTCGCTTTTTCGGCCACCGCCATCTACGCCGGGGCCGCCATCGCCTTTTCGAACGGCACCCTTCCCCTGAACCACGGTCCGGTCTTTTCACAGGTCTGGAGCGCCATCCTGCCCTTCACCCACTATCTGCGTCTGCAGAGCCAGCAGATGGTGCTGGGGTCCGACCTGGCCGCCTCGCTGCCGTCCCTGCTGATCCTGGCGGGCGTCGCCCTGGCCGCCTTCGCCCTGGCCGTTCCCCTGGCGCACCGTCTGGCCCGCCGGGCGCCCAAGGCGGAAGATTTAAGCCTGGAACTGCCGCCCCGCAGCTTCGGCGGCGCCTTCCTGGGCGGCTTGGCAGGGATTTTCAAACATCGCCCCCTGTCCAGCACCCTGCTGCTGGCGGTCGTCGCCTACGCCTTCTACTATCCGCTGGCCTATGCCGGTCAGACGCCGGTCAAATTGCCGCTGGCTATCGTGGATCAGGACGACTCCGCCCTTAGCCGCCGACTGGTGAGGGAGATCGCCGCCACCCAGGCCCTGGACCCCGTGGCCATCGTTCGATCCCCCGACGAGGCCGAGCGGATGATGCGCAACGGTCGGGTCGACGCCGTCCTGAACATCCCGTCCCGCTTCGAGGCCAGCCTGGTCCACGGCGACCCCAAGGGCGTGGGCCTTTATCTGAACGGCGCCTATCTGGTTCGCGTGACGGCGATGGGCAAGGCCCTGGCCGGCGCGGCGGCGGCGGCGGCCGAACACGCCCTGACCCCCGTATCGGAGGCCGCGCGCCTGGCCGAACGCGCCCCGTCCGTGGTGCAGCGCCCGCTCTACAACACCGCTGAAGGCTACGGGAGCTACGCCGTGCCGGCGGTCAGCGCCATCATCCTGCAACAGACCCTGCTGCTGGGCGCGGCCTTGTTCGCGGGCCTGCGGCGCGAGACCGGCGCACAGCCTCTGGCCTTGTGGGGCTTTCTGGGCCTGTGGGCGGCGCTGACCACGGTGGGCTGCCTGTCCAGCCTGTTCTATTTCGGCTTCGTCTTCTGGTTTCAGGACTACCCCCGGATGGGCGACCTGGCGGGAGTGCTGCTGGCCACGCCGATCTTCGCGGCGGGCGTATCGGCCCTGGGACTGGCCATCGGCAGCCTGTTCGACCGGCACGAGCGGGCCATGCAGATCCTGGTCGGGACCTCGGTGCCGCTGTTCTTCCTGGGCGGCGCGGCCTGGCCCCTGTTCCTGATGCCCCAGCCCCTGGCCTGGCTGGCGCATCTATCGCCCTCGACCTCGGCCATCCAGGCCTTCGTCAAGCTGAACGCCGCAGGCGCCCGCATCCCCGAGGTCGCCCCCGAACTGCTGACCCTGCTGCTGCTGGCGATCCTGTTCGGCGTCCTGGCGGGCTGGCGCCTGACCCGTCCGGCGCAGGCCTAGGCTTCGGCCGGGCCTGAGCGACGACCCCGACCTTCTCCCCCCGTCGGAAGTGTTCGTCGCCGACCGCGGAGCGGTCGCGCTGAAATCCGCTGGTGCGGGCGGCCGGGATCGAACCGGCAAGGACTTTCGTCCGGCAGATTTTAAGTCACACATGCCAGCATCAAATGTCTGATACTTAAAGTATTTATATCACAAGACCGGTTGACTGTGTAGCGATCTGTGCAAGTCAGGTGCGAGCGACCGGGTATCATGCTACGGCATCCGCCGTGCATGAGGCCCGCGCGGCCGCGCGGGATTGAGACACCTCAAAAGCTAAATTCGTCAGCGTCAGCTAAGCGCCAGAAGCGGTCATTAGATCAAAGCCTGAAAGCGGACTTCAATTCCCGCGATGCCGCAGGGCGTCGACGATGATCTGGAACGCCAGGAGGTTCTGCCGCCGGCTGGGGTAGTAGAGGAAGTAGCCGTCGAAGGGCGGCGACCAGTCGTCCAGAACCACCTCCAATTTATCTAAGGCGATCGACGCCTCCGCCATGCTGTCCGGCACATAGGCGATGCCGAAGCCGCTGATCGCCGCGTCGATCATGGCGTAGGAGTTGTTGAAGGTCAGTTGGCCGTCCACCCTGACCCTCAACTCCTTCCCGTCCTTCTCGAACTCCCAGGCATAGAGGCCGCCGGCGCTTTCCTGGCGCATGTTGATGCATCGGTGGCGGACCAGGTCCTGCGGATGCTTGGGCCGCCCATGGCTAGCCAGGTATTCGGGCGAAGCCACCGCCACGAGGCGCCAGTCAGGTCCAATACGGACCGCGATCATGTCCTTCTCGACGCTTTCGCCGAGCCGGACGCCGGCGTCGTAACCCTCCTCGACAATGTTGCGGAAGCTGCTGTCCAGCAGCAGTTCGACGCTGATGTCCGGATAGGCCTGGAGCACGGGCTTCAGCTTGGGCCAGACTACGGTCTGCAGGGCATGGTCGGACAGGGTCAGCCGGATTGAGCCGGACGGTTTGTCGCGAAACGCCGTAAGCGCCGCGATCTCCTCCTCGATCTCGCTCATGCGCGGGGCGACGGTCTGCAGCAGCCGCTCGCCCGCGACGGTCGTGGCGACGTTGCGTGTGGTCCGCGTCAGCAGACGAATGCCCATCCGGGCTTCAAGCTGCTTGATCGCATGACTGAGCGTCGACTGCGCCACGCCGAGCCGCGCCGCCGCCTTGGTGAAGCTGCGCTCCTCGGCGACAGCCTGGAACCAGGTCAGTTGATTGAAGTCGGTCCGTTCCACGGGCGGTCTCCTCCTCGGCGCTGCGTCAGACTATTCGTTCATATCGATTAGTTCATGCCGATTAGGACGACTAATCGCTTTGTGCGTTCGCCGATAGAAGTTCGGCCATGATCGAAGTCGCCCTCACTACCGATACGACCGTCAAGCCCGCCGCCGCCTGGGGCGCGGTCCTGTCTATGGCCCTGTGCGTGGCGATGCTGATCGCCTCGGAATTCATGCCAGTCAGCCTGCTGACGCCGATGGCCGAAGGCCTCGGCGCAACCCAGGGCCAGACCGGGCAGGCGATTTCGATCAGCGGCCTGTTCGCGGTCGCAGCCAGCCTGCTCATCACCACGGCGGCCGGACGGCTGAACCGCAAGTGGGTCCTAGTCGCCATGACCGCCCTGATGCTGGCGTCGCTGGTGCTGGTCGCGGCCGCGCCGAACTTTGCGGTGCTGATGATCGGCCGCGCCTTGCTGGGCATCTGCATCGGCGGCTTCTGGGCCCTGGCCACAGCCGTCATCATGCGCCTGGTTCCCAAAGACGACGTGCCGCGCGCCCTGGCCCTGATGTACGGCGGCCAAGCCATCGCTGCGGCTTTCGCCGCGCCGGTCGGCAGCTATCTCGGCGACCTGTTCGGGTGGCGCGAGGTGTTCTGGGCGCTGACGCCCATCGTCGCCGTCAACCTGATCTGGCACGTTGTGGCCCTACCCTCCCTGCCTGCGGGCCAGCGGCAGGACTTCCGGGCCATGTTCAGCCTGCTGAAGCGGCCGTATTTCCTGATCGGCATCATCGCCTCGATGCTGTCCTGGGGTTCGGCTTTCACCATGTTCACCTATCTGCGCCCCTTCCTGGAGCGGGTGACGGGGGCGAACGTGACGGTGCTGTCGGTCCTGCTGCTGGTGCTGGGCTGCGCGGGCTTCGTCGGCACCTGGGCCTCCGGCCGTTTCCTGAAAGGCGATGTCGCCCGCCTTCTGCGGCTGCCAGCCCTGCTGATGGGCGGCTGCACGCTCGGACTTCTGTTCCTGGGCGGATCACCGTTCGCGGCCGGCGTGCTGCTGGCGCTGTGGGGCGCAAATAACACCGCCATGTCGGTGATCTGGATGACCTGGATGTCCCAGAACGCCGACGACGCGCCGGAAGCCGCAGGCAGCTTGATGGTCGCCGCCGTCCAGGCCTCGATCCTGCTCGGCGCTGTGGCGGGCGGCTGGCTGCTGGACGGCTTTTCGATCCGGGCGACCTTCATCGGCAGCGTGGTCCTGGCCGGGGCAGCGCTGGTCCTGATCGGCAACGGCCGCAGGCTGCTGAAACCCCGATGACCGACATGAACGAGGAGATAGCCATGACCACCTCAGACACGAGCCGACGCAACCTTATGAAACTGACCAGCGCCGGCGTCGTCGCCGCAGCCGCCGGGTCGCTCTTCAACACGTCCAATGCAAAGGCGCAGACCATGCCCAACGACTGGGACAAGCTTTTCCCCAAAAGCGAAATCGTCGACCACCAGAAGGTCACGTTCAGGAACCGCTACGGCCTCACGCTTTCGGGCGACCTCTATCTGCCCAAGGCTCGCAGCGATCAGCGCCTGGCCGCGCTGGTCGTCGGCGGGCCGTTCGGCGCGGTGAAGGAACAGTCATCGGGCCTCTATGCCCAGACCATGGCGGAGCGCGGCTTCGCGACCCTGGCCTTCGATCCGTCCTTCACGGGGGAAAGCGGCGGAGAGCCGCGCAACATCGCTTCGCCCGACATCAACACCGAGGACTTCAGCGCAGCGGTCGATTTCCTCGGCCTGCATCCGTCCGTCGACCGCGAGCGCATCGGCGTCATCGGCATCTGCGGTTGGGGCGGCATGGCCCTGAACGCCGTCGCCGTGGACAAGCGGGTCAAGGCCGTCGTGGCCAGCACCATGTATGACATGACCCGCGTCATGTCCCGGGGCTACAATGACAGCGTGACCGCCGAAGAGCGCGCGCAAACCCTGGAGCAACTGAGCCGGCAGCGCTGGCAGGATGCAGAAAACGGCGCGCCCGCTTATGGCCCGGCCATGAACGAGCTGAAGGGCGGCGAAGCCCAGTTCCTGGTCGACTATCACGACTATTACAGGACGCCGCGCGGCTTCCACCCGCGCGCGGTCAACTCGAACGGCTCGTGGACGGTCACCAACCCGCTGTCCTTCATGAACATGCCGCTCCTGACCTACATCAAGGAAATCTCGCCGCGCCCGATCCTGCTGATTCACGGCGGAAAGGCCCACTCGCGCTACTTCAGCGAGACCGCCTATGCCGCTGCGGCTGAGCCGAAGGAACTGATGATCATTCCCGGCGCCAGTCACATCGATCTCTACGACCGCCTGGACGTGATCCCGTTCGACAAACTCCAGTCCTTCTTCGAGCAGCATCTTGTCTAAGGGCGCGGCGTTATGATCCCGCGTCGTCCAATCCGGCTCGTGATCGGCCTGACGATCGCCGCACTGTTCCTGCCCGTCGCGCCGACGGCCGCACAGTCGATCAAGGAGGCCCCTATGATACTCCACCGCAACGGAACCCAGCCCTCACAGAAGGGGCCGGCCGAGTGGTTCACCGGCACGGTTCGTATTGATCCGCTCAACACCGCGCCTGCCCCCGCGCGTCACGGCGCCGCCAGCGTGACCTTCGAGCCCGGCGCGCGTTCCGCCTGGCACACCCATCCGCTGGGTCAGACCCTGGTCGTGACGTCCGGCGTCGGCTGGACCCAGTGCGAAGGCGAACCGATCGTCGAAATCCGCGCCGGCGACGTCGTCTGGTGTCCGCCCGGCCATCGCCATTGGCACGGCGCGTCACCGACCACAGCCATGACGCACATCGCCATCCAGGAGGCCCTGGACGGCAAGATGGTCGAGTGGATGGAGCATGTGACCGACGACCAATACCTAGCTGGACCGCCAACAGCGGACGGCGGGCGCTGAAATCATGCGGGCCTGGAGACAGCCGCTCGCCTTGCTGGCCGTCGCCGTTCTCGCCGCCGCCTGCAGCGGGCCGACGTCCGACGCCTCGGCCGGTGAGCCGAGCCGTTCGGAGCAAACCGTGGATGAGCCGATGAAGATCAGAATTATCGCCGCCGATCAGACGTTCACGGCCGTGCTGGATGACAGCGAGGCGGCGCGGGACCTCGCCGCCCTCCTGCCGATCGAACTGACGCTGAGCGACTACAACCGCACGGAGAAGATCGCCGACCTGCCGCGCGCGCTTTCCACGGCTGACGCGCCCGAGGGCGTCGCCCCCGTAGCCGGCGACATCGCCTACTACGCCCCCTGGGGCAATCTCGCGATCTTCTATCGCGACTTCGGCTACTCGCGCGGCCTGGTCCGCCTGGGCCGCCTCGAAGGCCACATCGAGGCGCTGGCCAAGATCGACGCGCCCGTCCGCATCGAACTTATTCCTCCCCGAACCTGATCAGAAGGCGAAACCCATGCTTGCCACTGTCCTTCACGGCCCCGGCGACGTCCGCTTCGAAGATGTCGCCGAACCCCAAAACCTCAAGCCCACCGACGCCATCATCAAGCTGACGGCCACCTGCATTTGCGGTTCTGACCTCTGGCCCTATCGCGGCCTCCAACCGCTGGAAGGCCCCATGCACATGGGCCATGAATACTGCGGCGTCGTGGTCGAGGTCGGCGCCGACGTGAAGACCGTCCGCCCCGGCCAGTTCGTGGTCGGCTCCTTCTGCATCTCGGACAACACCTGCCCGCATTGCCGCCACGGCTTCCAGTCCTCCTGCGAGCAGCGCGAGTTCATGTCGGGCGCGCAGGCATCCTACGCCCGCGTGCCGCTGGCCGACGGCACCCTGGTCGCCACCGAGACCATCCCCGACGACGATCTGATCCCCAGCCTTCTGGCCGTGTCGGACGTTCTGGGCACGGGCTGGTACGCCGCCGACGCTGCACGCGTTCAGCCCGGCTCGACGGTCGCGGTCGTCGGCGACGGCGCGGTCGGACTGATGGGCGTTCTGGCGGCCAAGCAGATGGGCGCCGAGCGGATCATCGCCATGAGCCGCCACAAGAGCCGCCAGAACCTGGCGCTGGAATACGGGGCGACCGACATCGTCTCCGAGCGCGGCGACGACGGCGTCGCCCGCATCAAGGAACTGACCAAGGGCGTCGGGGCGGATTCGGTTCTTGAATGCGTGGGCACCAACGAATCCATGCACCAGGCGATCAACTGCGCCCGACCCGGCGGCGCTGTCGGCTTCGTCGGCGTCCCCCACGGCGTCGAACTGAACGGCGAGTTCCTATTCTTCGCCCAGAAGAGCCTGATGGGTGGCCCGGCCCCGGTGCGCCGCTTCCTGCCCCACCTGATGGACCTCGTCCTCAGCCGCAAGATCAATCCCGGCAAGGTCTTCGACCTGACCTTGCCGATTGAGGACGTGGCCGAGGGCATAGCGGACGTTAGCTGCCAAGCAGCCGATGACCACGGCCAAGTCGGCAAATATCATTTTGACATTTTTCGGACACGTTCACGGCCAGTCAACTAAACGCTCTCATCTTGCCTGGATGCGAGATGAAGACTGGACCGATATTGCACGCCGCCGCGTCCGGGAGTTTCCCATCCGGCTGTTATTCAGCGTGGGAATCGCGGCAGCCGTCTTTCTACATGACGCGGCAGCGTGGCCGGTCATTTGGTTGATTGCGACAGTCGCCGCGCAACTCGCCACGTCCTGGATAAGCGCGCCGATGCGTAGGGAGGTGTTTGTCGCACCCCACTGGCGTAAACAGCTTTTTGTCGCGTCTGTCGTTGTCAGCACCACCGTGTTTGCGAGCGTCGCGCCGTTGGCATGGTTCATGGAAGGTTGGTAGGGGCGAGTGCTCGCCGTCACTGTGCTTGCGGGTGGGGTGATGAATGTGCGGTTGCACGCCAGTTCCTCCGCCGCAATGGTTTGGGCTGCTACGGCGCCGTTTGGCCTGCTGCTTGTGGCCTTGCCTCTGATTTCGCTGGTGACCGAGCCGGGCAAACCGACCGCTGCCTTCGTCTGTCTCGCCAATTTCATGTACTTGGCTCATCTCGCTGCGGCGACGCGACAGGGACTGGCGGACAGCAGGGCCGTATCGGCATCGCTGGATCTCGCGGAAAAGACGTCTGAAGCGTTGAAGGCCGCAGCTGAAAAAGCGGGGGCCGCCAACCAGGCCAAGTCGGAATTCTTGGCGAACATGAGCCATGAGATACGCACGCCCCTTAACGGGGTCATGGGGGTGGCCGGCGCACTGGCGCGTACGAATCTTGATTCAAATCAGCGTGAAATGGTCCACTTGATCGAGGGGTCCGCGAAAACTCTAGAGACGCTTCTCACGGATATTCTCGATCTTGCGAGGGTCGAAGCGGGAAAGCTCACCGTCTTGGCCGAGCCCTTCAACGTGGCTGACGCCGTCAATACCTGTGCGGCGTTGTTCGACCCTCAGGCCCAGGCAAAGGGGCTGGACCTTCAAGTCGTCGTCCATCCCGACGCTGCTGGCGCTTACATAGGCGACGCCGTGAGGGTCAGGCAGATCATTGCCAATCTGCTGAGCAACGCCGTCAAGTTCACACGCAGCGGGAGCATCCACCTGACAGTGGCCGCGAAACCTGACGCCTCTCACACCCGCTTCACCATTAAGGTTCGAGACAGCGGCATCGGGTTCGATGCGACCGCGCAAGCAAAGCTGTTTTCCAGGTTCGAGCAGATTGATGGGTCAATCACCCGGAGCTTTGGCGGGTCAGGCCTGGGTCTGTCGATTTCCCATGCACTGGCGGGTGCTATGGGAGGGCAGCTGACCGCAGATGGGGCTCCCGGACAGGGGGCGACCTTCACGTTGATCCTGGATTTAGCCAAGGCCCCTTCAAATACTCAGGCCGTTCGAGCCGACGAGGAAGATCAAATCGAAGCTGCGCCTTTACAAGGCGTCCGCATTCTTTTGGCCGAAGATCATCCCGTCAATCGCCGTGTCGTCGAGCTTATCCTGGGCGCGGCCGGGGCCAGTCTGACGTCCGTCGAGAATGGCGCCGACGCCGTCAATACGGCAAAATGCGAGACCTTCGATCTGATCCTTATGGATATGCAGATGCCGGTTATGGACGGCCTCACTGCCATCACCAAAATCAGGGCGTTAGAGGCAACGGGCGAGGTTCTCACCACACCGATCTACGTGCTTTCGGCGAACGCAATGCCAGAAGATGTCGCGAAGTCTATGGCAGCTGGAGCCGACGGGCATATCTCCAAGCCGATAGAGGCGACACGTCTATTGGACCAAGTGTGTCAGGCGATCACGGCAGTTCGGTCAACTGAGCTCGCCAACGTCGCCTGACAACCCCTGGCTGACGTCGACCGCAACTGCTTTCCGGACTGGGGCCAACGTCCGCTTTCGGCCTCTGGACTGAAATCGACCCTAAGCAGACATATTCCGCCAGGGACCACGGCGGCGCAACCCAAGCGGAAGTCGCCAAGACACTATTCCACGATCCTGACGTCGGCTTCGAACCTCGGCGGGATAGTCGGGTGGTTACGACAGCGCTTCGTTCATGTCTTGCAGCAGCCGTGTGAGGGCTGCGATCTGGTCTGGTCTGATTGGAAGTTGCCGGACGACTTCGCGTCGTACCGAGAGTAGCTCCTGACGAAGTCCCCCCGCCTTTGTTGTCGCCTGGACCCACACCCGTCTCTTATCGCGATCGTCGCGTTTACGGGTGACAAGCTCTGCTTTCTCCATGCGTTTAATGAGGGGGGTCAATGATCCCGTCTCCAACGAGATCCGATCTCCCAAGTCGCCCATGGTCGTCGGGCCGTCGAGTTCCCATAGCGCGATAAGGACCAGATACTGCGGGTGCGTGAGGCCAAGCGGAGCCAGGAGCTTTCGGTAAAGCCGCGTAATGAGACTACTGCTCGTTTGGAGCTCCAGGCAGAGCTGTTGATCGACATGAAGCTCCGACTAATCGTCGGGTTCTGCAAACTGTCGCGTTGAGCTCATCAGGCCGATCCGAGAGGGAAAGGGTCAACGCTAACACTGCGGCCCGCAATTAAATCAAGTTTGATACCATCACTGTTAAGGTTCTTGTCTGAATATGAGATCGGCCCTCTCGGGAGCCGATTGGAGATGATGATGTTCGGCTTCGGATCAAAGACTCGCACAGTGCAGCAGGCTGTTGAGGCGGAACGGCGCAGCATGGTGGACGCCTTGCATCGCTCCCAGGCGGTGATCCAGTTCGATCTGGATGGAACGGTACGCGAGGCGAACCAGAACTTTCTGTCGTTCATCGGCTATGAGCTCAGCGAGATCGTCGGACGCCATCACCGGATGTTCGTCGATCCGGCCGAGGCGCAGACGCCGGCCTATGCCGAGTTCTGGCGTCGATTGAACGCCGGCGAGTTCGTGGCGGACAAGTTCGTACGCTTCGGCAAGGGCGGCCATCGGGTGGTGATCGAGGCCAGCTACAATCCGATCCTGGACAGCGACGGGCGTCCCTACAAGGTGGTCAAGTTCGCCACGGACGTGACCGCCGTCGAAGAGGAGCGCGAACGCCGGGCCGAGGCGGACCGTCAGGCCGCGCAAGTTCAGGCCGCCGTAGTCGAAGGCACAGCCAGGGGGCTGTCGGCCATGGCGGCCGGCGACCTTTCCTATCGCATCCAGGACGACTTTCCGAGCGACTACGCCGTCCTGCGCGACAACTTCAACCAAGCCATGGCGACGCTGGATCAGGCGCTGGGCGTAATCGGCGTCAACGCCGGGTCGATGCAGTCGGGCGCACAGGAGATCGGCAGCGCCGCCGAGGATCTGTCACGCCGCACCGAGCAGCAGGCCGCCAGTCTGGAAGAGACGGCCGCCGCGTTGGACCAGATAACCGCCACCGTGCGCAAGACGGCTGAGAACGCCCAGGCTGCCGACACTGTCGTGACCCAAGGCCGGACCCAGGCCGAGACCGGCGGCGTGGTGGTCCAGAAGGCCGTCGCCGCCATAGGCGAGATCGAACGCTCGTCCAATGAGATCAGCCAGATCATCGGCGTGATCGACGAGATCGCCTTCCAGACCAATCTCCTGGCCCTGAACGCCGGAGTCGAGGCCGCCCGTGCGGGCGAGGCCGGTCGTGGCTTCGCCGTCGTCGCGTCCGAAGTACGGGCCCTGGCGCAGCGTTCGGCGGAATCGGCCAAGGAGATCAAGACGCTGATCTCGGCCAGTTCCAGCCAGGTCAAGGACGGGGTGGTTCTGGTGCGTCAGTCGGGCGAGGCTCTGACCGGCATTGCGGGGCGGATCGAAGAGATCACGACCCTGATGAGCGAAATCCGCGCCTCGACTCAGGAGCAGGCGGTGGGTCTGGCCGAGGTCAACACCGCCGTGAACCAGATGGATCAGGTCACTCAACAGAACGCGGCCATGGTCGAGCAATCGACCGCCGCCAGCCTGAGCCTGAGCCGCGAAGCCGCCGAACTGGCCGAACTCGTCGGCCGCTTCGAAACCAGCCAAGTCGCCAAGGCGCCGACGCCGATCCACAAGGCCCAGGCTCGCGTCGAAAGCTTCGCCCGCGCTCATACCGCCCCTTCGCGCGCCCGTATGGCGCCAGGGCGTAATGGCCCGGCGCTGGCGGTCGTGGCGTCGAGTTGGGAGGAGTTCTAAGAAAAAAGCCGCTTCCGGCATAGATCGAGCCCTTACCTCCATAATGTGCCGCACATTGAATGAATGCCCTGGGTCAGCGGAGGACTGACCGCAAGCCATAGCCAATGGCCGCTTCCCACCCGTTGCAGACGCTCACGGCGTCTGCTTGTGTAACGGCTAGCTGGCAAGGAAATCCAGATGTCGTCCGCACTCCCCGACGTAGATCGGTGGGCCAAGGCACCCGCAGTTTTCTCGATAGTGGCCACGGCGTTAGGGGGAGTGTTGGCTACGTTCTGGTGCTTGATCGCCGGGTTATGGACATTCAGCACGGCTGAATACGGTGCATTTGCCGGAATAACGACCATCACAGCTGTTCTGCTCGGAAGCCCAGTATTGGGTTTCCAATTGGCTTCGAGAGGCAGGATGATGTGGTCGTCGGTTGCGACCCTGCCAGCCCTCTTCCTCTATTGTGCTACGCTGATCGCCGTCGTTTGGTGGTGACGTCCGCTTTCCACAGTTCTGAGACATAGGGCAGTCCGCTTTACGGCGGGCCGCCCCAAGCCTGCTCAGAGGTCGATCTGCTCTGAAATCTCCAGCGCGTCGTCGACTTCGATGCCGAGATTGACGTGCCCCTGAGAATTTCCTCCACGCGGAGCTAGAGTCCGGCCCTTGAAAGGACGGACGGAATGAAACGAGCGAGATTCACGGAAGAGCAGATCA
>NZ_QFNM01000049.1 GCF_003248455.1 Brevundimonas sp.
GAACTTGTCGACCGCCTTCATCAGGCCGATGTTGCCCTCCTGGATCAGGTCCAGGAACTGCAGGCCGCGGTTGGTGTATTTCTTGGCGATGGAGATCACCAGGCGCAGGTTGGCCTCGACCATCTCCTTCTTGGCCTGGCGGGCCTCGCGCTCGCCCTTCTGCACGGTCTGGACGATGCGGCGGTAGTCGTCGATCGGCAGGCCGGCTTCCAGGGCCACGGCGGCGACATCCGAGCGGATGGTCGCGATCTGGCTGGCCTCGTTGTCGCTGAACTTGGTCCAGCGCACGCCCTGCTCCTTGATCCGGTCGGTCCAGGCGGGGTCCAGTTCGGAGCCGAAATAGGCCTTCAGGAACTCGGGCCGCGAGATGCCGTAGCTGTCGGCCAGGCGCAGCAGGCGGCCTTCCAGGCCGATCAGGCGCTTGTTGATGGCGTAAAGCTGCTCGACCAGGGCCTCGATGCGGTTGTTGTTCAGCTTCATCGTCTTCAGACGGTCCGAGATGGACATCGTCAGCGCCTGATAGGCCTTTTCGTCCTTGGCGCTCAGCGTCTCGCCCCTCAGCCGCGCCTGCACCAGCTTGTCCTGAAGCTGGCGGAAGGCGCCGAAATCGGCGGCGATCAGGTTCAGGACCTCCATCACCCCGTCGCGCAGCTCGGCTTCCAGCGCCGAGATCGACATGCCGCCGCCATCGTCGAAGTCATCCTCATCATCGTCATCGGACTCGGGCTTGTCCTCAGAGACTTGTTTTTCCTCGGCTTCTTCTCCCTCTTCGCTCTCCGGCTGGGCGGCGCCCGGCAGGGACGACGGGTTCAGCACGCCATAGGTGGCGTCCAGGTCGATGACCTCGCGCAGCAGGATGCGGTTGTTCTCGAGCTCGTCGCGCCAGACCATGATGGCCTCGAACGTCAGGGCGCTCTCGCAAAGGCCCGAGATCATGGCGTCGCGGCCGGCCTCGATCCGCTTGGCGATGGCGATTTCGCCCTCGCGGCTCAGCAGTTCGACCGAGCCCATTTCGCGCAGATACATACGCACCGGGTCGTCGGTACGGTCATAGGCGGCCTTGGCCGGGGTTTCGGCGACGGCGGTTCCGGCGGCGGCGGCCACGTCGGTGGACTGCTGCTCCTGCGCGTCCTCTTCGGCCTCGACGACGTTGACGCCCATTTCCGACAGCATGGCCAGGGTGTCTTCGATGGCGTCGGGCGTGACCTCTTCGGACGGCAGGACCTTGTTCAGCTCCTCCATCGTCACATAGCCGCGCGCCTTGGCCTGTTTGATGAACTTCTTGACGCCGGCGTCGGTCAGATCGAGCAGGGGCCCGTCGGTCGAAACCTCGGCGTCCTGCGTCTCGGTCTGTGCGTTCATAGTCGGTCTGTCTCCAGCCGGAAGGGTGATCAATCCGCCCCGGCGAAAAATACAATGCCCGTCGGGGCGTAAGGTTACGCGCCCGCGCTGTCTTCCCAAATCGTCCCGGCTTTGATCGCACGGCGAAGCGCATCCCGCTCGGCCTTAAGCCGGCGGAACGCCTCATCCTGCCCAGGCACGCCACGCGCCTGGGACAAGGCGTCCTCCAACGCGGCGACCCGCGTCGAAGCGTCGAACGCCTGCGACCATCGGACCCTTGCCTCGGCGAGGGGCGCATTTGCGGCCAGGAATGGCGCGCCGGACTTCGCCGCCGCCTTCTCGACCTCGCGCACTAAGGCATCATGACCCGATTGCGCCAGATGGCGTCGCAGGGCGGCGGAGTCAAGGCTCTGCCCAGACAGACGCAAACGAACCAGTTCCTGCGCCAGTCCATCCAACCCCTTGTCGCCGAATCCGTGGGCCGAAATCTCTTCCAGATGGTCGTCCATCCGCTCGGGATCGTCGATGGCGCCGTGGGCCAGGGCGGCGGGCACCGGCTCGATGGCGCGAAACAGCGATTGCATGGCCTGGGCTCCCTCGACGGTCTGGCCCAGTTTGGGCGGGGGGCCGAACCGGCCGCGCCCGCCCTGCCCCGGCGTCCAGGGCGCGCGCTGGGGCGTGCGCGGAAACAGGGCGTCGAAGCGTTCGAACAGGTCGCGGCGATACTGTTCGGCCAGGTCCCTGTCCTGGATGGCGGAGGCGGCGCTGCGCAAACGCGCCTTGAAGCCGGCCTTGCGCTCGGGCGTGTTCAGCGGTTCGATGTCCTGTTCGCGCCGGAACAGCACCTCGGCGAAGCCGTGGGTTTCGGACAGGGCCTGGCGCAGGGCGGGCGCCCCCTTGTCGCGCAGGATGTCGTCGGGATCCTGTCCTCCGCTCAGCAGACAGAACCGGAAGGATCGCCCGGCCCTCAGCAGCGGCAACGCGCGTTCGATGGCGCGATAGGCGGCGCGCAGGCCGGCCGCATCGCCGTCGAAACACAGCACCGGCTCGGAAGAGATGCGCCACAGCCGCTCCATCTGCTCCTCGGTCAGGGCCGTGCCCATCGGCGCCACGGCCGGCAGGCCCGCGCGCTGGCAGGCGATGACGTCCATATAGCCTTCGACCACGATGACGGCCTGGTCGTTCTTGCTTTCGGCTCCCAGGATCCGACGTGCTTCGGGCAGGCCGTACAGGGTCGCGCCCTTGTGAAACAGCGGGCTTTCCGGGCCGTTCAGATATTTGGCCCGGTCATCGGGGTTCATGGCCCGGCCGCCGAAGCTGACGATCCGCCCGCGCGCGTCCAGGATCGGGAACATCAGCCGGTCGCGAAACCGGTCATAGGGCTGGCCGCCGCTTTCGGGCGCGATCAGCAGGCCCGCCTCGACCAGGTCGGCGGGCCGGGCGCCGCGCTGGACCAGCGCCTGTTTCAGCCCCTCGCGGTCGTTGGGCGCATAGCCCAGGCCGAACCGCTCCCACTGGTCCTCGGGCAGGCCGCGTTTTTCGAGGTATTCGCGCGCCGCCTTGCCGGGCGTGCGGCGCAGATTGGCGGCGAACCATTTCTGGGCCAGGTCCATCCAGTCCGACAGGCCCGCCCGCTTCTGCTCGCGCTCGGCCTCCTTGGGGTCTTCGGCGGGAAGCTGCATCCCCGCCTCGCCCGCCAGACGCTGCACCGCCTCGACGAAGCTGAGCCGCTCCGTCTCCTGCAGGAAGGAGATGATGTCGCCGTGTTTGCCGGACGAGAAGTCGTGGAAGAAGCCCTTGTCGTCGTTGACGAAGAAGGACGGCGACTTTTCCTTCGAGAAGGGCGACAGGCCGACGTATTCCCGCCCCTGACGCTTCAGCTTCACCGTCCGCCCGATCACGTCGGACGGCCGAAGGCGGGCCTTCAGTTCATCGATGAATCTTTCGTCGAAACGCACCCGGCGATCCTTAGGCCCAGTCGGTCTCCAGGTCGATATCGGGACGATCAGGCGGCTCGTCCGGGCATCCCCCGAAGTCCGAACGAACCGCCGCATCGCAGAAGGCGTAGCCGCCGCGTCCCCCAACGCCTTGGCTAACGAAGTCCTAACGCCTCGCGGACCTGCATCTGACGCAAGGATCGGCGATCTGTCGAGAGGCCGACGGGGGCATCGCTGCGGATCAAGGCGAGACTGTGTCCTTTTCGCCGCGCACGCTTCGTCTCACCGGCGGCCGAAGGGCACGACCTTGTTGGCGGCGTCATGCCCGATATCGGCGGTTCCAAGAAAAGGTATGCCCGACCTCAGGCACCAGTAGCGAACGATCTCCTCCGGGGTCTGTCCGAAATCGGGATCGTTTGGCGTGACTTCCGAAACACGTCCCAGGCGAATTCCGGCCACACGCCGGATCGACGCCTGTCCCGTCAAATGAAACATCATCCGGTCGATCCGATAGGCGGCCTCGGCCACCTCCTCCAGCATCAGCACATGGCCGGTCAGGTCGGGCTCCAGCGCCGTGCCGGTCAACTGGTCGATGATGGTCAGGTTGAAGGCGACCGCCGGCCGCGGATCCAGCGCCAGCGACGGCTCGATCCAGTCGGTCCGCCCGGTCGTCAGCCACGACAGCGCCCCGTCGGCCGTCTCGTCGCGCCGCACCGAATCCGACGCCATCGGCCCGTGCGCCAGATGCTCGAACCCGGCCTTGTAAAGGCCGGCCAGCAGGCTGCCCGCATCGGAATAGCCCATGTAGCGCTTCTTGCGCGCCACCGCGTCCAGGCGCGGAATGACCGACTCGGCGATGCGGCACGAGCCATAGCCGCCGCGCGCGAACCAGATGGCGTCCAGGCGCGGATCATTGGCGAACTCGACGAAGGCGTCGGCCCGGGCCCGGTCGTCGCCGGCGAAATGGCCGTGCTTCAGGAAACACGCGGGATGGAAGACCACCGCCACCTCGCGGCCGGGATGACGCCGCGCCATCCATTCGTCGATCTGGTCGGCGCGCGCCTTGGCGAAGCGCGAACTGGCGCAGACGATGCCGATCTTGAAGCCGTTCTTCACGCCGCCTCCAGCGCGTCCAGCGTCTCGGCCGTCGAGCGGACACGCGCGATGCGCGGCAGGATATTGTCGATGGCGAAGGCGTGCCATTCGGCCGAGAAGGTGCTGCAGGCGTCCTCGATCACCACCATGTTGTATCCCAGGGACCAGCCTTCGCGCGCCGTCGATTCCACGCCCATATTGGTCGCCACCCCGGTCAGCAGCACCGTCGTGATCCCTGACCGGCGCAGATACAGGTCCAGGTCCGTGCCGTGGAAGGCTCCCCACTGGCGTTTGACGACGATCAGGTCCGGCGAGAGCGCCAGCATCTCGGGCCTCAACTCGGCGAAATCGGCGGGCAGGTCGCCCAGCGGCGCGGCGTCTATGGCGCCCTTCGGCGCCAGCGAACCGCCGGGCCCGAAATCCACCCGCACCGGCACGATCTTGCCGCCCTTGGCTTTCAGGGCGCGGGCCAGGGCCAGGTTGCGGTCGATCACGTCCTCGACGGCGTGGGGAAGGCGCGGCGCGGACAGAATCCCCTTCTGCAGGTCGATCATCACCAATGCGGTCTTGCGGGGAGCGAGTTCCAGGGCCACGACGTCTCCTGACGGAATCATTTGCACTTCAGCGCGCCGCCGTCGGGCGCGACGGCCCTTCCTATCGCACCATGACCGACAGCGTCTCCTACTTCTTCTGCGGCATCGGCGGGTCGGGCATGCTGCCCCTGGCCCTGATCGTCCAGGCGCGCGGCGCGGCCATCGAAGGGTCAGACCGCGCCCTGGACCAGGGCCGCACGCCCGAGAAGTTCGACTGGCTGCAGGCCCACGGCGTCGTCCTGCATCCCCAGGACGGGTCGGGCGTCACCCGCGCCGACCAGATCGTGGTGGCCACCGGCGCGGTCGAGGACACGGTGCCCGACATCGGCGCAGCCCGGCGCGTGGGGGCGACGATCAAGACCCGGCCCCAGCTGCTCAGCGAACTGTTCAACGCCGCCCCGACCTCCGTCGGCGTGGCGGGCACCAGCGGCAAGTCGACCATCACCGGCATGGTCGGCTGGATCCTGCACCAGGCCGGGCGCAACCCCACCGTCGTGAACGGGGCGGTGATGAAGAACTTCGCCGACGCCGACCATCCGTTCGCCAGCGCTCTGATCGGCGGGCCGGACCTGTTCGTGGCGGAGGTGGACGAAAGCGACGGCTCCATCGCCCGCTACGACCCGACGGTGGCGGTGGTGTCCAACATCTCGCTGGACCACAAGTCGATGGAGGAGCTGCGCGACCTGTTCGGCGGCTTCACCCGGCGGGCCGCGACGGCGGTGCTGAACCTGGACAATCCCGAGACGGCCGCCCTGGCCCAGATGCTGCCTGCGGGCAAGACGATCACCTTCGCCCTCGGCGAGGAGAAGGCCGACCTGTCCGCACACGACCTGCAACCCCTGCCGACGGGGATGCGGTTCCGCCTGATCGAGGGCTGGAGCGAGCATGACGTCGTGCTGAACGTGCCCGGCGCCCACAATGTCGCCAACGCCCTGGCGGCGCTGGGCGCGGTCCGGGCGCTGGGCGTGCCGACGGCCGAGGCGGTCAGGGCGCTGGAGACCTTCGCCGGCATCCGTCGCCGCATGGAGGTGGTCGGGACCGTCAACGACATCACCGTCATCGACGACTTCGCCCATAACTCCGACAAGATCGCCGCCACCCTGAAGACCCTGCACGCCTTCGACGGACGCCTGCTGATCCTGTTCCAGCCGCACGGCTTCGGCCCGCTGAAGCTGATGAAGGAAGCCTTCATCGATGGGTTCGCCGGTCTGATGCGCCCGCATGACATCCTGCTGATGCCCGAACCCGTCTATTACGGCGGCACCACGGATCGTAGCGTCGGCTCGCAGGACATCATCTCGGGCGTTCAGGCTGCGGGACTTCAGGCCGAGGCCCTGCCCGACCGCGCGGCCTGTGGCGACCGGATCGTCGAGACCGCTCGTTCCGGCGACCGGATCATCGTGATGGGCGCTCGCGACGACACCCTGTCCACGTTCGCGGCGGACCTGCTGGAACGACTACGGAAACAACCGCGGGAAAGTCAGTAGACGTCGCGGCGATAGCGGCCGTCTTCGAGCATCTCCAGCAGGACGTCCGCGCCCAACGCCTCTTCCAGCGCGGCGTGCACGCCCTGGGACATCCCCTCCAGGCTGCCGCACACATAGATGACGGCCCCGCGCGCCACCCAGTCACGCAGATCATTGGCCGCCGCCGCCGCCAGGTCCTGCACATAGCGGCCGTCGCCCGCGTCGCGTGAGAAGGCGCGATCCAGCCGGCTCAGCACCCCCGACGCCAGCCAGGCCTGAAGTTCGGCGTCGAAGAAGGCGTCGTGCGCCTGCGTCCGCTCGCCGAACAACAGCCAGGCCCCGCCGCCCGCCGCCGTGCGCGCCTTCAGGTGCGCCCTCAGGCCCGCGATCCCCGTGCCGTTGCCGATCAGGATCATCGGCGTCGCATCGGCCGGGCCGTGGAAGCTGCGGTTGGTCCTCAGCCGCATCCCGATCTCGTCGCCGACCGCCAGATCCTGCGTCAGCCACCCCGAGGCCAGGCCGGGCGAGCCGTCGGGGCGGCGCATCAGGCGGACCAGGAACTCGGCCCGCCCGTCGGACGGCAGGGAGGCGATGGAATATTCGCGCGCGCCCGGAACCACGCCGTCGCGTTCGGGCAGGCCGATCTCGGCGATGTCCCCGGCCTCCCAGTCGGGCGTCGCCCCGACCGCCTCGAACGCCAAATGCCAGGCCTCGCCGCCGGGACCGCCCGGATTGGCCAGGGTCCGCTCCACCAGCCGCCACGGGTGGTAGGCGGGGGGCGTCCAGTCGGGCGCGGCGGTGCGGCCGGTGATCTGGTTCAGCTGGTGCTGCCAGTGGCGGATGGCGCCGGTGTCGCCGTCGTCGACCTCGACCGTGTCGAACAGGGGCTGGGCGCCCGCGCGCCGCAACCAGCCGTCCACCGCATGGCCGAAGCCGCAGAAATGGTCGTAGGTGCTGTCGCCTAAGGCCAGTAGGCCGAAGCGCAGACCGCCCAGATCGGGGTTCCGGCTCATGATCTTTCCGACGAAACGGGCGGCGTTGTCGGGCGGATCGCCCTCCCCTGTCGTCGAGGCGATCAGCAGCACCCGCTCGGCGGACTTCAGCGCATCCAGGTCCAGGTCGGCGAAGGACAGCACCCGCGCGCCCACCCCGGCGTCGCCCAATCCGCGCGCCGTCATCCAGGCCAGTTCCTCGGCCAGCCCGGTCTGGCTGGCGAAGGCGACCAGGACGGGCCGCCCCTGACCCGTTCCCGCCAGGGCGTCGGAACGCGCGCGCGTCCGGGCGGCGGCGCGGCGTTCGCGCCAGACGGTGAAGGCGATCAGGGTCAGCCAGAGGCCGAACGCCCCCGCCGCCCACAGCCAGCGCTGCGGGTCGGCTGTCACCCCGGCCCGTCCTGTTCGGGATCGTCCATCAGGGCGGCGAAGGCGGGCGACATCCGCTCGACCGGACCGCGCTCGGTGCGCTCGACGAAATGCGCGGCCAGGCCTAGGGCCTCGGCGTAGTCCGGCCCCTCGAACGGCCCCATGACGGTTAGGGCCGTGGCGTAGGCGTCCGCCATCATGGCCGAGGCGTGCAGCACCGTGACCGAGGCCAGGTTGTTGGCCGCCGGTCGGCCGGTCGCACCGTCCAGCGTGTGCGGATAGAGGCGTCCGTCATGGACGAAGGCGCGCCGATAGTCGCCGCTTGTGGCCACGGCCAGGTCGAACAGGGCCGCCACGGTGCGGGGGGCCGGGTCGCCCTCGACCCGCTCGATCTCGACCCACCAGGGCTGGGCGTCGGGCTTGACGCCGCGGCCCTTCAGTTCGCCGCCGATCTCGATCAGGTGAGAGGTCGCCCCCATCGCCATCAGGCGGTCGGAGACCCGGTCAACCGCGTGGCCCTTGGCGATGCCGGAGAAGTCCAGCCTCATCCCGCCCATCTGCATCACGCCGCGCGCGTCGCGATTGAGCCGCAGCTTCCGCCAGCCGCTGACCGCCATCGCGGCGGCGATCTCGTCTTCGGACGGCAGGGGCAGCAGGGCCGGGCGCGGTCCCGGCGGACCGAATCCCCACAGATCGACCAGGGCGCCCAGGGTCGGGTCGACCGCGCCGTTGGTCTCGTCGCCCAGGGTCATGGCCGCGTCCAGCAGGTCCCAGAAGGGCTGGGACACCGCCCAGAAGCCAGCCGGGGCCGCGTTGAACCGGCTGATCTCGCTGGACGGCTCCCACGGACTGAACAGCGAAACGACGGCCGCCAGTTCTTCCTCGATGGCGACGCGGACAGAGGCCTCGCCGACCCCGGGCGGAGCGATGACGCGCGCGCTCCAGGTCGTGCCCATGGTCTGACCGCCCAGCGAAAGGATCACGTCGCTGGGCGGACGGGGCGGCGCGCCCTCGATGCGGGGCACGAGGACGCGGTTGTCGGCCCGATCCACCAGCGGACCGGAATCGCCGAGACTGACGGCGGGCGGCGCGGCGCGGGAGCCGCGCGGCGAGAAAGGCGTGTCGGACATCCCGCTCGCTTAGGGCAGGACTTCCACGACCGCCACATAGCTGGTGTTCGATCCCAGCGCAGCGCCCTGCCCCTCGGTTCGGACCGAGGCGTTCAGCCAGTACATGCCGGCTTCCGGCCAGGTGACGGTGAAGGCCCCGTCGGCGCCGGTGGTCACGGTCGATTCCTCGGGATTGTCGCGATAGCGGATGCCGCCGCGGGCCACGGTGACGTCCAGGCCCGAGGCCGGCTGGCCGTTGTTCAGCAGTTTGAAGGTCGCCGCCTCGCCCGCCACCAGGTCGTTGGGGTGGGTGACGGGAACCAGCTCCAGCCCCTCGCCGGTCGTCTTGAATACGGTGTCGGTGGGGTTGTTCAGGGTGACGAAGGTCTCGATCCGGCTGGCGGTGCGGGTGGCCTGGACGTCGGTCGCGCCTTGCGGCAAGGCGGCGGGGTATTCGGCCGCCGTCCCGCGCCAGCGCTTCTGCTCGCCGTTCAGCTTGTAGCCGGCCACGACGCCGCCCATGACGTTGGCGATCTTGTAGGTGCCGTTCTGCGTCAGATGAACGTCGAAGGTGGAACGGTACTGACCCTGCATGGCGTGTTCGGGCTGGACCGCCGAGCCGTCCGGCGCGGTGATGGTCAGGCCGTTCAGGCGCATGGCGGCGTGGTCGGGATTGAACACCTGGTTCGACATGCCGGCGTCGAAACCGACCCAAGCGTCCGCGCCCGACAGGGTGGTGGCGGTCGGCGCCAGCCAGGCGCGGTGCGCCTGGGCGGCCATCGGCGCCGCCAGGGCGGCGGCCAGGGTGAGGAGAGCGATCGTTTTCTTCATCGTCTGTATCCTTAGCGAGAGACGGCGACGCGCACGGCGCCCAGTTCGGTGGAGCCGGTTCCGGCCCCGGCGTTGGCCGCGCCCCAGCGGAAGGGCACGCGCACGACCTCGCGGCCGCCCAGTTCGCGGGCCGCCTCGACGACGATGTTGTATTGGCCGGGTTGCAGGTTGCGCAGGCGCGCGCCCGGCACGGCGATCGTCTGACGGCCCGGCGCGCGGGTGGCGCCCGAGACGCCGTCGGCCGGCAGGGCCATGGCTCGGCCGCCCTTGCGCCACCAGGTGCGCAGGTCCTTGAGCCAGTCCTTGCCGTCGCCCTCGTTGTTGCGGGTCTGCTGATACCAGACGGCCAGGGTGCGCTCGGCGGTCTGGTCCGGCTTTTCGATCCACACCGCCACATAGGGCCGGTGGTAGGAGGCGGTGTTCAGGCGGGGAATCTCGACCGAGACCGTCAGGTCGGCGGCCATGGCGGGGGCGGCCGCCGCAGCGAGACCGACCGTGGTGATGACGACGGGGAGAAGACGCATCGGAATACTCGTCAGTGAATGAAGATCAGGGCGATGACGACGGGAACGAGCAGGCCAAGGGCCGCCAGCGGCCAGGTCGAGGGCCGCCCCTTGGCGTGCAGGAACATCAAGCCCAGGCCCGTGACGGCGAAGACGACGCAGGCGACGGCGAAGACGTCGATGAACCAGAACCAGACGGTCCCGGCGTTGCGGCCCTTGTGCAGGTCGTTGAGGTAGGCGATCCAGCCACGGGTGGTCTTCTCGTGCAGCGTCTCGCCCGTTGAACGGTCGATCGTCACCCATCCGTCGCCGCCAGGCGCAGCCAGGGCGACATAGACTTCTTCGGGCGTGGTTTCGGTCGGTTTCCCGGCGATCTCGACCTTCAGCGCCTCGGCGGCCCAGCGGGCCACGGCGTCGGGCACAGGCTGGGTCGTCTCTTCGGGAAAGGTCGCCAGGCGTTGCAACAGCGGGGCCGGCAGGGCGGCCGTCTGTTCGACCGTCACCGGATCGCCGGGGATGGAGGCGGCGTGGTTCAGGGTGATGCCGGTGACGGCGAACAGGATCATGCCCGTCAGGCTGACCGCCGCCGAAATCCAGTGCGAGCTGTGCAGTTGCTTCAGCCAGAACGACCGCGCGCCGTTCAGCGCGGCCTTGGGCCTGGCCCCCTTGGCTTCCGGTTCTGACTGACGCTGTGCGGCGAGTTCGGTCACGCGGTCGCTGTGCCACTGTTGCGAACGGGTTGCAATAGCGTTCGCATGACCTGCGACATGGGCGTCAGACCTCGGCCCAGCGGCGCAGCAGGTTGTGATAGACGCCCGTCAGTTCGATCACCGCCTGATCCTTAGGACCCTTCTCCAGGCCGACGCGCTGGGTGGCGACGTCCAGCCGGAACAGCATTTCGCGGTCGCCGTCGTCGCGGATCAGGCTCTGCATCCACATGAAGGACGAAACCCGCGCCCCGCGCGTGACCGGCAGGACCCGATGCAGGCTCTTGGAGGGATAGAGGACCAGGTCGCCGGCCGGCAACTTGACCGACTGGGCGCCGTACATCTCCTCGATGATCAGTTCGCCGCCGTCGTAATCCTCGGGCTCGGACAGGAACAGGGTGGCCGACAGGTCGCTGCGGATGCGCATCGTCCCGCCGCCCCGCGCCTGACGGATGGCGTTGTCGACATGCAGGCCGAACTCGCCGCCCCCCTCGTAGCGATTGAACAGGGGCGGAAAGATCGTGTGCGGCAGGGCGGCGGCGACGAACATCGGATTGGCGTTCAGCGCGTGGACGATCAGGGCCGAAACCTCCTTGGCCACATCGGAATCCTCGGGCAGTTGCCGGTTGCGCTTGGCCGTCGCGGACTGGTGGCCCGAGGTCATGTTGCCGTCCGCCCAGGGGCCGGCGTCCAGCCGTTCGCGCAGTGCCTTCACTTCGGCCTTGGAGAAGACTTCGGGAATCTGGAGCAGCACGGGCGGTCTCGCTCTCGAAAGGAAGACGGCCCCGCCGGAAGGACGGGGCCGCCAGGATAGACCGGGGGAGGCGGTCTTTAGAAGCGCAGGTTCAGAAACGCAGGTTCAGGGCAAGGGTGGCCGAACGACCCGGCGCCGGATCGGCGTGGTGAACGCCGTTGGTGCGGATGATGTATTCCTCGTCCGCCGCGTTCTGCACGTTCAACTGCAGTGTGGCGCGATCTGTCAGGTCATAAGAGGCGAAGACGTCAAGCCGCGTATAGGCCGGTGCGTAGATGCCGTTAGAACCGCCGCCGGCGCCGCCCTGGTTCCCCCCGTTGGAGCGAGAAACATAATAGACGCCACCTCCGGCCGTCAGACGCGAAGTGACCTTGTAGGTCGAGAACAGACTGACATTATGCTTGGGCGTATTGGCCAGTTCGAGGCCTACATAAGGATTCGGAACGACGACACGCGGAGGGCCAGCCTGGACCGTCACAGCGCCGCGTACCAATTCGGAATCCTGGAAGGTATAGCCGCCGAATACCTGCCAGCGAGGCGTGATATTGCCCGAGACGCCAAGTTCGAGCCCCTTTACTTCGACCTCGCCCGCTTGGGCGTAAACGCCGTCTTCGACCAGAATCTGGGCGTTCTCACGCTTCAGGGTGAAAGCTGCGGCGCTCAGCTGCAGTTGATCACGGAACAGGCTGGCCTTGGCGCCGATCTCGTAGCTGGTGGTCTCTTCGGGATCCAGCAGTTCGGTGGCGAGGTTGCCCGTCCCCTGTCCTCCGCTGTTGTTCTGGTCGCCGCCGCTGATGGTGGGCGGAGTCGAAGACGTGGACCAGGAGGCATAGACGCTGGTGTTCGGGGTGGGCTTATACACCAGGCCCGCCTGATAGTTAGCGAAGTCCCAAGACGTCTCGGGAACTAAGGCGCCCGTGGCGCTGACGCCGTTCACAGCATACTCGTCCCAGCGAACCCCCAAATTCAGCAACCATTTGTCGGTCAACTCAATGGAGTCGAAAGCGAAGGCCGCCTTGGTCTTGGTGGAGTTTTTGGTCACGGCACCCAGTGTTTTCGTCCCGATCCAGGGATCGCCAGGATTGGGCGAATAAAGCAGCGTGCAGTCATAGGGCGTGCCCGTGCGCAACGGCGCAGGGCAGGCCGACCCGGACAGGGTGGTCACTGTCCAAGAGGCGTTCCGGTTGATCTCGTGAGTGAATTCGGCGCCGAGATCGAAGCTATGTTTGATGCCGCCCGTATTGAACGTACCGAACAGCTCGGTGACGTTGGCGGTGGTGTCGACAGGGTTCCAGCGCGACTTCAGGCCGCGTTTCATCCACCATGCGCCGTCGACCAGCACGGCATTGCCACCGTCGCCGGGGTTGGTCACGACATAGTCGTTCAAGGTTTCAGCATAGCGTGTCACGTTGCGGATCGTCAGGTTTGGGGAGAACCGATGCTCCAGCCTTAAGGTGGCGCTCTTGACCGTATTGTTCAGATAATCCCGCGACGTCAGCCCGTAGAAGGTGTCATAGGGCACATTAAGAATGCCTTCGGCGTTCTCGCGCGGCGCCGTTGCGCCGCCCCGCTTCGTATAGAGCGGAATGCCGTAGTCGGGCATCTGGTCGCTATCGAGGTAGTTGAAGCTTAGGATCGCGGTATTGTCGGTGTCGATGCCGACGCCGAACGAAGCGGCGACGCCAGTGACGTGCCCCTGAGAATTTCCTCCACGCGGAGCTAGAGTCCGGCCCTTGAAAGGACGGACGGAATGAAACGAGCGAGATTCACGGAAGAGCAGA
>NZ_QFNM01000010.1 GCF_003248455.1 Brevundimonas sp.
GGTGGCGGCGATCAGGATGATGTTCTCGGACGCCTCGAAGCCGTCCATCTCGACCAGCAGCTGGTTCAGCGTCTGTTCGCGCTCGTCGTTGCCGCCGCCCAGGCCCGCGCCGCGATGACGGCCCACGGCGTCGATCTCGTCGATGAAGATGATGCAGGGGGCGTTCTTCTTGGCCTGTTCGAACATGTCGCGCACCCGGCTGGCGCCGACGCCGACGAACATTTCCACGAAGTCCGACCCCGAGATCGAGAAGAAGGGCACGCCCGCCTCGCCCGCCACGGCGCGGGCCAGCAGCGTCTTCCCGGTGCCGGGAGGGCCGACCAGAAGCGCCCCCTTGGGGATCTTGCCGCCCAGGCGCTGGAACTTGCCGGGATCCTTCAGGAACTCGACCACTTCGGTCAGCTCCTCCTTGGCCTCGTCGACGCCGGCCACGTCGTCGAAGGTCTTCCTGCCCTTGTGCTCGGTCAGCAGCTTGGCCTTGGACTTGCCGAAGCCCATGGCCCCGCGCGCCCCGCCTTGCATCTGCCGCATGAAGAAGATCCACACCCCGACCAGAAGCGCGATGGGAAGGATGCCCAGAAGCAGGCTCATCCACACCGACTGGCCGCCCGACTTGGCGTCGATCTCGACCCCGGACGCCAGCATGGCGTTCATCAGTTGTTCGTTGGGATAGACGGTGGTGGAGGTGAAGCGCTGGCCGTTCTTGAACTCGCCGTTCACCTTGTCCAGGCGCACCGTCACCTTCTTGACGTCGCCATTCTCGACCCGTTTGACCAGTTCTGAATAGCTGACAGGCTCGGGACGGCCGCCGGCCGGCTGTCCGGCCATGCCGGTCATGGCGCCGCCCTGTGACAGGGCCGCATAGCCCGCCAGCAGCGCCAGAATGATCACGCCGGTGATCGCCAGATTACGCAGGTTCATTGAGGTCCTCGGTCGTCCGCCGCCCCGCTCGGGCCGGCGGTCTGGATGTGTCTGTCTGGGAAAATAGGAGGTTCCATGGCGTTACGCCATCGCGGGGCGGAAATCAGGTCGTCTTCATGCGTCGTTTCGTCCAGCGCCAGCCTGAGCCGTTCCGACACAAGCGCGCGCCGTTCGACCCCCGGTCCTGCAAGAACCAGCCCCGCTCCCCCGTCCCGGACCAGGACGGGCCAGGCCCCGCGGGCGGCGGGCGGCAGGGCCGCCAGCGCCGCCCGGTCCGCATCCGACAGCTGCGATATTCGCCCTCGCCCCGCCGTGACCGACCAGCCCGGCTCGGCGGCGGTGAAGGCGAACCGCCCGTCCCACACCGTCTCCACGCCGGGCGTCAGCGTCAGGCGCGCGCCTGGAGGCGCCGCCCCCGTGCGCGCCATCTCGCCCGCCTCGCGGACCAGGGTCACGGCCGCGCCCGCCGCGGTGATCCGCGCCCCGCACAGGGTGGCGGTGAAATCCTCGCCGTCCCTCAGCCGGTTCAGCAAGCCCTGCAACCGACCGCCGCGCGGCGGCCTGTCCCCCCCGCCGATGCAGACCAGGGCGGCCGCCAACGTCCGAGCCGTAACGCCTCGCGACGCCTCCACCGCCGCCTCCCCGACCGCGATCAGGCCTTCGGAGCCGGACCGGCCGCCCGTCCCCGTCGTGGACGCCAGGGTCTCGGGCGCCAGAGTCCCCGCAGCCAGGGCCTGGCGCGCTCGGCTGCGGCCAAAACGGGGATCGGCGTTGGCGGGGTCTTCGATCCAGTCGGCGCCCTGCCCGGCCAGCCAGGCGCGCAGCGGTTCGCGACCCTCGCCCAACAGGGGCCGCAGCAGCATCAGCCCCCGTCCCTGGGGCCAGACCGGCGACGGCGCCCACTCCCGCACCCGCCCCAGGTTCGCCCCCTCGCGGCGCATCAGTTCGGCCTCGGCGATGTCGTCGGCGGTATGGGCGAACAACACGGCCCGCGCCCCGGCCGCCCGCGCCGCCTCGGCGATCAGCCCGTGCCGGGCCGCCCGCGCCGCCGCCGTCAGCCCCGTCGTCGGCTTGTCGCCGGCCCAGGCCAGGCCGCGCCAGTCCGCCCCGGCCGCCCTCGCGGTCCGTTCGGCGAAGGCGCTCCAGACGGCGCTGTCGGGATTCAGTCCGTGATCGACGGTCAGGGCGACGATCCGCCGCCCCCTCGACCGCCCCCAGTCCGTCGCCAGCCGCAGCAGGGCCACGGAATCCCCTCCGCCCGACAGGGCCAGGGCCAGGGGCCGATCCGTGTTCCGGCTCAGCCGCCGATCCAGCCGCGCGAAAATGCGGGCCTGAAGCCCCGCCTCCTCCCCGCCCCGCAGGGTCAGGCGGCGCACCCGCCCGTGGTCCGCAACTGCGCCGCGCGGGCCTTCTGCGGATCGGCGGCGGTCGGCGCATAGCGGCGCGTGAACTCGGCCAGGGCCGCACACCCCTGCGGCTTCCTCTGCGTCGCGAACAGGGCGTCAGCCAGTTTAAGCGTCGTGTCCGCCGCCCAACCGATGCGCGGCCAGTCCTTCAGCGCGGCGGCGTAATAGGGCACGGCCCCCGCCTTGTCGTTGGCCGCGACGCGCAGGTCGCCCAGGCGCGAGTTGGCCTCGCGCGACTGGGGCGTGTCGGGCCAGGCCGCGATCACCGTCTCCAGCGCCCGCTCGCCGCGCGGCCTGTCGCTGGACAGCAAGGCGACCGCCGCCGCCAGGTCGCGCGCGGCGTCGCCGGTGGGCGAGGTCGCTTCGATCGGGGCGTTCAGCTCGGCCTGGGTCTCCAGCTTCTGGATGCGGTTCTCGGCGTCGGTCAGGCGGGCGACCAGGGCCTGGTTGTCGCGCGTGGCCTCGTCCAGTTGGAAGGTCAGCCGCTCATTGTCGCCGTTGATCCGGCGCACCGTGGCCTCCAGATCGCCCAGCCGCCGATCCATCAGGGCGAACTGCCCCTGCAGCGTCACCACCTCGGGGTCCGGCTCGACCAGTACGGGCTGGCCGGCGGCGTTTCTCTGGGTCAGGGCGCGCTCAAGCCGCCGCACATTGCGGTCCAGCTGGTCCAGGCGCCGGTTGTCCCACTCGGTCCGCTCCATGATGTTGGGCTGGGCCTGCTGGGCGACCGCGCCGCCCCCGATCAACAGGACGCCAAGGGCGGCGGCGGCGAGGAGATGAACGCGAGAGATCGAGAGCTTGGTCATGCGTCTAGCTTTCACCGATTTGGGGCCGCCGCAAGGCCGTCGTTGCGTCGCTGTCCGGCACGGCCCTCCCGCGAAAAAGGCGCCGGCCCCGGCGGCCGACGCCTCTCCCCATGCCATGCAAGCTTCGTCATCCGCGCCAAGCATAGCGAGGCGCCGGATGACGGACCCATTGATCCTAGCGCGGCGCGCCCGAGACGATGGCGGTATGGGCGTTGCGGTTGCGGGCGAAGGCGTCCTCGGTGGAGCCTTCCGCGATCGGCCGTTCCTTGCCGAAGCTGATGGTGTCGATCCGGCCCGCCGGAACGCCGCGGTTGATCAGATAGGCGCGCACCGATTCCGCGCGGCGGGCGCCCAGGGCCAGGTTGTATTCGCGCGTGCCGCGTTCGTCGGCGTTGCCTTCGATGCGGACGGTCACGGACGGATAGCGTTGCAGCCACTGGGCCTGGGCGTCCAGGCGCGGCATGGCCTCGGGACGGACCTCATAAGAGTCCAGGTCGAAATAGATGCGATCGCCGACGTTGACGACGAAGTCTTGTTCCGAGCCCGGCTGGGCCGAACCCAGGCCGCCGCCAGTGACCGGGCCTGTCGGCGCGGTCGGATAGGCCGGGCCGGTCGGCGCCGTCGAGGTTCCGTCGTTCGGGCCGGGCACGCCGGTCTCGACAGGGGGCTTACGGGTGCAGGCGGCCATGGCCGCCACGGCGCAGCCGACCATCGCCAGCTTGAAAATGCGTGAAGTCTTCATGGGGTCGTCTCCTGACGTATCGTTCTTGCGAGGGGGCGGGCCTCAAGCTTGGCTTTACTCTCTGCCTTGGGCGCCCGTCGGACGCCAGGGGCGATAACGCACTGTTGAGCTTATTGCTCCGCCGCTATTGGGGGCCTCAGGCCGGACAACTGTCCGCGCCCGCGTTCAGGCCCAGATTGGTCGGCGGCCGGTCCAGCAGAGGCGACCAGGCCGGGTCGGTGCCGCGCCCGTTATAGCCTGCCTGCGACACCACCCGCCCCGACAGGTCCACGGTCCATAGACGCGTGTCGCCGCCCGGCGTCTGGCGCGCGAACATGACGTAGCGACCGTTGGGGGCCCAGTTCGGACCCTCTTCGAAATAGCTGGAGGACAGGATGCGCTCGCGCGAGCCGTCGGCGTTCATCACCCCGGTCGAGAACCGGCCGCCGCCCTGTTTGGTGAAGGCGATCAGATTGCCGGTCGGGCTCCATGACGGCGCCGTATAGACCCCGCCCCCGCGCGAGATCGGCCGCTGGCCCGATCCGTCCGCGTGCATGACATACAGCCGCGCCGAACCCGAACGGTCCGAGGTGAAGACGATCTGGCTCCCGTCCGGGCTGAACGACGGCGAGGTGTCGATGCCGGGATCGCTGGTCAGGCGCGTGATCTGGCGGCTTCTCAGATCCATCACATAGACGTCGGTATTGCCGCCCCGGATGATCGAAAACGCGATCTTGTTGCCGTCGTTGGAGAAGCGCGGCGCCAGCACCTGGCCGTCGAACTCGCCCAGGCTCTCGCGCCGGCCGGTCGTCAGATTATAGAGGTAGATGCGGCTGTAATCCTTGCCCAGCGCGACGTAGGTGATCTCGTCCGGCTGCGACAGCGAGAAGCGCGGCGACATGATCACCTCGTCGCCTTGCGTCAGATAGGTCGGGTTGAACCCATCCTGATCGGCGATGGTCAGACGGTTGATCCGGTTCAGTTGCGTGCCCTCTTCGGACACGAAGATCACGCGGGAATCGAAGAAGCCCGCCTCGCCCGTCATCCGCTGATAGATGACGTCGGAAATCTTGTGCGCGATCCGGCGCCACTGTTCCTGGGTCGCGGTGAACTGATAGCTGACCAGCTGGCACTGGCGATAGGGGTCGTAAAGGCGGAAGCCCACGTCCATCCGCCCGTCGCCGCGCATCGTCACCCCGCCGTACAGCACCGCCTGCGCCCCGATCTGTGTCCACTGGGGAAAGTTCGGCGCATTGGCCAGGGTCAGGCCGGTTTCGATGAAGCTGGACGGGTTCAGCGGCTCGAAGAAGCCCGAGCGCCGCAGATTGGCGCTGACCACGCCGGAGATGTCCGCGCCGTGCGTCCCCGCGAACGGCACGACCGCGATCTGCAGCGGTCGCAACACGCCCTGGTCGATCTCGACCTCGACCGGCTGGGTTTGTTGAGCCGGCGCGGCCTGCGACGTCTGGGCCGCCGTCGTCAGAGGGGCCGCCATCGCGACAGCCGCCACGGAGGCCAGAAGAAGGTTCAGACGCATCAGATGCTCCCATAAGTCTCTAAGGATCGCCGCCCCTTATCGCCAGGCCGTTCGACTTTCGCCAGCTTCACGGGGAATGGGGCGACATTCGGGACGGGGCGGCCTTCCGGGGCTGAGCGGAGCGAAGAACCCGGAACCCAGGGCCACGGTCGCGCTGTTGAAAGCCTCCAATGCCCGACGCCCGCCTCCTGGGTTCCGGGTTCGTCCTGCGGACGCCCCGGAATGACGTTCACGGGCTGAATGGCGATCGAACCTAGCGATTGCGACACGCCCGTTCGGTATTGAACGTCGGACGATAGACCCCGCCGGGGAAGCCCTGCGGCACGTCGAAGGGCGCGGTCTGGCGCAGGGCGCGCAGGGCGCCGTCGGCGGCGGCCCGATAGACGTTCGATGACTGGGCGTTGATCAGGCTGGGCCCGCGCGTGATCCGCCCGTCGGCCGACAAGGTCAACTCGACCTGGATGCGCAGCTGGTCCGCGCCAGGGATGTCGCAGGGCAGGATCCAGTTCGGATAGACCTGATTGAAGATGGCCGTGATCTGCGGTCCCGTCGCCTGGGCCGCCGTGCCCGCCCCCTGCTGCCCCGTCGCCGGGCGGCCGCGATTGTTGGTCGGGCGCGTCGGTCCGGCCAGGGCGTCCAGGTCAAGGCTCGGCTCTGTGCGCTGGGGCGCCGGGCGGGCGGGCGCGGGCGTCGCCGGGCGCGGGGTCGGCTGAGCCTTGGTTGGCGGCGCAGGCGTCGGCGGCTGGGGTCGAGGCGTCGGACGCGGCGGCGTCGGGGTCGGCGTGGGCTTCGGCGTCGGCGTGGGCGTCGGGGCCGGGCGCGGCGGCGTGGGGCGCGGGGGCGCAGGCGTCGGACGGGGTTGCGGTTGCGGCGGCGATGGTTCGGGCGGCGGCGGAACCGGATCGGGCTGCAGCACCGGCGCGGTCGCGGCGTCGTCGGGCGAGGGTTCGGGCTGGGGATTGTCGGCCGGCGCGGCCTGCACCACATCCTCCGACACAATGGTCACCGGCACCGAGGCGACCAGCGGCTTGGGCTCCTCGACCGTGTGCGACACCGTCACGAAGGCGAGCGCGACCACCCCAGCGTGCAGGGCGAGGGATCCGAGGATGGCCGGGCTCGGACGGCGCAAGGGGCTCAGGCCTCCGGCGCCGTGTCGGTGATCAGGTTCAGCTTGGTGAAGCCCGAGGCGCTAAGCCGCGCCATGACCCGCGCCACCGCCTGATAGGGGGCGCGCCCGTCGGCCCGCACGAAGACCGGCCGTTCCGACGCCTTGTCCGCCCCGCCCGCCTCGGTCAGCAGCCTTTCGGACAGGGCGTCGAACGCCGTCTCGCTGTCGCCCACGAAGATGGCGCCCTGCTGGTCGATGCTGACCGACAGGGGTTCGGACTTGATCTCGACCGCGCTGGCCTCGGTCTTGGGCAGTTCGACCGGAACCCCCACCGTCAGAAGGGGCGCCGAGATCATGAAGATGATCAGCAGCACCAGCATCACGTCCACCAGGGGCGTGACGTTGATCTCGGTCAGGGGCCTTTTGCGCCCCCGCCGTCCGCGACGCCCGCCGCCGCTTCCACCGCCGCCCAGCGCCACGGCTCAGCCGCCCCGCTTCAGGCTGAGGTCGGCGGCGGGCGGGGGCGGAGGCGGCGGGGCCGACGGCGCGCCCAGCCGGCGCGCCACCGCCGCCTGCAGATCGTCGGCGAACGCCTCCAGCCGGCCGGCGAACTTGCCCGCGTCGATCGAGAACTTGTTGTAGGCGATATAGGCCGGGATGGCCGCCGCCAGGCCGATGGCCGTGGCGAACAGGGCTTCGGCGATGGCCGGCGCCACCGTGGTCAGATTGGTGTTGCCCGCCGCCGCGATCCGCCCGAACGCATTCATGATGCCCCACACCGTGCCGAACAGGCCGATGAAGGGCGAAGCCGTGGCCACCACCGACAGCACGCCCAGCCCGTTCTCGATCCGCTGGCTCTCGCGCGCGATCAGGCTGTTCATCGCCTTGTCGATGCGGACCAGCAGGAGGTCGCCCTGATGATCGTTCAGCACCCCGCGCTGACGCGCCTCACGCCAGTCGGACACGGCGATCACCAGCATTCGCGGCAGGGCGTGACCGGGTTCCGGCCCGGCCTGGGTCGCCACCTCTTCCAGCGACCGGCCCGACTGGACCGCCTTTTCGAACTCGTCGGCCTGCCGGTTCAGGGCGGTGAACCGCACCGCCTTGTCGATGATAATGGTCCACGACCAGATCGAGGCCGCAGCCAGCCCGATCATCACGCTCTTGACCACCCAGTCGGCGGTCATGAACAGCTCGACCGGGTTCATCATCGCGGCGTCGACGGGCGTGGTCATTCAGGCGCTCCGGGCGGAATCGGGATCGTTCACGCCTGTTCGAACCAGCGGGCGTGACCATTGTGTGGCGTCCGGCCCGTTTAGCGACGACCCGACCGCGCGTCACCTGACAGGCGCGTCATAACGGTTAACAGCGAGTTACTCCGACGCCAGGGATCAGCCGAAACCGCCGCTTGCGCCCGCCTGCGCGGTTCGTAAGCTGGACCGAACAGACGCCTGGGGTTTCATGCACGCGCGAACCGCCGACATCGACGACGCCCCCGGCCTGAGCCGCGTGCTGCGCGAAATCATCGAACAGACGGGTCGAGACCGGCCGAACGACGAAGCCTTCGTGCTTCGGACCTATATCGCCAATCCGACCGGCGTCCGCTGCACGGTCGCCGTCCGTCCCTCGGGCGAGATTCTGGGTTTCCAGTCGCTGATCCGGGCCGTGGCGTGCAACCCCTACGACGTGCCGGCGGGCTGGGGCGTCATCGGCTCCCACGTCAGCCCCCGCGCGCACCGCCAAGGCGTCGGGACGGCTCTGTTCCAATCCAGCCTGGAGGCGGCCCGGAATGCGGGGCTGGAGAAGATCGACGCCTATATCCGCGCCGATAATCCAGGTGCGCTCGCCTACTATCAGGCTCTGGGTTTCCGCACCTACCGCACCCGAGATGGCGTGGTGCAGAAGGTCTATTCCGTCAGCGCCTCCTGAGGCCGGCCCGCCCTATTCCGCGCCCGTCCGCCGCGCGTTCGGATCGACCGCCACCGACACCGGGGCGCCGACGCTGATGATGACGCCCTCGTGGCCTTCCTTGGCGATGGAGTAGGTGGCGGCGTCCTTCAGCAGCTGTTCTTCGCAGACCCGGTCGCCTGCGCGGCCCAGTTCGGCGCAGCCGCGCTTGGCCGCATCGGTCCAGCCCAGCACCCGGCGCGTCGCCGCCTCGGCCCGCTTGATCGCCGCCTCGTCTTCGGCGGCCGCCTGGGCGATCAGGGCCTGACGCGCGCCCTGCTGGTATTGCAGCTCGGCCTGACCCGCCATCTTGCGTTCCCAGACCTTGTAATAGGGACAACCCACCAGGCCGCCGCCGACCAAAAGCAGCACCAGCAGCACCGAAACCGTCACCGCGCTGGCCGACATATTATAGTTCTGCGTCGTCATGATCTTTTCCCCGTTCGGACGATCCTAGTCGGCGATCCCGCTCGCCGCCAGCCACGGCGTCACCTTCTCGACCAGCCCCTTCGACGGTCTGCGCGGCCGGCCGTCCAGATGGATGCACACGGCCGTCACCTCGGCCCGGCACAAGACCTCGCCCGCCCGTTCCACGCTCTGGCGGATGATCAGCCGCACACCCTTCACCTGCTCATAGACGGTGCGCACCACCAGGGCGTCGTCGATGCGCGCGGGCTTGAGGTATCTGATATTTAACTCCGACACTACGAAGGCCAGCGGCTCGGCCTCCTCCAGCAGGTCGGCGTGCCCCACCCCTATGGCGCGCAGGAAGTCGGACCGCCCCCGCTCGAAATAGCGCACATAGTTGGCGTGATAGACCAGGCCGGTGAAATCGGTGTCCTCGTAATAGACGCGCACCGGCAGCAGGTGCTCTCGCCCGTCGAATCGGCCAGCCGTGGGTTGGTCCTGGGTCATGACGCCAATCTAGCGCAAGGCGCGGCTCAGCGCGCCCCCGCCAAACGCCCCTCCGCGCCTCCCGCCGTCCGGGTCGGCGCGGCCATGAAGCCGGGGCAATACCGCTCCCGCATCTCGCGGAACTCGGTCGGCAGGGGATCGTCGCTGAACAGGATGCGGTTGGGAATGGAGACGAAGGCGGTCGCCGGGGCGCCGGGTCCGCGTCCGATATAGCCGCACACCGCCCGCCTCTGTCCCGGCTCGGAATAGCGCAGTTCAGCGCCCGGTCCCGCCTGGAGACGGATCTGTCGCATCACGCGCTGGTCCGCCGGCTCGGGCGGCGGCGCGCCCTCGGGCCACGCCATCAGCCAGACCCCGATCGCGCACAGGCCCAGCAGACCCGCGGCCAGGATCAGGGCCAATGTCCGTCGCCGGCGCAGGGACGGGTCGCGCATCGCCTCAGCCCGCCTCTGCGGTCTCGATGAAGTCCAGCGGCGCATCCGCCGCCGGCAGGCAGCTTCGGTCAACCGGCTTGGACGGATCGCGCAGGAAGTCGCGCGCCATCTTTCGCGTGCAGGGGCTGGCGTTGATGACCCCGTGGGTGGCGTTGGTCACGATCACCACCTGGCTGTTCGAATAGCCCTTGGCCGCCGCCTCGGTCAGGGGCGGCGGACAGCCCGGGTCGATCTCGGCGGCGACGAACAGAGTCGGGATGTCGGTCTTGACCGGCAGGTTCTCGATGGGCGCGGCCGGGGTCTCGCCCACCGCCTCGCACACGTCGAACAGACGCGACAGGGACGGGACCAGCACCTCCGCCACCGGATCGCCGGCCGCGCCCGCCGCCAGCCGCGCCCTGGATTCGAACGGCAGTTCCTCCTTGCACAGATGCGCCATATGCTGGCCCTCGGTGTAATAGGTGCTGTCCTCGGCGATGGCGGCGACGGGCGACAGGTCGCGGGCGATGATCTTCTCCAGATCGGCCGGCAGACGCCGCACCCCCATCCGATCGTAGGTGGTGTCCATCAGAAAGGCCGACAGGTCGTCGACGGTGAACCGCGTCCCGTCCCTGCCCGCACCGGCCCCGCCAGCCATTTGCGCGCCTCGGCCTCGAACCGGGCCTGAAGATTCGGATGCCGCGCCGCACAGGCGGCCTGCGCCTGGCATTTGCCCAGAATGGTCTTCACCGCCGCCGAGACCTGCTCGGGCGTGCCGACGGCCCAGTTGCCCTCGGGCGGCCAGGGGCTGTCCATCACCGCCGCCCGCACGATCTGCGGCTGATGGGTGATGACCGCCGCCTCGATGCGCGGGCCATAGGAGCCGCCCCACAGGTCGATCTTGTCGTATCCCAGCACCTGGGCCAGATCGCGCACGTCGTCGGCGATGACGGCGGCGTTGTACTGGTTCAGGTCTATCCCTTGCGCCTGATAGGCCTTCAGACAGGCGATCAGCCCGTCGCGGTCCTTGTCCGACGGCGGCCCCGCATCGGTCAGCTGCACGCCCGGACAGTCCATCGACGGATCGCCCGCCCCGCCGCCCCTCTGGTCGAACAGAACCACGTCCTGATCCACGGCCATCAGATCCGGCCGCTGCGACAGGGCGCGAAGGATGGCGCCTGCCCCCGGCGTCATCGCCCCGCCCGGTCCGCCATGGAACATGAAGACCGGCGGCAGGGTCCCACCCGACGCGTCGCGATAGGGTTGACTGGCCTTCAGCACCACCACCGCCACGTCGATGCGCCGGTCGCTGGCTGCGCCCCGCGCCTCGTCCACCGTCAGGGCGCCGCACCGCACCTCGCGCACGCCTGCGGGCCAATCGGCGGGACAGGGCTTTTCGGTGAAGACCGGATCGGCCGCCCGGGCCGGCGTCAACGCCGCTCCGCCGCTCCACAATCCAAGGCTCAGAACCAATGCCGCGAAAGGACGAAAGATCATGGGGCGCTCCGCTATCGCCCGAGCAAACGCCGATCCGCCCCGCCTTGGCAACGCCTATTCGAACAGGTCGCCGGGGACCGGCCCCGCGACGGGCGGCGGCGGCGCGCTCAGTCCCAGGTGGGCATAGGCCTTGGCGCAGGCGACCCGGCCGCGCGGCGTTCGCATGATGAAGCCCTGCTGAAGCAGATAGGGTTCGATCACGTCCTCGACGGCGTCGCGCGCCTCGGCGATGGCGGCGGCCAGGGTGTCCATCCCCACCGGCCCCCCGCCATAGTTCTCGATCAGCGCCTTCAGGAAACGGCGGTCCAGGCTGTCTAGCCCGGATTCGTCCACTTCCAGCCGCGCCAGCGCGCGCGCCGACGCCGCCCTGGTGATCGTCTCGCAGCCGTCGGCGTCGGCGAAGTCCCGCACCCGGCGCAGCAGCCGCCCGGCGATGCGCGGCGTGCCCCGCGCCCGGCGCGCGATCTCCAGCGCGCCGCCCTCGTCTATGCCGGCCCCCATCTTTCTCGCCGTGCCCCGCACCACGGCGGTCAGTTCTTCGGGGCTGTAGAACTCCAGCCGCAGCGGGATGCCGAACCGGTCCCTCAGCGGCGTGGCCAAGAGGCCCGCCCGCGTCGTCGCCCCGACCAGGGTGAAGGGCGCCAGGTCGATCCGCACGCTACGCGCCGACGGACCCTCGCCGATGATCAGGTCCAGCACATGGTCCTCCATCGCCGGATAAAGAATCTCCTCGACCTGGGGGCTGAGCCGGTGGATTTCGTCGATGAACAGGACGTCTCGCGGCTCGAGGTTCGTCAGGATCGCCGCCAGATCGCCCGCCTTGGCAAGGATCGGTCCCGAGGTCGCCCGGAACCCGACGCCCAGTTCGCGCGCCACGATCTGGGCCAGGGTCGTCTTGCCCAGGCCGGGAGGGCCGAACAGCAGCACATGGTCCAGCGCCTCGCCCCGGTTCCGGGCGGCGTCGATGAAAACCTTCAGATTGCCCTTGGCCTGCGACTGGCCGACGAATTCCGCCAGCGTCTGCGGCCGCAGCGCCCGGTCATAGGCTTCGCCGGGGGCCGACGCAGGGGAGATGATGCGGTCTTCGGTCATCGGGCGCCCGAGTGGCGAGTGGCGAGTGGCGAGTGACGAGTGAAAAGTGAGCAAAGCAGCGAGCGAATTGGCGCGACGCGCACCGACGCCAGGTTCACTCCTTGCTCACTCGCACTTTTCACGTCTCGCCACTCGCCACTCGCCACTCGCCACTCCAAAATCACCGCCCCAACTCCTGCAGGGCCGCGCGGATCACCGCCGACAGATCGGCCTCCTCGCCCAGCCGGATCAGGGCCTGGTCGACTGCCCGGCGCGCATTGACCTCGACCAAGCCCAGGCCCAGCAGGGCCGAGACCGCCTCGCCGGTCAGCGACGGCGGGGGCGGCGCGACCTCGACGTGCATCCCCGGCGCATGGGTAGCAAAGCTGACCTCGCCCAGCGCCTTGCCCTTCAGTTCGGTGACGATCCGCAGCGCCAGTTTCGGCCCCACGCCGTTGGCCCGCGCCACCGCCGCCTTGTCCTCGCGCGCCACCGCCCCGGCCAGCTCGCCCGGCGGCAGCACGTCCAGCACCGCCAGCGCCGCCTTCGGGCCCACCCCCTGGATGGCCAGCAGGGTCGCAAAGGCCCGCCGTTCGTCGCGCGTCAGAAAGCCGTACAGACGCGGCCCCGCGTCCTCGCTCCATTGCGAATGGATGTGAAGCGTCGCCTCGTCGCCCGGCGCCGGCAGCCGCCCCAGGGTCCGCGTCCCGCACGTCGCCACATAGCCCACGCCCGCGCAGTCGATCAGGCAGTCCGCCTCCCCGACCTCGGCCAGCACCCCTCTCAAACGCCCGATCACGCCGCGCCCCGCGTCATCGCTTCCAGCAAGGACCGTTTCCTCAACTGCGCATGGGTGATGGCCACGGCCAAAGCGTCCGCAGCGTCCGCCTTCACGTCGCCGGCGGTCGGCAGCAAGCGTTTGACCATGAAGGCGATCTGGCTCTTGTCAGCATGGCCGGCGCCCACCACCGCCTTCTTGATCAGATTCGGCGAATATTCCGCGACCGCCAGCCCCGCCTTGGCCGGCGCCAGCATCACCGCCGCCCGCGCATGGCCCAGCTTCAGGGTCGAGGATGGGTTCACATTGACGAACACCTCCTCCACCGCCGCCTCCTCGCAGCCGTGGTCGGCGCAGACCGCCCCCACACGGTCCAGCAGATGCACCAGCCGTTCGGCGAAGGGCGCCGTCTCGGGCGGCGTCACCACCCCGTGCGCGATCCAGCGCAGCCGTGACCCTTCGGCCGCGATCACCCCCCATCCGGTGCGCCGAAGGCCCGGGTCCAGGCCGATGATTCTGATCGGTTCGTTCGCCATCCGTTCCCCTCATGCCGCAAAGAGGGTTAGCGGGCAATGAACGGTTTCAGTCGTCGCGCGGGTCCAGCCGATAGGCGACCACGCCAGGGATGGCGCACAGCTGTTCGGCCAGCCGCTTCAGCTGGCCCTCCTCCGCCGCTTTCAGCCGCCAGCTGCGCCGCACCTTCGCGCCGTCGTCGAACAGTTCGAAACGGTCGTGGCGCGCGTCGGCGTCTATGGCTTTCAGCGCCGTCTCGACGGCCGGTTCGGGCGACGCCTCGCGCCGCTCCCAACAGATTTCGACATCCACCACCGTCCGCGCCGGCAGCCGTCCGCTGATCAGCCGCAGTCCGACCAGGATCGCCGCCGTCACCCCCGTCGCCGCCGCGCCCAACGCATAGAGACCCGCGCCGAACAGCAGGCCGATGGCCGAGGTGATCCATAGGGACGCCGCCGTCGTCAGGCCGTGGATCGAAAACCCGGTGCGGAAGATCACCCCCGCGCACAGGAAGCCGATGCCGGTCAGCACCCCGTGCGCCATGCGCGTCGGATCGGTGACGATGTTCTCGTCCGGCAGGGCGCGGAACGCCCAGTCCGCCTGCGACATGGCCGCCACCATCAGCAGCGCCGAGGCCAGGCTGACCAGGATATGGGTGCGCAGGCCCGCCGCCCGCCCGCGCCATTCGCGTTCGAAGCCGATCACCCCGCCCGCGACCAGCGCGCCCAGGATCGGCAGGACCGCGCCTTCAAGACTGCCCAGATTCATCCGCCTTCAACGACGCGGCCAGGCGTCACGTTCCGCACCCGGATGATCAGTCGTGTTCCTCGACATAGGTTTCGGGGTCCTTGTTGACCGGCTTGACCCCGGTGATGTGCTCGGCCTCGAAGGCAGCGAACTTGACCGCCAGGGCGTGCCGCGTGGCGATGTCGGCGTTGATGCGGAAGTCGGTCAGGCCCTGCCGCTCCTCCTCGCCCATATGTTTGGAGTTGACCACATTGGCCTCGCCCACCGCCTCGAACCAGGCCTTGGTCCCGACCGCGTGATTTTCCACCGCCTTGACGGCATTGCGCAGCTTATTGTGGTCCTCGATGGCGTCCTCGGTCTCGCCCTCGACCGTGCCGTCCTCGGCGTCGTTGGCGCCTTCGCCCTGTTTCAGCAGTTCGGGATAGAAGAACCGCTCCTCGGCCTCGGCGTGGACGTCCAAAAAGGCCGACAGCCTCAGCCAGACCGCGCTCAACGCCTCGGTGTCCTTGGGGTCGATCTGCTCGATGATCGAGAACAGCCGACGCTGTTCGGCATGGTCGTCGAGGATCAGCTGGGTGATGTCCATGGGTCGCTCCGGGCGTAACGGTGAAGCCTCGTTACGCCCGGCGCCAGACCCGGTTCCGTGAGAACGACTCGCGCCCTATTTGGGGATGTGTTCGCGCGAGGCCTCTTCGCCCAAGGCCGCGTCAGCCGCCGCGATCAGATCGGCCGCGCCGCCCATCACCCCGCGTATTTGGCGGCGTCCTCGTCTGACACGTCCTCGTTGGAATAGACGGCCGAGACGTCGTCCTCGGCGTCCAGCGCGTCCAGCAGCTTGAACAGGGTCCCGACCGCCTCGCCCGTGATCGGCACTTCGGACTGGGGCTTCCAGACGATGGCGGTGGACTTGGGATCGCCCAGCACCTTGGACATGGCCTCGGCCACCTCGTTCAGGTCCTCGTAGGCGGTCCAGATCACATGGCCCGGCGCGTCCTCGTAGATGTCGGGCTTGACCAGGTCGCTCTCGACGTCCTGGGCGCCGGCCTCGATGGCGGCTTCCATCACCGCGTCCTCGCTGCCTGCCTCGGCCGGATAGACGATCTTGCCGACCTTGTCCCACATGAAGGCGACCGAGTTCATCTCGCCCAGCGCCCCCCCGTTCTTCTTGAACGCCGTGCCGATGTTGGACGCCGCGCGGTTGCGGTTGTCGGTCAGGGCTTCGACGATGATGCCGACCCCGCCCGGACCCCGGCCCTCGTAGCGGACCTCCTCCATCGTATCGACGTCGCCGCCGGCGGCCTTGTTGATGGCGCGCTGGATCACGTCCTTGGGCAGGCTTTCGGCCTTGGCGTTGTTGACCGCCAGGCGCAGGCGCGGGTTCGCCGCCGGATCGGGCAGGCCCGACTTGGCCGCCACGGTGATGTCGCGCGACAGTTTGGAGAACAGCTTGGAGCGCTGCGCATCGGCGCGCCCCTTGCGGTGCATGATGTTCTTGAATTTCGAATGGCCGGCCATGGGATCGTCTTTTGCGCGTTCTGAAACCTTGAGCCGCGCCTCCTAAACGATGGGCGGCATCCTGTCACGATGGGTCGCAGGGGTGGAACCTCGACCGTTTGCGCGTATTGATCCCGACGAGACAGACGGAGCGTAAAGTCATGACCGCCGACGACACCATCTACGAAGCCGAAGGCTATGCCGACGACGACTTGCACGAGGCCGACATCGTCGAATGGTACGAAGCCCGCCCCGTCACCGTCTCCACCGCCGTCGCCGCCGGCGCCGTCGTCGCCGCATTCACCCTGGGCGCCCTCGCCGCCGTCGGCGCCCTGTTCCTGATCGGCCGCCTGGACGATTGACGCCGTCTTTCATCCTCTAGCCCGCGAAGCGGGTCTCTGCTTTCGCGGGGATGACCGCAGACAGGATCCTCAGGCCGCCTCCACCGTCACCGACTGACGCACCATCTGACAGCGCTCCTGGGTGGTCAGGAAGGCGATGTCGGCGGCGTCCCGGCCGCAGGCGATCCGCACCAGGCCTTCGACCGGCGCCAGACCCGTCGCGTCGACCAGCCACCAGCCGTTGTCCAGCCAGACCTCGAAAATGGCGTGGAAATCGGGCGGCTCCAGCTGGTGGGCGAAGGCGCTGACCGCGCGCGCCGGGATGCCCGAGGCTCGGCACAGCGTCATGCCCAGGTGGGTGAAGTCGCGGCATACCCCGGCGCGGTCGATGAAGGTGCGCGCCGCCGTCGTTTCGGTGTCCGACACCCCATGCTCGTAATCCACGTGTTCGGTGATCCAGTTCAGGATGGCCAGCACCCGCGCCCCGCCGGCGGTGTCGCCGAACTCGCGCGCCACGAAGCGGCCGAACTGGTCCGAGGGGCAATAGCGGCTGGGCTGGAGATAGGGCAGAACCTCGGCCGGCAGTTCGCCCCAGTCGTGCTGCGACACCTCGGGCGGCAGGCCCTTCAGCACGCCGTTGTCGACCAGGGCCTGATAGGTCAGCGTCACTTCGCCCGAGACATGGCAGCGCAAGGTGCGCGCGCCGAAATCGACGTCCTCGTCCTCGTGAAACTGGACCGGCGGATCGAAGGTCAGGCTTTCCTCCAGGATGTCCTGACCGGGCCAGTGGGCCACCTGGATCTTGTAGATGGCGTCCGTCGGCGGATCGAAGCGATAGACGAGCTCGGCGCGCACACGCAGTTTCATGAGGGCGACCGGTCCAGCCAGCGATAAAAAGAGAGACGCTGCTGAACGTCAGGCGACCTGAGCCGTTCCGTCCAGCATCACGCCTTCTAGCGCGCCCGCGCTTCCGAGAAAATCGACAAGACAACACAGTGTGTTAATCTGAACCCATGAGTGCTTCCCCTGTTCTCCTCGCCCTTCGGGAAGCCACCGCCGCCGCCCACGACAAGCTCGAATTCGAGGCCCGGATCGAGGCGCGTCTGGCCGATGTTCGCACACGGCCGGCTACGGTCGCGGCCTTTTATCGTTTTCATGCGGGGCTGGAGCCCGTCAGCCATATCCAGGTCGCCCGGCTGAACGCCGCGGTCGGCGGCGATTTCGAACCCCGCTCCCGCGCAGACGGGATCGTGCGGGATCTGGCGGCGCTGGGCCTGACGCCGCCCTCTGCCGCCTCTGCCGAAATCCCCGGCACGGCGGGACAAGCCCTGGGCTGGGTCTATGTGGCTGAAGGCTCCATGCTGGGCGGACGGATCATCCGTCGGCGGCTTGCGGCCGATGGCCGTGGCCTGGACGGTTTGGATTTTCTCGATCCCTATGGCGAAGAGACGGGCGCACGCTGGCGCGCCTTCATGACCTTGATGGACGCGGCCTGCGCCGCCGGGCGCGCCGACATCGACCAGATCGTCAAGGGCGGTGTCGACGGCTTCGCCTTTGCGCGCCACACCCTGCGCGTTTCCGCCCGGGAGGCCGCATGACCGAGACTCTCGATCAGGCCGGGCCGGACCTGACCCAGTGCGACCGGGAGCCGATCCATGTTCCGGGGTCGATCCAGCCGCACGGCTTCTTGCTGGTGTTGGACCTGCGATCGCTGACCGTTCGCCAGGGCGCCGGTCCGATCGAACAGCTGACCGGACGCGACGCCTGGATCGGCGCCTCGGTAGGAGACATCCTAGGCGACGCGCTGGATCGCCGCATCCGCGCGATGGCGGCCCTGCAGGAAGCCGGGTTCGCTTGCCGGTGGCGGGCGGCCAATCGGCTGGAGTACGACGTCGTCGTCCATAGGGCGCCGGGCGACAGGTCCGGCCCGCCCGGCGATCTGATGATCATCGAGGTCGAGCAAAGCTCGCAGCAGGCCCGGCTGGGCGTCGAACTGGTCGCCGGTCTGGACACCGCAGGAGCAGCCGTGGAACGGGCGGCGAGCGTTCAGGGCCTGTGCGACCGGGCGGCCGAGGCGTTTCGCCGCCTGACCGGCTTCGACCGGGTGATGATCTATCGGTTCCAGGACGACGAGGCCGGCCGTGTGGTGGCCGAATCCCGCGCCGAGGGGGCCGGATCGTTCCTGAACCATCATTTTCCCGCCACGGACATTCCGCGCCAGGCCCGCGCCCTTTATCTGCGCAATCCCGTGCGCGTCATACCCGACAGCCGCTACGTCCCCCAGCCGCTGCGCCCGGTCTTGCCCGACGAACCGCCGCTGGACATGAGCGACAGCGGCCTGCGGTCGGTGTCGCCGGTCCATCTTCAGTATTTGCGGAACATGGACGTGCGGGCCTCGGCCTCGGTGTCCATCATCGTCGACGACGCCCTGTGGGGGCTGGTCGCCTGCCACAACGCCTCGCCCAAGCTGCTGCCGTTCGAACTGCGCGTCGGCTGCACGACCCTGGCGCGGAATCTGGCGCGCCAGTTGAAGGCCAAGGGCGACGCCGAGCTTTATCGGGACCGGACGCGCCTGCGCCGGCTGGAGGACGAACTGATCGCGCGCCTGCCGGCCGACAGGCCGCTGGACGTCGCCCTGGCCGAGCGCGCCGAACCGCTGATGCAGCTGACCGGTGCGGACGGTCTGGCCATCGTGTCCGAGGGCGAGATCAGGACCTTCGGCCATACGCCGCCGGTCGACGGCGTTCGCCGCATCGCCGCCTGGGCGGCGGAACTGCCGGGCGTCGGCCCCGTGTTCACGCACGCCCTGTCCACCGTCCTGCCCGACGCCGAGGCCTGGACCACCCACGGCAGCGGGTTGCTGGCCGTCGCGCCGCCGGTCGAGCATCCGCTGTCGATCCTGTGGTTCCGCGCAGAGGTGCTGGAGACGGTGCGCTGGGCCGGCGATCCGGAAACCGCGCGGAAGACCGGCCCCAACGCCGTCCTGACGCCGCGCGCCTCGTTCGAGAGCTGGTCGGAGGAGGTGGCGGGTCGCGCACGGCGCTGGTCGCCCGCCGCCGTCGAATCCGCCGCACGGCTGCGCGACGCCCTGGCCGACTACGCCGCCATCGACCAACTGCGGCGGCTGAACCGTTCGTTGCAGGACAGCCTTTCCGAGCGCGACCTGCGGCTGGAGCAGCAGCAGTATCTGATCCGCGAGGTGAACCATCGGGTCCAGAACAGCCTGACCCTGGTGTCCAGCTTCCTGGGACTTCAGGCGCGCGAGCAGACGGGGCCGGCGGCGACGGCGTTGAACGAGGCGCGGCGGCGGGTGCGGGCGGTCTCGGCCGTGCACAGCCTGCTGTACATCGGCGAGAACGCCGCCACCATCGACATGGGCCGCTATATCGGCGAGATGGTCGCCGACCTGACCGCCAGCATGGGACCGGACTGGGCCGCCGCCGCCGAGACGGAACTGGCGCCGGTCGACATCCAGGCCGGCCGCGCCGTGACCATCGGCCTGATCCTGACCGAACTGATCATCAACGCCCAGAAATACGCCTATAGGGGCAGGTCCGGCCCGTTGCGCATCGCCTTGGCGGAGGATGGAGCCAACTTCAGCCTGACGGTCGAGGACGAAGGCGGCGGCGGCCATCTGGCCGGCAAGGGGTTCGGCTCGATGATGATCCAGAGCCTGGTCGGCCAGTTGGAAGGCGCCATCGACTATCGGGATCGCGACCCCGGCCTGACCGTCACCCTGAAGGCGCGGATCGACCCGCTGATTTGACCGGCGGGCTGTGGCGTCGGGTCGCAGGGCGGCGTAAGAGCCCGGCCATGTCCGCCCCGCCCCCGCGATCTTCCCGGCCTTCGTTCCTGCGCCCCTCTGCGCGCGCCTTCGCCCTAATCGTCCTGCTGATCGCCGCCTGCGTTCTGGGCCTGGCGCCGATCCTGGTGCGTCTGACCGAGACGGGGCCGGCCGCCGCCGGCTTCTGGCGCTTCCTGTTCGCCTTGCCCCTGTTGACGGTGCTGGCCGCACGCGAGCCGGGCGGGATCGCGACGCCGTCGAAATGGACCCTGCTGGCCGGCCTGTTCTTCGCCCTGGATCTCAGCTTCTGGCACTACGGCATCGTCATGACCTCGGTGGCCAATGCGACCGTGCTGTGCAACCTGACGCCGGTGGTGGTGACGCTGTTCGGCTGGGTGGTGCTGAAGGAACGGCCGCGCCGGCTGTTCCTGGTCGCCCTGGCCCTGGCCATGGGCGGCGCCCTGGCGATGGCGGCGGGGGCGGACGGGGGCCAGGGGACCAATCCGCCGCTGGGCGACGTCTTCTCCCTGTCGGTCGCGGTCTGGTATTCGGGCTATTTCCTGGCGGTGAAGGCCGCGCGCGCCACCGCCGGCGCCATGCGCATCACCTTCTGGGCCACCCTGCTGGGCGCGCCCCTGTTGCTGATCGTCGCCTTGGCGCTGGGCGAGGACATCGCGCCCGCCAGCCTGGCCGGCTGGGGCGCCTGCATCGCCATGGGGGTGATGCACGTGTTCGGCCAGGGAGGCGTCGCCTGGGCCCTGGGCCGCCTGCCCGCCTCGGTCACGGCCGTCACCATCCTGATCCAGCCGGTGGTCGCGGCCTTGCTGGGCTGGTGGGTGTTCGGCGAGACCCTGACGCCGATCCAGGCCCTGGGCGGGGTCCTGGTGTTGGGCGCCGTCGTCCTGGCCCAGCGCTCGCAACGGGTCGGGGCGAGCCCGAAGGCCGAATAAAAACAGGCGCGGAAGCCAAGGCCGCCGCGCCTGTCTCCAGCCTTTTGAAGGCCGTTCGACTTAGAGGAGCTTGAGGTCCACGGCCGAGGTCTTGCCGCGCTGGTTTTCCAGCTCGTATTCGACCTTGGCGTTTTCATCGAGGCCCTGAAGGCCAGCCTTCTGGACGGCGGTGACGTGAACGAACACGTCCGAGCCGCCGCTGTCGGGCTGGATAAAGCCGTAGCCCTTGGTGGGGTTGAACCACTTGACCGTGCCGGTCGCCATGTCTGCGTCTCCGTAAACGCGCTTTTCCAGGCGGATCCCTCTCAAGGTGATCCGACAATCCATCTGGACAGCTCGTTCAGGCGAAGGAGCGAAACGCGGGTGTGGACCCCACGCGAAATCCGGACTGCCCCAATGTTGTCACCCGGCTTTTCCAGACGGTCAACAGCGAAAGCGATTCGCGCGCGCCGCATTCAGCCTTAACGACAGACGCCCCTCGAAGCCCCGTCGATGTGCAGGTGATTGGCGTGGGCGGCGTTGTAGTCCGGCGTCAGCACCGTGGAGAACAGGCGACACGCCCCGTCGCGGACCCGATGCAGGAAGCGGGACCCCGACTGGCCCGCCGGCCCCTCGCCGCGCCAGTCGTCCAGCACGCTGATCGTGCGCCCGTCCTTCAGGGTGACGGCGGCGACGTCCAAGGCGTTGGCGCGCGCGTGTTCGCTGGGCCGCTCGCCTTCGTCCTGGGAGCCGTAGATGCGGCGGCAGGAGTAGGTCCCATAGTTCAGGACCCGCGCCGGTTCCGACCCCATTTCATCGCGCGCCGCGGGCCGCAGCACCTGACGATCCCAGATGACGTAGCGCACCGCCAGCGGGCACTGCATGACCACATTGGCGGGGGCCAGGGGCGTGACCGCTCCGCCTGCGATCCGCACCGCGCCGCGCACCACGCAAAAGCCGCCGTCGTCGCGGTCGGCGGCCCGTTCCACCCGGACGCCCGCGTCGCGCAGCGCCTTCATGCAGGCCTCTGTCGCCTGTTCCAGGGTCTCGGCGGGGGCGGCGGCGTCCACCTCGAAGGCCGCGACCTTGGCCGCCGTCGCCCCGCCCACCGGGCGGTTCAGGTCCAGCGGTTTCCAAGGCAGGTCCTGGGGCGGGGCGAAGACGTTCAGCAGGGCGAAACCGGCGCAGAGCAGCAGGCCGATCTCCCAGACCAGGTTCCACATCTCGGCCAGATCGCGTTTCATTGCGCCCCGTCACGGCCGGAAACGGCCCCGCTGGCAAACGCTGCTCGGCGGAATGCGTTCACGCCGCGAATGCGCGGACCAGTCCCGACATCAGCCCGGTCGCCGCCGCGCCGTCGCCCTGGTTCGTCAGGGCGACGAAGGCCGCGCCCAACTCCGGCGCCGCCGCCGCCGTCGCATACCACAGGGTGTTCGACCCGTCGTGGGTCAGGACCGGCCCCTTCGACCAGGCCCGCTGCGGCGACACGATCCAGCCCAAGCCGTAAGGCGCGCCCTCGCCCGCCAAGGGCGTCGTCAGGGCGGCGAGGGTCGACGGCGCGATCCAGCCGGCGCCGTCGTTCAGAAACACCCCCAGCCATTTGGCGTAGTCATCCAGCGTCATGTGCGCCGTGCCCGCCGGGCCCAGCGCCAGCGGATTGTCCGCGCCCGGATCGGCAGGGTCCATCGCGACCCGTCCGGCGCCGGCGCCCCGATGCCCCCAGGCGTTGGGCCCGCCCGCCGCATTCTCGCGCGGCGCGCCGAACCCGCCGCTGGCCAGACCCAGCGGGGCGTAAACCTCGGCCTGCATCGCCTCTTCCCAGGCGACGCCGACGATCCTTTCGATCGCGGCGCCGACGATCATGTAGCTGGCGTTGCTGTAGTCATAGACGCCTTTCGCGCCCGCCGGCGGCGCGCCCAGCACCCGTTCGACCAGGGCCGCCCTCTGTTCCGGCAGGGATCGCGGATCGGCGCGCGCAGTCATGAAGAAGGGCATGCCCAGGGCCGCCGCGTCCTTCACACCGGCCCTATGGCCCATGAAGTCCCGGACCGTCGTTCCGTCCCAGCCGGAATGGATCGTGACGCCGGGAAACAGTTCGTCCAGAGGGGCGTCCCACCGCGCTCGCCTCTGTTCGACCAGCCGACCGAACAGGGCAGCCGTCATGGCCTTGGTGTTGGACCCCAGGTGCCAGCGATCATCCAATGTCGCCGGATCGTCTCCCCCCAAGCGTCGCACGCCGCGCACCCCCGACCAGATCAGCCCCTCGCGCGTCGTCACCGCCCCGGCCAAGGCGACGGGCGCCTGGTCGGCGAAGGCGGCGTCCAGGACATCGTCATATCGTGTCGCGTCCCGCGCCAAGGCCGGGCGCGCGCCCAACAGGACGGTCGCGGCCCCTGCGGCCATCATGTCTCGACGATTCGGCGCCATGCGGTTCTCCTCCGAAGTCCTCCGACCTTAGCGCGAAACCGCGCCCCGGCGTGGAGATCGTATCGTCCGCCGCTTGCCCCCATGGCGCATCCGGCCCACTCTCCCGTCATGGGAAAGAAATCCGACGCCTATGACGCCGAACTGGCGCAGATTCAGCTGGCCATCGTCCAGACCCAGGCCTGGAGCATCGAACACGGCTCGCGCGTGGTCATCGTGCTGGAAGGCCGCGACACGGCCGGCAAGGACGGGGCCATCAAGCGGCTGACCGAATATATGTCGCCGCGCCAGACCCGCGTCGTCGCCCTGCCCAAGCCCAGCGACCGCGAAACCAGCCAGTGGTATTTCCAGCGATATGTCCCGCACCTTCCGGCGGCGGGCGAGACGGTGATCTTCAACCGCTCCTGGTACAATCGCGCGGGGGTGGAGCCGGTGATGGGCTTCTGCACGCCCGAGCAATACGCCCAGTTCATGACCGACGCCCCGCGCTTCGAGCGGATGCTGACCGACGACGGCGTCATCCTGATCAAGATATGGCTGGACATTTCGCGCCAGGAGCAGGCCAAGCGTCTGAAGGAACGGCGCACCGATCCCCTGAAGAAGTTCAAGCTATCGTCGCTGGACGCCGAGGCGGAGTCGCGGTTCGACGCCTATTCCGACGCCCGCGACCGGATGCTGGACGAGACCGACCGAGACTATGCGCCCTGGACCGTGGTGGCCACCGACGACAAGAAGACCGCGCGGCTGAACATCGGCCGGTTCGTGCTGTCGGTGCTGAAACACACCGACCTGCCGATCAAGAAGCCGGACCCGAACGTGGTCTTCGCGGCCGAAAAGGCCAAGGGTCGGCTGGCGCGCTGATCCGCCGGTCAGGCGGTGCGGACCATCCCGCCCGAGGCCGCGACCGGCCAGGGCGTCAGCCGCCCGCCCGCGCAGGGGCCGCCCCTGCACTCGCCGGTCAGCGGCTCGAACACCGCCCCATGCCAGCCGCACAGGATCAGCGCGCCGTCGGGCGTCAGATAGCGGTCGATCTCCATGGCGATGGGAAAGCCCGCATGGGGACAGCGGTCGACCCAGCCGGCGACCCGCCCGTCCTTTCGCACCACGAAACCGTGGAAGAAGGCCTCGCCGATCTGCAGCACGAAGCCGCGCGAGCCGGGGTCGGCGATGTCGGCCTCGGCGCACAGGGCGACGCCCGGCGGCGTCTTCCAGACCCGTTTGCGTTCTGTCGCGACGTCCTCAGACACGCTCGACCTTCAGCGGGCGCGACAGAAGGCCGTCGATCAGGCCGTCGACCGTGATCTCGCCGGCCAGCAGGGCGGCGACCCCTTCGGAGATGGGGATTTCCACGCCCAGCCGCCCAGCCAGTTCGCGCACCGCCGGCGCGCTCTCATACCCCTCGGCCACCGACCGCTTTCCGGCCAGGGCCTGTTCGACCGTCTGTCCCTGGCCCAGGGCCAGACCCAGGCTCATGTTGCGCGACTGGGGGCTGGAGCAGGTCAGGACCAGGTCGCCCAGGCCGCACAGGCCCGCCACCGTCTCGGCCTGGCCGCCCATGGCGACGGCCAGCCGGGTCATTTCGGCGAAGCCGCGCGTGATCAGGGCGGCGTGAGCGCTGCGGCCCAGCTGACGCCCTTCGGAGATGCCGCAGGCGATCGCCAGCACGTTCTTCAGCGCCCCGCCCGCCTCGGCGCCGGTCAGATCGGTCGCCAGATAGGGCCGGAATCCCGGCGCCGACAGGGTGTTCAGCAAGGCCTGCCCCAAGGCTTCGTCGGCGCAGGCGAGGGTCACGGCGGTGGGCAGGCCGCGCGCCACCTCGCCGGCGAAACTGGGGCCGGACAGGACGGCGGCCGGCGCGTCCGGCAGGGTCTCGGCCAACACCTCGGTCATCAGCTTCATCGTGCCGCGCTCGACCCCCTTGGAGCACAGCACCACCGGCGCGCCACCTCGGTGATGGGGCGCGAAGGCCGTCAGGGTGGCGCGCATATGCTGGGCCGGCGGCACGGCCAGGATCAGGTCGCAGCCGCCCAGGTCCGCCAGATCGGAGGTGAACTTCAGTTCGTCGGCCAGGGGCACGCCGGGCAGATAGAGGTCGTTGGCCCGCGTGGCCCGCAGGGTTTCGACCAACTGCGGCTCGCGCGCCTGAAGCGTCGTGTCCAGACCCGCCCGGACGCAGACCTGGGCCAGGGCCGTGCCCCACGCGCCGGCGCCGATCACCCCTGCCGTGCGGAATTCCATGCGCCCTCCCGTGGCGGTTTCTTTGGTCATGCTTTCGCGCCCTTGCGACCCGGCCTGTGCGAAGGATCGGCCAGGGCGCGCGCTTCGTCCAGCGGCCAGCGCGGCCGGGCGACCACGTCGATGTCGCTGGTCAGGCCGAGCGCCAGCCGTTCTGCGCCCGCCAGGGCGATCATGGCCGCATTGTCGGTGCAATAGGCCATCGGCGGGGCCAGGAAGTCGAAGCCGTGTTTCGCCGCAGCCGCCTGAAGCGTGGCGCGGATCGTCTTGTTGGCCGCGACCCCGCCCGCCACCACGAAAAGCCTGTGATCGCTCGTCTCGGCGTAGTCCTTCATCGCCCGCTCGGACCGATCCGACAGTTGCCGAGCGATCGCGGCCTGGACGGCGGCGGCCAGGTCGGCCTTGTCCTGTTCGGTCTGGCAGGTCTGGGCGATGCGGAAGGCGGCGGTCTTCAGGCCCGAGAAGGAGAAGTCGCAGTCCTTGCGGCCCAGCAGCGCGCGGGGAAGTTCGTAGCGCGTGGGATCGCCGCTGACCGCCAGCTTCTCCAGCGCCGGACCGCCGGGGTAGCCCAGGCCCAGGGCCTTGGCGATCTTGTCGAAGGCCTCCCCGGCCGCGTCGTCGATGGTGGCGCCGATCCGGCTCATGTCGCCGACGCCGCGCACCTCCAGCAGCTGGCAGTGCCCGCCCGAGGCCAGCAGCAACAGGAAGGGATAGGCGACCTCCGCCCCCAGCCGGGCCGAGACCGCGTGCCCCTCCAGATGATTGACCGCGACCAGCGGCAGGCCGCGCGCCAGGGCCGCCGCCTTGCCGAAGCTGAGGCCCACCATGACCCCGCCGACCAGGCCCGGCCCGGCGGTCGCCGCGATCCCGTCCAGCGCCTCATAGGCCATGTCCGCCTGGGCCATGGCGCGGCGCGCGACATCGGCGATCATCTCGACATGGCTGCGCGCCGCGATTTCCGGCACCACCCCGCCATAGGCCGCATGATCGTCGATCTGGCTGTGGATCACCGAGGACAGGACCTGGGCGCGCCCGCCCAGATCGGAAGGATGCAGACGCACCACCGAGGCGGCCGTCTCGTCGCAGCTGGTCTCCAGCCCCAGAACGGTCAGCGGTCGGGCATCCGGTCCCGGCGCCGCCCCAGTTGCCGACTTGTCGACGCTGTTATACTCGGCGGACTTCTCCATCCGGGTCGAGGTAGCGACCCGGCGTCCGGTACGCAACGCTCATGACCTTTCCTCTCCGCATCGGCACCCGCCGCTCCAAGCTGGCGCTTGCCCAGTCCGGCATGATGCAGCGCGCCGTCGGCCGCGCCCTGGGCGTGCCCGAGGCCGAGATCGAGACCGCCGTGCCCCTGGTCGAGATCGTCACCACCGGCGACCGGGTGCAGGACCGCCGTCTGCTGGAGATCGGCGGCAAGGCCCTGTTCACCAAGGAGATCGAGGAGGCCCTGCTGGACGGGCGCATCGACCTGGCCATCCATTCGATGAAGGATGTCCCCGCCGTTCAGCCAGACGGCCTGTGCATCGCCGCCATCCCCGAACGCGAGGACGCCCGCGACGCCTTCGTCAGCCGGAACTACGCCAGCTTCGCCGAACTGCCGATCGGCGCGCGCCTGGGCACCGCCAGCCTGCGTCGCCAGGCCCAGGCCCTGGCCCTGCGCCCCGACCTGAAGGTCGAGATGCTGCGGGGCAACATCGACACCCGGCTGCGTCGCGCCGCCGAGGGAGAGTTCGACGCCATCCTTCTGGCTGTATCGGGCATGACGCGGTTGGGCGTGACCGACCCCATCCGCGAGAAATTGTCGCTGGACGCCTTCCTGCCCGCCCCGGGCCAGGGGGCGCTGGCGATCCAGACCCGCACGGCGGACGCCGACGCCGCCCGGAACGCGCCCTGGGTCGACGCCCTGAACCACGCCGAGACCGCCCTGTGCGTCGCCGCCGAGCGCGGGGCCATGACGGCGCTGGAGGGGTCGTGCCGCACCGCCGTCGGCGCCTACGCCCGCATCGAAAACGACATGCTGCGCCTGACCACCGAAATGCTCAGTCCGGACGGCTCCGCCCGCTGGCGGCGCGTCGGCGAACTGCCGCAACCTGCCCTGGCCGACGCCCGGTCTCTAGGCCAGCGGCTGGGCGCCGAGGTCCGCGCCGTCGCCGGCGATCAGGACGTCGATCCCGCAACGCTGGACGGATGATCCCGCCCCGCCCGGCCCGCGTCTGGATCACCCGCGCAGAGCCGGGCGCCGCGCGCACCGCCGCGCGCATCCGCGACATGGGGCTGACGCCCCTCGTCGCTCCTCTGCTGGCGGTCCAGCCGCTGAGGCCCGCCCTGCCCGACCTGGCGCGATTCGACGCCCTGGCCTTCACCAGTCCCAACGGCGTGGCCGCCTTTTCCGCCCTGACGTCGATGCGCGACCGGCCCGTCTTCGCCGTCGGCCACGCCACCGCCCAGGCGGCGCGGAACGCGGGCTTCGTCGCGGTCCGCTCCGCCCAGGGCGACCTGGCCGCCCTCGCCCGGCTGATCGCGACCCGGATGTCCGGCGGCGCCCTTCTGGTCCCCCAGGCCGAAATACCCGCCGGAGACCTCGCCGTCGCGCTCACGGCGGCCGGCGCCCCCCACATCGTCGTCCACGGCCTGCCCGTCTACCGCACCCGACCGACGGCCCAGGCGGCGCCCGACGCCTTCGAGGCCGTCCTGGTTCATTCCCCGCGCGCGGGCGAATTGTTGGCCGACCGCCATGCGGCGCGACTGGACGGCGTCGCCGTCGTCTGCATCTCACCCGCCGCCGCGGCCCCGCTCGCCGCCCCCCTCGCCGTCATGGGCTTGGCCCCCCTGGCCGCCGCCACGCCCGACGAGGACGCCCTGCTCGCGATCTTGAAACCGGCGCTTGGCAAGCGCGGCCCGTCCGTATAAAGACCCCCTCTCGCGCAGGCGCCCCAAGCCCCTCGCGACCGGAGCCGCTTTAGCTCAGCCGGTAGAGCACCTCATTCGTAATGAGGGGGTCGCGTGTTCGAGTCACGCAAGCGGCACCACCACCCCAGAGCCACGCTGACGAGGGACCGGCCGGCCGCCAAGGCTAGAGGCCCTTCCGCTCGCTAGTTCAGTGGGTACCCAGTGGGAAGCGCGTTGATCCGTAGCGGCATTCGTAATGATGGGGTCGCGTGTTCGAGTCACGCAAGCGGCACCACCTTTCCAGAGCACCACTAGCTTTGACGCCCGGTCGGGATAAGCCGGAAGGCGCTTCCGCTTGGGAGTTGCGTGGGTATGCAGTGGGAGGGCCTTACGGCTGGTTTTGAGCTCATCACTTGCGGAGCGTCTTCTGGCTGACGGTAGCCAATATCTAAGCTAGGGGTTACGGATGCCCAAGAAGCCTGCCGCCCCCGCGACCTCATTTCCACTTGAAGGCCTTCACCGTGTCGGGTCCCTCGTGTGGGTACCTTTGAAACACGAATGGCGTGACGTTACGGGGAAGCCAGAGGAGGAGGTGCGGCAAGAATTCATCCGCCATCTCCACCTCACGTTGGGCTACAGCCTTGCGCAGATGGGCCAGGAAATGCGGACGCAATCAGGCACTAAGTCTGTGCGCGCGGATATTGTCGTCTGGGGATCTGCTGACGAAAAAGCTGACTCCGCGTCCCCCAAAATCGTGGTCGAATGCAAGGCGGAAAGTGTCAGCCTCAATCTGAAGGATTACTATCAGGGCGAGAGCTATGCTCGGTCGATGGGTGCTGAGTTCTTCGTGGCTCACAACCGTCGCTTCACCGAGCCTTTTGAAGTGGTCCCCGCCGCGCCGGGCAAATTCAAATCAGTTGCCCGCATTCCGGCAGCTAACGATTGGGGTGACGCGAAGAAGATCAAGGCGATAAAGAGCGCCCAGCGTGCCTTTAATAGAGTGGAGTTCACTCGACTGCTGCAAACCAGTCACGACATTATTCGTGATGTTCACAAGAAGGACCCCACAGCCGCATTTGACGCGATCTCCAAAGTTCTGTTCATTAAAATGTTCGTCGAGCGATCCGGCCTCCACGGCACGTTCACGACCGAATACCTCGACAATCGCAAGAAGCTGGCCTTACCGGGTGATCCGCCGGTTCACCAGCAGCTCTTCGATCAAACGAAGAACTTTTACAAAGCCGACAGTCTTTTCACGGAGAGGGACACGCTCGACATTTCAGAGGCGACCTTCCGCCGCATCGTCGAGACGCTGCAGACCTTCGACCTGGCCAAGACGGGCGACGACATCAAGGGCATCGCCTTTGAGAGGTTCCTCGGCGCCACGTTCCGGGGTGAACTAGGCCAGTTCTTCACTCCTCGTCCTGTCGTGGATTTTATGGTCGAGATGCTGAATCCTCGAGAAGGGCAACTCATCTGCGACCCGGCCGCTGGATCAGGCGGTTTTCTGATCCGCGCATTCGAACACGTCCGCAACGATATCGAAGCCGATCTCCAATCGCAGAAGGACGCGAAGCGGGCGGAGATTGAAGCGCTGAAGCTTGATCCCGAAGCGGAAGCCGACGCCATCGAAGCGGCCTTTATGGAGATCAATCGGGAACTGCTGCCTTCCACTGACGACAACAAGCCCGTCGATACTCGTCTGGGGCGGCTTGCATGGCGCTGCATCTTCGGCACAGACGCGGAGCCGCGCGCGGCGCGGACCGCAAAAATGAACATGATCATGCACGGGGACGGGCACGGCGGCATTCACCACCACGACGGCTTGGTTGATGTGAATGGTATTTTCCCGGACAGGTTTGATTTGATCGTCACCAACCCGCCGTTCGGCTCAACGGTCGGACGCGATCAACGCCTAGGCGACAGTGACGAGACGCAGATCACCACTGATGACGACCTCATCAAGAAGCACCAGAGCCGTTACGGCGAAGTGTGGAAAGAGAACCACGCGCGCTTATTGAAGGCGCAGGAAGAGCGCACTCCGGTACTCGACCTGTTTGAGATCGGGCGTGACAAGGCCAGCCGCGACACAGAAGTAATCTTCGTCGAGCGGTGCCTTCAACTGCTCAAGCCGGGCGGTCTGCTAAACATCGTGCTTCCCGACGGCAACCTCAACAATCCGTCGCTGAACTGGCTTCGCCGCTGGTGCGAGGGGCGGGCCAAACTGCTGGGCGTGATCAGCCTGCCGGAAGAGACTTTCCGCTCTAGTAAGGCGACGGCCAAATGTTCCGTCGTGACGCTCCGCCGATTCACCACCGAGGAGGAGGATGCTTGGGAAGCCGCTTGGACGGGGGCCCACGCCGCGCTGGACGGCTATTATGACGCGGAGCGCGATGCCGCTTGCGCCGCCGCGCGCGATGCCATCTTGACCGGCGGCGATGCGGACGTGGCGCAGGCGTTGGCCGACCTCGCCTCGTTGGGTGAGGATCAAGTAGGGCCGGGATGGAGCGCCGGAGTTCCGCCGACCTATCCGCGCATGGCCACGCCGTCCCGCGTAACGAAGACGCGCTGGCGCAAGGAAGGCAAGGACGCCAAACAACTGCGCTTGGCACGGGCAGCGCTCTCGGAGGCTTGGGAAGGCAAGGCGAGTGCGAAGGCCGTTGCTGCTGAGGCTGGCCGCGCCCTGGCGCGGAGGCTGAAGAAGATCGATTCAGAGCAAACTGCCGCGCTCTGGGAGCATGTGCGCTCTGCGTTCGATTATCCGGTGTTTTTCGCCGCGCCGAAGGCTGTCGGAATCAGTTCGACCGGCGACACGGGCGAGAATGTGCCGAACGAGCTGCCGCAGGTGCTTGAGGCATGGCGCGCGTTCCATGCTTGGCTGGACGCGGGAGCAAAGGCGGAGGACCTGCCGGATTTTCGAGTACCCCTCGCTGCCTGATCCGGCGGTGGGGGGAGCTGGACGAATGGAACGTAGAGCTAGACGGAGGGCAGGCTGGTGGCGGAGCCTTGCCGGCCATCAAGTTGAGCAAGCTCCTCACGCCGATTATCAACCCTATCGCGGCAGAGGAGCGCGACTTTGATTCTCTACGGTAATTGAGAAGATCACTTTCGGTGGGCGAGTGCAGATTCGTTCTCCGGAGCAACTTGTCGGCTACAAAGGCCCGTTGTTCCGTGCGGCCCCGGGCCAACTCATCATCTCAAAGATCAGAGTTCTCCAGGGTTCGTTCGCCATTATATCGGACGAGATGGGCGAGTTAGCCCTCAGCCCCGAATACCCCACGTTCGAAATCGACACGTCGCTTATCGATCGGCAGTTTCTTGAACTCGCTCTTCGTTCATCTGCCACGCTGGCCGAGCTGCGTCCGACCGGCAACACCACGAAACAGCGCGTCGCACCCGAGAAGTTCCTGACGGCACGCGTGGCGTGTCCCGAGATCGAAGACCAGCGATCGCTTGTTGACACATATCAGGCTGCGCTTGCTCAGGCAGCGACGCTTGAAGCGGAGGCGACGATCCTGGAAGCCGAAGGCTTGCGCGCTTTCGAGGCAGCGCTCGGGATCGTGGCTCCCCCGCCGCTACCGGATCGCCCACTCTTTGTGGCGCGCTTTTCGGATATTGGGAGGTGGAGTCGCGAATCCGTCCTCCGCCATGTCACCGGCACCGAACCGCCGCCCAGCCCACATCCCATAGTCGCGCTTGAAGATGTGATCGCTGATCTTGAAAACGGCTGGAGTCCCCAATGCCTATCTCGCCCTGCTGATGGCGAGGAATGGGGAGTGTTGAAGGTCGGGGCAATCTCAGCCGGGACCTACAACCCTCACGAGAACAAGGCGCTGCCTGTTACCTTGACGCCGCGCCCCGCGCTAGAGGTGCGTGCCGGCGATCTCTTGATCGGTCGAGCCAACGTGACTCGCCTGGTCGGAGCGACAGCCTATGTTGAGGCGTAACCCTCGCTGACAGTAGGCTCGCAGAGCGATCGGCGTCTCGATTGATTAGTTGCTTTTGTCCTAGTTCGAATAGTTCAGACAGCTCGTCGTACACTTCCGTGCCAAACAAAAACTTGGCGCGGTCCACGTTCTGACGAGTGCCTTCGATTATGGTCTGAAGCTGGGCGGTCCCCTCCGCCGCTGTGTCAAGAAACACTCCGAACTCTACAAAGACCCGGTAGCGCAGATCGAACAGATCGGTTTTCGCTTTTAGCTTCTCGACGCGATGCTGGGATTCCTGGATGCCGACTTGCCTCCAGGCCACGGTTGCCGCACCGATGACCGCGAGCAGGCCGGTGACCAAGGTGGCAGCTGCTTCCCAGCTCATGTAGTCGAATTTCATCGGCGGAAACACGCAACGCTCCTATCGTCTTGGTGAATGATTGCTCGCATCTTCAAGGCGCACAGGCGACCGTCTCCGGGGCCACGCGGGCCTGACCCGCTCCAGACCATCCCCATCAACCCACCATCCCGCCGCGACGCCATCGCGGTTCACCGGCGCTCGCGCGCCGGCACTCATCGTGAAAGGAAGGCGCCTCCGCTTGGGGTTGCGTGGGTATGCGGTGAGAAGGCAATGGGGCCGGTCCAGGCTCAGGGCTCATAGCCAGAAGGCACGGTAGCGGCGAGGGCTATGGCGGAGAGGAAGACGGGAAGCCGTGCGGCGCGCCTTGAGATGGGCCGCGTCGATCATGACCGTGCGGCGTTCGGTCTGGACCCCGGACAGGCCCTCCATGGTCCTGAGCCTAGATCAAACTGGCAACGACTCGGCAACAGACGCGCGCAAACAGCCCAGCAGGCCGGGACAGCGGCTGAAAAATCCTCACGATTTCAGAGAGAAGATGGTGGACGCGACAGGGATTGAACCTGTGACCCCTACGATGTCAACGTAGTGCTCTCCCGCTGAGCTACGCGTCCGCCGTGGCGGCTCTCGATGGTTCGAGAGCGGGAAGGGCGGTCGTATAGCGGCACGATCCGCCTGCATCAAGCGCCTTTGGCCGCGGGGGCGAGATTTCTGAGAAATCCCTGGCGGATCAACGGCTCAGGCGGCGACCATCCGCTCGACCTCGTTGACCAGGTCGCGCAGGTGCACCGGCTTGGACAGGACCTTGGCGTCGGGCGAGGCCTGGGCGGCGGTCAGGGCCACGGCGGCGAAGCCGGTGATGAACATGATGCGCAGGCCGGGCTGGCGGGCGGCGGCGACGCGGGCCACCTCGATCCCGTCGGCGCCCGGCATGACGATGTCGGTCAACAACAGGTCGTAGGGGCCGTGCTCCAGCGCGTCGATGGCGTCGTCGCCGTTCTCGCAGTCGATCACCTGATGGCCCGCGCGCTCCAGCGCCCGCGTCAGGAACCCGCGCAAGGAGCCGTCGTCTTCGGCCAGAAGGATACGCGCCATGGAAAACACCCTTGAAACAGCGGGTCAGCCTTAAGGCTGCAACGGTAAACCGCCCATGAAATTCAACGATCAGCCGACTTCCTTCCACAGCGAAACCCGCTATGCCGGGGCATGACCGACGGCGGCGACATCTTTACGATCACCGCGGCGTCGCCGGCGGCGGGCGCGACGGCCCTGGTCTTCGCTTCGCCCCATTCGGGCGACCGCTACCCCGAGGACATGGGCGCGGCGCCCGGTCTGAGCGCCGCCAGCCTGAGAAGCGCCGAGGACGCCCTGGTCGGGCGGCTGGTCGCCGAGGGGCCGCGACGGGGGGCGCCCCTGATCGAGGGGCGGATCGGCCGGGCCTATGTCGATCTGAACCGCGACCCCGACGAACTGGACCCCGCCCTGATCGCGGGGCTGGAGGGACCGACGGGGGCCAAGACGGCCGCGGGCTATGGCGTCCTGCCGCGTCTGGCCGGGGACGGGACGCCCCTTTACGCCCGTCGGCTGACGCTGGACGAGGCCAGGGCCAGGATCTCCGCGGTCCACCAGCCCTATCATCAGGCGCTGGGGGAACTGATGCAGGCGACGCGGGACCGGCAGGGGCGAGCGGTGCTGATCGACTGGCATTCCATGCCCACGCGGGCGACGGGGGCCGAGGTGGTGCTGGGCGACCGCTACGGCTCGGCCTGCGGAGCGCGTCTGACCCGGCGGCTGCGCGCCCTGTTCGAAGGCGTGGGCTGGCGGGTGTCGCTGAACCGTCCCTACGCCGGGGGCTGGTCCACCCAGCGCTGGGGCCGGCCGGAGGAGGGCTATGAGGCGATCCAGATCGAGATCAGCCGGGGCCTGTATCTGGACGAGACCACCCTGGCGCCCGGCCTCGGCTTTCGCCGCACGGAAAAGGCGCTGGCCCGGGTGATCGCCGCCCTGTGTTCGGAGCCCTGGGCGCCGGACGCAGGCGCAAGGTGTGACTGATCGGCGATCAGATCAAAAAAAAGCCGCACCCGAGGGTGCGGCGTTTGAAGTCTATAGGGAGGAAACGCCCAGGAAGGGCAAGACGCCCGGAGGCGTCGAAGATCAATCTAGGTTGCGATGCACAATGGGTCAAGACCCTCGGTGAATTTGCTCAGGTCACGCCGTGTTACGCAGTTGCGACGGTGAGCCGCCTTGGACCGGGTCGCGATCCTGGGCGGTTTCGCACCTGCGAAGCCGCGCCTCACTGTTCCAGCAGCCGCCGCGCATTGCGTATGGCGCGCGCAGCCGGCGAGGCCTCCTGGCGATAGATCAGCAGGCCGAACGCGGAGGCCACCCCCAGCGCCAGCCACAGCGGCCCGAACAGCCAGGCCGCCGCCGCCAGGGCGAAGTAATAGCCCCTCACCCCCTGGCTGAAGGCGCTGAGCGCCGGGTTCAGCAACTGGCCGGCCGCCGCGCTGAATGCTCTGCGATCGGTGCTGGAATGCACTTCCGGGGCCGAGCCGATCAGGGCCAGGGTGTAGTTCATCTGGCGCAGCGCCCAGATGAAATCCAGGAAGCCGCGCGTCAGACAGACGATCACCAGCGCCAGCTTGGCCTCCAGGATCTTCATCGGCACGGTCTCCGCCCCGACAGCGGCGAACCCCTGCAACGCGCTCTCGCCCCCGAACAGGATGCCGCCCACCGCCGCGATCAGCAGCAGGTTGGTCGAGGCGAAGAAGGACGCCGAGTTGATCGAATGGCCCATAAGCTGGCTGTCCACCAGCCGAATCTCGCGATGGGCCATGGACCGCATCCATACGGCGCGCACATGGGCCATGTCGTCGTTCAGCGAGCCGCCCTTCTTGCCGATGAAGGACAGGATGGGGCCGTAGCCCAGCCAGCAGATGAAAAACAGCGCAAGCGCCGCCCAGTCGATCCAGCTCATAGGCCCATGATGTCCGCGATCCGCCGACCCTGTGCAAGTCCGTTCGCCACAGGTCGCGCTTGCCGCGGGCGCGCCCACGGCCTATCACCCTTCGCCTTTCGGAATTTCGCAGTCGCAGCAAAGACCCGCCATGAACCTGGACGCCATCCCCGTCGGTCCGAACGCCCCCTGGGACATCAACGTCGTCATCGAGATCCCGCAGGGCGGGCTTCCGGTGAAATACGAAATGGACAAGGAATCCGGCGCCCTGTTCGTCGACCGTTTCCTGCACACCGCCATGTACTATCCGGGCAACTACGGCTTCATCCCGCACACCCTGTCGGACGACGGCGATCCCTGCGACGTGATCGTGCTGAACCCCACGCCGGTCGTGCCGGGCTGCGTCATCCGCTCGCGCCCCATCGGCGTGCTGATGATGGTGGACGAGGCCGGCGGCGACGAGAAGATCCTGGCCGTGCCGGTCGACAAGCTGAACCCCTATTACACCGAGATCGCCAGCTATCGTCAGCTGCCGGCCATCCTGATCGAGCAGATCGAGCACTTCTTCACCCGCTACAAGGACCTGGAGAAGGGCAAGTCGGTAACGGTCAAGGGCTGGGGCGACGCGGGCGAGGCCGCCGCCCTGATCGAGGCCGGGATGAAGGCCCATCAGGACAAGCTGGCCAAGAAGAAGGCCGCCGACGCCGCCTGATCCCGGCGCGGACGCACGACGCACCGAGGCGTCCCCCGGTTCGGGGGACGCCTTTCTTGCAGGTAAATGCGGGGGATGCGGCGCCGCGACGCCGTGGCCCCTCCCGCAACGGTTTGCGGCCTCCTATCTGGTCGGCATGACTGAACTGACCCCCCGCGAGATCGTCTCGGAACTGGATCGCTACATCGTCGGCCAGGACGACGCGAAGCGCGCCGTCGCCGTCGCCCTGAGGAACCGCTGGCGCAGGAAGCGCGTGCCGGCGGATCTGCGCGACGAGGTGACGCCCAAGAACATCCTGATGATCGGCCCCACCGGCGTCGGCAAGACCGAGATCGCGCGACGCCTGGCCAAGCTGGCCGGATCGCCCTTCCTGAAGGTCGAGGCGACCAAGTTCACCGAGGTCGGCTACGTCGGCCGCGACGTGGACCAGATCGTGCGCGACCTGGTCGAGAGCGCCCTGGTCATGGTGCGCGAGCGCCGGCGCGGCGACGTGCGGGCGCGGGCCGAAGCCGCCGCCGAGGACCGCATCCTGGACGCCCTGGTCGGGCCGGGCGCGGGGCCGACGACGCGCGACAGCTTCAGGAAGAAGCTGCGGGCCGGCGAACTGGACGACAAGGAGATCGAGATATCCCTGGCCGACAACGCCTCGCCGATCCAGGGGCTGGACCTGCCGGGCGGCGGCAACGTCGGCCTGCTGAACCTGTCGGAAATGCTGGGCAAGATGGGCGGCGGGCGCACCAGGACGGTCAAGCTGAGCGTCCGCGACGCGACCACGCCCCTGATCGCCGAGGAGGGCGACAAGCTGCTGGATCAGGACAGCCTGACCCAGGAGGCCCTGCTGCTGGCCGAGAACGAGGGCATCGTCTTCCTGGACGAGATCGACAAGGTGGCGGCGCGCCAGGGCGCATCCGGCGCCGACGTGTCGCGCGAGGGGGTCCAGCGCGACCTCTTGCCCCTGATCGAAGGCACCACGGTTTCGACCAAATACGGGCCGGTCAAGACCGACCACATCCTGTTCATCGCCTCGGGCGCCTTCCACGTGGCCAAGCCGTCGGACCTCTTGCCCGAGCTTCAGGGCCGGCTGCCGATCCGGGTCGAGCTGAAGGCCCTGACGCGCGACGACTTCAAGCGCATCCTGACCGAGCCGGAGGCCAATCTGATCCGTCAGAACCAGGCGCTGCTGGCCACCGAGGACGTGACCCTGGTCTTCACCGACGACGCGGTCGAGGCCATGGCCGATGCGGCCGTGGCGGCCAACAGCGCGGTCGAGAACATCGGCGCGCGCCGGCTCCAGACCGTGCTGGAGCGGGTGCTGGAGGAGACCAGCTTCAAGGCTTCCGACCTGTCGGGCCAGACCGTCGCCTTCGACGCCGAGGCCGTGCGCGGCCGCATGGAGGCCCTGACCAAGGACGTAGACCTGAGCCGGTTCATCCTCTGAGCCGCTGGCTCAGCGATCCCGCTTCAGGCGGCGTTTCAGCAGCTTGTCCGCCACCGCCTCGGCCTGGCGCTGGGTGAAGGCCAGGGCCGCCGGATTGCCGCGCCGGGGCCCGACGCTGTCGGCGACCGTGGCCCCGCGCTCGCCCAGCGGCAGGGGCTTGCCGGTGGTGGTGTCTATGGCGGTCTGGTGCTCGATCTCGGCGTTCAGCGCGGCGCCCAGCAGGATCACCTGCACCGACAGCCAGGTCCACAGCAGGAAACCCATCATGGCCGCCAGCGGCCCATAGCTGTCGGTCCGAACGAAGTTGGACAGATACCAGCTGAAGACCAGCGACAGGCTGACGCTCAGCGTCGCCGAGAAGATCGCCCCCGGCGTCAGCCAGCGCCAGCGCGCGTTCTGGCGGCACGGCCCATAGCGATAGATGACCATCAGGGCCAGCACATAGCCCGCGAACAGCAGCGGCCAGCGCAGGGGGGCGAACAGGCCCCACTCCTCCTCCAGGCCGAACAGGCGCACCACCACCGGCACCCCGACCACCAGGCCCGAGGTCACGAGCACGGCCAGCAGCCCCCCGACGGTGAAGGCCAGGCAGACCAGGTTGTAGCGGATGAAGTTGCGCTTCTCGGTCTCGTGGTAGGCGACGTTCAGCCCGTAGAACAGCATCTTGATCGCCCCGTTGGCGGCCCACAGCGACAGGGCCAGGGTCCAGATCAGGGTCAGGGTCAGCTGGGTGCTGGAATTCTCGGCCAGGCGCTGCATCTGGGCGCCCAGGAACTCGGCGATGGTGGCGGGCATCATGGCCGAGAGGAATTGCAGCCGCCCCCAGGCGTCGGACGGATCGGCGAACAGGCCGTAGACCGTGACGAACGAGCCCAGCAGCGGAAACAGCGACAACAGGGTGAAGAAGGTCACGCCCCCCGCCACGAAGCCCACCCGGTCGCCGAAATAGGAGGCCCCGGCGCGCCAGACGATGTCGGTCCAGCCTTTGCGCGGAATGCGGTGCGGCCGGTCGGCCAGCCGGCCGCGCCCCGGCTCCTTGGCGTCGTAGTCGGCCGGCGTGGGCGGCGGGGGCGGCAGGATCTCGGGCCGGGGCGCGCGCAGCTCCACCCCCACCTTGTGCCCCTGGCTGTAGAGCAGATGCGCCGCGCCTGCGCCCGCCGCCAGACCGCCGAAGACGGCCGCCAGATAGCGCCACAGGCCGCCTCTCGCCCGGCCGCGCCCCATCGGCGAACGGGCCGAGACGTTTGCGGTCAGACGGGACAGGAAGGCGGAGCGCTTGGACATGATGTGGCGAACGGTATAGCTGGCGACCCGTTCCGCGAAGGCTTGAAATCGTCGTCCGCCGGGGCCAATCAACGCCGATGACCGACCCGATCTCTCCAAAGCCCGCCCCCGATCAGGCTGACGACGCCCCGACCCTGCTGGCGGCCTGGAAGGCGGCGCAGGCGCGGCTGAAGACCGGCCGCATCGACAGCCCCGCCATCGACGCCCGCCTGCTGCTGGAGGCCGCCGCCGGCGCCAGCCGCATGGACATCCTGACCGACCCCTACCGCATCGTCACCGCCGACCAGCTGGTCGCCTACGAGGCCATGGTCGAACGCCGGCTGAAGCGCGAGCCGGTGTCGCGCATCGTCGGCAGGAAGGGCTTCTGGAAGATCATGCTGAACGTCACCCCCGACGTCCTCAGCCCCCGCCCCGACACCGAGACCCTGATGGACGTGGCCCTGCTGGCCTTCGCCCGCAACGAGACGTTCGAGGCCATCGACCTGGGGACCGGCTCGGGCGCCATCCTCCTGGCGCTGCTGTCCGAGCGGCCGGCCGCCAAGGGCGTCGGCACCGACATCTCGACCGAGGCCCTAGCCGTGGCCCGGGAGAACGCCGCCAACCTGGACCTGAACGACCGCGCCGCCTTCCTGCGCACCGAATGGGCGGCGGGCTTCGGCGACGCCAGCTTCGATCTGGTGCTGTCCAACCCGCCCTATATCCCGACCGACCATATCGCGACCCTGGACCCCGAGGTCCGCGACCACGACCCGCATCTGGCTCTGGACGGCGGGCCGGACGGCTTGCAGGCTTACCGCGACCTGGCGCCCGAGGTGAAACGCATCCTGAAGCCGCTGGGCGTCTTCGCCGTCGAGATCGGTTTCGACCAAGGCCCGCAGGTCAAGGCCCTGTTCGAGGCCGCCGGCTTCACCGACGTCAAGATCGTCAAGGACCTGGCCGACCGCGACCGCGTCGTCACCAACGGCCCCGACCCCCGGACCAACCCGATCCCGCAGGCGTGAAGGTTTTCAGACTCTGCGGCGTGAAAAACAGAGTCTGAATAGTGTGAATCGTCTGAAATCCCCTTCCCCGTTCCTGCCGCGCGTTCGATGCGGACGCGCGAAGACAGGATCGCACGGTTTCGGGGCATGAGAGGAAAGATGACGCTGGCGGGCGGCAGGGGGTTGAAATCGTTCGACTGATCCCTCGCGAATAGGATGGCCCCCCGTCCTTTCGTCATCCTCCGGCGAGCCGCATTTTCGCGGCGCAGACCGGGGGACCCAGCGGCGCCGAAGGCGATCCATCCGACTCGTGATGTTTGGACATCGCGTCCGCGACAGGTTCGCGCACAATCTTAGCTGTATGGACTCGCTACCTCGAATCGGCGATGTTCTAGTTTCGTTCGATGGAGGCTTGCATGGGCAAGAATACAGGCGAAGGTTTTCGACAAGGCGCCGTTCGCGGCCGCACCCAATTCCAGCAGCCGAACGGCGACTGGCAAAAGCGCAACGAAGGCAATGGTCAGTTCATGGAGCGAAAATCGTCTCCGGGACCGTTCAAAGGCGTCGCGAAAGAGCCGGACGGCAGGGACACCAAAAACTCGTAAGCGGTTCTATCCGACAAACCCGCTTCTCCTTTCGTCATCCTCCGGGCCGCGCAGCGGAACCGGGGGATCAAGTGGCGCGCGAGAGCGCGAACCTGCCGGGACGAAGTGTTGATCGGAAGTCGGACAGATTTCGCCTTCGGCGCCGCTGGGTTCCCCGGTCTGCGCCGCGAAGACGCGGCTTGCCGAGGATGACGAAAGGGAGATCATCAAGCGTGGGTGAACCTAGCGACGACTGCAGAATCCTTGTTTTCGTGCGTCCTGCAAGTAGCAAACCGAATCAATCCCTTGATCTTAGAATGAAGAATTTCCTTCTGACCGGAGAAGGGACTGAGCCTCTCGACGACAAGCGGTTTTCTGCTCACCACAGGACTGGGAAGATAGCCGACTATCTTCTCTGGAACCGTCAGTTCATCGCGGAACTCAAACAGATTGAGGGATATCCCGCCAAACGAATGACACGTCTGCTAGACGACGCGCTCCGCCAAGAACCTCGCATAGTGGTTTTTGGCACCGTGGGAATTAATCGCATCCTAGCGGATCGCAAAAACGGCATCGAAATCAATGAAATGATGGTGACGATAGGCGGTCGTCCCGTAAGAAAGATGCTTCAACTAGCAGATCCGCAAATCGGCGCTACTCGTTCAAAAATTGGGCTTCCGAATGCGGTCGGCTTAGCGATTGTTCTGATCGACGAACCTCAAAAGATCGAGGCGTCAGTCGCGGCTTACGCGGTCCGAGTCGCTCTTCAGGCCAACGAACCTGCTCTACGAGAAATCGACTGTGTTTGGGTTTCTATTGAAGCACATCAGGTCGCGCTGCCAGATGGTCAACTAGGTTATCCCGAGCTGTGCATCTGGCGTGCCGGTCGTCGCTCGGAAATGGAGCGGTTTATGATGGGTCAAATGATCGATGCCTGGGCTCAGTTCAATAACTGCAAACTTGAGAATTTGGACCATACGAGCGGGTGGGCCACCCTAAAGCCCATAGGCAGAGGGTGGCCTCTATCGCTGCAGCTAGAATAATCTCAATGCACCCGCACCTTCCCGATCTCCAATCCGCCCTCGCCGGCGGTGACGGCAATCACGCCGCCGTCCTCGATCTCGCCGGCCAGGAGTTTGCGCGCGATCGGATCGACCAGGTCCTTCTGGATCACCCGCTTCAGCGGCCGTGCGCCATAGGCGGGGTCGTAGCCGCGGTCGGCGAGCCAGGCCAGGGCTGCGTCGTCCAGGTCCAGGGTCAGGCGGCGGTCGGCCAGCAGCTTCTCGAAGCGTGACAGCTGGATGCGGACGATGCCGCCCATCTGGTCGCGGCCCAGGCGGCGGAACAGGATGATCTCGTCGATCCGGTTCAGGAACTCGGGCCGGAAGTGGGCGCGGACGGCCTCCATGACGAAGGGCCGCACGGCCTCCACGTCGTCCCCCTCGCCCTGATCGGCCAGATACTGGCTGCCCAGGTTGGAGGTCATGATGATCAGGGTGTTGCGGAAGTCGATGGTCCTTCCCTGCCCGTCGGTCAGGCGGCCGTCGTCCAGCACCTGGAGCAGGATGTTGAAGACGTCGGGGTGGGCCTTTTCGACCTCGTCGAACAGGACGACCTGATAGGGACGGCGGCGCACGGCCTCGGTCAGGGCGCCGCCCTCGTCATAGCCGACATAGCCGGGAGGCGCGCCGATCAGGCGGCTGACCGAGTGCTTCTCCATATATTCCGACATGTCCAGCCGGGTGATGGCGGCCTCGTCGTCGAACAGGAACTCGGCCAGGGCCTTGGTCAGTTCGGTCTTGCCCACGCCGGTCGGCCCCAGGAACAGGAAGCTGCCCAGGGGACGGTTCGGGTCGTTCAGCCCGGCGCGCGCGCGGCGCACGGCGTCGGAGACGGCGGCCAGGGCCTCGTCCTGGCCGACGACGCGGGCGGCCAGGGCGTCCTCCATCTTCAGCAGCTTCTCGCGCTCGCCCTCCAGCATCTTGTCGACGGGCACGCCGGTCCAGCGGCTGACGACGGCGGCGATCTGTTCGGCGTCGACGACTTCCGGCGTCAACGGGCCTTTGGCCGAGGTCTGGTTCGCCTCGGCCTCTTCCAGCTGCTTCTCGATCTGCGGAATCTGGCCGTAGGCGATTTCGGACGCACGGCCCAGGTCGCCGGCCCGCTGGGCGTTGGCCAGTTCCAGGCGCAGACGGTCCAGGGTCTCGCGCAGCTGCGCCCCCTGGCCGACCTTCGCCTTTTCCGACTTCCACTGGGCGGTCAGGTCGTCGGACTGGCCTTCCAGGTCGGCGATCTCGTCCTCCAGCTTCTCCAGACGGTGCTGAGAGGCCGTGTCGGTCTCCTTCTTGAGGGCCTCGCGTTCGATCTTCAGCTGGACCAAGCGGCGGTCGATCTCGTCCAGGGCCTCGGGCTTGGAGTCCACGGCCATGCGCACGCGGCTGGCGGCCTCGTCGATCAGGTCGATGGCCTTGTCCGGCAGGAAGCGGTCGGTGATGTAGCGGTTCGACAGGGTGGCGGCCGCCACGATGGCGCTGTCGGAAATGCGCACGCCGTGGTGGACCTCGTACTTCTCCTTCAGGCCGCGCAGGATGGAGACGGTGTCCTCCACCGTCGGCTCGGAGACGAAGACCGGCTGGAAGCGACGGGCCAGGGCCGCGTCCTTTTCGACGTGCTTTCTGTATTCGTCCAGGGTGGTGGCGCCGACGCAGTGCAGTTCGCCGCGCGCCAGCGCCGGCTTCAGCAGGTTGGAGGCGTCCATAGCCCCGTCGCCCTTTCCGGCGCCGACCAGGGTGTGCATCTCGTCGATGAACAGGATGATCCCGCCCTCAGCGGCCGACACCTCGGACAGGACGGCCTTCAGCCGCTCCTCGAACTCGCCGCGGTACTTCGCGCCGGCGATCAGGCTGCCCATGTCCAGCGCCATGACGGTCTTGTCGCGCAGGGATTCAGGCACGTCGCCGTTGACGATGCGCAGGGCCAGGCCCTCGACGATGGCGGTCTTGCCGACGCCGGGTTCGCCGATCAGGACGGGGTTGTTCTTGGTGCGGCGGGCCAGGACCTGGATGGTGCGGCGGATCTCCTCGTCGCGGCCGATGACCGGGTCGATCTTGCCGTCGCGGGCGGCCAGGGTCAGGTCGCGGGCGTAGCGTTTCAGCGCGTCGTAGCCGTCCTCGGCGCCGGCCGAGTCGGCGGTCTTGCCCTTCCTGACCTCGGCGATGGCGGCGTCCAGCTTGTCGGCCGTGACGCCGGACGATTTCAGCACCTCGGCGGCGACCCCGCCCTCCTTGGCCAGGGCGGCCAGCAGGCGTTCGGTGGTGACGAAGGCGTCGCCGGCGGCCTTGGACGCTTCCTCGGCGGCGGCGAAGACGCGGGCGGTGTCGCCGTCCAGATAGAGCTGGCCCGAGCCGCCCGTGACCTGGGCGCGCTTCTTCAGGGCGGTTTCGACGTCGGCCTCGGCGCGGCGGGCGTCGCCGCCGGCGGCGGCGATCAGATTGCGGGCCAGGCCGTCGCGTTCCTCCAGCAGCACCTTCAACAGATGCTCGGGCGCGAACTGCTGGTGACGGCGGGCGAGCGCCAGCGACTGGGCCGACTGGACGGCCTGTTTGGCGCGGTCGGAATAGAGTTCGAGATTCACTTGTTCGATTCCCCTCGTAAGGCGGATGGTCTCTCAATGCGTCCTTTCAGGAAGCGGCGCCTTGAGCTTTCGCAAACGAGATGGTGTCGCCTATTTGCCGCACAAGAGCGTCCGGCGGAAATCAGAGCCGCCGCAAAGCCGCGATGTCGGAATCGTCTGGCTGGGAGTTGAAGGCGAAACGCGCGGCCGGCGCCTGCTCGTGCAGCAGATTCATCAGCTGCTCGAACCGCTGGGCCATGGGCGGCAGGACCCGCAGCCCTGCGCCGATGACGATGACGGTCCAATCGCGCCTGGCCAGGGCGGCGCCGACCTGGGTCTCCAGAGCGTCCTCCTCGCCGGTCAACAGGATGTCGGCCTCGAAACCCCGCGCTCGCAATCGATCGCGCGATCCCTCCAACCCCTCCATGACCTTTGCGGCCGACATGTCAGGCGGGGCGTCAGGTGCGTCGAAGTCGATCAGGCTGGGATCTTCGCCGATGATGAGGACGGAAGAGGACATGGTCGCGGTCTCCGGCTGCCCATCCCCAACTCTGACGCCGGCGAAAAGGTTGCTTGTCGTCGGTCCGCACCACGCGCCCCTTGGCCGCGTCTCTTCCGGGCGCTAGCGTCGCGCTTTCCCGTTCGCCGGAGCCTGCCCCATGACCGTTCGCCTTTCGCGCCGTTCCCTGTTCGCTTCGGGAGGCGCGGCGGCGCTGGCGGCGCGGCCGGCGTTCGCCCAGACGGCCGCGAACGACGACGCCTCGCTGGCGCAGGCGGTGGACGCCTATGTGGCGAAATGCATGGCGGCCTGGCCGGATCAGCCGGCCCTGGGCGTCGCGGTGGTCAAGGATGGGGCGACCGTCCTGGCGCGCGGATACGGCGTCAAGGTTCAGGGCCGGCCGGCGCGGGCCGACGAACACACCCTGTTCGCCATCGCCTCCAACACCAAGAACGTCACCGCCGCCGCCCTGGCCATCCTGGTCGACGAGGGCAAGGTCAAGTGGGACGAACCCGTCAAGACCTATCTGCCCGGCTTCGCGCTGTCCGACCCCTATGTCGCCGACCACATCACGGTGCGCGACACCCTCAGCCACCGGGCCGGGTTCGGCCTGGGCGCCGGCGACCTGCTGTTCTGGCCCAACAGCGACCGGACCCGGGCCGAGGTGCTGGCCCAGGCCGCCTTCGTGCCCATCGAGGACGGGTTCCGGGCGCGATATCATTACTGCAACCTGATGTTCGTGGTCGCGGGCGCTGTGCTGGAGGCGGTGTCGGGCATGCCGTGGGAAGCCTTCGTCCAGACCCGGATCCTGGACCGGGTCGGCATGACCGAGACCGTGCCGCTGGCGCGCCTGGCCGACGCTGGCCGGTCCGCCCTGCCCCACGCCCGCGTCGGACCGCCGCTGCGCACCCACGGGCCGATGGTCCAGATCGCCCAGTCCATCGCCGAGGTCTGGAACTGGGATTCGGCGGCGGCGGCGGGCGGCGTCTGCACCACCCCGACCGACTGGGCCAAATGGATCGCCGTGCGCCTGGACGACGGCAAGCTGCCGGACGGCTCGCGCCTGTTCTCCGAAGAGGCGGCGCGCGAGATGTATCGCCCCAACATCATCGTCGGATCGTCGCCGGGGCCGACGGCGGAACTGCCCAACCGAGCCATCGCCTCGACCTATGCGATGGGGCTTCAGGTCCAGGACTATCGCGGCGAGCGGATCGCCAGCCATGGCGGCGGCTCGCCCGGCGGCATATCGGCGACGGTGCTGATCCCCGGCCGCAAGACCGGATTCTGCATCTTCTCCAACGCGGAAGAGAGTTTCCTGCTACGCGCCCTCCGCTCGGGAATCTCCGACATCTGCATGGGCAAGGTCGACGTCGACTGGATCGCCGATTCCAAGCGGCTTGAGGCCGAGGGCGAGGCCAGGTCCCAGGCGGCCGCCATAGAGATCGACGCCAAACAGGCGGCCGGCGCCCCGCCCGCCATGCCGCTGGACGCCTACGCCGGGACCTGGCGCGACCCCTGGTACGGCGACATCGTCGTCGAACCCCGGACCGAAGGGCGGGGCCGCAGGCGCAAAAGCGGCCTGTGGCTGCGCTTCACCCATACGCCAGCGCTGCAGGGCTGGCTGGAGCCGTATGACGGCGAAACCTTCCGCACCCGCTTCCCGGACAAGCGCGAGGAGGACGCCTTCGTCACCTTCGCCATCCAGACGGCCAAGCCGGCCACCGCGACGATGAAGGGGGTCAGCCCGGACATCGACTTTTCCTACGACTATCAGGACCTGCGGCTGACGCGGGTATAGGGCGGGCCTGGCGGGCCTGGATCAGTCGGGAGACCCGCCCCGTCCGTCCTGGGTCGAAGCCCTCGGCGGGGCGCTCTGCTGCTCGGGCGTCGCCGCCGCCTCGGGCGCCGCCTGGCCGGGCACGCCTTCGGCCGGCGCCGAGACGGCGGGCGACCTCTCGGCCGGGGTCGACGGACTGTTTTCCCCGCACGCCGCCACGGCGGCGGACAGGGCGGCAGCGGTGGTCAGCGTCAGGATGGATGGGATGCGGCGCATGGGCGTCTCCTTCGGTTCCAAAGGATGAACGCCGCGCCCCCTGCCTGGGTTCAGACCTCGGCGCCGGTTCAGCCGGGCCTGCGGCCGGGGACCAGTTCGATCAGGTCCAGGTTCGATTCGTTCTGCGGCCAGGGCAGGACCAGCCGCCAGCGCGCCTCGCCGATCCGCTCCAGCACCGCGACCAGGTCGCGCTCGGGATTGCGGCCATAGGTGCTGGCGGCCGGCTCCTGCGCCAGGGCCATGGAGCCCAGCATCACCATATGCCGGTCGTCCTCGGGGAACAGCAGGCCCGACGGCCGTTGCGAGCCGGTCAGCTTGGAGAATTTCAGCCCCTGCGGCGTCTGTTCGATACGGCAGGCGAACCAGCCGTAGACGACATAGCCCAGGCCGTCCTCGCCGCCCTGCGACCCCAGCTTGACGGTGCGGCAGCGATAGTCGCCGGGCGGGGGGGCGACGCCCGGCCGGGCCGCCTGGGGCTGGATCAGTTCGCCCAGGGCGTTCAGGTCGCCCGATCCGGGCTGGCGGCGCGCCTGCTGCAGGGCCAGGGTCCAGGCCGCAGCGACGCGGCGGTGGCGGTCCCGGTCGGCCGAGGTGATGACGCCCCGCCAATCCATCAGGGCCGTCCCGGTCGATGCGGGCGGCGGCGGAGGCGGCGGAGGCGTGGCGGCGCAGGCCGCGACCCCGCCCAGCGCGCCCAGAGCCGCCAGGCGCAGCAGGGCGGGGGCGCGCAGAGGGGACGAAACCAACCGGACGAACTGACGCATAGAACGCTGACCTTGGGCGGACCTGACGGCGGGACCGCTCCCTTAGGCCCTTCGTCGCGGGTGCGCGTCAAGGCCGGGGCCGTTCCCAGCACGCGGCGAATGGGCGGACAACGCCCGGGTCAGGGCGTCGGCCAGGGCGTTCAGATCCAGCGGCTTGGTCAGATAGGCGCCGAACCCCGCCGCCCGTCCGCGCCGGCGATCCGCCGGCGTGGTCGCCGCCGTCAGGGCCAGGACCGGCGTGTCGCGCGTGACGGGATCGGCGTCCAGCGCCGCCTTGACCTCATAGCCGTCCATGCCGGGCAGGCCCAGGTCGAGCAGGATGACGTCCGGCCCCAGCGCCCGCGCCAGCTCCAGCCCCTCCGGCCCCGTGGTCGCGGCGTGCAGCGTCAGGCCCAGCGCCCCGGCCGCCTGGCGCATCAGGGCGACATTGGCCGGATTGTCCTCGACATAGAGCGCCGTCGCCGTCGGCCGATCCCGCGCCGGGGGATCGGGCGCCAGGCCCGCGCCCGCCGCCGGCAAGGCCAGGGAATAGGTCGTCGCGCCCCAGGCGTCGCGCGCGGCGTCCAGCCGCCCGCCCATCCGCTCGGCCAGTCTTCGCGCCGTCGACAGGCCCAGGCGCGTGCCGCCCCGCGCGTCCTGGCCGTCAAGGGGCTGAAACGGCCGCGCGGTCGCCGGCTCTTCAGGCGGCTTGGCGGGATCGTGCACGGCGACGACGACATGGTCGTCCTGTCGCGTCGCCGTCATCCGCACCGCGCCGCCGCGCGGCGAATGGACCAAGGCGTTTTCGACGAGACGGCGCAGGATGCGTCGCACGGCGACGGGATCGGCCATGACCGCCAGCCCCCACTGCGCCGCCGGGCAATCCAGCGTCACCCCCGCCCGCCGCGCCTGAGGCTCCAGTCCGTCGCACGCCTGGCGCAGGGCCAGACGCAGATCGACGCGCTGGACGAAGGGCGCGGCGCCGGCGTCGCCCGAGGCGACGAAATCGTCCGCCTCCTCCACCAGGGCCAGCAGCACGGCGCCCGCGGCCTCGATCCGGCGCAGCCCCTGCGACTGTCGCGGCGTCAGCCGATCGGCCTCGGCATGGGTCTGCAGCAGCTGGGCGAAGCCCGTCACAGTGGTCAGGGGCGTGCGCAGTTCGCGCGCCAGGGCGTGGGCGACCTCGGCCTTGGCGGCGTCCTCGGCGGTCAGGCGGCGAACCTCGGCCTCGGCGGCGGCCAGGGCCTGGCGCTGGGTCTCTGCGGCCTGGGCCAGGCGACGCTCCAGCCGCGCCCTGTCCTGCGTCAGCCGGACGACCGCCGCATGGGCGTGCAGCCACAGCCACAGGCCCGCGCACATCGCCGCCAGGGCCAGGGACAGAACCAGCAAGACGATATCCATGACGCCTCCCACGCGCCACCGATGACACGTCAGAGTTGCGATATCGTAAAACGCGCGCTTGGGTTGTCGTCAATCCTCGGTGGTCGCGGCCTCGGCCTTGCGGCGCGGCGCGCGGCGGCGGACGGGCGGCTCGGCCTCGCCGTCCGGGGCCGCCGCGGCGGCGGGAGCGGGCGCACGGGTCAGGAAACCGGGCAGGGCGGTCGGGACCTCGCCCTCGTCCGCAGCGGCCAGGGCGGCGCGGCGCGGACGGCGGGCCGGGCGCGTCTCGGCGACGGGCTCGCCGGCCTCCGGGACGGGCTCGGCCGGAGGGCTTTCGACGGCGGGCGCCGCCGTCTCGGCGCTGTCGGCATCGGCGCGGGCGGCATCGACGCGGGCGGCGACATCCTCGCCCCCCTCCTCGCGGTTGTCGAAGCGGCGGTTGCGTTCCTCACGGCGACGCTCCCAGCGTTCGCGGCGGCTTTCGCGACGACCGCCCTCGCCCTCGGCGCGGGCCTCGCCATCCTCGCGCGGCTCGCGGGGTTCGCGCGGTTCGCGGTTCTGATCGCGGTCGCGGTTGTAGTCGCGGTCACGGTCGCGGGGTTGAGCCTGGTTCTGCTCGGCGCGTTCGGCGGCGTCCTGGGCCTGGCGTTCGGCGGCCTGCTGGGCGGCCAGGAAGGCGGCGGCCTGGACGCCGGATTCGTCCTCGAAGTCGATGTCGAAGCCCTGGTTCGACTGTTCGCGCGCGGCGATGTCGGAGAAGGACCGCTGGGGCTGCAGCGCCCTCAACACGCGGTAATAGTGTTCGGCGTGCTGCTGATAGTTTTCGGCCAGCACCCGGTCGCCGCCGGAGGAGGCGTCGCGGGCCAGCTGCTGATAGCGTTCGTAGACGGTCTGGGCGTTGCCCCGGACCTTGATGTTCTCGGGGCCTTGCGAATCCCACGAACGATTCGGATTGGCGTTGTTGGCGTTGTTGGCGCCCGCCTTGTTCCGATTGCGTCCGCGCTGACGCTTCATGCCCTTGAAATCTCTCATTCGCGCTACCGTGTGCAGGGGCGGGCCTGAGCCCTGGGGCCGGCGCCGTCCGTTTCGTGGTTCCGTTTCGCCCGGGGCCGATCCCCGATTGTCGATCTGTCGGAATGCCTTGCCGCCCGCATGGTGCGCCGGTCCTTTCGGGACCGACCGTCATGATCGGCTCAAGCCGCGAACAGCCGGGTATGCGCCCGTAAAGCTGCGTTTGAGTGGGAGACAGGCGAGACTTAGCCTGTGTGAGACGCCTTTCCAAGGGGGATTCGTCAAAGCGTCGCACCCGCCTGTCAACGGCGCCGCTTTGCCGAGGGCCCGCGGGTGGGCTAGGCATGGCCTTCGAGACGACGAAGAGGCTTTCATTCCATGCGCGTTCTGGTTCTGGGCGGCGACGGTTTCTGCGGCTGGCCGACGGCCCTGCATCTGTCGGCCGAAGGTTGGGACGTGACCGTCGTCGACAACCTCAGCCGCCGCAACATCGACAACGAGCTGGAGGTCCAGTCCCTGACGCCCATCCGCACCATGGGCGAGCGGATCAGGGCGTGGAAAGAGATTTCCGGTCGCGACATCGGTTTCGTCAACATGACGGCGGGCAAGGAGTTCGACCGCCTGGTCGCCCTGATCCGCGACCTGGCCCCCGACAGCGTCGTCCATTTCGCCGAACAGCGGGCCGCGCCCTATTCGATGAAGTCGGCGCGGCACAAGCTCTACACCGTCGACAACAACATCAACGCCACCAACCATCTGCTGGCCGCCATCGTCGAGAGCGGCCTGGACGTGCATCTGACCCACCTGGGGACGATGGGGGTCTATGGCTACGGCACCGCCGGCCTGCGCATCCCCGAGGGCTATCTGAAGGTCACGGTCGACACCGACCACGGCCCGGCCGAGCAGGAAATCCTGTTCCCGCCCAATCCGGGCAGCATCTATCACATGACCAAGACCCAGGACGCCCTGCTGTTTCAGTTCTACGCCAGGAACGACCAGCTGCGGATCACCGACCTGCACCAGGGCATCGTCTGGGGCGCCCAGACGCGCGAGACTCGGGCGGACGAGCGTCTGATCAATCGCTTCGACTATGACGGCGACTACGGCACGGTGCTGAACCGTTTCCTGATGCAGGCGGCCCTGGGCCATCCCCTGACCGTGCACGGATCGGGCGGCCAGACGCGGGCCTTCATCCACATCCAGGACACGGTGCGCTGCGTCGAACTGGCGCTGAAGAACCCGCCGAAACGCGGCGAGCGGGTCAAGATCCTGAACCAGATGACCGAGAGCCGGCGCGTGCGCGACCTGGCCCGGATGGTCGCCGACATGACCGGGGCGGAAATCCACAACGTGCCCAATCCGCGCCAGGAGGCCGACGAGAACGACCTTGTCGTCGCCAACGACCAATTCCGCGAACTGGGGCTGAAGCCCATCACCCTTGCCGAGGGGCTGATGCAGGACGTGACCGACATCGCCCGCCGCTACGCCGACCGCGCCGACCTCGACCGCGTCCCTTGCGTCTCGGCCTGGAACCAACGCCGGGCCGAGGCGCTGCAAAACGAGACGCCATCGGCCGCCGCCGCGCCCGTTCCGATCGCTTCCGCCCGTTCCTCCGCCGCCTGAGTTCCCGTCCGATGCCCGACGCCCCCGCCCTGAATCTGCTGGTCTTCGGCGGCGGCTATCTGGGGGAGGCGGCGGCGCTGGAAGCCGTCCGGCGCGGCGGGCGGGCCGTGGCGACAGCGCGCGATCCCGAACGGCGGCGCGCGCTGGAGGCCGAAGGGATCGCCGCCCTGGACCCCGCCGACGCCGCCGCCCTGAAGACGGCGCTTGAGGCGGCCAGCGCCGTCCTGATCACCGCTCCGCCCGACGCCCAGGGGTGCCCTGCCCTGCGCGCGCTGGCCCCTCTGGCCGGCGACGCCTGGCCCGACTGGATCGGCTATGTCTCCTCCACCGCCGTCTATGGCGACCGGGCGGGGGGCTGGGTGTTCGAGGACGGGCCGCTGAACGCCGCCAATCTGGAAGGGGCGCGCCGGGTGCGGGCCGAGCGCGACTGGCTGGACGGGGCGCAGGGCATGGGCCTGACGGTCCAGATCTTCCGCCTGCCCGGCGTCTACGGCCCCGGCCGCAACGTGGTCGAGCGGCTGCGCGACGGAAGCGCACGGCTGGTCAGGAAGCCCGGCCAGATCTTCAACCGCATCCATGTCGACGACGTCGTCTCGGGCCTGTTCGCCTCGATGGCCCGGCCGCGTCCGGGCGCGGCCTACAATCTGACCGACGACGAACCGGCGGCGTCCGACGTGGTGATGGAATGGACCGCCGCGCGCATGGGCCTGCCCCGCCCGCCCGAAGTCGACTGGACCGACGACAGCGTCAGCGAGGCCATGCGCCGCTTCTACCTGGACTCCAAGCGCGTCTCCAACGCCCGGGCCAAGGCCGAACTGGACTGGCGGCCGCGCTATCCGACCTGGCGCGAGGGACTGGCGGCCCTGCTGGACGCCCCGCCGCCGTTGCGGTTGGTCGGCTGACGTAAAGCGATGATCGCGCGCTCAAGCCGCGAGCGACCGCGTCGCGAGCATAGCGCGCTTAAAACGGCAGCAGATTCCGCTGGCGGCTGTAGCTCATGGTGCCGACATTGGCGCCCAGGCGCAGGCCGACGCCCGTGCGGATCGGCGCCAGGACGATGCCGTCGGCGCGCTGATAGTTCACGCCCAGGCCCGCAACCAGATAAGCCGACCCCTCGACGCCCGGATAGCGGCGATAGATCATGTCGGGGTGGTACAGGCCATAGACCAGGGTGAAGACCCGGCTGGCGTTGCCGCCCCAGTCCCAGCCGATGGACGCCCCCTGCCAGAACACCTCCTGGGAGGCCGACAGGTCCTTCATGTGCAGTGCGCCGCGGCCGTAGCGGGCGCCGACCACGACGGCGCCGGCCCCCTCCTCGCCCGCGATATAGGCGGTCGGACGGTCGCCCTGGTCGGCGAAGACGCGCTCGATGGCGCCGCCCACGACCTCGGCCGCGATGCCCAGCTCGCGCGAACCGGCCGCCACCAGCTCGTCGAAACTATAGGCCTGGGCCGTCTGATCCGAGGCGATGGGATAGTTGGGATCGCGCGCCGGGGTCGAGGCGCAGGCCCCCAGCGACGACGCGCCGGCGGCGGTGGCGAGGCCCGAAAGGATCAGTTGGCGACGATGCATGGGGGGCGCTCCAAAGTCGGCGAGAGGACGGCCGGCCGGCGCGCCGGTCCTTGTCGCACCGTCCCCGACCTTTGCGGCAGCCTTGCGGCTTCAAGGTTAACGGGAACTTACCGAACAGGCACCACCCAGCCAACAGCATGCAATGTTGCGTGGATTCGCCATGGGCGATTAGCCCGCAAATGTTTGCAGTCTAAACCTAAATGTAACTAAGGCGCGCGAATTTGAAACCCACCGCTAGGGAGTCTTTGCATGCCGTTCGCGCGCGGGCTTTTGTTTTCTCTCGCTGTCCCTCTGGCGAACCTCGCTGCGATACACATCGTCGCGTTTCTCGCGACTTGTCTGCTTCGTGGCTTCACGCCGGAATTGGTCGAACAATCTCTCGGTATCATTGCCAAGCAACTTACGCTTGGTTGGTTCATGGTTCTCGCGATAGCTGCCATTGTTTCGTTCGGTGCTTGGCTCATCGTCCAGCGCGCCAACTCGACCTCTGGCCCATCGCGGCTTATCCTGCTTATTTCAGCAACGCTTGCTGCTGGTATCCTTCCAGCAGGTCTTGCGCTTGTTGTCTTTGGCGAACCTGTTCTCGGGCTTGTGGTCGTGTTGGCGATCTCAGGAATGGGGGTCTTTATCGCTTCACGAAATCATGTAATCGAAGAGGCGTCCGTGTCGCTCAATCTTCCCTCAAGCCAGCGCATGGGTTTCGGTCAGCGCGATCGTTAAGCTACGCGCGTTTCAGCATGGGCCATCACGAAGCCGACATTCAGAATGTCTCCGATGGATCGAAAGCGGGCTTCGACATCGCGTCTCAAAGCCGCTCTGATAGTCACGCCCGCAACTTGCCGCCCTGTTTCTCGACCGCGGCCACGACCTTCCTGGTCAGGGCCTCGATCTCGGCTTCCGCCAGGGTGGCGTCGCGCGGCTGGATCACGACTTCCAAGGCGACGGACTTGAAGCCGTCTTCCACGCCCTTGCCGCGATAGACGTCGAAGACGCGGACCTCGGCGATCAGGGCCTTGTCGGCGCCGGCGGCCGCGCGGACCAGGTCGCCTGCGGGCTTGCCCTCCTCGACCACGAAGGCGAAGTCGCGAGTCAGCGGCATCAGGGTCGCCAGGTCGGCCGAGCCCCGCGCCTTCGATCCCTTGCCGCGCGGTTCGGGCACATTGTCCAGCACGATCTCGAAGGCCAGCATGGGGCCGTCGGCGTCCAGCGCCTTCAACACGCGCGGATGCAGTTCGCCGAACTCGACCATCACATTCTTGGGGCCCAGTTGCAGCCGGGCCGAACGGCCCGGGCGCCACCAGTCGCGGTTCTGGCCCTGAACCAGTTGCAGCGCGGCGACCGGGGCGCCGATCTCTTCCAGCAGGGTGGTCAGATCGCCTTTGAGCGTGAACAGGGCGTCCTCGCCCGCGCCGGCCCAGTGACGGGCGGGATGCGGCGCGACCAGACCGGCGACGACGGTGCGCTGATCCGCCGGGCCGTCGCCCAGATAGATGGGGCCGATCTCGAACAGGGCGGCGTCGGCGTGGCCGCGCGCGGCGTTCCTGGCCGCCGCCTGGATCAAGTTCGGCAAGGCCGAGGGCCGCATGCAGTCCAGATCGGCGGCGATGGGGTTCTCCAGCACAAGTCGCTCGTCCCCGCCGCCGAACAGGGCGGCCGTCGACTGTTTGGTGAAGGACCAGGTGACGGCTTCGGCGTAGCCCAGGGCGGCCAGGGCCCGGCGCGCCGTGCGGACGCGGGCCTGGCGCGGGTTCAGCACGCCGCCGGCGGGGCGGGCGACCGGCGGCAGGGCCAGGTCGGGCAGGCTGTCGAAGCCCTCGATCCGCGCCACCTCCTCGACCAGGTCGGCCGGCCCCTCGACGTCGCGCCGCCACGACGGCGGGGTGACGATCCAGGGCTTCCCCTGTCCGGCGGGCGCGGCCTGAACCAGAAAGCCCAGCTGGCCCAGGATGGTCCCGATCCGGTCGTCGGCCAGGTCCATGCCCGTCAGCCGCTTCACATGGGCGGGGTCGAAGGCGAAGGGCGCCGGACTGGCGGGCGGTTCGCCGACGAAGACGATGTCGGACGGCTCGCCGCCGCACAGGTCCAGGATCAGCCGCGTGGCCAGCTCCAGCCCCGGCGTGACCGAAACCGGATCGACGCCGCGCGCGAACCGGTACTGGGCGTCGGAATGGATGCCCAGCGCCCGGCCCGTCTGGGCGACGACCAGCGGGTCGAACCAGGCGCTCTCCAGGAAGACTTCGGTGGTATCGTCGTCGCAGCCGGTCGATTCCCCGCCCATGACGCCGCCCAGGCCGATGGGCCGCTCGCCCCCGGCGTCGGCGATGACGCAGTCGGTCGGCGACGCCGCATAGGTCTTGCCGTCCAGGGCGATCAGATGTTCCGCCTCGCCGGTTTCGGCCGACGCTTGCCCCGCGCGCACCACGATCTCGGTCCCGACCAGCTTGGCCACGTCATAGACGTGCAGCGGGCGGGCGCGGTCGTAGGCGATCAGATTGGTCACATCGACTAGCCGGTTGATCGAACGCAGGCCGATGGCGGTCAGCCGCTTCTGCAGCCAGGCCGGCGACGGGCCGTTCTGGACCCCACGGATCACGCGGCCGGCGAAGACCGGGCACATCTCCGGCGCCTCCAGCCGCACCGAGATCGGCGAGGGGAAGCCGCCGCGCACCACGGCGATGTCGAAATGCTTCAGCTTGCCGACGCTGGCGGCGGCCAGATCGCGCGCGATGCCGGCGACGCCCAGCCAGTCGGGCCGGTTCGGCGTCACCTCGAAATCGATCACGGGTTCGGCCCCGAACAGGCCGGCGACCGGGGTTCCCACCGGGATTTCGGGCGGCAATTCCTGGATGCCGTCGCTCTCTTCCGACAGCTCCAGCTCCGAGGCCGAACACAGCATGCCGTTCGACACCACGCCGCGCACCGGCTTCTCGACCAGGGTCACGCCCAGGCCCGGCACATAGGCGCCGATGGGCGCATAGATGGTGGTCAGGCCCGCCCGCGCATTCGGGGCGCCGCAGACGATCTCCTTCATCCCGTCGACGGTCTCGACCTGACAGACCTGCAGCCGGTCCGCATTGGGATGACGCTCGGCCGAGACGATCCGGGCCACGGTGAAGGGCGCCAGCTTGGCGGCGGGGTCGAGCACCTCTTCGACCTCCAGCCCGGCCATGGTCATGGCCTCGGCGATCTGGTGGACGTCCGCCTCGGTCTCGAGGTGGTCCTTCAGCCAGGACAGGGTGAACTTCATTAGGAAAGGCCGGAAGCAGGATTGGGCGCGGCGAAGGCGGAGAAGCCGTAGTGGGCCAGCCAGCGGGTGTCGGCCTCGAACATCGGGCGCAGGTCCGGCACGCCGTATTTCAGCATGGTCAGGCGATCCACCCCCATGCCGAAGGCGAAGCCCTGCCATTCGTCCGGGTCCAGGCCGCAGTTGGTCAGCACATTGGGATGCACCATGCCGCAGCCCAGGATCTCCAGCCAGTCGTCGCCGGTGTTGAACACCAGCTTGCCGCCGGAACGGTCGCAGCGGATGTCCATCTCGGCCGACGGTTCGGTGAAGGGGAAGTGGTGCGGGCGGAACCGCGCCTGAACCTCATCCAGTTCGAAGAAGCGGGCGATGAAGGTCTCAAGCGTCGTCTTCAGATGACCCATGTTGATGTCGCGGTCGATCACCAGGCCTTCGATCTGGTGGAACATCGGCGTGTGGGTGGCGTCCGAATCCTTGCGGAAGGTGCGGCCCGGCGCGACGATGCGGATCGGCGGCTTCTGCGACATCATGGTGCGGACCTGCACCGGGCTGGTGTGGGTGCGCAGCACCTTGCGCTCGCCCGTCTCGGGGTCCGGCTTCAGGAAGAAGGTGTCGTGCATCTCCCGCGCCGGATGTTTGGGCGGAAAGTTCAGGGCGGTGAAGTTGTGGAAGTCGTCCTCGATGTCGGGACCTTCCGCCACCGCGAAACCCATCTCGGCGAAGATGGCGATCATCTCGTCCATCGTCTGCATGGTGGGGTGGACCCCGCCTTTGCGGCGCGGCCGGGCCGGCAGGGTCAGGTCGATGCGCTCGGCCAGCAGCCGCGCATCCAATTCGGCGGCCTCCAGTTCGGCCTTTTTCGCGGCGATGGCGGCGGACACCCGGTCGCGCAGACCGTTGATGATCGGCCCCTGTTCGCGCCGCTGGTCGGGGCTCATCGCGCCCAGGCCCTTCAGCAGGCCCGAGATCGAGCCGGACTTGCCCAGGGCAGCGACGCGCATTGCCTCCAGGGCCGCGACGCTCTCCGCGCCGCCGATGGCGTTGATCAGATCGAGTTCGAGTGTGGCGAGATCGGTCATTGTGGCTGACGCCTTAGCGGGCGAAAGCCGTTTCGTCACCCTTCATGGCGTCAAGGCGACGGTCCGAGGTCTTTCAGGCGATCGGACGTTTCGATCCGTCAACGGATCGACTGTCGAAAACCCGCCGCGAAAGCTTCATGAACGGCAAAGCCGGCGTTAAACATCGGTGGCTAAGGCGGTGGCGGAACAGGTGGGGACCTTGATGCCGCTGATCGGTGATTTCGTAGACTTGATCGCGCCCGTGGCGCCGTCCACGCCGGGCGCGGAGGTGTTCGAACGGTTCCAGAGCGAGCCGAACACCCTGGCCCTGGCCGTGGTCGACGACGACGGGCGCCCGCTGGGGATCATCGAGCGCAACGCCTTCACCCTGCGGATGGCGGCCGAGTTCGGCCGCGCCCTCTATGCGCGAAAGCCGGCCGAAAGCCTGATGGACCGCAACGCCCCCGTCGCCGACGCCTCGACCAGCGCCGAAACCTTCTTCCAGGCGTATGACGCCGCCGAACTGGGCGCGCTGCTCAGCGGCTTCATCGTGGTGTCGAGCGGGCGCTACGTCGGGGTCGGCACGGCCTTGCAGGTCGTCCAGGCCGGCGCGGCCCTGCACCGCCAGCGCGCCGAGGAGATGGGCGCCCTGGCCCGCGACCTGGCCCTGGCCGAGGCCGAGGCCGTCGCCTCCAGCCGCGCCAAGTCCGAATTCCTGGCGGTGATGAGCCACGAGATCCGCACGCCGCTGAACGGGGTGCTGGGCGTCGCCGCCCTGATGGACAAGAAGCTGGAGCAGGAGGAGCTGCGCCCCTACGTCCGCACGGTGATCGATTCGGGCCAGAGCCTGCTGCGGCTGTTGACCGACGCCCTGGACATGTCGCGCGCCTCGGCGGGGATGCTGACCCTGGAGGAGGAGCCGCTGGACCTGTCGGCCGTCGCCTTCGACATCGACGCCCTGTGGCGCGCGCGGGCCGAGGAAAAGGCCCTGTCCCTGACCGTGCGCACCGACCTGGCCGTCCCTTGCGTCCAGGCCGACGGGATGCGGCTGAAACAGCTTCTGAACAATCTGATCGGCAACGCCCTGAAGTTCACCGCGGCCGGAGAGGTGGCCGCCCTGATCGAAAGCCGCGCGGACGGCCAGGTGGTCCTGACCGTGGACGACAGCGGCCCCGGCGTTCCTGCGGCGGCGGCGGCGACCATCTTCGAGCCCTTCAACACCGGCAAGGCGGGCCGGGAGGGCGCCGGCGCGGGGTTGGGCCTGGCCATCTGCCGCCAGATCGCCGAGCGGATGGGCGGCGACATCGCCCTGACCACCTCGCCCCAGGGCGGCGCCCGCTTCCAGGTGCGCCTGCCGCTGCGCCCTTCGGACGGGATCGGAAAGCCGGTCCCGGACATGGCCGCGCCGACGCCGCACGATACGCTTCACGTCCTGGTCGTCGACGACAACGCCGCCAACCGCTTCGTCGCCGGCAAGCTGCTGGAGATGTTCGGCTGCACCTGCGAAATGGCCGAGAATGGGCGCGAGGCTTTGGACGCCGTCGCCGCCCGGCCCTTCGACCTGGTCCTGATGGACATCAAGATGCCGGTGATGGACGGGGCCGCCGCGACGCGGGCCATCCGCGCCCTGCCCGCCCCGGCCGGCGCCGTGCCCATCCTGGCCCTGACCGCCAACGCCGACGAACGCGACGAGTTGGACTATATCGCCGCCGGCATGAACGGGGTGGCGCAAAAGCCGATCCAGCCCGACGCCCTCTTGAACGCCATCCGCATGGTGCTGGCCGCCGCCGCGGAAACCGCCGCAGAGCGCCAGGCCGCCTGAATTCAGGTCGTCATTCCGGGGGCGCCGGCGGGACGAACCCGACATCCAGAAACGAAAACGCCCGCCCCGGCGAACCGGAGCAGGCGTCGTTCTTTTTGCGCCAGGCTCGCGACGCGGTCGCGCGCGGCTTGAGCGCGAGCCTCAGGCCAGGGCGGCGCGGACCTTGTCGGCGACGGCCTTGAAGCCGGTCGCATCGGCGGCGATGGCGGCCAGGACCTTGCGGTCCAGTTCGATGCCGGCCTTGTTCAGGCCGTTGATGAACTGGCTGTAGGTGAAGCCTTCGACGCGGGCCGCGGCGTTGATGCGCTGGATCCACAGGGCGCGGAAGTTGCGCTTCTTGGCGCGACGGTCGCGATAGGCGTATTGCCCGGCGCGGTCGACGGCGGCCTTGGCCGTGCGGATGGTGTTCTTGCGGCGGCCGGAGAAGCCCTTGGCCTGCTCCAGAACCTTCTTGTGCTTGGCGTGCGAGGTTACGCCACGTTTAACGCGAGCCATGTTGTTTTTCCCTTCGGGAAGTCCCTATCGCGCGCCGCGCGGCGGCTTGCTGCTTGAGGGACTGTTGTTCAAATTCAGTGCGGAAGATCGTCTGTGAACCCGGCGCCGATCAGGCGTAGGGCATGTAGGACTTGATCTTCTTGGCGTCGGCGTCGGCCATGACGGCGGTGCCGCGGTTCTGGCGGATGTATTTCGAGTTGTGGCTGATCAAGCGGTGACGCTTGCCCGCAACGCCGGCCTTGACCTTGCCAGTGGCCGTGAATTTGAAGCGCTTCTTGGCGCCCGACTTCGTCTTCAGTTTCGGCATTTCAGTCTCCTTTTTGGAGGGGCTACCGTCCTTCGGACTACTTGAGCCCATTGGGTGCGGTTGTCCCTCCTGAGTTTAAGAACCGCCCAGGCATGCCTGTTCGCCCGGCGGTTCGGTACGCGAAGGCGCGGCTTCTACGCCAAGACGCCCCGCGACGCAAGACGAGTCTGGCCCGGAGTCTGGCCCGCCGCCTTCGACCGCCCGACAAACGAAACGCCCCGGCTTGCGGCCGGGGCGTTCCATGTTCGGCGAGGAATCGCGATCAGCGCGGGGCCAGGATCATGATCATCTGGCGGCCTTCCATCTTGGGCGCGAACTCGACCTTGGCCACTTCGTCGAAGTCGGCCTGGACCTTGTTCAGCAGTTTCATGCCCAGTTCGGGGTGCGCCATTTCACGACCGCGGAAGCGCAGGGTGACTTTCACCTTGTCGCCCTCGTCGAAGAAGCGGTGCATGGCCTTGGCCTTCACCTCGTAGTCGTGAGTGTCGATATTGGGCCGCAGCTTGATTTCCTTCAGCTCGACGACCTTCTGGCGCTTGCGCTGCTCGGCCTTCTTCTTCTGCTCCTGGAAACGGTGCTTGCCGTAATCGAGGATCTTGGCCACCGGCGGTTCGGAGGTGGAGACGATCTCGACCAGGTCCATCCCGGCTTCCTCGGCGGCTTCCAGAGCGGCGGAGGTGGGCATGACGCCCTGTTTTTCGCCGTTCTGGTCGATGAGCAGAACGCGAGGGGCGCGGATATCCTGGTTCATACGCGGCCCGTCTTTCACGGGCGGCGCTTGCATGGGACGGCGAATGGGCGTCGTTTCCTTATGTGGTCAAAGAAGGCGTATGTCGTGATGAGCGAAATGGCGCGGCGAGCGCCACGTTCCCCTCAAGGCCGGCAATATGACGCCGAGAGGCTGTTATTTCAAGGCTTGGTCGTCGATCCCCCGCCGATGAACTCGGCGTGCAACGACAGAACCGCGGCGAGCACCCGGTCCACCGTCAGCGCTTCGATGGGTTGGAACTCGCCGCGCGTCTGGCTCGAGGCCACGAAGCGGCTCTTCGGCCCCCAGGGCGCCTTGTGCCACCACTCGCTGGGGCCGAAGAGGCCCAGCGTCGGAGTTCCTGCCGCCGCCGCCACATGCATCAGACCCGAATCGTTGCCGACGAACAGGGCCGCGCGCTGGATCGCCGCCGCCGAGGCCAGAATGTCCCCCTTTCCGACCGCATCGATCCCCCTCGACCCGGCCGCCGCCAGGGCCGGCGCCGCCGCAGGCTGGTCGCCGGGGCCGCCCACCGCCATGAACCGCCACCCGTCGAACGCCGGCTCCCGCGCCAGCCGCTCGATCAGCCGCCCCCAGCGCTCGGCCGGCCAGCTGCGCGCCGGGTCCGTCGAAATCGGGGCGAAGGCCAGCACGGGCGAGAGATCCTCGCCCAGGATCGCGCACGCCGCGCGCCGCGCCGCCGCGTCCGGGAATATTTCGGGAGCCAGGGTTCCGGCCGCCCTCATCATCTCCGAAACCATCTCGACCTTGGGCCGCCCCTTTTCCCAGCGCCGGTTGTAGATGCGCCGCTCGCGCGCCCGCAGCAGATAGGCCAGGCCCGAGCCGCGGATGTCGACGACCATGTCCCAGCGGGTCGTCCCGACCGCCTTCAGCAGATCCAGCCAGTGTCCGCCGGCCTTCTTCTTGGGCAGGGGAACGACCCGCTCCACCCCCGGCGCCGCGCGAAACAGGGCGGCCGCCGACGGTCCGCAGGCCACGGTGATGCGCGCGCCCGGCAGCTGGCGATCGATCTCGCGGATCACGCCGGAGAACATGACGCAGTCGCCGATCCGGTCGGAGTTGACGAAAAGGGCGCGCGGCGCATCGCTCATGCCTCGGCCTCCGTTCCCTGCCCCCGCGCGACGAAGGCGTCGTGAAGATCGAGCACGGCGGCGAACACCTGATCGACGGTCAGCGCCTCGATGGGCGCGAACTCGCCCCGACGCGGATTGGCGGCGACGGTGCGCGTCTTCGGCCCGCGCGGTCCGTACAGCCACCATTCCGTCGGACCGAAAAGACCCAGGGTCGGCACGCCGGCGGCCGCCGCCACATGCATCAGGCCCGAGTCGTTGCCCACGAACAGGGCCGCGCGCTGGATCGCCGCCGCCGAGGCCAGAATGTCGCCCTTGCCGACGAAGTCGACGCCGGCCGGTCCGGCCGCCGTCAGGGCGGGCGTCGCCGCCGCCCGGTCGCCCGGACCCGGTCCGCCCACCAGCATGATGCGCCAGCCTGCGAAGCGGGGCTCGCCTCTCAGCCGACGGGTCAGTTCGCCCCATCGTTCGGCCGGCCAGCTCTTTCCCGGCTGCACCGCGATGGGCGCCAGCGCCAGGATCGGGCCGGGCGCCGCAGACGTTTGCGGATCGACGACAGCCGCCGCTTCGGCCCGGGCGCGGTCGTCGATGAACAGTTCCGGCTCCAGCGCCCGGGGGGCGCCCAGAAGCCGCGCGATCATCTCCACCTTCGGCGCGCCGTGTTCCATGGCGCGAGAATAGACCCGCCGCCGCCGCGCGGGCGTCAGCCAGGCCAGGATCGAGCCTCGACCGTCGATGATCAGATCCCAACGGGTCCCGACCACCTGGGCCCAGAGTTTGGGCCAGTGCATCTTGGACTTCAGCTTTTCGACCACCAGGACCCGCTCGACCCCGGGCGCCGAGCGATAGAAGGGCGCCGGCGGTCCGCCCGAGGCCACCGTGATCCGGGCGCCCGGCGTCTGGCGCAGGATCTCGCGGATCGCGCCGGAGGCGATGACGCTGTCGCCGATGCGATTGGGCGCGATGAACAGGACCTTGGGTGCGGGCAAACGAACGGCCTTTGTCGACTTCGACACCCCGTGTGCTGCACCCTCGATCCTCGGGTCAAGCCCGGGGGATGACGGAGGCCGAAAGTCCGGGCACAACGCCGCCATGACCGATCTCCGCTCCCTGTCCCGCCCCGATGGCGAAACCCTGGCCCATCGTCGCGTCGAAGGCGACGGCCCGACCGCCGTCTGGGTCGGCGGCTTCCGCTCGGACATGGAGGGGACCAAGGCCCTGGCCCTGGACGCCGCCGCGCGCGAACGCGGCTGGAACTACGTCCGCTACGACCATTTCGCCCACGGCCGGTCTTCGGGCGACTGGCGCCAGGCCACAATCGGCCGCTGGCGCGAGGACGCCGTGGCCCTGATCGACAGCCTGTCGGGACCGGTCATCCCGGTCGGCTCGTCGATGGGCGGCTGGATTTCGCTGCTGGCGGCGCTGGCGCGTCCGGCGCGGATCAAGGGACTTGTGCTGGTCAATCCGGCCCAGGACTTCACCGAACGGCTGATGTGGCCCGGCCTGGCCGACCACGAACGCCAGGCCATCCTGCGCGAAGGCGAAACCCTGGTCGTCGAAGAGGGGCTGGGCGAATATGTCCTGACCCGGCGCATGTTCGAGGAGGCGCGGGACTGGCTGCTGCTGGACGGGTCCATCCACATCGCCGCGCCCGTCCACATCCTGCAAGGCCGCGCCGACGACGTCGTGCCTTGGCGCCATCAGATCGAACTGGTCGAGCGCCTGACCGGCGGCGACGTGCGCCTGGACCTGATCGAAGGCGGCGACCACCGCCTGTCGACGCCCGCCGACCTGGACCGACTGGTCGCGGCGGTCGAGGCGATGCGCGTCTAGGTCCTCCCCCGTTCGCGGGGGAGGGGGACCACGAAGTGGTGGAGGGGGCGGAAACGAGGCAGACCTCGACCGTTCCACATAGGGTGCGGGGCCCGCCCCCCCACCGCCTACCGCCTACGGCGGTCCCCTCCCCCGCTGAGGCGGGGGAGGATCGGGTCAGCCCTTGCCCGTCAGCACCCCGTACAGGTCCGTGCGCCGGTCGCGGAAGAAGCCCCAGGCGGCGCGGTATTTGTCCAGTTCGTCCAGGTCGAAGCCGTGCACCAGCACCCCCTCCTCCTCGGCGCCCAGGCTTTCCACCAGTTCGCCCTGCTGATCGGCGATGAAGGAATGGCCGTAGAAGGTCTGGCCGACCTCCGTCACCGTCTCGTGGCCGATGCGGTTGGCGCCCACCACCGGCACGGCGTTGGACACCGCATGGCCCTGCATGGCGCGCCGCCAGGGCTGGGCCGTATGCAGGGTCGCGTCGTGCGGCTCGGTGCCGATGGCGGTCGGATACATCAGGACGTCCGCGCCTATCAGCATCATGGCGCGCGCGGCTTCCGGGAACCACTGGTCCCAGCAGATGCCGACCCCGATCCTGCCGAAGCGCGTCTTCCACACCTTGAAGCCCGTGTCGCCCGGCCGGAAATAGTATTTCTCCTGATAGCCGGGGCCGTCGGGGATGTGGCTCTTCCTATAGACGCCCAGCGCCTCCCCGTCCGCGTCCAGCATGACCAGCGAGTTGTAATACTGCGGCCCGTCCTTCTCGAAGATGGACACCGGAATGGCCACGCCCAGGTCCTTCGCCACCGGCGCCAGCGCCGTCACGCACGGATGCTCGCGCCATTCATAGGCGTGGCTGAACCAATGCTCCTCCTGCGACACGCAGAAATACGGCCCCTGGAACAGCTCCGACGGCAGGATCACCTGCGCGCCCTTGGACGCCGCCTCGCGCACGAAGTCGACGGTCTTGGCGATGTTGGCCTGAATGTCCTCGCCGTACGAGGTCTGGATGCCGGCGACGGTCAGTTTGCGGGTCATGCGGGGCTCCGGTGAAGAGTGCTGGTGAGCAAGAGGTGAGCTGATCAACGACGGTCGCCGAGCGATTTCATCAGGCCCGTGGTCATGCGTCCCAGCTCGAACAGGTCGTCCATTATCGCACGAAACGGCGGCTCTTCGATGTATTCGAGACGGCGCGCGATGGTCAGCAGGGTCTCAAGTTCCGCAAGCGAGCCCCGCGCGATGCCGACGAAGTGCATGAACTCTCCGAGCGATCGACGCCCCGCCCATTCAGCGATGTTCGCCGGCACGGAAACAGCCGCTCGACGGACCTGATTGACCAGGCCGTACTGCTCCGACTTCGGCCAATCGGCCGTTGTCCGGTAGAGCGTCTCGGTCATATCCAAGGCGATCTGCCAGACCTTCAGGTCTCGGTGACTGCGGGGCGCGCCCCCGCTCACCCCTTGCTCACTGGCGCTCGTCACTCACGCCGGCTCCTGCTGGGAGATGCAGTGGAACGATCCGCCGCCGGTCAGGATGGCGTTGGACGGCAGGGGGATGATCTCGCGATCGGGGAAGGCCTCCTTCAACGCCTGGCGCGCCATGTCGGCTGCGCGCGCGTCGCCGTATGTCGGCACGACCACGGCGCCGTTGGCGATCAGGAAGTTCATGTGGCTGGCGGGGATCGGGCGCTCGTCCTCGTCCAGCACCAGGCCGGGCGACGGAATCCTCAGCACACGGATCTTGCGCCCGGCCGCGTCGGTCATGGCCGACAGATCGCGCGCCACGGCGTCATAGACCTCGGCGTTGGGGTCGTCCTCGCCCCAGGCGATCGGGCAGGCGACCACGCCCGGCGCGACGAAGCGGGCCAGGTTGTCGACGTGGCCGTCGGTGTGGTCGTTCAGCAGGCCGTCGCCCAGCCACAGCACGACCCTGGCGCCGATCGCCTTTTCAAGCGCGGCGGCCGCGACCGCCTCATCCTGGTTCCAGGCCGGGTTGCGGTTGGGGTTCAACAGGCACTGGCGTGTGGTCAGGACCGTGCCCTCCCCGTCGTGATCCAGGGACCCGCCCTCCATGACGAAGTCGTTCCAGCTCAGGGCCACGCCGGCGTGTTCGCCGATCTGGGCCGCGACCAGATCGTCGCCCGGCATGTCGTATTTGCCGCCCCAGCCGTTGAACCGGAACGCCGCCGCCGTCCTGGACCCTGCGCCGAAGATCGGGCCGGTGTCGCGCAGCCAGACATCGCCGAAGGTCCCCGCCACGACCTCGACATTGTCCACGCCCGCCAGGCGCGCGCGAACCCCGGCCGCCAGTTCGGGCTTGCCGACCATCAGCCTGACCCGTTCCCGCCCCGGCCCGGCCAGCGCCCGAACCAGCCCCTCGACCTCGTCCTGCGCCTGCTTCAGCGCCTCGAACCAGTATTCCGCATGGCTGGGCCACCCCACCCACATGGCGCGGTGCGGAGCCCACTCGGCAGGGACGGCGGCAGGGATGGGAGCGGTCATGCGGGCGTCCTAGACAGGCGGCGACAGGGGGCACGGAGCCGCGCCATATGGCCCCAAGTCCCGCCGACTTCAACGCCGCCGCTTCCAGACAAACAAAAAGGGCGGCCCGCGAACGAACCGCCCTTCTCTTTGCGCAATCGTGCTCCGCTTAGAACTTGTAGCGGACGCCGATCTTGGCTTGCCACACCGAGGAGGTGTTGATCGAGCTAGCCGTATCCTGGCTGAGGCCGTCGTACTGATAGAAGTTGCCGACGCCGGCGGCGCAGTTTGCGGAAGCCCGCTGGCAGTTCCGCGCCGTGACATCCGTGGAATAGTAGGGGAAGGCTAGTTGCTGGATCACACCCCACTCGTCGTTCAGCATGTTGCCGATATTTTCGATGTCGGCATACAGCGACAGACGCGCACCGCCCGGGAAGAAGGCCGGCAGTTCCTGTTCGATATGCAGGTCGAAGGTGGTCACGTCCGGCGACTTGAAGGCGTTGCGCGGCGTGATCTGACCCGCGTAACCGGCCAGACCGGTGCGTTGCAGATACTGGTTGAACGCAGCGAAGTCGAAGCCTGCGGCGTAGCGAACGATGGGATCGCTGCTAGCGGTGACCTGACCCGACGAGTCGGTCTTGGGCACGTAGAACAGGCCGCGTTGTTGCGAGGAGATTTCGCCGAAGAGGGTGTTCACGCCAGTGCCGTAGGCATAGCTGAAGTTCAGGCCCGAGCGACGCTGACCGAACAGATTGATGCGGGTCATGTAGTCGCCGAAGAAGGCGCGGCTGTAGCTGAGGTTCAGCTTGAATGCGTCTTCGATCTCGTAGTTTGAGTCTGAAACGACGATATTGTTCGGATCAGCCACCGCGACCTGCTGGTAGTTCGACTGGGCGACGGACGAGGTGCCCGGGTTACGCTCGGTTGAATCCAAGTAAGTATAGGAGAAGTTGAAGCCCAGCCCGCGAGCCCAGCCGTCGTACCACTCCTTGCTCAAAGAGATGGCGAACTGGTCAGTTTCACCGCCCGTGGTGTTGGTAAGCATGAGCACGGGCTGAGTGAACGGCGTAGCGGTGTCATTGAAGAAGGTCGGACGACCGTCGGGTGCGTTGACGCCCTGTTGACGCGCCAGATTGAGGTCAACCCAGCCCACGGCCTTGTCGATTTCCGAGTGGACATATTCGGCCCGCACGGTCCAGCCTTCGCCGACACCCCAACGGCTCAGATCGAACGTCTGGACGGCGCCCAGCGAGGTCTTCCAGATGGAAGGCGTCTCGAAGGTCGGGTCGATGATGTTGATCAGGCCGGTGCCGAGGTTCGCGCTGGTGGTCACGCGGTCTTTGGCCACCTGGGCGACGTTGAAGCCGTCAACGTTGTCGAGGGCCGCAAACTCATCCCCCTGGCACACCGGGAAGGTGGTGGCGAAGTTGGAGGCGTAGCCGGCGCGCTTGCACTGGAACGTGCCAAGCAGGTTGCCGGTGTTCGTGTAGTTGTTCGAAACCCACACATTCGGCGAACCGCCCTGGAAGCGACCAAAGCCACCGTAAACGGTCAGAGAATCATTGGCGCGCCAGTTGAAGCCGAAGCGCGGCTGCAACACGGATATGCCGTCGATGTTGCTGTTGCTGGCGAAGCCGTAGGTGCGTTCGAACAGCGGGTTGGCCAAGGGCTTGTCGTCCGACTCGTACCAGTCGTAGCGCAGACCGGCGTTGACGGTCAGGCTGGGGCTGATCTGCCATTCGTCTTGGAAAAACAGGGTGTTCAGCGCATAGCTGAAAGAGGCGCCAGCGTCATTCTTATTGTTCGAGGCGGCGTTCTGATAGCCGATAGAGGAGGCGCGGCCGGCTTCATAATCGGCGAGCGAGGCGAACTCGTATTCCGCGTTCGCGAACTGGACGAACAGGTTGAAGATTTCCGTCTCTTCACGCTCGTAGCCGAAGGTGAAGTTGTGACCGCCGTCCGCGCGATAGCTGCCGACGGCGCGATACTGATTGACGTCGTTCGTCAGCGCATTGGCATGCCGCGACCGCTCTGGACCAAAGCGGATCGAGCGCCGCGGCGCCGGGCCGCCGGGGTTGTCCAGATAAACCTGGAAGGCGGCGAAGTCCGAACCGGCCAAGTTCGAGGAGATATTCTCGACCTCCTTGCGCGAGAATGCGAACTCGGTCGAAAAGCGGTCGGTCCAGTCCGAAAACAGCTGAGCCTTATAGGCTACCAGGTTCGACTCAAGCGTGTATGCCGAGGAAAGCAGGCCGACGCTGGGGTAGGTTCCGCTCGTAGATGTATTGTTCAGACTGAGGACGCCGCCCTTGGTCTGCTGATAGGACACGACGGCGCGGTGGCGGTCGTTGATGTTCCAGTCCAGCTTGGCGAAGTATTTCTCGTCCTGGGTGGTCAGTTCGTCGGCGATCGCGTCGAGCGGATCATAGCCGTAGACGTCCCGAGCGATCTGACGGACTTGATTGACCAAGTCCTGAGTGATGCCGGGAACCTCAACCGGGGCGCCCGACCCGACGGGGCCGGTTAGGACCGGTTGGGTGGATTCGAACTTTTCATAGTTCGCGATAAAGAACAGTTTATCCTTGATGATCGGACCGCCGAGGGTGGCGCCCCATGTCTTCTCTTCGAATTCCGAACTCGACAGATCGACATTGCGACGCGCGCCGGTCTGGAAATCGTCGAAGCTGAAGGTGTCACCCTGCATGTCCTGGTCGGTCTTCTCGTAAAAGACCTCGCCGTGGAACTCGTTGGTGCCGGATTTGGTCACCGAGTTGATCACGCCGCCCTGGAACGAGCCATACTGGACATCATACGGCGCGACATCGACGCTGACCGCTTCCAGAACCGAAATGGAGATGGGCGAACGAACGGTCGGATAGCCGCTGGCGGCCAGGCCGAAGTCGTCGCCTTGGCGAATACCGTCCACCAGGAAGGCGTTCATCCTGTTGCTCTGCCCGCCGATCGACAGGGCGTCGTTGTTCGACGGATCGACGGTGGCGAAGGGCGTCGTGCGGACGAAGTCGCGGATGTCGCGACTGACGCTCGGCAGAGTCTCGATGTCGGCCAGGCCGATGTTGGAGCGCGGCGAGGTGCGCAGACCGCCGCCGGCCGAACCTGTCACCACGATTTCGCCCAAATCCGAGGCGCCGCCCGTTTCCGCGCCAGCCACAACCAATTCGACAGCGACGGCCGTGCCGATACCGATCGAGGCGACCTGAGTGACCGCATCGCCAGCCGCCGATGTGCTGCGGACCACATAAGGACCGCCAACGCGCAGGTTGCGGGCCGAGAACTGACCATTTGCGTCTGCGACAGTTGTCGCAACCGTGCCGGTCGGCACGTGCGTGATGGTGATGACGGCGCCTGCGATGGGCGCACCCGCAGCGTTATAAACGCCGCCCGACAAGGCGCCGGTCGTTTCCTGAGCGAAGGCGGCCGTCGAGGCAGACATCAAGATGGCGACGGCGGAGGCGCCGTACGCCAGGTTGCGGAAGGTCATAAGCTATCCCCAGCTGGTGGACCGAAAAATGGTCTAGGACATGATCGGCATGTCGCAATCCAGCCTCCTCTAGGACCGATGTCGGAACCTGGGGCGACAGTTATGTGACAACAATATGACACGCACGAAGGGTGGTCTTGGCGCCACACCTGAGCCTGGTTTCAACGCCTAGCGACCGGCGCGCTCGAAGACCTCGGCGACGCCGCGGGCGGTGGGCAATATGGCGTGGGGCTCGTGAAAGTTGCCGTTCACCTGGCTCTGGGCGATGACGTGGGCGCGGAATCGGGTGAACAGGGCCGCGTCCGGCGCCTCGGGGGCGGACCAGAAGTCGTCGAGGGGCTTCTGATCGGTCAGGCCTTCGAAATCGAAGAAGGCGTCGCCCATCACCTTGACCGGCGTGTGGAATCCCAGGGCCGACAGGGCGGCGCTGGAGTTGTTCACCACCATGCCCTGCGAGGCGCGGCACAGAGCCGCCAGATTGCCGCCGTCGATGAAATCGACGCGCCCCTCCAGCCCATGCTCCCGGGCCAGACGAAGCGTGATCTTTCGCAGGTCGATGACGCCCGGGTCCAACGGGTGGTTCTTGATCACCAGCCGGGTCGCGGCGGGCGCCTTGTGCGCGAAGCTTCCGATGACCGCCGCCAGGAAGGCGCAGTTGTCGGCGTAACGCGAATAGCGCAGCAATTGGGCGTCGCCCTCGCGCTGCAGGCAGGCGATGAAGAAGTCGCCCCGCGCCTTGATGACGTCGGCGTCGCAGTTCTCGGGCCGGCGGAACGCCAGGCTGATGTAGCGGCGAATATGGCCCCAGCACTGTTTCAGGGGCGAGAAGACATAGGGCGCGGCGTAGTTCGGAAACAGCGGGCCGCCCAGGATCTGCACCGTATGATAGGCGCTGATGTTGGCGACGTGGTGCGGCAGGATCTTGCCGACCTGATGCGGCTCGGGCAGAAGCGGCGCCGGTTCGGGATAGCCGTCGCGGAACCGCGGCAGGGCGCTGGAGCCATTGACGCCGTTGCGCTCCACCGTGACCCAGTCGGGGCGGAAATAGCCGTTCTCCAGCACCCAGATACGGCACGAAAGGCCGTCCGCCGCCGCCAGGACGGCGCGATTGTAAGGTCCCGCCTCGCCGAACACGATGACGTCGGTGTAGGCGTCAAGCGCCGAGATCGAATCGGCCCAGGCCTGGGCCGCACCCTTGAACGCGATCCCGCCCGCGCGCCGCCAGTTCAAGGCGTCGCCCGCGTTGAAGATCATGCGGTTCACCTGGGCGCCCTGCCCTTCCAGCACTCCCGCCAGGGCCATGCCGAAGGCGCCGAAGGGCGCCGTGACGATCAGAAAACGACGGCCGGCCAGACCTGCCCGCGCATGCAGCGGCGGGGTCGACGGGAAGGTGGAAATCGTCGCCGATACGCCGGACTGGGGGACACGGGCGCGCGAGGCCGGCCCGCGCTGAGGCGGTTCCGCGCGCAGGCGGTAACGGCGGCGACGGCGCGCCGACAATAGTCTGGAGGACGATCTGAGGTCCGACATCTAAATCGTCTTGGCCTCCGACGGTCCAGACTTCAGGGCCGGCCCGCTGGCGCGGCCGATGCAATCGGGACGTTCAAGGCAGGCGGTCATCACCTGACTTGTGTCGCCACGTTTCCGCGCGATCAACAGAAAATATCGACCCCGGCGACGTTTCCCGGAATGGGGCGGGGCGCCGTCGCCCGAACGCACGAAAACCGCCATCGCTGTTGAGGCGACGGCGGCTCCATGTCTCTGGATCGACACTTTCATCGTCCCCGGTCGGCCGGTCTGGTTTGTCCAGACCGGCTTTCCGTCGGATATTAGAAGTTGATGTCGATGGTCGCGCGGCGGTTGAGCGGTTCGCGCACGCCGTCGGCGGTGGGCTTGGCCAGGTTGGTTTCGCCCTTGCCGTCCAGGGC
>NZ_QFNM01000011.1 GCF_003248455.1 Brevundimonas sp.
CTCCTCGATCAACGGCCAGAAGGGCCAGATCGGCCAGACCAACTATTCCGCCGCCAAGGCCGGGATGATCGGCTTCACCAAGGCCCTGGCCCTGGAGAATGCGAGGAAGGGCGTGACCGTCAACTGCATCGCGCCGGGCTATATCGACACGGAAATGGTCGGCGCCATGGACCCCAAGGTGCTGGAATCCGTCATCAGCCATATCCCCGTCGGCCGGTTGGGCAAGGGCGAGGAGATCGCCGACATGGTGTCCTGGCTGGTGGGCGAGCGTGCCGGATATGTCACAGGCTGCACCCTGTCGCTGAACGGCGGTCAATACCTGGTCGGTTGAGGCGCGCTTCGCCCAAAATCCGCCGCGCGTCGCTTTCATCAAACCTGTCATGAAGTTGTTGGGATCGGTCAGGGCGAAAAAATCGCCGCGCGTGGCCGCGATGGCGGTGGCCGCCCTCGCGGCCGTGGGCGTGTCCGTCGCCGCCCCGGCCGTCCTGCCCGCCGACTGCCAGGCCCAGACGCGCCGGGCCGTGCCGCCCACCGCCCGCTATGTCGCCGGAAACGGCCAGGGCTTCATCCTGGACACCTCCGGCTCGCGCGCGCTGATGCGGTTCGAACGGTCGACCGAGGTCTGGGTGCTGCGCCCCACGCCCGCGCCGCGCGGCGACATCATCTATCGCAACGACAACGGCGACCAGGTGCTTCGGGTGACGCCGAACGGCGGCGTGACGCTCTACACCACCGCGACGCCGCAGGGGTCGCCGGCCTCGCGCGTCGGCGAGGCGCAGGGCCTGGCCGGGGCCACCCTGACCGGCGCCCAGCTGGTCGACTATTTCATGCGCCAGAGCTATCGCGCCAGCCAGGCCATGGGCCGGCTGATCGTGATCGACGTGGACATCCAGCCGGGTTCCGAACAGGTCGCGGCCGACACCGTCTCGGCGGCCAGCGACGCCATCGTCCGCATGGCCCGCTCTTCCAACCTGCGCGGCCAGGTCGAGCGGGTGCGCCGGGTCGTGGTGTCGGACCAGGGCCGGCCGGGCGTCAGCCTGATCCAAGGCACGCTGCGGATCGTCATCGACGCCGACGCCGGCGTGGCGGGGCGCCCCTCCTCGGCGCGGATCGTGCGCGTGGTGGGCGGCGAGGCCCTGAACCGCTGAACCCTTCCGAGGCATTCGGCGGCTGAGTAGGGTCGACTGCTTTGTCAGCCCCGTTCGAAACAGGGTTCATCACAACGATCACAACGAACGCACCACGAACACGACGGCGCCTTTCCCGTTCGGAAAGTCTGATGGCCTGCGGCGGCGAAGCCGCAGATCGATCAACCGCCCGAAAATGGCGACGGAAGCCGACGCGCGCTCGGTCCCGTCGTGTTCGCCGTGACCCCCGCCGCGCCCGTTGTGATGAAAGCCTTTTCGGACCCGCATCAACGAACGCTAGCGTCCTTGGCCGCCCGACGCGCGGCGAACTGATCGGCGTCCGTCGCGGTCAGGAAGGGATTGAACCGCTTCTCCGTCCCCAGCACGGTCGGCACGGTCGGTTCGCCCCGTTCGCGCGCCGCGAAGATCGCCTGGGCGTGGGCGGCGGTCTCGGGCCGGTCGTCCAGGCTCAGGGCGAATCGGGCGTTGGCGGCTGAATATTCATGGGCGCACCAGATGACCGTCGCATCGGGCCAGGCCTTGATCCGTTGCAGGCTGTCGAACATCTGCTCCGGCGTTCCCTCGAACAGCCGGCCGCAGCCCAGGGCGAACAGGGTGTCGCCGACGAAGGCCAGGCCGTCGTCGGGGGCGTGGAACACCACATGGCCCAGGGTGTGGCCGGGCGTGGCGACGACCTGGAACCGGGTCTGGCCCACCATGACCGTGTCGCCGTCCGCGACCACGCGGTCCAGCGGGGCGACGCGGCGCACCTCCTGCGGCCCGACGATCTCGCAGGCCGCCTCGGCCTTCAGCCGTTCGTTCCCCTCGGTGTGGTCCAGGTGCCAGTGGGTGTTCAGGACAAGGTCCAGCCGCCCCCAGCCCAGGCGCTCCAGCTCTTCCAGAATCCGCGCCGCGTCGGGCGTGTCGACCGCCGCGACCACGCCGGTCGCGCCGTCGCGGATCAGAAAGCCGTAGTTGTCGCTGCGGCAGGGAAACAGGTGAACGTCCAGGGTCATGCGGTCATCCTAGCAGGCCGGGCGGTCTCGGGCCTATAGTGGCTCCATGCGGCGCAGCATCGACGAGCTTCGAACCTTCTACGGCGAGCCGACCGGCGCCCTGGCGCGACGGCTGGTGGCGCGGCGGCTGGACGACGCCTGGGGCGAAGCGGCCAATTGCGACGTCCTGGGCCTGGGCTACGCCACGCCGTGGCTGGACGCCTTCGTCGGCGCGCGGCGCGTGGTCGCGGCCATGCCCGGCGGCCAGGGGGTCGAGCACTGGCCCACGGTGGGGCGCAACCGCACCCTGCTGGTCGACGACCGCCGCCTGCCCTTCGCCGCCGGGTCCTTCGACCGCATCCTGCTGGTCCATGCGCTGGAGGAGGCGGACGACCCGGCCGCCCTGCTGCTGGAGGCGGTGCGGGCCCTGGCGCCGACCGGGCGCATCATCCTGGCGGCGGCGGCGCGCGGCGGCCTGTGGGCGCGGGCGGACAACACCCCCTTCGGCCATGGGCGGCCCTTCACCCGCCGCCAGCTGGAACGGCTGGTGCGCGACGTGGGACTGGAGCCGGCGGCCTGGTCCCAGACCCTTTACGTCCCGCCCTGGGCCCCGATGCTGCCCCTGGCCGACGGGTTCGAACAGGTGGGCCGCCGCGTCTTTCCCGGAACCGCCGGCCTGATCCTGCTGGAGGCGGCGCGCCAGAATTACGCCCGCATCCGGCCCAGCGGCCAGGCCCAGCGGGTCGCCGCACCCGTCCTGACGCCCCAGCCCTCGACCCTGGCCGGCGCCTCGGTCGCCGCGCGTCGCAACGACCGCGACACCGACGCCGAAAGAGCCTGACGCGGAGTTGACCATGCGGGCGTCTGGTCGGACGGGGCGAAGCGTCTTATGGCGAAGATCATGCACCGACTGATCCTGATGCGGCACGCCCAGGCCGAGACGTCCGCTCCGTCGGGCGGCGGCGACGAGGCCAGGCCCCTGTCCGCCGCTGGCCGCGCCGAGGCGATGCTGATGGGGCGCGCCCTGGCCGAACGGGGGCTGAAGCCCGACCTGGCCCTGGTGTCGACCGCCGCGCGCACCCGCCAGACCTGGGAGCAGATGCATGACGCCCTAGGCGACGTCGAGGTTCGCGACGAAGCCGGACTCTACAACGCCTCGGCCGACGTCATCCGCCGCTTCGTCGAGGCCAGCGAGGACGAGGCCGGCTGTCTGCTGATCCTGGCGCACAATCCGGGCGTCCACGTGCTGGCGGCCGAATATCTGATCGAAAGCGCCGCCTCGCCGGCCGTGACGGACCGGCTGGCGGGCGGGTTCCCGACGGGGGCGGCCGCCCTGTTCGCCGTCGATGTCGCGGGCCGCTGCGCCTACGAGGGCTTTCTGACGCCCCGGTCGCTGGGCGCGCCGTCGCTGTGACGGACATCGCCTACAAGATCGTGGACGTCGCCGAATGGCGCGCGGCCGTCGCCGAGGGCCGCTATGACGGCGCGCCCGTCGACCTGGCCGACGGCTATATCCATATGTCGACCGAGGCCCAGTTGGCCGAGACGGCGCGCCGCCATTTCGCCGGGCGCGACGGTCTGTTGCTGCTGGACGTGGACATGGGCCGGCTGGACGGGGACGTGGTGTGGGAGCCTTCGCGGGGCGGCGCCCTGTTCCCGCATCTGTACGCCGCCCTGCCCGTCGCTGCGGTCGTCGCCACGCGCGCCTTCAAGGTCGACGCCGAGGGGCGGATGACCATCGGGGAGGCGGCATGAGCCTGGTCGACCGCATCGGCGAGGCAAGCGCCGCCGCCCTGCGCCGCCTGGACCCCGAACAGGCGCACCGGCTGGCCATCAAGGGGCTGGCCTTCGCCCCCCTGCCCCGTCCCGCCGCCGACGACCCGATCCTGCGGACCACGCTGGCCGGTCTGGACCTGCCCAATCCGGTCGGCCTGGCCGCCGGTCTGGACAAGGACGGCGAGGCCCTGTCGGGCCTGTCGCGCCTGGGCTTCGGTTTCGTCGAATGCGGCTCGGTCACGCCGCGCGCCCAGCCAGGCAACCCCCGGCCGCGCCTGTTCCGTCTGAGCGAGGACCGGGCGATCGTCAACCGGATGGGGTTCAACAACGCCGGGCTGGACGCCTTCGCCGCGCGTCTGGACCGTCGGCCCCAGGGCGTGATCGTCGGCGCCAATCTGGGGGCCAACAAGGACGCCGAGGACAAGGCGGCCGACTATGTGGCGGGTTTGACCCGGCTGGCGGGTCGGGCGTCCTATTTCACCGTCAACATCTCCTCGCCCAATACGCCGGGCCTGCGGGCGTTGCAGGGGCGCGAGCAGCTGGACGACCTGCTAGGGCGTATCGAGGCGGCCCGCCCCCCGCGCGACGCCCCGCGCGCGCCCGTCGTCCTGAAGATCGCGCCCGACCTGGCCGCCGAGGAGATCGGCATGATCGTGGAGGCGTCGCTGGCGCACCGGATCGACGGACTGATCGTGTCCAACACCACGCTGGAGCGGCCCCCGACCCTGCGCTCGCCCCAGGCCGCGGAGACGGGCGGCCTGTCAGGCGCGCCGATCCGGCCCTTCGCCGAAAAGGCCCTGCGCGCGGCGGCCGAGGCGGCGGACGGCCGCCTGCCGCTGATCGCCGTGGGCGGAATCGACAGCGGGGCCGAAGCCTACGCCCGCATCCGCCTGGGCGCTTCGGCGGTGCAGCTCTATTCGGCGTTGATCTACGAAGGGCCGGGTCTCGTCGCCCGCATCAAGCGCGACCTGGCCGCGCGTCTGCGCGCCGACGGTTTTTCCACCCTGTCCCAGGCCGTCGGCGCCGCTCGTTGACGGAGCGTTAGGCTCGGCCAGGGCAGAATGCCCCAAAGCGCGCGTCAGGGCGCCGACGGGGAAACGCATGCCGGACACCACAGGCGCCGATACGGTCAGCGGCTGGACCTTCGCGGTCCGGCAACGCCGGGGCGCGATGATGCAGCGCATCGCCGTGAGCCTGGCCAGCAGCCTGTCCGTCACGCCCATGGTCGGCTGGCGCATCGCCATCTCGTGGTGCCTGGCCTATGTCGCCATCCAGGTGCTGGAGGCCTTGGTCTTCGGCCCGCTCAACGCCGCGACGCCGCGCCCCATGTCCAGGGCGCGCAATGTGCTGGGCGGGGCGACGATGTTCGCGGGCGCGGCCTGCTACGGCGCGCTTTCCCTGATCCTGTGGGCTTATGGCGGATTGGCGGGCGGCGTGTCGGCGGCGATCATGCTGCCGGCGGCCATGGTCTATTCGATGGTCAACGCCCCGCGGTCCCTGGCCGTCCTGGCCCTGACCACCGCGCCGCAGATGCTGTACATGGCCGCCATCCCCTTCCTGCTGATGGGCCTGGGCGCGCCCCTGGAGGCCGCGATCACGGTGGCGGGGGCGGTGACGTCGTTCACCATCTACTGCCTGAACGTCTGGCGCGGCCTGGCCGAGCGGCTGCGGCGCGAACAGGCCGACCGGCTGGCGGCCGAGGCCCACGCCGCGCGCATGAGCCAGGCGCTGAACGAGCAGGGGGCCTTCCTGGCCGCGATCGGTCATGACCTTCGCACCCCCATCGGCGCCATCCTGAGCGGCGCGGCGGACCTGCGCGGCGGCGAGATCGGCGTGCGTCAGAACGCCGAACTGATCACCGACGCCGGCCTGATGATGAAATCCCTGCTGGACGATCTGCTGGACCATTCCCGCATCGAGGCGGGCCGGATGGCCATCGAGGTCAAGACCTTCGACCTGCGCCAGATCCTGGCCCAGACGCTGCAGCTTTGGCGCGCCCAGGCCGACGCCCAGGGACTGAGGCTGCGGATCGAGGGCGTCGTAGGCGTTCCCCGGTTCGTCAAAGGCGATCCTATCCGCATCCGCCAGGTGCTGAACAACCTGTTGTCCAATGCGATGAAGTTCACCGAGGCCGGGGCGATCACCGTGCGGGTGAGGGCCTGGGCCGAGGAGCCGTCGGCCTACGCCCTGCTGTTCGAGATCGCCGACACCGGTCCCGGCATGACGCCCGAACAGCTGGCGCGCCTGTTTACGCCGTTCGACCAGACGGCGGAGGGCGTCACCGCCCGTTACGGCGGCTCGGGTCTGGGCCTGGCGATCAGCCGCAATCTGGTCGATCTGATGGGCGGACGGCTGACGGTGCGCAGCACGCCCGGACAGGGGTCCACCTTCACCGTGTCCCTGGTCCTGCCCCAGGGCGAGACGGAGGAGCCTGCCGTCGAGGTCGCCGCCGACAGCCGCCGGGAGATCGCCCGGGCCCTGAAGCCCGCCGCGCCGGCGCCCGCGCCCGAACCCTCGCCCGCGCCGGTCGCCGAAACGCCTCGGCCCGAGACCCCGTCGGACGACGACGAGGACATCCAGCCCCTGCGCCTGCTGGTGGTGGACGACCACGACATCAACCGCCGCGCCGTGCAGCTGATCCTCCAGCCGCTGGGCTGCGAGATCACCACCGCCGCCGACGGCCTGATCGCGCTGCAACGCTGCGAGGAGACGGTGTTCGACGTCATCTTCATGGATGTGCGGATGCCCGAGCTGGACGGGCGCGAGACGACGCGGCGGCTGCGCGCGGGCGGCGGCCCCAACGCCTTGACGCCCGTGGTCGCCGTCACCGCCGACACCGCGCCCGAGGACGTGGCGGCCTGCCAGGCGGCGGGCATGGCCTATTTCGTTTCCAAGCCCCTGACGCCCCCGGCCCTGATCGGCGCCCTGCAACACGTGCTGGAAGACGCCGCCCAGGCCCGGTCCGAAGCCGCCTAGATCTCGATCTCCGCGACCAAGGCCTGGGCGAAGCCGGGGCGACGCATCTCGCACTCCCACACCGTGACCACGCGCCAGCCCGACGCGGTCAGCGCCTGGACGGCGGCGGCGTCGCGGGCGCGGTTGCGCGCGATCTTGGCGATCCAGTAGTCGGCGTTGGTCTTAGGGCGGCGCGCCCCGCGCGGACAGTCGTGGCCGTGCCAGAAACAGCCGTGGACGAACAGGGCCACGCGGCGACCCTTCATCGTCACGTCCGGCCGGCCGGGCAGGCCGCAGCCGCCCAGCCGATAGCCGATCCCGGCCGCGCGCAGGACCTTGCGCACGGCCAGTTCCGGCGAGGTGTCCCGCCCCTTCACGCGCCGCATGACGGCGCTGCGCTTCTCGGGGCTGAAGACGTCGGCGGTCATCTCAAGTCGATCCAGGCTCACGCCGCGAAGCGACAGCCTGGACCGCAGACCGTCAAAGCTGGGCCAGCAGGTGTTCGGCCGAGGACACCTTGAACTCGCCGCCCTGCTCGATGTTCAACTGGGTCACGGTCCCGTCCTTGACCAGCATGGAATAGCGCTGCGAACGCTCGCCCAGGCCGAAGCCCGAGCCGTCCAGCACCAGGCCCAGCGCCTTGGTCAGTTCGCCGTTGCCGTCGGCCAGCATCAGGATGCTGTCGTCCTCGATCCCCTGGCTTTCGGCCCAGGCTTTCATCACGAAGGCGTCGTTGACCGAGATGCAGGCGACCGCATCCACGCCCTTGGCCTTGAGGTCGGCCAGATGCTCCTTGAAGCCCGGCAGGTGGCGCGCCGAACAGGTGGGGGTGAAGGCGCCGGGCACGGCGAACAGGGCTACGGTCTTGCCGGCGAAGATGTCGGCCGTGCTGACGGGCTTGGGCCCTTCGGCGGTGGCCTGGGCCAGGGTCGCCTTGGGGATGCGATCGCCGATCTGGATGGTCATGAGGGTCTCCGCTGACAGGGAACAAGGGGGCAAGGGCGCTGGCGTCCCACGGCTGTGGAACACCGCCTGCGACACATAGAGGCCGCCGGGCCAACCGCAAGCGGCCGGCGACTTGCGCGCGCCGCTTTCGCGACCGATGATGGTCGGATCATGAGCGAAGCCTCCTCCCTGACCGGCCGCCTCCTGGTGGCCATGCCCGGCATCGGCGATCCCCGGTTCGAACACGCCGTCATCCTGATCTGCGCCCACGGGCCGGACCATGCGATGGGGCTCAGGCTGGATCGCCCCGCGCCGGGGGTGGATCTGAAGACCGTGCTGGACAAGCTGGACGCCCCGGCGCCGGATCAGTCGATCGGCCGGGCCGTGCTGATGGGCGGGCCGGTGGAGCGCGAGCGCGGCTTCGTCCTGCACACCGACGACTGGATGATCGGCGAGGACAGCCTGCCGTTCGGCGACGGCCTGGCCATGACCGGCACGCGCGAGGCCCTGACGGCGATGACCGACGCGGTCGCCGGCCCGCGCCGTTCGGCCCTGCTGCTGGGCTACGCCGGCTGGGGCGAGGGGCAGTTGGAGGAAGAGCTGGCCGACAATGTCTGGCTGACGGCCGAGGCCGACCTGGACCTGATCTTCGACGGCGAACACACCTCCAAATGGACCCGCGCCCTGGCCCGCATGGGCGTGGACGCCGCCATGCTGTCCAGCCAGGGCGGCCGGGCCTGACGCACCCCTATCGCGTGGCCATCGAAATCAGGAAGGCCAGCAGCAGGATCAGGCTGACGCCCTGCCAGAACCGCACCGGGTCGCGCTCGATCAGGGACAGCTGGCGCGGGGGCGGGGCGGCGACGGCGCTGCCGGTCTCCAGCACATGGATCAGCTCCTCCACATCCTGGAACCGCTCGTTCGGATCGACCGCCGAAGCGCGCATTATCGCCGCCTCCAGCCAGGCGGGCATGTCGGGCCGATGGCGGGTCGGGGGCGCGGGCGCGCGGTCGAAGCGCGGCGCGTCGGCCGGATCGACCGCCCCCCAGGGATAGGTCCGGGTGAACAGCCGATACAGGGTCACGCCCAGGGCGAACTGGTCGGTCAGGGCGTTTCCCGCCTCGCCCGCATACATCTCGGGCGCCTTGTAGCCGGCCGTGCCGGGGGCCTCGGCCTCGGCGAACTCCTCGGCCAGCCTGAGCCGCGCAACGCCCAGGTCGACCAGTTTCAGCCCGCCGTTCGTCTCCAGGATCACATTGTCCGGCTTGATGTCGCGATGCGTCACCCCGGCCCGGTGCAGGGCCGAAACGGCGCGCGCCAGAGGCAGGGCGACCGCGATCCCCTCGGCGATCGGATAAGGCCCCTCCTCGGCCAGATGGGCGTGAAGGGTCCGGCCGGCATAGAAGGGCTGGGCGATGTAGAGGCGGCTCTGACGGCCCGCGTCCAGGGTCAGCACCTTGCCGACATGGGGGCTGTCGATGCGCCGGCCGATGAAAGCCTCGCGCAGGAAGGCGGTGCGGGCGCCGCGTTCGGACACGGCGGCGGGCTTGGGGAATTTCAGCGCCACGACGCCCTCTTCGCCCAGGACGTCGCGGGCCAGGAACAGGCGGGTGTAGCGGCCGTCCGCCACCAGCCGCTGCAGCACGAAGCCGTCGACCGTCTCGCCCGTCTCGGGCGGGGGCAGGATGGCCAACCCTTCCGCCTCGGCCGTGATCGCCTCCCAGTCGGGCGCGCCGGTGCGGACCACGTCGATGACGATGGCCGTCGCATTGTCGCGCGCCCCCGCCGCCTCGACCTCGGCCAGGATGGCGCGCGCATCCGCGTCCGGCGACCCCCGCCGCGCCAGCAGGGCCGACAGGGCCGCATCGTCCAGCACCCCGTGCACCCCGTCGGTGGTCAACAGCAGCCGGTCGTGCGGCGCCAGCCGAACCTGGCGCACGTCCAGCTTGACGTCCGCCTCTATGCCCACGGCGCGATACAGCACATGGCTGAGCCCCTGCTGCGTGCGCGTATGATCCTCGGTCAGCCGCGTCAGAACCCCGTCGCGGAAATGCCAGGCGCGGCTGTCGCCCACATGAAGCGCCGTCGCCTCGTGGCCGCGCAGGATCAGGGCGGTGAAGGTGGTCGCCGCCCCCTCCATCGCCGGGTCGATCTTGCCCCGCGCGTGAAGCCAGCGGTTGAAGCCTCGCAGCGCCTTGACGCCGTTGGCGGCGATGCCGTTCAGCGGGTTCTGGTCCAGATAGCCGTCGATGAAGCTGCGGGTCGTCAGTTCGGCCGCCATCCGCCCGGCCTTGGATCCCGACACCCCGTCGGCGATGACCGCCACCACCCCATGCTCGCGCTGTTCGGCCGTCGTGCCGATGTGAACGCCGCCGAAGTCCTGATTGTCGGCCTTCGGGCCCTGCGCGGTCGCGAAGCCGGCGGCGATCTCCAGTCTGGCGTCGGTCATGGCCGCACTGTCAGACAAACGGAGCCGTATGACCAGCGGTCCCCGGCCGATGGTCGCGGACGGCGCCATTTCGCTCGACGCGCCCGCCCGCGTCGGCCAAGGTAAGGCCTCACCTAAGGGATGATTTCGATGCGGCGAGTTCTGGCGCTTTTCGGCATGGGCATGATGACGGCCTGCGCGACCGACCCCGCGCGCGAGACGCCTTTCGTCTTCCCCGAAGGCCTGAGGATCATGGAAGGCGGCTATCCCTATGCCGGCGGACCGTGCCGGCTGCTGGGCGAGACCTTCGCCACGTCCGAACTGTTGGACGACAGCGCCGACCTGCTGGGCTGCCCGTCGAACGTCATGGACGATCCCCGCATCGCCTCGGTGGGCCGGATCGTCGGCCGCTATGAAGGGGTGGTGCTGGTTTCCGTGCCCAAGGCGGCCGCCCGCTGACCGGCGACGGGCGGGCCTCGATCAGGCCGACCGCTGCTTGATCGGCGCCGCGCCGTCGGCCAGGCTTTCTGCGAGATAGACCTCGGCCTCCTGGGCCGGCAGGGCGGGGGCGTAGCCGAACCCCTGGCCGTAGTGGCACTGGGCCTCCAGCAGCAGCCGGGCCAGCTCGGCGTTCTCGACCCCCTCGGCCACGACCTCCAGCGACAGGTCGCGGCCCAGATTGACCACCGACTTGACGATCTTGGCCGAGCCTTCGTCCTTGTTCATCGTCAGAACGAAATAGCGGTCGATCTTCAGCGTATCGAACGGCAGGCGCGCCAGATAGGACAGGGACGAAAACCCGGTGCCGAAGTCGTCCAGCGCCAGCGAGGCCCCAACGTCCTTCAGCGACTGCAGGATTTCGGCGGCGCGCGCGGTGTCGCGCATGATGTCGCCCTCGGTCACTTCCAGCTTCAGCGCGCCCCTGGGCAGGCCGCTTTCCTTGATGACGCGCGCCACGTCCTCGCACAGGTGCGGGCGTTCGATCTCGCCCACCGACAGGTTGACGCTGCAGAACAGCTTGCCGGCCAGCGGATGGCGCTCGATCCATTCGGCCAGTTGCCGCGCCGACTGGGTCATCATCAGCAGACCCAGTTCGTTCATCATGCCCAGATCGGCGGTCAGGCCCAGGAATTCGTCCGGCGGCACCAGGCCGCGCCGCGGGTGACGCCAGCGGGCTAGGGCCTCGAAGCCGGCGACGGCCCCGGTGTTCAGGTTCACGATCGGCTGGAAGAAGGGCACGATCTCGCCGCGCACGAAGGCGTTGCGCAGGTCCGCCTCCAGCGCCAGTCGGCTGAGGCTGTCGGTTTCCAGCGCGCGGCCATAGGCGGCCGACCCGCCGCGCCCGGCGCTCTTGGCCGATTCCACCGCCAGTTCGACCCGGCGAAGCAGTTCGGCGGCGTCCGGCGCGTCCGGCCCGCCCTCCACCATCACCGCCCCGATGGAGACGGTCGGATAGATGTCGAAGCCGGCGACGCGCAGCGGCTGCTCCAGGGCGTCGCGCACGCGGTAGCTGGTGTGCGAGGCGCTGCGCGGCACGATGATGGCGAACTCGTCCTCGCCGATCCGGGCGGGCGAGGCGTCCTTGGGGAAGGCGGCGGCCAGGCGCGACCCCAGGGCCGACAGCACCAGGTCCGTGCGCTCGTGACCCAGGGCCTCGTTCAGCCGCCGCAGCCGGTCGACGTCGCCGACCACCATCTCGTATTCGCCGGCCTGGGTCAGGACCTCCCCGACGCGGGCCAGGAAGGCGCGGCGGTCCAGAAGGCCGGTCAGCGCATCCCTGTCCGAACCGGCGAACTTGGTCTCCAGCGCCACCACGCCGGCGGCGCGCAGGCCGTCCTCCAGCCAGACCCCCCGCCACAGGCAGGTGTTGGAATCGCGCATCCGCAGGCGCACGGCGACCTCGGTCCCCTCTCCCTGGGGTTTCAGCATCCGTTCGGCCAGGCTGCGGTCCTGGGGCATGGTCAGGGCGACGAAGCCGGCGGCCGTGCATTCCGGCGCCAGCGGCCCCAGGCCCAGCACCCGCGTCGCCCCGGTGAAGCGCAGTTCGTTCTCGGCCGGGGTCCATACCCACAGGGCCGTATCGGCGGCGGCCAACGCCTCGATGGCGGTCGTGGCGTCCCAGGCCAACGATCGGGCTCGTGTCGTCACGCTATCCGCCCCTCCAGACGGCCCGCGACCGTCAACGCTCGTCCTCGACCAGGCCGAACAGCAGATGGTCTGCCCACGCGCCGTTAATTTTCAAATAAGCCCGCGCCTGGCCCTCGTGGCGAAAGCCGGACTTCTCCAGCACCCGGCGCGAGCCGTGATTGGTCGGCAGGCAGGCCGCCTCCAGCCGGTGCAGCTTCAGCGCGTCGAAGGCGTAGCCGACCACCGCCCTGACCGCCGCCGTCGCCACGCCGCGGCCGGAATAGGGCTGGCCGATCCAGTAGCCCAGCGTTCCCGTCTCGGCGACGCCGCGCCGCACGTTCGACAGGGTCACGGCCCCGGCCAGGGTCTTTCCCCCGTCCACCAGGACGAAGAAGGGCCAGGCGTGGCCCAGCTCCATCTCGCGCGCATAGATGGACAGCCGTCGGCGGAACGCCGCCTTGGTCAGGTCGTCCTCGGGCCAGGCCGGCTCCCACGGCTGAAGATAGTCGCGCGAGCCGTCGCGCAGGGCGGACCAGGCCGGATAGTCGGACGCGCGCGGCGGGCGCAGCAGCACGCCGTCGCCCCGCACCACGGGGCCGCCGACATCGCTGATCCAGTCCAGAAGGGCCATTGCGCCCCACTCTACAGCATCATCGTCGCCGCCTGAACCTCACGGTTCGGCAAGAAGGGCGGCGGTCAGCTTCAGCGCCAGATCGCGGCCCAGATCCTCGGGCGCGTCCAGCATGGGCCGCAGCACCGGCCCGATCAGGCCGTCGGCGAAGGCCATATAGGCCGCCGTCGTCACCAGAGCCTGCGCGCGCTCGGTCGCCCGCGCGTCGTCCGGGGCCAGGGCGGCCAGCCGGTCGGCCAGGTCGCGCACCACGCCGGCGAAACTTTCAGCCCGGTCCTGCTCGCGCGCCAGGATCAGCCAGGCCGCCATCTGCGACGCCCCGCTCCGGCCGAAGGCGTCGAACACCGCCGTCATCAAACGGCCCGGCTCCAGCGCCACGGCGCCGTCCTTGAGCCCCGCCGCGATCCGTTCGGCCAGGTCGCGCACCATCCGGTCCATCAAGGCCCCCTGAAGTCCTGCGGCCGAGCCGAAATGGTGGATCAGATTGGCGTGGCCCACCCCCATCCGTTCGCCCACCGCCTTCAGCGTCACCGCCGCCGGGCCGCCGGACAGCAGCAGGTCGCGCGCCGCGGCCAGCGCCTCTTCGCGGGCCACAGCCCCACGCCGCCGCCGATTCGGACCATTAGTTGACATTGATGTCAGTTAAACCTATTCTCTGTTCGAAATCGAGGAGCAGACCCATGGCGAAATCCGCCACCCCCGCCGGCCTCCAGATCAAGCCGCGCGACCTGCATATCAACCGGGAGGCGGCCACGCCACGCTGGTGGTTCAGCGGCGATCCGTTCGGCACGGCCGTCATGAACGCGCTCAGCCTGACCTTTCCCGACGGCGAGCGCTTCTTCATCCAGTCGGTCAAGCGGTTCGCCAAGGACGCCCCGCCCCATCTGGCCGCCGACATCCGCGCCTTCACCGTGCAGGAAGGCGCCCACACGCGCGAACACATGGCCTTCAACGCCATCACCGCCCGCGCCGGCTACGAGACCGCCGCGATCGAGGCCTATGTCACGGAGCGACTGGGCGTCGCCCGCGCGCGTCCGCCCCTGGCCCAGCTGGCCGCGACCATGGCGCTGGAGCATTTCACCGCCGCCTTCGCCCACAGGCTTCTGGCCGACCCGGACCTGTTGAAGGGCTCGCCGCCCGACCTGGCGCGGCTGTGGCGCTGGCACGCCATCGAGGAGATCGAGCACAAGGGGGTGGCCTATGACGTCTTCCTGCACGCGACCCGCGACATGTCGCCGCTGAAACGCTGGCGGCTGAGGCGCTGGGCCATGCTGTTGACGACGCTGCTGTTCACCAAGACGGTGCGCGAGACCAGTCTGATGCTGCTGAAACAGGACGGCGTCGTCGGCGTGCGGGCGCGCTTGGGCCTGTTCCGTTGGCTGTGGCTGAAACCGGGCCTGTATCGCCGGATGATCGGCGACTATTTCGCCTTCTACCGACCCGACTTCCATCCGTGGCAGGTCGACGACCGGCGTCTGATCGCCGAGGCCGAGGCGGGGCTGGCCCAGCCGGCCTGACGCCTGCCCCCCTCCAGCGGGGCGACCTCAGGCGGCGTCGGGCGTCGCCTCCAGCTTGGGTTGCTTGCAGATGCGGTTCAGGTCGGCGCGGATGGAGCTGCCCTGGAAATGCGAGATTTCGGCGCCGGAATAACCTTCGCCCGACAAGGCCTTGACGACATCGCCCGTGTTCAGACAGGCGGGCGAGCGGGCGAGCTGGTAGGCGCGCTCCACGACGTGGGTGCGGTTCATGGGAATGCCTTTCGTGCGTCATATCAACGCCGTGCAAGCTAAACCGTTCCAGCGGTTCGATTTCATGTCCCGCCGCCACGCTTGCATTCGTCACGAAGACCTGCGCACATAAGCCTCGTCGATCTCTCTGCGTAACGCCCACTCTCTCTGCGAACGCACGAGTCCAGGCCGCTCCCATTCAGACCCGACAGGCCGCAGGGACGTTCCCTCGGTCAATTTCTAACGGAGGTCTAAAAATGGCTACCGGCACTGTTAAGTGGTTCAACGCGACCAAGGGCTACGGCTTCATCCAACCCGACGACGGCGGCAAGGACGTCTTCGTCCACATCTCGGCCGTCGAAGCCGCCGGCCTGCGCGGCCTGGACGAAAACCAGAAGGTTTCCTACGAGTTCGGTTAAATCCGATACGGAAACGGCGGCTCCGCAAGGGGCCGCCGTTTTCAATTGGGGCGTCGGTCGCCGCTCGCGTCGGCGGAAATCCCGTTATTCCTTCGTCTTGTCGATCCAGACCGCAAAGGCGTCGGTGAAGCTCTTGAGGAAAGCGCGCGTGTCGTCCTTTTTCAGCTTGCCGTTCTCGTCCAGCAGATCGGCGACGTGGCCGACATAGGCCTCGGGCTGTTGCAGCGTCGGCATCCCCAGGAAGACCAGGGGCTGGCGCAGGTGGTGGTTGGCGCCGAAGGCTCCAAGCGCGCCGGGCGAGACGCTGACGATGGCGGCGGGCTTGCCCGACCAGATGCTGCGGCCATAGGGGCGCGACCCCACGTCCAGGGCGTTCTTCAGCGCGCCGGGGATCGAGCGATTGTATTCCGGCGTCACGAACAGCACCGCCTGAACGGCGGCCACCGCGTCGCGGAACCGGGTCCAGGCCGCAGGCGGCGCATCGGTCTCCAAGTCGGGATTGTACAGCGGCAGATCGCCGATCTCGACCACCTCCATCTCCAGCGCGGGCGCGGCCAGGGCCTTCAGTTCAAGGGCGACGGCGCGCGAATAGGATCCTTCGCGCAGGCTGCCGACGATCAGGGCGACGCGGACGGACATGGGGGTTCTCCGGGGCTGAAAAGGATCAAGCGTCAGCATAACCGATCCGCCCGGTCGATGTTCCCCGAAAGGGCGCCGTCAGCCGCTGAACAGGGCCTCGGCGAAGGCTTCGCCCGCCGCGCCGGCCGCCTTGGGCCCCAGGACCGCGCTGGCCGCCTGGCCCGACGCCAGCAGCCGCGCGCCGACCGCACGGACCTCGGCTGCGCCCTGGGCCTCCAGCTGTTCGGTCATCAGGGCGCTGGCTCGCGGCGCGCCGAAGATCAGGGTCTGGGCGGCGTTGCGGCCCGCCCGGCTCATCGGGTTTTCGTCCGACATCCACAGGCCCGCCTTCATCACCGCCTTGGCGCGCGACAGTTCGGCCGGCGTCGGTCCGGCCTCGGCCAGGGCGCGCACCTCGGCGGCCGCCACCTCGGCCAGTTCACGCGCGCGATCCGCCGCCGCCCCGGCGTAGACGCCCAGCACGCCCGCGTCCTCGTACGGCTCCTGATAGGCGTCGATGGCGTAGGCCAGGCCGCGTTCCTCGCGCGCGCTCTGGAACAGGCGCGAGGCCATGCCGCCGCCCAGGATCTCGCCGAACAGGCGCATGGCCGACAGGGCCGGGTCGGTCGCCGACAGGCCCGGCAGCTGGAACACCAGATTGGCCTGTTCGATCTTGCGCGTCAGTTTCGCATGGCCGCCGACGAAGACGGCCGGCGGCGGCGGCTGAACCGGCGTCGCGACCGCATCGCCGAACCACCGCTCGGCCAGGGCCAGCAGTTCGCCCTCCTCCACCGCGCCGGACGCGGCGACCACCATCCGGTCGGGCGAATACAGCCGCGCGCGCCAGGCCTCGACGCCGGCCTTGTCGGCGGGTTCCAGGCTGGCGACCGAGCCCAGGATCGGCCGGCCCAGCGGCTGGCCGGCGAAGGCGCGGGTCTGGACCATTTCGAACACATGGTCGTCGGGGGTGTCGAAGGCCTCGGCGATCTCCTGGGCCACCACGTCCTTCTCGCGCTCGATCTCGGCGGGGTCCAGCGTGGGGCGCAACACCAGGTCCGACAGCACCTGCATCGCCAGCGGCAGCGAGCCGTCCAGGCCGCGCACCTCGAAACTGGTCCGTTCGTATCCGGTGGAGGCGTTGATCGTGCCGCCCTCGGCCTCGATCCGCTCGACGATCTCGCGCGCGGCCATGTCGCCCGCGCCCTTGAACACCAGATGCTCCAAGAGGTGCGACCAGCCCGAGCGGTCCTCGGCCTCCCACCGCGCCCCGCCCTTGACGGCGACGACGACGGCCAGGGTCTTCAGGCCGGGCATGGGATCGCAGACGACGCGGACGCCGTTGGACAGGGTGTGGAGCGCAGCGGTCAGGGGGTGTCTTCTTTCCTATCGCCTCGCACGCGGTGCGGGGCTGCTTGAGGAGCGTCTTTCCGGGTTCGACGCCGAAGCAGGGCGACATAGAAGCCCGCCAGGGCGATCGCCAGTCCAAACCACGTCAGGGCGTATCCCAAATGGTTGTTGGAAAACGCCGCCGGGGGCGCCGAAGGCCGCAGGGCGGGGAACTCGGGATTGGTCGCGGTCAGGGCGAACACCGCCTCGGGCCGCACGGGTCCGACGACATGCAACGCCTTGGCCATCGCGGCGGTGTCGCGGGCGTAGAAGCGGTCGTTGGCCGGCGCCGGGGTCAGGCCGCCGGGTTGGGGAAAGGTTCGGAACTGGCCCGCCAGCACCAGCGGCAGGGTGGTCTGGATCACGCGCGGGCGCGCCGTCACGCCGTCCCCGACGAAGCCCCGGTCGATCAGGAGGGCGAAGTCCTGGCCCACGGGCCGACAGGCCGAGATCAGCCGCACCCCCGCCTGGCCGTCATGAATGGACTGCAACTCCACGAAGGGCGCGCTGGCCAGGCCGGGGCAGACGATCAGCGCCTTGCGGAATTCCAGGTCGCCCTCACGCAGCACCTGATCCAGCGGCGCGGGCGGTTTCGCCGCCGCCGCATCGGCCGCCGCGATCAACCCCTCCTTCCACTTCAGCCGCTGGACCTGCCAGACGCCCAGGCCGACCAGAACGACGATGGCCGCCGCCGTCAGCACGGTCGGAATCCAGGGAAAACGTCTCATGGCCGATCCTCCGCGGGGGGCGGAACCGAGGAGGATCTATCCACTTGGTTGCGGTATTGCAGGCCGATCATCAGCCCCCGCCCCGGCCGCATCAGGGCCAGCGACAGGCCCGCCGTCATCGGCAGCCAGACGATCAGATGAAGCCACATCGGCGGGTGGAAGTTGATCTCCACGACCAGGGCGGAAAAGACCGCCACGAAGCCCGCGATCTGCATGATGAAGGTGGCCGGCCCGTCGCCGGTCTGGATGGTGGAGAAGTCCAGGCCGCAGACCTCGCATTCCGGCCGGACCTTCAGGAAGCCGTCGAACAGCCGCCCCTGGCCGCAGCGCGGACAAAGCCCCCTCAGCGCCGCGCGCACGGGATGGTCGCAAACGGCGACGGCGCGGGACGACGCCTCGTCCCGCGCCGTTTCGACAGTCTCAGCCCCGTCTTGGATCAACCGAAGACGACATAGACGAAGGCGAACAGGAACAGCCAGACCACGTCCACGAAGTGCCAGTACCAGGCCGCCGCCTCGAAGCCGAAATGCTTCTGCGGCGTGAAGTCGCCGGCCAGGAGGCGGATCAGGCAGACGGTCAGGAAGATGGTCCCGATCAGCACGTGGAAGCCGTGGAAGCCCGTGGCCATGAAGAAGATGGAGCCGTACAGGCCCGAGTTCACCGCCTCTTCGTTGAAGAACAGCTTCTCGTGCAGGATGTGATGATATTCATAGGCCTGGACGCAGGTGAACAGCACGCCCAGGGCCACGGTGATGGCCAGGGCGATCTTGGCGCCCTTGCGGTCCCCGACCTGGATGGCGTGGTGCGCCCAGGTGACGGTGCAGCCGCTGAGCAGCAGGGTCACGGTGTTCAGAAGCGGCAACTGCCACGGCGACAGCACCTCGACCCCCTTGGGCGGCCAGGTCGACCAGGCCTTGGCTGTGTCGGCCCAGGCGCCGACTTCCGGCGTCAGCGCCCGCGATTCGTGGAACAGGGCCATGTCGAAGAACATCCAGAAGAAGGCGACGAAGAACATCACCTCCGAGGCGATGAACAGGATCATGCCGTAGCGCAGGCCGATGGAGACGACCGGCGTGTGGTCGCCCGCCTTGGATTCCTTGATCACGTCCGACCACCAGCCGAACATGGAGATCAGCACCCCCGCCAGGCCGGCGAAGAAGACGCCGGGCTTGCCCTGGGCCAGGAAATTGGCGGCGATCGGACCGCCGTCCGCCGGCGCCAGCCCCTTCATCCAGATCACCGCGCCGATGAACATGATGGTGACGGCGATGGACGAGACCAGCGGCCAGGGGCTGGGCGGAACCAGATGATAGTCGTGCTGCGGAGCGGCGTGGGCGTCAGCCATGAATCGCGTCTCTTCGTGGGCCACAGTCGGTTGTCGCGACGCTATAGACTTCGCAGCGGGCCGACAACAGAGCCACGCCGCTTTTCCGCCTTGTTCCGACCCCCGTCGTCAGCCCTGGCGTGGAGGCGGAGCGGCCCCGTCGTCGGCCGTGTCGACGCCGCCGCCGGTCATTGCGCCGCCCATGCCGCCGCCCATGCCGCCCCCGCCGCCTCGGCCCGCCCCGCCGCCGCGCGCGCCGCCCGAGGCGGGCCGGGCGGGGCCTTGGAGCGGAATGTTCGGCCCGGTCGGAACGGGCGCCAGGTCCAGAGCCTTGCGAATGAAGTCGCGCAGCGAGACCACCAGTTCATGCGTCTGCACGGGCCGGCCCGCCGCCAGATCTCGCGCCGCCTGCTGCGCCAGACGCACCTGGTCCTCGGTGCCCAGCAGGATGATGTCGGCCAGACAGCCCTCCACCGCGTCGCGGATGCGCCGGGCGCGATCCGATCCGCCCGCCGCCTCCGCGCTCGGATCCAGCGCCCCCTGCCCGTCAGGCGCGCTGCGGGCGACCAGGTCGCGCTTGTGGGCGGGATCGACGCTCAGGTCCCCGGTGAAGGAGCCGCCCAGAACCTTATAGGCCGCGATCAGGGTCTTCAGCCGCTCGTTGATCTGGCGGTTCGTCCGCTCGCGCCGCTGCTGGATGGTGAACATCATCACCAGCCGGATGCCCATGCCGATCAGCGTCACCAGCGCCAGGCCGATCAGGGTGATCAGCAGACTGTGCCAGGAAGTGAAGTCCAGTCCGCGCAAATCCCGTCTCCGTCAGGCCGTCGGCGCGTCGACGGACGGATAGAAGGTGTAGCTGAGCGTGATCTCGCGCGCGCCCCGCGCCTCGCGGTCGGTGGCCAATTCGGGGGCGATGAAATACTGCACCGGGAACTGGCGCGTCTCGCCCGCCGCGAGGGTCTGGTCGGTGAAGCAGAAGCATTGCAGCTTCTGGAAATACGGCCCCGTATATTCGGGCGCCACATTGTAGCCCGCCCGCACCTGGATCGGCCGGTCCGAGGTGTTGGTCACGTCGAAATAGGCCAGGCCCGTCTCGCCGATCCTGACCCGCTGGGTCGCCTGTTCGGCCTTGAAGGTCATGGGCAGGCCGCGGACATTGGTGTCGAACCGCACCAGCACCGTCTGGTCCAGCACCTGGTCGGGCGCCTTTTCGGCCTTGCGCACCGTGCCGTCGAAGCCCGTGACCTGGCAGAACATCCGATAAAGCGGCGCCGCCGCGAAGGCCGCGCCCGTCATGCCCATGACGCCCAGCACGCAGACGATGGCGATCAGGTTCTTGTTGCGGTCCGCCTTCATGGCTGGCTGGTCTCCACCGACCGCTCCAGCGCCCGCTCGGCCGCCTGGTTCTGCTGCAGGCGCAACACCGTGGTGGCGAACACCAGGACGATGAAGGCGACCAGGGCGCTGGCGATCCAGACGTTGCGGCGCTTGCGCGCGCGCAGCTCCTCGGGGGTCAGACGCATGGCTACGCTCCCAGGCCGGCCAGGGCCTCGACCAGCAGGGCCGAGAACAGGGCCATCAGATAAAGGATGGAGAAGGCGAACAGGTCCCGCGCCGGTTTGGCCTGGGCCTTGACGTCATACAATGCGGCCTCGCGTCCCACGGCGTCGGCCTTGTCCGGCTCGTCGCCCGCGCGCGAGCGGAACAGCCGCCACGCCAGCCCCAGAAAGCCCAGACCGCCCGCGACCGACACGACCAGATAGATCAGACCTCCCACCCCGACCAGGGCCGGGGCGACAGCCGTCGGCACGAAGATCAGGCTGTAGATCAGGATCTGCAGCCGGGTGGACCGCGCGCCGCGCGCCACCGGCATCATGGGAATGCCCGCCTTGGCGTAGTCGCCGGCCGAATACAGCGCCAGGGCCCAGCTGTGCGGCGGGGTCCACAGGAAGATGATGGCGAACAGCAGCCAGGCCTGCCACGGCGCCTGGCCCGTCGCCGCCGCCCAGCCGATCACGGGGGGAAAGGCGCCCGCCGCCCCGCCGATGACGATGTTCTGCGGCGTCCTGCGTTTCAGCAGCAGGGTGTAGAAGCCGGCGTAATAGACGATGGTCATCGCCAGCAGGCCCGCGGCCAGCCAGTTGGCGTTCATCCCCAGCAGCATGACCGAGAACAGGCTCAGGATCACGCCGAAGGCCATGGCGTCGTTCTTCCTGACCCGCCCCGCCGCGACCGGCCGGCCGCGCGTGCGCCGCATCAGGGCGTCGGTCTCGCCCTCCAGCGCCATATTCAGGGCGCCGGCCGCGCCCGCCCCCACGGCGATGCACAGTATGGCGATGGCGGCGACCAGCGGATTGACCGACCCCGGGGCGACGACCAGGCCGGTCGCGGCGGTGAACACCACCAGCGACATCACGCGGGGCTTCAACAGCTGGAAGAAGTCCTCCGGCTGGGCGGTCGAGATGGCGGGGGGCGTCTGGACTTTGGTCATCGGTGCGGGCCGCAATAGCACACTGATAAGCGGAAGGCCGCCCCTTCCGACGGAAAGCGCGGCCCGCTGGTCTCAGCTTCGCCGGATGGCGATCAGTGTTCGTCGCCCTTGACCACCGGCAGTTCGTTGAACTGGTGGGTCGGCGGCGGCGAGGACAGGGTCCACTCCAGGGTCGTGGCGCCCTCGCCCCACGGATTGGCCACGCCCGGGCGGCGACGAACGGCGGCTTCCAGCAGCATGATCAGGAAGACGGCCACGCCGACGATGGTGATGACATAGCCCCAGGACGAAACGTGGTTCCACAGGGTGAAGGCGTCGGGATAGTCGATGTAGCGGCGCGGCATCCCCTGCAGGCCCAGGAAATGCTGCGGGAAGAAGATCAGGTTCACGCCCACGAACATGATCCAGAAGTGCAGCGCGCCCAGGAACTCGTTGTACTTCACCCCGAACATCTTCTCGAACCAGTAGTAGAAGCCCGCGAAGATGGCGAAGACGGCGCCCAGCGACAGGACGTAGTGGAAGTGGGCCACCACGTAATAGGTGTCGTGCAGGCTGTAATCGATGCCGGCGTTCGACAGGACCACGCCGGTCACGCCGCCGACGGTGAACAGGAAGATGAAGCCGATCGCCCACAGCATGGGCGTCTTGAAGCTTATGGACCCGCCCCACATGGTGGCGATCCAGCTGAAGATCTTCACGCCCGTCGGCACCGCGATGATCATGGTGGCGGCGATGAAATAGGCGCGCAGATTGATGCTCATGCCCACCGTGTACATGTGGTGGGCCCAGACGATGAAGCCGACGAAGCCGATGGCCACCATGGCGTAGGCCATGGCCAGATATCCGAACACCGGCTTGCGGCTGAAGGTCGAGACGATGTGGCTGATGATGCCGAAGCCCGGCAGGATCAGGATGTACACTTCCGGGTGGCCGAAGAACCAGAACAGGTGCTGGTACATGATATCGAAGAAGTGGGTGTGGAAGTTGCGGTCGGTCAGCAGCATGGTGATGGCCCCGGCCAGGACGGGCAGGCTCAGCAGCAGCAGGAAGGCGGTGATCAGCACCGACCAGGCGAACAGCGGCATCCGGTGCAGCGTCATGCCCGGCGCGCGCATGTTCAGGATGGTGGTGATGAAGTTGATCGCGCCCAGGATCGAACTGGCGCCCGCCACGTGCAGGGCGAAGATGGCCAGGTCGAAGGCGGGGCCGACGTGGCCCGTGGTCGACAGCGGCGGATAGGCCGTCCAGCCGCCGCCGAAGCCCTTGCCCGGCCCGCCGTCCGTGAACATCGACAGGATCAGCAGGCACCAGGCCGCGACCAGCAGCCAGAAGGAGATGTTGTTCATGCGCGGGAAGGCCATGTCCGGCGCCCCGATCATGATCGGCACGAACCAGTTGCCGAAGCCGCCGATCATGGCGGGCATGACCATGAAGAAGATCATGATCAGGGCGTGGGCCGTGACCACGGCGTTGTAGCCGTGCTTGGACTGCTCCACGAGGCCCAGCAGCTGGATCGACGAGCCTTCCTTGAAGATCTGGATGCCCGGCTCGGCCAGTTCCCAGCGGATCAGGCCCGACAGGGCGCCGCCGACGACGCCCGCCATGATGGCGAACAACAGGTACAGGGTGCCGATGTCCTTGTGGTTGGTGGACAGGAACCAGCGGGTGAAGAAGCCCGGCTTGTGGTCGTGGCGATGGTCTTCATGGGCGTGACCGATGTGGGTCGCGTCGCGGGTCAGGGTAGCGTCAGCCATGATGCGCGCCTCTTACTGGGCGGCCGGCGCGGCGGGCGCCGCGGCGGGATCGGGTTGGGCGGTCGGGGCGGCGGCCTGCGCGGGCGCCGCCTCGCCTTCGGCGGGCGCGGCGGCGGGCGCGGCGACGGGCGTGGCGGGCGTCTCGACCCTGGGCGTCATCGAGCCGCCCTTCGAGGCGATCCACTGCTCGAACTGGGCCTGGGTCACGACCCGGATCTCGATCGGCATGAAGGCGTGGTCGACCCCGCACAGCTCCGAGCACTGGCCGTAGAAGACGCCGGTGCGCTCGGCCGTGAACCAGGTGGTGTTGATCCGTCCCGGCACCGCGTCGGTCTTCAGGCCGAAGGCCGGCAGGGCCACGGCGTGGATCACATCCGAGGCGGTGATGACCAGCTGCACCGTCTTGCCCACCGGCACGACCATTGGTTCTGTCGCCGCCAGGCGATAGGGCACGCCCCGCGCCCTGGCCTCGTCCTCGGGCAGCATGTTGGAGATGTATTCGGCCACGCCCTGGTCGGGATATTCATAGGCCCAGTTCCACTGGTTGCCCGTGACCTTCACCGTCAGGTCCGGCTTGGGCATGTCGTGATAGGCGAACAGCAGGCGGAACGAGAACAGGGCGATGAAGGCCAGGATCAGCACCGGCGCCACGGTCCAGACGATCTCGACGGTGGTGTTGTGGCTCCAGCGCGCGGGCGTCGGATTGGCCTTCTTGTTGTAGCGGAACACGATCCACGCCAGCAGGCCCAGAACCAGCAGGGTGATGCCGGTGATGATCGGCAGCAGGATCACGTCATGGAAGAAGTGCGCGTCGTGCTTCAGCGGCGCGGCGGCCGGCTGCAGGCCGATGCCCCCCGGCGTCGGCTGTCCCATCAGATCCTGCGCCCAGGCCGGCGCGGCGGCGAAGATCGCCAGCCCGGCCGTCAGCCCGCCCCCCAAAGCGATGGAGGCGGCGGTCCCCCCCAGCGTTCTCCGGGCGCGATTGCCCTTCCCCATCGGAGTCTTCCCCATAAAACCGTTCTGCAGCAGACACTTGCGAATGGTTCGCAAGTAATCACACTGGCGCGATTTCCACGCCCGGCGATCTTTTTGACCTATCGGATCGCCCTCGGCTTGCCAAGCGAACAACGGACCCTCGCCGCAAAGCCGCCCAGGATCGGCCGTCGGACGGTCTCGATTAAATCGCTGTCATGTTTCGACAGCTACCTTGCACCGACAGATACCTTGCCGTATTCGATCTCTCGCACACAGGAGACATCGCGGTGCCTGAAACCATCGAGATACAGCTGAAGAAGGGGGTGCTGGGCCTATGCGTCCTGGCGCTTCTGAGCCGGGCGGACAGCTACGCCTACGAGATCGCCAGCCGCCTGTCGGACGCGATCGACATGGGGGAAGGCACCATCTACCCCCTGATGCGGCGGATGCAGTCGGAGGGCCAGGTCGAGACTTATCTGGTCGAATCCTCCGCCGGTCCCTCGCGCAAATACTATCGCCTGACCGAGGCGGGTCGCGCGGCCCTGGCCGCCCAGACCGCTGAATGGTCCGCCTTCACCAAGGCCGTCGACGCCATCGTGGCGAACGACGCCGATCAGGGAGCCGCCCAATGACGCGCGCCGAGTTCATCAATCGCCTGAAGGACGGGCTGGTCGGCCTGCCGACCGCTGCGGCCAACGACATACTGGCCGACTATCAGACCCATTTCGACGACGGCCTGGCCGCCGGCCGCACCGAGGCCGAGGTCGCGGCGGCGCTGGGCGATCCGGTCCGGCTGGCCCGCGAGCTGAAGGCCGAGGCCGGCATCCAGCGCTGGCGCCAGGAGAAGAACCCCTCCGCCGCCGCCGCCGCCATCTTCGCGGTTCTGGGCCTGGGCGCGCTGGACATATTGATCCTGCTGCCCTTGCTGATGGGGGTGGTGGGGACCGTGTTCGGCTTCTTCATCGCCGCCATCGCCCTGTTCGTCTGCGGCGGGGTGATCATGGTCGCCGGACCCTTCGCGGGCTTCCCCGGCGGACCGTTCGCGGCGATCCTGATGGGGCTGGGCCTGATGGCCGGCGCCGTCTTCATCGGCGCCCTGCTCACCATCTTCACCATCTGGCTGGTCAACGGCGTGGTCTGGTTCGCCCGCCTGCACTACCGGCTGCTCAAGCCCGCTCTGGAGCCGACGCCGGCCGACGCGGGCGCCACCAACTCAACCTCGGGAGTTTCGGCATGATCCGCACCCTGTTCATCATCGCCGGCGCCGCCCTGGTGCTGTGTCTGGTCACGGTCGGCGGGGCCGTCGCCATCGGCGGCCAGGACCTCCAGCGCCACGGCTGGGCCTGGACCTTCAAGGACGACGACGGCGAGACCGTCCGCATAGAGCGCGTCAAGGGCGGGACCGACGACCTCGGCCCCTTGACCACCCGCACCCTGGCCTGGACCGGAGGCGAGACCCTGACCGTCGATTCCAGCGTCGATGTCGAATATGTCCAGGGCGACGCCAACTCCGTCGTCGTCACCGGACCCAAGGCCCTGGCCGACCGGGTGCGGATCGAGGACGGCCATATCCGTCTGGGGGAAGGTGACGAACGGGTCGTCTTCGGCTGGAACCGGGGCGACTTCTCGGCCCGCACCGAGCGCGACGAACTGAAGGTGGTCGTCACGGCCCCCAACGTGCGCCGCTTCGTCTCCAACGGGTCGGGCGACCTGTCCATCAGCGCCTTCGACCAGCCGTCGCTGACGCTGGACATTTCCGGCTCGGCGGACGTCAGGGCGTCGGGCCGCGTCGAGGCCCTGGACCTGACCATCAACGGTTCGGGCGACGCCGATCTCGCCGGCCTGGCGGCCAGGGACGCCAAGGTGGACATCGCCGGCTCGGGCGGCGCCGACATCGCCGCCACCGGCCAGGTCGACGTCGACATCGACGGCTCGGGCGACGTCACCCTGTCCGCCCGCCCCGCCAATCTGAACAGCCGCGTCTCCGGCTCGGGCGAGATCTATCGGGACTGATCGGCCGACAGTTGAAAACCATAAGGGGGGGGTGGTCGAACCAGCCCCCCTTTTTCGTCGCCCTTAGGGGCCGAAAGCGGCTTGCCGGAGGATGACGAAAGAGCGGGCCGCCCTTCACCCCCCGCGCCATAACCGCTAAGTCACCGCCATGACCTCCGCCCCCCTTCCCGACGCCGGCGCCAATTGGGTGGACCGTCATGCGCCGGAGGGGCTGAAGCCGTGGCTGAAGCTGGGGCGGTTCGACCGGCCCATCGGCATCTGGCTGCTGCTGCTGCCCGGCTGGCAAGGGATCGCGCTCGCTTTGGCTCAGTATCGTCAGGCGCCGGGCCTCTATGACCTGTGGCTGTTCGTCGGCTTCGGGATCGGGGCGTGCCTGATGCGGGCGGCGGGCTGCGCCTTCAACGACATCGTCGACCGCGACTTCGACGCCCAGGTCGCCCGCACGGCCCAGCGCCCCATTCCGTCGGGCCGGATCAGCGTCAGACAGGCCTGGGCCTTCGTCGTGGCGTGCAGCCTGATCAGCCTGACGATCCTGCTGACCCTGCCGACCGTCGCCATCCTTCTGGGCGTCGGGTCGCTGGCCCTGGTCGCGGCCTATCCCTTCATGAAGCGGATCACCTGGTGGCCGCAGGCGTGGCTGGGCCTGACCTTCAACTGGGGGGCGCTGATGGGGTTCGCCGCCGCCCTGCCCCTGGCGGCGGCCGCCCTGCTGCTGCCCGCCGACATCGCCGGGGATTTCCGGCCCTTCCTGTGGTCGCCCGCCAGCGACAGCGGCCATGCCGTCGCCCTGGCCTGGCAGGCCTATGTCCCCGCCGTCCTGCTGTGGATCGGCGGCGTGTTCTGGACCCTGGGCTACGACACGATCTACGCCCTGCAAGACATCGAGGACGACGCCATGATCGGGGTGAAGTCGTCGGCGCGGCGCCTGGCCTCGGCCGTCAGGCCCGGCGTCGCGGCCTTCTACGGCCTGGCCGTCCTGTTCGCCGCCCTCGCCGGGGCGGTCGCCGGGCTGGGTCTTCCGTTCTGGATCGGCCTGGCCGCCTACGCCGCCCACCTGACGCGGCAGGTCGGCCGCATCGACCGCGACGACGGCGCCCTGGCGCTGAAACTGTTCAAGTCAAACCGCGAGGCCGGCCTTGTCCTGCTGGCCGCCATCGCCCTCGGATCCATCGGTCTGTGAAGGAACCTGTCATGACCTCCGCCCCCCGCATCCTGCTGCTGTCCGTCGCCGTCGCCGCGACCCTCTCGGCCTCGTTGGCCGCCTGCCAGCGCCGCGAGGAGAAGGCCGCCGCCCCGGCGCCGGCCCCCGCCCCGGCCGTCGCGGCGGACGCCACCCCGGTCGGCTACGAGAGCAAGACCCCCTATGCCGACGTCAAACTGACCCTGCCGCAGACGGTCAAGGCGACGCCGGTCCTGCACGCCGCCCTCTACGCCGACATGGTGCGCGACCTGAAACAGTTCGAGGAAGGCGCCCAGGCCGATCTCAGCGAGGCTGGCGGCGGCCCCAATCCCTATGAGAAGTCCATCGCCTTCACGCCGGGCGCCGAGACCGCCAGACTGGTCAGCCTGGCCCGCACCGATTTCGAATACACCGGCGGCGCCCACCCCAACACCAGCTTCGCCTCGGTGATCTGGGACAAGACGACCAACAAGCGGCTGGGCTTCGGCGACCTGTTCCGCCCCGGCGCCGACCTGGCCGTGCTGGACAAGGCCCTGTGCGCCGCCGCCAACGCCGCCAAACAGGCCCGCTCGCCGGGGTCCGAGGCCGCCACCCTGGACGGCAAGATGTGGACCTGCCCCAAGGCCGTCTCCACCCCCTTCTTCCTGACCCCCGGCACGACGCCCGGCAAGGCGGGGGGCGTGACCTTCCTGTTGGGGCCATATCAGATCGGCCCCTATTCGGACGGCTACTACTGGATCGCCCTGCCGCAGAGCGCCTTCCGCGCCCTGCTGAACCCCGCCTACGCCGACCAGTTCGACGGCGCGCCGGTCAAGGCCGGGGACGTGACGCCGAAGAACGGCTGACACTCGAAAGATCCTCCCCCGCCTGCGGGGGAGGGGGACCCCGAAGGGGTGAAGGGGGCGGACGCCGCACGGTCTTTCACCCAACCCGCAGAGACGGCTTTCGCCCCCTCCACCCCGCTTCGCGCGGTCCCCCTCCCCCGTTCCGCTACGCTGCTCGGGGGAGGATCGGCGTCAGTCCGCCAGAAACGCATCGACCAGTTCGGCGAATCGTTCGGGCTGGTCGGCCATGATGAAATGGCGCGATCCGTCGACCCGGATCAGCGTCGCGCCCGGCAGGGCCGCATACTCCCGCCCCCAAATCGCATCCGCACCGGCCGCAGGCGCCCCGCCGTCGGCGTCCGAGGCGTAGAGGGCCGTCACCGGGGTCGTCATGGCCGCAAGCCCCGGCCGGGCGTCGGTGGTCATCACATCCTTCATGGCCGAGGCGACGGCGTGGCGGTCGCTGGCCATTGACCAGGCGACGATCCGCGCCCGCTCGGCCGGCGTCCGCGACAGGGTCTCGGCCGTCGCCTCCTGCTGGGTGCGGAAGGTCGCGGCATCGGCGCCCAGGATCATGGCGGCCGCTTGGTCCGCGAACGGCCGCGCGCTTTCCGCCGTCGCGGTCGGGCCGAACAGGGCGCTGTAGAAGGGCAGGCTGTCCACCGTCATCAGCCGCCCGACCAGGTCCGGCCGCTGCTGGGCCAGCAGCAGGCCGCTCAAACCGCCCATCGAATGGCCGATCACCGCCGGGCGGTCCAGCCCGGCCTGGCGGATATAGCGCGCTAGTTCCTGAACCTCGGGCTGGACGAAGGCCCCGTCGCCCTGCGCCCACGGCTCGCCCGCGAACCCGGCCAATTGCACCAGATGCACCCGGTGCGTCGCCTTCAGCCGATCCGCCGTCGCCCGCCACACCTCGCGCGAGGAGGCCAGGCCGGGGACCAGGATCACGTCCGGCCCCTGGCCCACGACCTCGACCGACAACCGGTCCGAGACGAAGGGCGCGGCGGCGACCGCTGGCGTTCGGGATTGGGCGCGCGCCGGTTCGTTGGCGACGCAGCAAGCGATCACGACGCCGATCAAAACGGCGAGGCGCGCAGGCGGGCGCACGCCCCTGCAAGCGTGAGGGAGCTTCGACATGGCAGTCTCCAATTGTAAGGTTATTCTGACTTTTCGCTCAGCCCGCGTGCGGGTTCTCGAAGATGTCCTCGACCGGCCGTCCGAAGGTGGCGGCGATGCGGTAGGCCAGGTCCAGCGACGGGTCGTGCCGTTCGGTCTCCAGGGCGATCACCGCCTGGCGCGACACCCCCAGCGCCTGGCCCAGCTGCTCCTGGGTCCAGCCGCGCTCGACGCGCAGCAGCTTCAGCCGGTTCTTCATCGACTGCTCCGAATGAAGGGCGAGACGACGCCGTACATGGCCCAGAACACCGGCACGATCAGCCAGGTCTGCATGTGCGGCGCGCCCGCGAAACTCTCGCCGAAGCCCCAGAAGGTCGCCACCGCCAGGGCCAGGCCCGCCGCCACGATGAACTGTTTGGCGGTCACGCCGCGCACGAACTCGTCGCTCTCGCGCATCAGGGCCAGGGTCGCCCAGATATGGCCAATCACCGGCGCGGACACCGCCGCCGCCAACAGCCACGCGGCCGGCTTGCCCATCAGGTCGTCGAAGGCGTCCGTGGTCATCATGGCCACGCAGATCGCCACATAGGGCGTCGTGAACGCCATCGTCCTCATGAGATAGCGCCGATAAGCCGGCGTTCCGTTCTTCCAGGCCGCAAACATCTCTGGCTCTCCTCGTGTAAGGAGAACCTGACACCACTCGAATGTCATGTCAACCTGACTTTTTGTCAGGCCTGCCTCACAGTTATCCGTTGCTTTTCCGAACGCGCCGACCGCGGTAGACTGCGCCATGCCCGCCGCCCCGCGCATCGCTCCGTCGCTCCTGTTCACGCCCCAGGAATGGGCGCCGTTCCAGACGCGCTCGGCCTGGGCAGGGCCGTTGCTGGTCGCGCATTGCTGGGCGGTGATCGCCTTGGCCGTGGTCGCGGGGGTTCTGGTCCCCTGGCTGATCCCGCTGTGCGTCATGATCGTCGGCACGCGCCAGCTGGGCCTGGCCATATTGATGCACGAGGCGGCGCACGGGGGGCTGTCGAAATCGCCGCGCCTGAACGACTTTCTCGGCCATTGGCTGTGCGCCACGCCCATCGGCGCATCGTTGGTGGCCTATCGCCCCTATCATCTGACGCATCATCGTTTCGCCCAGCAGGCCGAGGACCCCGACCTGATGCTGTCGGCCCCCTTCCCCGTCAGCCCCGCCTCCCTGCGGCGCAAGCTGATCCGCGACCTGACCGGCCAGACCTTCTTCAAACAGCGCATCCTCTTGCCGCTGGCCCGGCGACGCCAGGTCGAACCGAAGGCCGGCGCGACCCACGATTACGAGGCGGTGGTGACGGGCCGATCCGTCCTGCCCTTCCTGGTCTTCAACGCCGTCCTGCTGGCCGGCTTCGTCGCCGCCGGCGTCGCGTGGGCCTTCTTCGTCCTGTGGCTGCTGCCGATGGCCACCTGGTTCCCGATGGTGACGCGGCTCAGGAACATAGCAGAACACGCCTGCGTCGAAGGATCGGCCGCCGATCCCTTCCGCGCCGCCCGCACCACCCGCGCCGCCTGGTGGGAGCGCGCCTTCATCGCCCCCTACTGGGTCAACTTCCATGCCGAACATCATCTGTTCATGCATGTGCCGTGCTGGAAACTGCCCCGGTTGCACCGCGCCCTCCGCGACCGCCCCCAGGCCCAGGGCATGGAGGTGTCGCCCGGCTATCTGGACGTGATTCGAACGGCGACCCGCCGCCCGGCATGAGGATCGCCGACCCCGCCGCCTTCATCCGCGAAAACACGCGGCTGCAGACCGTGCCCCATGCGCCCGAGATCGCGCTGTGGCTGGCCGACGAGATCACGCCGATCTGGCGCCTGACCGAGGAGGAACTGGGCCAGATGGGCCTGCCGCCGCCGTTCTGGGCCTTCGCCTGGGCGGGCGGCCAGGCCCTGGCGCGCTATGTGCTGGATCATCCGCACGAGGCGGCGGGCAGGCGGGTGCTGGATTTCGCCGCCGGTTCCGGCCTGGTCGGGATCGCGGCGATGAAGGCCGGGGCGGCCCGGGTCCTGTGCGCCGACATCGACCCCTTCTGCCAGGCCGCCGTCGCCGCCAATGCGCTCGCCAACGGCGTGACGCTGGACTTCACCGCCGCCGATCTGCTCCAGGCCGCGCCGCCGGACGTCGATATCATCTGCGCCGGGGACATCTGCTACGAAAGGCCGATGACCGAGGCGGTGCTGGCCTGGCTGGCCAGGGCGCGGGCGAACGGGACGCGGGTGCTGATCGGCGATCCGGGGCGCACCTATTTCCCGCGTTCCGGCCTGGACTTCCTGGCCGAATACCGCGTCCCGACCACGCGCGAGCTGGAGGACCAGGAGATCAAGCGATCCTCGGTCTGGGCCATGCCCTAGTCCAGGCCCAATCCGGCTCCAGGCCGCCCTCTCAGACAGACTGGCCGTCGTGCCGCCCTTCGGCGAATTCCTCGATCATTTTGGCGTTGAAGGCGGGGATGTCGTCCGGGCGGCGGCTGGTGACAAGCCCCTGGTCGACCACGACTTCCTCGTCGACCACATTGGCCCCGGCGTTCTTCAGGTCGGTGCGGATGCTTTCGAAGGCCGTCAGGGTGCGTCCCTCGACCACCCCCGCCTCGATCAGCAGCCATGGGGCGTGACAGATGGCGGCCACCGGCTTGCCCGCGTCGAAAAAGGCCCGCACGAAGGCCACCGCGTCCGCATCGGCGCGCAACTGGTCCGGGTTGGCCACCCCGCCCGGCAGCAGCAGGGCCGAATAGGATGCGGCGTCCACCGCCGCCACCGCCTTGTCCGCCGTGACCTTGTCGCCCGGCGTCAGATGGTCGAAGCCTTGGAACTCGCCGGCCTTCAGCGACACGATCTCGACCACGGCGCCCGCATCCTTCAGCGCCTTCATCGGTTCATTCAGTTCGACCAATTCGACGCCGTCGGTCGCCAGAACGGCCACGGTCTTGCCGGAAAGGGTGTTCGCCATGGGATATGCTCCGTATTGCAAAGGGGGTTCGGGCCGATGAACCCGCGGTCGGTCAAAGGGTTGCGGCTCCGCTTGGCGCGGACGGCCGCCAGCCCCACATCTTCCCCATGCGAACCATCCTGACCCTGGCCGCCCTGCTGGCGGCGACCGCGACGCCCGTTCTGGCCCAGACCGCTCCCGCGCCGGGTCGGCCTTACGGGGCCTATCCCGGCGGCGTTCCTGCGGCCATCGCCGACCAGCACCGCTACGAGAACGACCGCCTGCGCGACCGGGCCCAGTCCAACGCCGACCAGGCCCGCCAGCAGCAGATCGAAACCCAGCTTCGCCTGCGCGCCATCGAGGCCGCGCGCGAACCGACCCTAACCCAGCCCCTGCCGCCCCGCCCGCTCTATAGCCCGGAGCAGGAGCAGGCGCTGCGTCAGTCCGCCGCCGAGCGCCGCCAGGAAACCGCCCGGGGCGTCAGCCAGATCGACGCCTGGCTCGATCGTCTAAATTGACGCATCCCTTCCCTTGCACCTGCGTTCCTGCCTAGCTTAACGAGGATCGGGCGGAGGAGACGACATGCGCTGGCAGGGCGGACGGACAGGCGGCGGCGGAATCGAGGACCGGCGCGGCATGGGCGGGGGCGCGATCGCGGGCGGCGGCATCGGCGTGGGCGTCCTGGCGCTGATCGGCTATTTCGTCTTCGGCATTGATCCCGCCACCACGACCCAGTTGGCCAGCCAGTTCGGCGGCGTCGGCGCGGCCGAACAACAGGGACAGGTCGGCACGCCGCGCGACGAAGCCGGCAAGTTCGTCGATGTCATCGGCGGCAACATCAACGACGTCTGGGCGCAAAAGCTTCAGGGCTATCAACCGCCCAAGGTCGTGATCTACGAACAGGGCACGCCCACGGGCTGCGGTTACGGCCAGTCGGCCATGGGCCCCTTCTATTGCCCGACCGACAAGACCGTCTATCTGGACCTAAACTTCTGGCAGGAGATGGAGACCCAGCTCGGGGCCTCCGGCGCCGACTTCGCCCGCGCCTATGTCATCGCCCACGAGTTCGGCCACCACGTCCAGACCCTGACCGGAACCTCGGACCAGGTGCGCCGCGCCCAGCAGCGCGCCATGGCTCGCGGGGGCGGGGGCCAGGCCGAATCCAACCGCTATTCCGTCGCGCTGGAGCTTCAGGCCGACTGCTACGCCGGCGTCTGGGCCAGGAACGCCTCGGCCGTCTCGGGCGGCCAGGTGGCGCTGGAGCCCGGCGACATCGAAGAGGGCATGAAGACCGCCCAGGCCATCGGCGACGATACGCTGCAACGGCGCAGCGGCGGTCGCGTCTCGCCCGAAAGCTTCACTCACGGCTCCTCGGCCCAGCGGGTCGAATGGCTGCAACGCGGCTATCAGTCCGGCGACCCGGCGTCCTGCGACACCTTCAGCGGGGCGTGAAGCCTATTCCCCCACGGTGATCTGCATCGGCCGTTCGACGAACAGGCGAGGCCCGCCCAGGTCCAGCGCCAGGCGGCGATCCTCGAAGGCCGCCATGCCGACCAGGGCCTTGGGGAAGCCGGGCGCGGCGACGTCGTCATAGATGGCCACCTCCGCCTGGCGATAAAGCTCGTCGCCGATGGTCAGGGTGCGGACGATCACCGTCTCGGCCCCGACGACGCCGCCCAGGACGATGCTCTGGCCCGGCGTGCGCGCCCGCCCGTCCAGCAGCCCGGCCGCCTCCGCCGTCTCGCGCGTCACGGCCAGGACGGCCGAAGCGCCGGTGTCGATCACCGCATCGACGGTCGCCCCCTCCACCGTGATCGCCGCCTGCAAAGCCCTGCCCGCGCGCGTCACCGAGATGGGCGCCAGGGACGCCGGCGGGCTCCAGCCGTCGCGCGCGACCAGCTTCAGCCGCCGCCGGCGCGTATCCAGCTCCAGCACCAGTTCGCGCAGCACGTCCTGGCCCAGGATCAAGGGCGCGCCCAGCCCCTTTTCGCCGGCCAGCGGCCCCAGGTCCAGGATCGCGGCGCGCAGGCCCTCCAGCCGCAGCCCCTCGGGTTCGCCAATGCGCACGTCCAGCGTCGCGCCCCGCCCGACCTGCGCCTGGCCGCCGACGCCATAGGCGACCATCGGGATGTCGAAGACCTTCGTCAGCCCCAGCGTCTGGACCAGGGATCGGTCGATGACCGAATATTGCGCGCCGGAATCGATCAGGGCCCGCACCGGCCGGCCGCCGACCGAGACCTGAACCGTCGGCGTGCTGGCGCGCGGCGCGGCATAGGGCAGCCAGCCGGTCGCCCCCGACGCCGGAAACCCCACCGACGGCCCCTTCCACAGCACATGGTCGCGCAGCCACCAGGCCCCGCCCACGCCCCCGGCGATCAGCCCAAGCCGGATCAGAAGATCGCGTCGTCTCATCCGCCATGACATGGACCGTCCCGGCCCGCGACGCCAGCGGGGGCGATGTCGCATCGCGCCCGCCGCCGAGCCTGGAGACGAGCAATGAAGTTGCGCCCTTCGCGCCCCGCACGCCCTCGCCGCGCGCCGCCGCGACCACAAGCCGCCGAAACCCGACAAGATCGTCCAGAAACCGGGTGACGCCGCATCCTCGTCTGGCTAGGACCACAAGGCCATGAACACCTCGCCCGACCGCTACGTCTCCACCCGGGGCCGCTCGCCCCAGACCGACTTCGCCGGCGCCCTGCTGCGCGGCATCGCGCCGGACGGCGGCCTCTATATGCCGACCGCCTGGCCCGCCCTGTCGCCAGAGACCTGGACCGGCCCGGCCGATTACAAGGCCATCGCCCTGGCGGCCATGGGGCCCTTCGTCGGCGACGCCCTGCCCGCCGGAGCGCTGGACCGGGCGCTGGATCGGCTGATCGCCGGCTTCGACCATCCGCTGGTCACGCCCCTGGTCGAGTTGGAGCCGGGCCTGTTCGTGCTGGAGCTGTTCCACGGCCCCACCGCCGCCTTCAAGGACCTGGCCATGCAGCTGGTCGCGGCCCTGACGGACGAGGCCCTGTCGGCCTCGGGCGAGCGCCTGACCATCCTTACCGCCACCTCGGGCGACACCGGCGCGGCCGCCGTGCGCGCCTTCGCCGGCGCCCGGTCCGTCGATCTGGTCGTGCTGCATCCGCTGGACCGCGTCTCTCCCGTTCAGCGGCGGCAGATGACCACGGTCCAGGCCGACAATGTGCTGAACCTGGCCGTGCGCGGCGATTTCGACGACTGCCAGCGTCTGGTGAAGGGCCTGCTGGCCGAGGACGCCCTGCGCGCGACCGGCCGCCTGTCCTCGGTCAATTCGATCAACTGGGCGCGGCTGGCGGGCCAGATTCCCTACTATGTCTCCGCCACCGCCCAACTGGGCCGGGCCGCGACCTTCGTCGTGCCGACCGGCAATTTCGGCGACGCCTTCGCGGGTCTCGCGGCGACCCGGATGGGCCTGCCGTCCAACGGCTTCGTCGCGGCGGTGAACCAGAACGACGCCCTGGCCCGCGCCCTGAACGACGGCCTTTATTCGCGTCGCGCGGCGGTGGAGAGCGGCAGCGTCTCGATGGACGTCCAGGCGCCGTCCAACTTCGAACGGCTGGTGTTCGAGGCGACCGGCCGCGACGCCGACCGCACCCGCGCGGTGTTCGAAACCTTCGCCCGCGACGGCGCCGTGGCTTTCGATCCCAAGCTGCTGGCCGCCCTGCGCGCCTCGGTCTCGGCCGTCTCCATCGACGAGGACGAGACCCGCGCCGAGATCGCCCACGCGCACGAAGCCTGGGGCCGCGTCGTCTGTCCGCACACGGCCGTCGCCCTGGCCGCCGCGCGTCGTCAGGATCGGTCCGGGGGGCCGGTCGTGGCCCTGTCCACCGCCCATCCGTCCAAGTTCGGGGCCTTCGTCTCCGAGGTGCTGGGCTTCGCGCCCGAGCCCGCAAACGTCATCGCCGCCCTGGGCGATCGGCCCGAGCGGTTGAGGGTGGTCGATGGGACGACGGAGGCGGCGCTGGAAGCCGTGGCGGCCTTTTCAGGCCGCCACTGAACCGAACCTCAGCGGCGCTTGCCGCCGGTCAGCACCTTGAGCAGAAACAGGCCCGCGCCCGCGACCGACAGGGTCGTGACCAGCGGACGCTTGCGCGCCTCGGCGGCCACCGTGCGGGCCTTGTCGCGGTAATCGGCCGGGGCCTTTTCGACCAGGCGATCCACGGCGTCCATGGCCTTGCCGAAGGTTTCCAGCGACTTGCCCTTGGCGTCGTTATAGGCCCCTTCGACCTGCAGCTTCTGGTCGCCGACCAGCTTGCCCAGGCCCTTTTGCGTCTTGCCCTGCACCTGCGAAGCGGCGCCGTTGATCTGTTCGTCGGTCATGATTGAAATCTCGTTCTCGGGGAGCGCGGCTGTAACCGCATGAACCATCAAACCCCGGACCGCCGTTCAGTTCCAGCGGCAAGACAGCGCGGGGTGGCGGCCTCTGACATGACGACGAGCCGCATTGTCGCAAACCGACCCGTAGCGGACGTTTATCGCCCCTTAGTGGGTTGCGGCCATTGCTGCGACCCTGCGCTCGCGGAGAATGGAAATGCTAGCAGTTTTGGTGACGATTGCGGCGATGCAACTCGGCGACCATGATGCGCTTTCATCGGACATCGATCGTTTCGGTCGAATTTTCATTGTGTCCAGCGGATGCGCCCGAATGGGCTATGAGGTTGACTTCGACCCCTTGCACGACATGCAGAGGCAGATCGAAAGCCGAGCGTCCGAGGCCGGTATGCCCGAGGCTGAAATAAGCCGGCGCATAAACGACAGCATAGTGCGACACGAGACCGACCTTCCGCCTCGCAATCTGCCTGAAGATGCGTCTCCCTCACAGATCATGCAACATCTTCGTGATGTGAAGGAGGTCTATCCACTTCGTTGTGGTCAACTGGCTTGGGAAGCGCCTGAAGCGCTGACATCCGAAGGTTTGAAATCAGGGGACGCCCAGCTGATCGAGCGGATGAGTTTTTTCGAAACCCTTTATGCGCGAGCGCCCGAGAGCAAATAGGTCGGCTCGACCCGACCGAATGGAACCGCTTGCACCCCTAGTTCTGAAAGCGAACCTCTAGGTTTTCAGCGACTTGGCCCGCGCAAACGGCAATCGACCTGGCGCCCTCCGAAACCGTGCCATAATCCCGCGCGGTCTTTGAAAACGTGAACCCCGACACGGTCGAAAGTGCACTCTCATTTGCACATCGCACCGTTTTCGCCTGTGCAAGTGCGACCGTCGATTTCGCACTATTCACACCATTCAGACTCTGTTTTCGGCGCTCGCTCCCGATCCCGTCATCCTCGCCCTTGTGGCGAGGATCCAGACTCCCGGTGTTTCCGCAGGGCGCGGCGCCGCCAGACAGCGGGAGTCTGGATCCCAGGGACAAGCCCTGGATGACGGAGATGCGCGTCGCGAAACTGTGCGAACGGCACGAACCGCACCCCGCTTTTTCTTACCCTCAGACCGGCTCGACCGCCCGCCAATGGTCCAGGCGGCGCAGGAAGACGGCCGGGTCCTTGGGCGTCACCAGATTGGCCGGATCGTGGAAGATGCGGTCGTGCAGCCGCGTCACCGTGAACCGCAGCGCCGCCGCCTCGCCCAGGCGCGGCAGGGCCGCCCGTTCGGCCGCGCCCAACGGCCGCACCGCCTCGTAGCCGCGCAGGAAGGCCGCCAGGGCCGGGGCGTCGGCCCGTCCCTCGGCGTCGAACCCCCAGGCCGACAGGGCGATGGCCAGGTCGTAGGCGAAGGCCCCGTCGCAGCCGAAATAGAAGTCGATCACGGCCGAGACCGCCCCGGACTCGAACAGCACATTGTCGGGAAAATAGTCGGCATGGATCGCCCCGCCCGGCAGATCGCCGCAGGCCTGGAGGCCGAACGGATCGCCCAGCCGATCCAGCGCCCCCTCCACCTGTTTCAGCAGGGCGCGGTCCGTATCCGACGCCCGTGCGACGCCTTCGGCGCAGCGATCCGCCAGCCGTCGCCAGGCCGCCGGCCCCACCGGATTGGCGCGCCTCAGGGGAAAGTCCGCCGCCGCCAGATGCAGCCGCGCCAGCGCCGCCCCGGCCGCCGCCTGATCGGCCGGCGACGGGCGACGCAGCCAGGCGCCGGTCTTCCATTCGATCACGGCGGCCGCCCGACCGTTCAGCCGGCCCAGCCATCGCCCGGCCCGGTCCTCGACGGGCATGGGGCAGGGAAAGCCCCGCCCCGCCAGATGCGCCGTCAGCCCCAGGCAGAACGGCAGCGACGCCGCATCGGTGCGCCCCTCGAACAGAGTCAGGACGAAGCGCCGCCCCCGCCCGTCCTGAACCGTATCCAGCCGGTAGTTGGTGTTCTCCACCCCCTCGGCGATGGCGGTCAGCGACGCCGCCTCGCCGATGTCGTAGCCGGCCAGAAAGGCCCGGGCCTGGGCCAGGGAGACAGGGGTGAAGACGGCCATGGCCCTAGTTCAGGCCGGCGTCGGCGCGGCGCGCGCGCACGATTTCGGCCAGGTCGGCCATGATGCTCTCGGTCGTGGCCCAGCGCCCGGCGCCCCGGCCCCGGCAACGCCACACCCGGCCGTCGGCGCCATAGACCTTCAGCGCATTGCCCTCGCCGCGCAGGCTGGAGAACAGCGGGTCGCCGTGGTCGGCCGTCAGGCTGACGGAGGGCGCGATCACCCCGTCCTTCAGATGGGCCGCGCCGATCTGGCGCACCCCGCCGTCGGCCACGGTCGCCTCGGTCAGGGCGTCGCGCGACACCTCGCCTTCGGGCGCGCGGCCGAACGCCTCGTGGCACAGCAGCCGGACCTTGGCCGCCGCATCCAGTCCTTCCAGGTCCGAGGACGGGTCCTCTTCCGCGAAGCCCGCCGCGCGCGCATCGGCCAGGGCCTCGGCGAAGGCGGCGCCGTCGCCCAGCCGCTCCAGCATGAAGTTGACCGTGCCGTTCAGGACCGCCTCGAATCCGACCACCTCGCCGGCTGCGCGGGCCGCGCGCACCGTTTCGACCATGGGCGCGCCGCCGCCGACCGAAGCCGACCAGAAGACCCGCCGGCCGCGCCGTTTGGCCAGATCCTGCAGGCCTCCTGGGTCGCGGCTGACCGCCTGTTTGTTGGCGCTGGCCACGTCGCAGCCCGCCTCCAGCGCCGCGCGGATCACCGCATGGCCCGCCTCGCCCTCGGACAGGGCTTCCAGCACGATGTCGGGCTTGCGTGACAGCAAGTCCTCGGCGCTGGCGGTGAACAGCGACGGCGGACAGGCCACGTCGCGCGGCTTGTTCGGATCGCGCACCAGGACGCCGACCACGTCGTAGCGGGGGTCGGCCAGCAGCCGGCCCAGAACCCCGCCGCCCACCACGCCGCATCCCGCGACCGCCACCTTCAGCGGCGGCAGGGCGGGAGCCGGGCCGGGGGGCGCGGACCGGGCGCCGATCACCGTGCCGTCCGCCCGGTCCAGGGCCGCGACCTCGATCTCCACGCCCCGGCTTTCGCCCAGGTCGATGGCGTCGTGCTGCACCAGGGCGCCGCCCAGCTTGCGCGCCAGGTCCCAGGAGGCGCGGCGATAGCGCAGGGCCGGGGCCGTCCGGTCGTTGGGATCGTGGTCGTAGAGCCCGTCCACATCCTTGACCAGCCGCACCTTCTTCAGTCCCAGTTCGGCCGCCAGGAACACCGCCGTCAGGTCCGAGCCGCCCCGGCCCAGCAGGGCCACCCGCCCGTCCGGCCGCACCGCCCCGAAGCCGGGAACCACCACCACCTCGTGCCGGTCCAGCGCCTGTTTCAGATGATCGGGGCGCAGGCCGCAGGGGCGCGAATGCTCGGGCTCGCCTTCCGCCACGATGCCCAGTTCGCGCACCGAAAGGGCGCAGGCGTCCAGGCCGATCCGGTCGCAGGCGATGGCGACCAGGGCCGCCGACTTCTCCTCGCCCAGGGCCACATAGCCGGGCAGCAGGTCGTTGGAATGGGCCAGGCCCAGCGCCCGCGCCTCGGCCAGCAGCCGGTCGGTCGCCCCGCCGAAGGCCGAGACCACCGCCACAACCTTGCGCCCCGCCCGGACATGGCCATAGACGGCCGAGGCGACCAGCGGCGCCTCGGCCGGGCCGCGCAGGATGGAAGAGCCGAACTTCAGCACCACCACCTCCGGGGCCGGCTGACTGCTGGGGTCGGGATTTTCGGATTTCTCTACGACGGCGAGATTGGCGGACATCTGTTTCTCGGATCTGGTGAAGGGCGTGGGGTGAAATGAAAAACCCCGCCTGGCGGACCGGGCGGGGTTCGGGTTCTGCGGTCGCCTGGGTTCGGCGCGCTAAACTCGTCCCGCCCGAATGGGCATGGTGGTGGTGCCGGTCGTGCCGCCGATAATGGTTCCGCCGAGGATCGCGCCCATGCCAAAGGCCGTCGCGGCCAGGCCGGCGACGGTCGAAAGTTCGGCGATGAGCGAGCGCTGCGGCACGGGTGGGGTCCGGTTCAAATCTGAGCCTTAGGGTGGTCGGATCGCCCCCATCCTGTCAAGCGGGCTTGGACGATTTTTTTCGCGACAGGTCGATTTCAACCTATTTCGCACCCGGCTCACTGAAGCGCAGGTCGCATTTAGGTGGAATTTTCCGCTTGACCGGCGCCGCCCGTTTGATCAACGTAAAGCCACTCATCAAGACCGGCTGAGGGATTAGGCCCTTTGACGCCGGGGCAACCATCGGGTTCCGCCCGAAACGGTGCCAACTCCTGCGGGGTCCTTCGGGCCGCGAGAGATGAGTGGAGCATCGACGAGGCGACGCTCCACGCTCTGTCACCGCATGAGGCTTGCTGAGGCGAGAACGATGCGGACGACATTGATGACCCTGGCTGAAACCGACCTGCTCGAAGACCCCGACTGTCGCCCCGCGACGGCGCCTTCCCCTGTTCGCCCCGCCGTTCGCGAACGCGGCGGCGCCCGCGACATCGTCGTTCCCATTCCCGCCGACTTCCGCCTGGCCTCGGGCGAAAAACTGCGCCAGCCCGATATCGTAGGCCGCCTGCATGGCCGCGCCGGAGCGCCCCTCGTCGTGGTCGCCGGCGGCATTTCGGCCGGCCGTTTCGTGCATCGCACCGAGACCAACGGCTTGGGCTGGTGGTCCGGCGCCGTGTCGGTGCGCGGCCCTATCGACCTTTCGCGGTTCCAGGTCCTGGCTGTCGATTTCGCCCCAAACGCCGAAAGATGGGGCGCCGAGCGCCCTGAAACCCCCGTCACCATCACCACCCATGACCAGGCGCGTCTTCTGGCCCTGGTGCTGAACCACCTGGAGATCCAGCGGGTCGCCGCCTTCGTCGGCTGTTCCTATGGCGGAATGATCGCCCTGGCCTTCGCCGAATTGTATCCCGACTGGGCCGATCAGCTGATCGTGGTCTCCGCCGCCCATCGCGCCCATCCCCAGGCCACCGCCTGGCGCGGCATCCAGCGCCGCATCCTGCAGTTCGCCGTCGCCGCCGGCCGCCCGGAGGAGGGCGTCGCCCTGGCCCGCGAACTGGCCATGACCACCTATCGCACCGCCGAGGAGTTCGACTCCCGCTTCGAGTCCGCCGCCCCGGCGGCCGTCGGCGGCGCCTATCCGGTGTGCCAATATCTGACCGCGCGCGGCCAGGCCTACCGCACCCACACCACCCCGGCCCGCTGGCTGTCGATGTCGGATTCCCTGGACCGCCACAGCGTGACGCCCGAGGCCGTCAAGACCCCCGTCACCCTGGTCGGCTTCACCTCCGACCGGCTGGTGCCGATCGACGACATCCGCGAACTGGCCGCGCGGCTGCCGACCCTGTGGCGCTTCGTCGAGGCGCCCTCCCTCTATGGCCACGACGCCTTTCTGAAGGAGGACGCCTTCGTCGGCGACATCCTCCGCGCCGCCTTCAAGGACATCAAAGCATGACTTCCCGTCCCGCCAACCCGCACACCATCGCCGCCCGGACGGGCGTGGACTCGGACACAGCGCACGGGGCGGTGATGCCGCCGCTTTATCTGTCGTCCAACTATTCCTTCGCCGGCTTCGATCAGAAGCGGAAATACGACTACAGCCGCTCGGGCAATCCGACCCGCGACGTCCTGGCCGAGACCCTGGCCGAACTGGAAGGCGGCGCCGGAGCCGTCATCACCGCCACCGGCATGGCGGCGGTGGACCTGCCCTTGGCCCTGCTGGAGCCGGGCGACCTGCTGATCGCGCCGCACGACTGTTACGGCGGCACCTGCCGGCTGCTGAACGCCCGCGCCAGGAAGGGCCATTTCGAACTGCTGCTGGTCGACCAGGGCGATCCCGTCGCCTTCGAAGCGGCCCTGGCGCTGAAGCCCAAGCTGGTGCTGGTCGAGACCCCGTCCAACCCCCTGCTGCGCCTGGTCGACGTGGCCGACATCTGCACCCGCGCCCATGCGGCGGGGGCCAAGGTGGTGTGCGACAACACCTTCCTGTCGCCGGCCCTGCAAAACCCGATCAAGCTGGGCGCGGACTTCGTGGTCCACTCCACCACCAAATTCATCAACGGCCATTCCGACGTGGTCGGCGGCGCGGTCGTCTCGGCCGATGCGGCGGATCACGAACAACTGGCCTGGTGGGCCAACTGCACCGGCGTGACCGGCTCGCCCTTCGACGCCTATCTGACCCTGCGCGGCGTGCGCACCCTGTTCGCCCGCATCGAGCGCCAGCAGGCGACGGCGGGCAGGATCGCCGAGCGGCTGGACGCCCACCCGGCGGTCAAGGCCGTACACTATCCCGGCCTGAAATCGCACCCCGGCCACGCCCTGGTCGCCGCCCAGCAGGCCGGCCCCGGCGCCATGCTCAGCTTCGAACTGGACGGCGGCGTCGAGGCGGTGCGCGATCTGGTGGAGGCGCTGGAGATCTTCACCCTGGCGGAATCGCTGGGCGGGGTCGAAAGCCTGATCGCCCACCCCGCCACCATGACCCACGCCGCCATGACGCCGGAACAGCGCGCGACCGCCGGCATCGGCGACGGTCTGGTGCGCCTGTCCGTCGGACTGGAGCACGTCGAGGATCTGATCGCCGACTTGTTCCCGGCGCTGGACGCCCTGGTCGCGGTCAAGGCCGGGCCGAGGCCGCCTGACTTTTCGCTTGCAGAGGGGGCAGAACCGGGGCAAATGCGCCGCCCCGGCCGCGGTCCCTTCGTCTATCGGTTAGGACGTCAGGTTTTCAACCTGAAAAGAGGGGTTCGACTCCCCTAGGGACTGCCACCGGCGCCGCGCCTTGCGCCTTCTCCGGTCCCTCCGCGCGCATCGCTCCGTCCTCGGATTAATCCTTTAGTAACCACTGTGTTCGGATCGCGGCGTTAAGCCTCTAGATTCATGGACTTTTTTCGGACGCAGCAAGGAACTATCCACAGCTGCTGTGGTTAACCCCCTGTGAACGCGGCGCAGAAGCGCCCTCCCCTCCTGCACCGAGACATCCATGTTCATCGCCATCGCCCGTCCGGCGGTGGAGCCCGACGGCCCCGACGCCGTCGCCGTCCCCGGCTCTCCCGCCATCGCCGAACTGTCGCCCCGCGCCCTTCATGCGCGCCTTCTGGAAAACGCCGCCCTGCGCCGGATGCGCGGGCTGGAACGCCGCCGCGAACACCGGCTCGACGACGCCGACTACTGGCTGCACGCCGCCCCCATCGCCGTGAAGAAGGCCAGCGCCCTGCGCGAAGACCGCAGCTTCGCCCCCCTGCCCTGACGCCCAATCCGCGCCGGCCCGGCGACCCGACCTGGCCGTCGGTCCCCGGCAGGGAGGGTCAGCGCAGTTCGGGCGTCCGGCGGCGCAGCGAGGCCTTAAGCCGTCCCAGCTTCTGGCCCAGGGATTTCGGCCGCACCCGCTTGCGATGCTCCAGCCCCGCGCCCCAGCGGGCGTGGGCCGGCGCGTCCAGATGGGGATGGCGGTCGTGCTGATGGACGATGGGACTGACGCTGGCGTCGGGATTGACCACCTGGCCGTCCTCGAACCTCAGCCGGTCGCCGGGCGTCAGGCCCAGGGTCGCGACCCGACCGTAGTTGCCGCGCACCGTCGCCCCGATCAGGCCCTGATGGATCGCCAGGTTGAAGGCCGCCTGATCGGCCCCGAACGCCCCGCCGATCTCGGAGCGCGGCGTCGCCGCCAGCGCCAGGATCAGGCGCGACAGGCGCGAGACCTCCGCGCGCGGCCCGACCAATGTGCCGACGCACAGGCATTGGCTGTCCGCCAGCCGCCGCGCCTGGGCCTCGCCGAACAGGGCGCGAAGATACTTCATGTTGAAGGCGTGGTCGGCCAGCGGCCTGTCCGCCTCCACGAAAACCTCCAGCCCCTGCGGCGCCGGATCGAGGGGCGGGGCCTGGAAGATCACGTCGCGCACGTCGCAGGCGAGGGCCCCGCCCGGCCGCTCCCCCAGCAGGCCGGCGAAGGCGACGAACCGCTGCATCACCGGATGGGGCGCCCATCCGCGCCAGACCGGCGCATCGACGGCCGTCACGGCATGGCGGGCCAGGAAGGCGCGCAGGTCGGGGTCGGCGTCCGCCACCAGGGCGACCGGCCCGTCGAACACGGCTCGCAGCGAGGTCACGAAGGGGGCGATGTCGGCTGCATCGTATCCGGTGGCGTAGCCGACCACGACATCGCCGTCGGGCAGAGGCTCGAACTCTTGCGTCGCCGCCGTCGCCTGGGCCAGCCATTCCAGATAGTCCGATCGCGCCACGCCCTGTCTCATGGCCTCAGCGGTCGCCCATAAGTTCGGCGAAACGGTCGAACAGATAAAGGCTGTCCGTCGGCCCGGGCGAGGCCTCGGGGTGGTGCTGGACGCTGAAGATCGGCCTGTCCTTGACCGCGATGCCGCAGTTGGTGCCGTCGAACAGGCTGACGTGGGTTTCGGTCACGGCGGCGGGCAGGCTGTCGCGATCCACGGTGAAGCCGTGGTTCATCGACACGATCTCGACCTTGCCGGTGGTCAGGTCCTTGACCGGGTGGTTGGCGCCATGGTGGCCCTGCTCCATCTTCACGGTCCGGGCGCCCAGGGCCAGGGCCAGCATCTGGTGGCCCAGGCAGATGCCCATCAAGGGCTTGCCGCTGGCGACCAGCTTCTGGATTTCGGGCACGGCGTATTCGCCGGTCGCGGCCGGATCGCCCGGACCGTTGGACAGGACCACGCCGTCGGGATCGCGGGCCAGAACCTCTTCGGCCGTCGTCGTCGCCGGGACCACGGTGATCCGGGCGCCGGTCGAGGCCAGGGCGCGCAGGATGTTGCGCTTCACCCCATAGTCGATGACGACCACATTCCTACGGCCTTCGGTCTTCGGATGGCCCTCCGGCCATTGCCACAGCCCCTCGTCCCATTCGAACGCCTGCAGGGTCGAGGCCGGCTTGGCCAGGTCCAGGCCGACCAGGCCGGTCCACTCGCGGGCCTGCTGCACCAGGGCGTCCAGATCGAACTGACCGTTCGGATCGTGAGCGATCACGGCGTGGGGCGCGCCCTTGTCGCGGATGATCTTGGTCAGGGCGCGGGTGTCGACGCCCGCCAGGCCCACGACGCCCCGCCGCTTCATCCAGTCGTCGAAACTGGCGTCCGAGCGATAGTTGGCCGGATCGGTCGGGACATCGCGGAAGATGGCGCCGCGCGCGGATGTGTCGGACCCGCCGCCCATCTGTTCGACATCTTCGACATTGGTCCCGACATTGCCGACGTGCGGGAAGGTGAAGGCCAGGATCTGGCTCATGTAGGAGGGGTCGGTCAGGATTTCCTGATAGCCGGTCATGGCGGTGTTGAAGACCACCTCGCCCAGGGCCGAACCCACGGCCCCGACACCGATGCCTTGCAGGATGGTTCCGTCCGCGAGCGCGAGGACGCCCGTCGCGCCCGGAAGAATCTTGGTCGTCATGGGCGCGCTCCTAGAACCGAATCCGGCCCAGATGAAGGCCGCAGGCAAACGGCGGGGTCGTTAAGCCCTGCCGTTCCCCCCGTCAACCGAACCCTCAACGCCCGTCGCTGATCGACGGCGGCCCGACCAGTTGGAAGGTCGCCGTCACCCCGCCCTGGGCGTGGGGCGCCAGCCAGATGTCGAACAGCCCCGGCTCGATCCGATAGGTTTCGTCCGCTCCGATGAAGCCCAGCTGGCGCGCGTTCAGGGTGAAGCCGACCTTGCGGCTTTCGCCGGGACGCAGGGCCACGCGCTTGAAGTCCTTCAGCAGCCGTCCCGGCTGGGTCAGGCTGGCCACCCGGTCGTGGATATAGAGCTGCACCAGTTCCTCGGCCTCGCGACGGCCGGTGTTGGTCACTGTCACCGCCACGTCCAGCGTTCCGGCCCATTGCAGCTGGTTCGCCTCCATCTCGATCGGGCCATAGGCGACGGCGCCGTAGGTCAGGCCGTAGCCAAACGGATAGAGGGCGGTGTTGGTCGTCTCGCGATAGCGGGACTTGTATTCCTCGGTCGCCAGGTCGGGATTGGCCGGGCGGCCGGTCGTCTTGCGGTCGTAGGAATAGGGCTGCTGGCCCGACCGGTGCGGGAAGCTGACGGGCAGGCGGGCCGACGGGCCGTGGTCGCCGAAGATCACGTCCGCCACCGCATGGCCCATCTGTTCGCCCAGGAACCAGGTCACGACGATGGCGTGGGCGTTCCTGACATTGCCCTCCAGCGCCAGGGCCCGGCCGTTGCGCAACAGCACGACCATCGGCTTGCCCAGCGCGGCCATGGCGTCGACCAGGGCCATCTGCGGGGCCGGCACGACGATCTCGGTGCGCGACTGGGCCTCGCCCGACATGTTCGTCGCCTCGCCGATGGCCAGGACGATGACCTCGGCGTCGCGGGCGGCGGCGACGGCCTGTTCGATGCCGCCGTCCAACGGCGTCTCCACGCCCGAGCCGCGCGCCACCGTCAGGTTCTGCGGATCGCGCATCGCCGCGCGGAACCCGGCCTCCAGCGAGACCCGCCGCTCGGGCGCGCCCCAGATGGTCCACGGCCCCCAGACATTGTCCACGTCGTCGGCGAACGGCCCGATCAGGGCGATCCTGCGCCCCTTGTCCAGCGGCAGCAGGTCCTGGTCGTTCTTCAGCAGCACCACCGACTTGCGCCCCGCCTCGCGCGACAGTTCGATATGTTCGCGCGACCCGACCACGGCCTTCTCGCGCGCTGGATCGGTGCCGCGATAGGGGTCGTCGAACAGGCCCAGCGCCGCCTTGGCGGTCAACACCCGGCGCACCGCCTCGTCCAGCCGCGCCATCGACACCTCGCCCGAGGCCACCAGGCCGGGCAGATGCTCCAGATAAAGGCCCGACACCATCGACACGTCCACGCCGGCGTTGAAAGCCAGGCGGGCGGCGTCGCGGCCGTCCTCGGCGAAGCCGTGGGCCACCAGCTCCTGCTCGGAGGTGTAGTCGGAGACGACAAAGCCCTCAAAGCCCCATTCGCCGCGCAGGATGTCGGTCAGCAGCTTGCGGCTGCCCGACGCCGGTACGCCATTGACGTCGTTGAAGGCGCTCATGATCGACAGGGCGCCGGCGTCCACCGAGGCCTTGAACGGGGGCAGGAAGACCCCGCGCAGCGTCTGCTCGCTCATGTCGGTGGTGTTGTATTCGACCCCGCCGACGGCGGCGGAATAGGCGGCCATGTGTTTGGCGGTGGCCAGGACCGCGTCGCGGTCGTCCAGCCCCTTGTCGCCCTGGAAGCCGCGCACCCGGGCGGCGGCCAGCAGGTTGTTCAGCAGCACGTCCTCGCCCGCGCCCTCGACGTTGCGGCCCCAGCGCTGGTCGCGCGCCACGTCCACCATCGGCGCATAGGTCTGGTGCACGGCCGAGGCCGCGGTTTCCACCGCCGCCGCCCGCGCGGTCCGGCGGGCCAGTTCGGTGTCGAAGGCCGCCGCCTCGGCCAGGGGCACGGGAAAGATGGTCGACAGGCCGTGGATCACGTCGGCGGCGAACAGCAGCGGGATCTTCAGCCGGCTCTCCTCCATCGCCACGCGCTGGATGCGGCGGCCGGCCTCGGCGCCGATGCCGTTGAACAGCGACCCGACCTTGCCCTCTCGGATCAGGGCGGTGACGCGCGCGGGGTCGCCCGTGCCGTCCAGCGGGTTCACCGCCGTCGGCATCCAGCGGAACGGATCGGCCAGCAGGTTCAGCTGCCCGGCCTTTTCCTCGACCGTCATGGCCGCGATCAGATCCTCGATCCTCTGGCGATGACGGGCGACGGTGCGGGACGCTTGGGCGGAAACAGGCATGGGGAAGACTCCGGCGCCCATCAGGGCCAAAAGCCCCAGGCCAGACAAGAAATTTCTACGGGAAGCCGCAGGCTTGAGAGGTCGCGTCAAAAGCGGCGCTCCTTCGGGACGGGATCGAGCAGCGAAGCTCAGACGCCTAGCCCCTGGCGCCCGACCGCTTCAACCCCCGCCAGCCATGTAAATGGATGTAACGCCGCCGCGCCCGATCAAGGTCGGTTTCAGCGCCCGGCCTCGCCTATCCCAGGGCGATGTCCAGGAACATCATCCCCACCAGGCCGATCATCAGCCCGATCATCGAACCCTCTCCCTTGGACTTCTCGCGCGTCTCGGGGATGATTTCGGCGGTGACGACATAGATCATCGCCCCGGCCGCCAGACCCAGGCCCCAGGGCAGGGCGCCGGGGACCAGGCCCACCACGCTGGCCCCGATCAGGCCGCCGACGGGCTCGACCAGGCCGGACGCCAGGGCCGCCAGAAAGGCCGGCCAGCGCCCATAGCCCAGGGTCGCCATCGCCGCCGAAACGGCCAGCCCCTCGGGCATGTTCTGGATGCCGATGCCGACGGCTGTGGACAGCCCCTGCTGCATGTCGCCGCCGCCGAAGCTGACGCCCACGGCCGCGCCCTCGGGGAAGTTGTGCAGGGTGATGGCGATGATGAACAGCCAGATGCGCCGCGACAGGTCGCGCGATCCGGCCGGGCCGATGGCCAGCATATCGACCGGCGCGAACCGGTTCATCAGACCGATCACAGTCGCCCCGATCAACACCGCCGCCGCCATGATCCCCGCCGCCGCCCCTTGCCCGGCGCCGTCCGCCTGCAGAACGTCCACGCCGGGAATGATCAGCGAGAAAAACGAGGCCGCCAGCATCACCCCGGCGGCGAAGCCCAGAAGCGCGCTCTGGGTCTGCACCCCCGCCTTGCGGAAGAACAGCAGCGGGACGGCGCCGACCGCCGTCATCATGCCCGCCGCCAGACTGCCCAGCGTTCCGGCCAGGATTGGCGACAAGCCGCCGGAGGCTGGGAAAAGCGATTCCATCATTCGTCTGCATTGCGGCGCGATGCGGCAAGAGACAAGCCGGAAAGCGCGCGTTAGAAAAAGCGTCATGTCCCAGGCCGCCGCCCTGCCCCTGCGTCTCGACGCCGCCTCAGCCCTGCGCGGCGCGCGGCGCGTGGTGGTCAAGATCGGCTCGTCCCTGCTGATCGACCCCGCGACGCGGCGGCCGACGCGCGACTGGCTGACGGCGACGGCCGCCGACCTGGCCGCGCTGCGGGCCGAGGGACGCGAGGTGATCGTGGTCTCCTCCGGCTCCATCGCCCTGGGGCGGGGCCGTCTGCCGAAACTGGGGGCGCGGCTGGAGGACAAGCAGGCGGCCGCCTCGGTCGGGCAATCCCTGCTGATGGCCGCCTGGTCCGCCGCGCTGGAGCCGCATGGACTGGTCGCGGGCCAGGTGCTGCTGACGCGCGACGACACCGAGCGGCGCCGCCGCTGGCTGAACGCCCGCGCCACTGTCCAGGCGCTTCTGGCCCACGGCGTCGTTCCCGTCGTCAACGAGAACGACACGGTCGCCACCGAAGAGATCCGCTATGGCGACAACGACCGGCTGGCCGCGCGCACGGCCCAGCTGGCGCGGGCGGACCTGCTGGTGCTGCTGTCGGACGTGGACGGCCTCTACACCGCCGATCCGCGCCGCGATCCGACCGCCGTCCACCTGCCGCTGATCGAGAGCCTGACCCCGGACATCCTGGCCATGGGCGGGGGGGCCAACGCCGATGCGGGCGTGGGCACGGGCGGCATGGCGACCAAACTGGCCGCGGCCCAGATCGCGCGCTCGGCCGGTTGCGCCACCCTGATCGCCTCGGGCCAGACCCTGTCGCCGCTCGCCGCCATCCGCGACGGCGCCCGCGCCACCCTGATCGCCGCCCCCGACGGTCCCCTGGCCGCCTACAAGCAATGGATCGCCGGCAGCCTGTCGCCGGCCGGGACCCTGACGCTGGACCCCGGCGCCGTCGCGGCGCTGCGGGCGGGCAAGAGCCTGCTGCCCGCCGGAGTCGCGGGGGTCTCGGGCGGGTTCGAGAAGGGCGATTGCGTGCGCCTGATCGACGCCGACGGCCGCGCGGTCGGCGTGGGCCTGGCCGCCTATGCGGCGGACGAGGCCGCGCGCATCCGGGGCCGTCGCTCCGACGAGATCGAGGCCGTTCTGGGCTATCGCGGGCCCTCGGTGCTGATCCACCGCGACGACATGGTGCTAGACGACCGATGACCGACCTTTCGACCCGGATGCTGGAGATGGGCCGCCGCGCCCGCGCCGCTGCGGCCGCCTTGCGCGAGGCCCCCGCCGCCGCCCGCACCCGCGCGCTGTCCGCCTTGTCCGAACGGCTGGCGGCGGCCCAGGCCGACATCCTGGCCGCCAACGCCCGCGACGTCGCCGCCGCCGGCGACAACGGCATGAACGCGGCCCTGATCGACCGGCTGTCGCTGAGCCCGGCGCGCGTCGCGGGCATGGCCCAGGCCGTGGCGACCATCGCCGCCGTACCCGATCCCCTAGGCGTCGAGACCGAGCGCTGGACCCCCGCCAACGGCCTGGACATCGCCCGCGTCCGCACCCCCATCGGCGTGCTGGGCGTGATCTACGAGAGCCGGCCCAACGTCACCGCCGACGCCGCGGCCCTGTGCATCCGTTCGGGCAATGCGGCCATATTGCGCTGCGGTTCGGACTGTCTGCAGTCGTCGCTGGCCATCGCCGCCCTGATCGCGGAAAGCCTGGCCGAGGCCGGCCTGCCCGCCGATGCGGTGCAGTTGGTCGACACCCCCGACCGGGCGGCGGTGGGGATGATGCTGTCCGGCCTGGACGGCGCCATCGACGTCATCGTCCCGCGCGGCGGCAAGAGCTTGGTCGCCCGCGTCCAGGCCGAGGCGAAGACGGCGGTGCTCAGCCATTTGGAAGGGCTGAACCACACCTATCTGCATCGGGCCGCCGATGTGGAGACCGCCCGCGCCATCGTGCTGAACGCCAAGATGCGGCGCGTCTCGGTCTGCGGCGCGACCGAGACTTTGCTGGTGGACCGGGCGGCGGCGCGGCGCCTGTTGCCCCCCGTCGCCGCCGACCTGATCGCCGCCGGCTGCGAACTGCGCGGCGACGCCGAGGCGCTGGCCCTGGTCCCCGGCATGGTTCCGGCGCAGGAGGCCGACTGGCTGACCGAATATCTGGCGCCGATCCTGGCCGTTCGCGTCGTGGACGACCTGGAGGCCGCCGTCGATCACATCGCCCGCTACGGCTCGGGCCACACCGAGGCCATCGTCACGACGGACGCGGCCGCCGCCGAACGGTTCGCCGCTCGGGTCGATAGCGCCATCGTCCTGATCAACGCTTCGACCCAGTTCGCCGACGGCGGCGAGTTCGGCTTCGGCGGCGAGATCGGCATCTCCACCAACCGCCTGCACGCGCGCGGGCCGGTGGGCGCCGAACAGCTGACCACCTACAAATACGTCGTGCGCGGACAGGGTCAGATCCGGCCGTGACTTGAACGCGACGGGTTTTTTCCGCACCCTCGCAACATGATCACAAGTCGCGTGACATCAGGAGGCGAGACCACCATCCCGCACGAGATACGGGACGCATTGAACCTGCGCGGCGGCGAAGAGGTCCGCTATGACGTGCAGGGCGATACGGTCGTGCTGACCAAGGCGATGCAAGTGTCGGAGCCTTTTGCCGTTTTCGAAGAATGGCGGAGCGAAGCGGATCGCATAGCCTACGCCGAACTCTGACATTAGTCTCTCCCTCCCCCTAAGGGGAGGGATGACTGCTTCGCCTCAGCCGCGTTGCGGCAGGGCGTAGGCGATGACGTAATCGCCCTCCGGCGTCTCCATGAAGTGGTGGCCGGCGGCCACGATCACCAGATACTGGCGGCCGTTCTGCTCGTAGATCATCGGGTTGGCCTGGCCGCCCGCGGGCAGCACGTCGGACCAGATGGTCTTGCCGGTCTCGATGTCGATGGCGCGGATCAGGTCGTCGGTCGCCGAGGCGATGAAGATCAGCCCCCCGGCCGTGACCACCGACCCGCCGTTGTTCGGCGTGCCGATCTCCAGCGGCAGCATCGAGGGGATGCCGAACGGCCCGTTCTTGCGCGCCGTGCCGAAGGGACGATCCCACAGGGTCTTGCCGCTCTGCACGTCAATGGCGCGGATGCCGCCATAGGGAGGCTCCTTGCACAGCAAGCCGGTGAAGGGCATCCGCCAGCCGGCGTTGACGTCGATCGCATAGGGCACGCCCATCTGCGGATCGCCGGCGCCCTCGGCCTTGGACAGGTTGCCGCCCCGGTTGGCCATCTCCTTTTCGCGCTGGATGTAGCGGGGGTCGTCGCGCGGGAACCAGCCCAGCTTGTCGGCTTCGGCGCGCGGCACCAGCCGGTTGTAGTTGGGCATGTCGTTATAGTTGGCGACGATCACGCCGCGCCGCGGGTCCAGCGCCACGCTGCCCCAGTCCGAACCGCCGTTGTAGCCGGGATATTCGATCCAATGACGATCCGCGGTCGGGGCGGTGAACTGCCCTTCATAGGACGCCTTCTTGAACTGGATGCGGCAGATCATCTGGTCAATCGGCGACATCCCCCACATGTCCCGCTCTTGCAGATCAGGCTTGGCCAGGGTGTTGAACAGCGAATAGGGCTGAGTGCGGGCGCGTTGGGCCGGCTCGACCCCGCCGCCGGGGGCCGGACGATCCTCGACGCCGTGCAGCGGCTGGCCGGTGCGACGATCCAGCACGAAGATCTCGCCGCGCTTCGACGGCAGGATCACCGCCGGGGTCACGCCGCCGCCTGTCGGCAGATCGACCAGAGTGACCTGGGATCCCAGATCGTAGTCCCACACGTCGCGGCGCACCGTCTGATAGCTCCAGCGCGGCTTGCCGGTCGTGACGTCGAGCGCGACCAGGGCGCTGGAATACTGGTTCTCGGCCGGCCGGCGCAGGCTGGAATAGTAGTCGGCGGCCGAATTGCCCATCGGCAGATAGACCAGGCCCAGGGCCTCGTCGCCGGTCGCCGTCGTCCACATGTTGGGCGTGCCGGGCGTATAGGTCTGGCCCGCCGGCGGGGTGGTGGCGATGTCGGGCCGCATCATGTCCCAGGCGAAGCGCAGCTGGCCCGTGTTGACGTCATAGCCCTGGATCACGCCCGAGGCGTTCCAGCGCTTCTGGCCGTCCAGCACCTGGTGGCCGGTGACGATGATCCCGCGCACGACGACCGGCGCCGAGGTGATCGACACCATGCCCGGATAGGGGTCGCCCATGCCGGTCTTGATGCTGACCGCGCCATTGGACCCGAAGGCCTGACAGGGCGCGCCGGTCCGGGCGTCCAGGGCGATGATGCGGCCGTCCAGCGTGCCCTCGATGATGCGCGTGGCGCAGGGCTGGGCCGGATCGACGTTCGGCGCCGCGTAATAGGTCACGCCCCGGCAGGCGGCGGTATAGGGGATCTGATCGTCCGGCACGCGGGGATCATAGACCCACTTCTGCTTGCCGGTGTTGGCGTCCAGGGCGAACACCTTGTTGCGCGCCGAGCAGAGATAAAGGGTGTCGGCGATCTTCAGCGGCGTCGTTTCTGCGCCCCAGCGTTCGCCCGGCAGGTCGCCGGTGCGGAAGGTCCAGGCGCGCTGCAACTGGCCGACATTGTCCTTGTTGATCTGCGTCAGCGGCGAGAACCGCTGGGCGGCGTCCGATCCGCCATAGGCGGGCCAGTCCGCTCCGGCCTTTATCAGCGCCGGATCGCCGAAGGGACCGCGCACGCCAGGCACCGGGCTGTCGACGCCCGGCTTGTTGATCTGTCCGATCACCAGACCGAAAACCACCGTCAGAACCGCCAGGCCCAGGGCCCCGACGCCTGCCGTGCGGCCGCCGCCCCGACCGGGACGCAGCACCGGCAGCGTCGCCAGCACCAGGAACATCAGCACCAGCGGCCCGACCAGGCGCGGGATCATGGCCCAGCCGTTCGTCCCCTTCTCCCACAAGGCCCAGATCAGGGTCGCAAGGAAGGTCGCGCCATAGATCCAGGCGCCGCGCACGTCGCGATAGACAAGGAAAAAGCCCGAGACGATCAGCGCCAGGCCCGCCAGCAGATAATACCAGGAACCGCCAAGGACGGCGAGCTGAACCCCGCCCACGGTCAGCACCAGGCCGATCACGGCCAATAGCAGCCCGAGAAGCAGCGTCAGCCACCCTCCCAGGCCGGTCGGGGTTGTCCATCGAGGCATGATCGGGGTTCTCCTGCTTAGGTGAAGCTGCGGCAACGCTTGAGAGGCGGGGTGGTTCCTATCGCCGCACCGTCGGAACTAAACGCTGTTGCGCTGCGGCGGCTCTTTTTCGGCATCATTTGACGACAAAATGTCCCTTCTTGGATGATTTTTTCTTTCTGCCCGACTGAGAACGCCTCGCGGCAATAATATTTGCCTATGGCGCGGGCTTTGCGGCATATGCGAGATATGCACAAGACCCTGAAGCCAGGCGGGACTTTCGTCGTCGAACCCCGCCGCCTGTCCAAGGCCTCGGCCGAACTGCGCGCGCGCGGTTTCGGCGAGATCACGATTCCGCCCTCGACCGAGACGGCCGAGAAACAGGCGTCGCGTTGCACCGACTGCGGCGTGCCCTTCTGCCAGAACGCCTGCCCGCTTCAGAACAACATACCCGACTGGCTGCGCCTCTCTGCCGAGAACGAGGCGCGCGAGGCTTGGCGCGTCGCGTCCCTGACCTCGACCATGCCCGAAATCTGCGGTCGGATCTGCCCGCAGGACCGACTGTGCGAGGGGGCTTGCACATTGAACCAGTCCGGCTGGGACGCCGTGACCATCGGCTCGGTCGAGGCCTGGCTGGGCGATCAGGCCTTCGCCAACGGCTGGGTTGAACCGATCCGCCCGGCCGCCGAACGGGCCGAAAGCGTCGGCATCGTCGGCGCCGGCCCGGCCGGTCTGGCCGCCGCCGACCGTCTGCGCTCCGAGGGCTATCAGGTCACGATTTATGACCGCCACGACCGCGCCGGCGGCCTGCTGATCTACGGCATCCCCGGCTTCAAGCTGGAGAAGCACGTCGTCCAGCGCCGCGTGGATCGTCTGGCCGAGGGCGGCGTCCGCTTCGTGCTGGGCTGCGAGGTCGGCAAGGACGTGACCCTGACCGAACTGCGCGAGCGCCACGACGCCGTGCTTCTGGCCATGGGCGTCTATCAGCCGCGCACCCTGTCGGCGCCGGGACGCGGGCCGGATTCGACCGTGGCCGCGCTGTCCTATCTGACGCATCAGAACCGCCGCGACCTGGGCGACGCCGAACAGGACGGCTGGCGCGAGGCGCGCGGCAAGCGGGTGGTGGTCATCGGCGGCGGCGACACGGCCATGGACTGCGTCCGCACCGCCATCCGCCAAGGCGCGGCCTCCGTGACCTGCCTTTATCGTCGCGACCGCGAGAACATGCCCGGCTCGGCCCGCGAAGTGGTCAATGCGGAAGAGGAGGGCGTCGTCTTCGAATGGCTGGCCGCGCCCAAGGCCCTGCTGTCGCAAGGCGACCAGGTCACGGGCGTGCGCGCCGCGCGCATGCAGTTGACCGAGGCCGCACCGGGAGAACGTCGCGACATCGTGCCCGTGCCCGGCGCCGACTTCGACGTGCCGGCCGACATCGTCATCGAGGCCCTGGGCTTCTCGCCCGAGCCGTTCGCGGCGCACGAACCCGATCTGCGCCTGCGCGACGACGGCACGATCAAGGTCGGGTCTGTCAGCTTCGCCACCAGCCTGCCTGGCGTCTTCGCCGCCGGCGACGCGGTGCGCGGCGCTTCCCTGGTCGTGTGGGCCGTCCGCGAAGGCCAGGACGCCGCCGCAGAGATCGACCGCTACTTCAAGACCCGCACCGAGGAGGTCGCGGCATGAGCGCTCATGCAGGCCAAGGGCCGATAGCGCCCCAAGAGGGTGACTGGCTGAACAGGTACGAACAGACACGCGATCGCCTGGAGGCCGGGAACGCCTATGACCGCGCCTCCGAGCGCGACGCCTGCGGCGTGGGCCTGGTCTGTTCCATCGACGGCACGCCGCGCCGCGACGTGGTCGAATATGCGATCCGCAGCCTGAAGGCCGTGGCCCACCGGGGCGCGGTCGATCCCGACGGCCTGTCGGGCGACGGCGCCGGGATCATGGCCGAACTGCCGCAGGGCTTCTTCGCCGAACAGGTGGCCTCCATCGGCCAGTCCCTGCGACCGGGGCCCATCTGCGTCGGCCAGGTCTTCCTGCCGCGCACCGACCTGGGCGCCCAGGACCGCGCCCGCGCCATCGTCGAGACCGAGGCCCTGCGCGCCGGCTTCTGGATCTACGGCTGGCGTCAGACGCCCATCGACCTGTCGGTCGTGGGGACCAAGGCGGGCGCGACCCGGCCCGAGATCGAACAGATCATGCTGGCCCCGCCGCTGGACGACGCCGGCCAGCCGCTGGACGGCGAGGCGCTGGAGCGCGAACTGTATCTGTGCCGCCGCCGCATCGAGAAGACGGTCAAGACCGAGAACCTGGCGGGGGTCTATATCTGCACCCTCTCGGCCCGCTCCATCGCCTACAAGGGCATGGTCCGCGCCGAACTGCTGGGCGACCTGTATCCCGACCTGGAGGACCCGCGCTTCGTCTCGGCCTACGCCGTCTTCCACCAGCGCTATTCGACCAACACCTTCCCGGAATGGCGTCTGGCCCAGCCCTTCCGCATGATGGCCCACAACGGCGAGATCAACACGCTGAAGGGCAATCTGAACTGGATGAAGTCGCACGAGATCCGCATGGCCGCCCAGGCGTTCGGCGATCGCGACCGCGAGGTGAAGCCGGTGGTCCAGCCGGGCGGCTCGGACTCGGCGGCCCTGGACAACGTCATGGAGGTGCTGGTCCACGCCGGTCGCCCCGCCCCGATGGCCAAGGCCCTGCTGATCCCCGAGGCCTGGTCCAAGGACGACGTGGTCATGCCCGAGGCGCATCGCGCCTTCTACGCCTATTGCAATGCGGTGATGGAGCCGTGGGACGGCCCGGCCGCCATCTGCGCCGCCGACGGCCGCTGGATCGTGGCGGGCAAGGACAGGAACGGCCTGCGCCCCCTGCGCGCCGTCGAGACGGTCGACGGCCTGCTGATGGCAGGCTCCGAAGCCGGCCTGGTGCCGATCCCCGAGAGCCGGGTGAAGCGGCGCCTGCACATCGGCCCCGGCAAGCTGATCGCTGTCGACCTGAAGCACGGCCGCGTCTATGACGAGAACGAGGCTGTCGACGCCCTGTCCGCCGCCCACCCCTATGAGGCGTGGCTGGACAATATGGTCGATCTGGAGCCCATCATCGGCCCCGGGCCCGAACCGCGCTCGGTCTCGGGCGAGGCCCTGACCCGCCGTCAGATCGCCGCCGGATACAGCCGCGAGGACCTGGACCTGCTGCTGGACGCCCTGGTGCGCGACGGCAAGGAGGCGGTCGGTTCGATGGGCGACGACGCCCCGCCCGCCGTCCTGTCGGCCCTGCCGCGCCCACTATCGCACTATTTCCGCCAGAACTTCTCGCAGGTGACGAACCCGCCCATCGACCCCTTGCGCGAAGCGGGGGCCATGAGCCTGAAGACCCGGTTCAAGAACCTGGGCAACATCCTGGCCGAGGAAGAGGCCCAGACCGACGTCTTCGTGCTGGACAGCCCCGTCCTGACCAACGGCATGTACGAACGGATGATCGAGACGGTCGGCGCCGGTTCGACCGTGGTCGTCGACTGCACCTACGCCGCGCCTTCGGATGACGCCCGGCCAGGGGCCGGTCTGCGTGCGGCGCTGGACCGGATCATGGACGAGGCCGAGGCCGCCGCCCGCGACGGAGCGGCCCTGATCGTGCTGACGGATCAAGCGGGTTCGGCGGGTCGTCTGGCCGCGCCGATGATCCTGGCGACCGCCGGGGTCCACGGCCGCCTGACCAAGGCGGGCCTGCGGTCCTACTGCTCCATCGTGGTCCGCACGGCCGAGACGCTGGACCCGCACGGGTTCGCCGTTCTGGTCGGGGTGGGCGCCACCACCGTCAACGCTTGGTTGGCCCAGGACCTGTTCCAGGAGCGTCTGGACCGGGGCCTGTATCCCGGCCTGACGCTGCGCGACGCCTGTCTGAACTACAAGGCGGGGATCGAGGCGGGCCTGTTGAAGACCCTGGCGAGGAAGGGGATCAGCGTCATCTCCGCCTATCGCGGCGGGTGCGAGTTCGAGGTGCTGGGCCTGTCGCGGGCGCTTACGGCCGAATTCTTCCCCGGCGCCCCGTCGCGGATTTCCGGCATCGGTCTGGCCGGTCTGGAGCAGGCGGCGCTGAAGCGTCACCGCATCGCCTGGGGGGAGGCTGCGCCCTCCCCCGCCATCGGCGGCTTCTTCAAGATCCGTTCGGGCGGCGAGGCCCACGCCCACGAGGCCAAGACCATCCACCTGCTGCAGGACGCCTGCAACCGGGGCGACTATCGCCGGTTCAAGCAGTTCTCCGAGGTCGTCCGCGCCCAGGCCGACCTTTCCTTACGCGACCTGCTGGACTTCCGCGAAGGGACGCCCATCCCCATCGATCAGGTCGAGAGCGTGTCGGACATCCGTCGCCGCTTCCTGACCCAGGCCATGTCCCTGGGCGCGCTCGGCCCCGAGGCGCACGAGACGCTGAACATCGCCATGAACCGCATCGGCGCCCGCTCGGTCTCCGGCGAAGGCGGCGAGGACCCCGAACGCTATCACCCGCGTCCCAACGGCGACGACGCCAACTCGGCGGTGAAGCAGGTGGCGTCCGGCCGGTTCGGCGTCACCGCCGAATATCTGAACCAGTGCCGCGAGATCGAGATCAAGGTCGCGCAAGGCGCCAAGCCCGGCGAGGGCGGCCAGCTGCCCGGCTTCAAGGTCACGGAATTCATCGCCCGGATGCGCCACGCCGTGCCGGGAACCACCCTGATCTCGCCGCCGCCGCACCACGACATCTATTCGATCGAGGATCTGGCCCAGCTCATCTACGACCTGAAGGCCATCAACCCCGATGCGCGGGTGACGGTGAAACTGGTGTCCGCCTCGGGCATCGGGGCCATCGCCTCCGGGGTGGCCAAGGCCAACGCCGACGCCATCCTGATCGCCGGCCACAACGGCGGCACCGGCGCCTCGCCCCAGACCTCGATCAAGCACGCCGGCCTGCCGTGGGAGATCGGCCTGGCCGAGGCCCATCAGGTGCTGACGCTGAACAATCTGCGCGGCTCGGTCACGCTGAGGACCGACGGCGGGGTCCGCACCGGCCGCGACGTGGTCATCGCCGCCATGCTGGGCGCCGAGGAATACGGCGTCGGCACCGCCGCCCTGATCGCCATGGGTTGTCTGATGGTGCGCCAGTGCCATTCCAACACCTGCCCCGTCGGCGTCTGTTCCCAGGACGAGCGCCTGCGCGAGAAGTTCACCGGCACGCCCGACAAGGTCGTCAACCTGTTCACCTTCATCGCCGAGGAGACGCGCGAAATCCTGGCCTCCATCGGCGCGCGCACGATGGACGAGATCATCGGCCGCACCGACCTGCTGCGTCAGGTGCGTCGTGGCGGTTCGCACCTGGACGACCTCGACCTGAACCCCCTGCTGGTTCAGGTGGACGAGGGCGCGGCCGGCAAATGGGCCGACAAGACGACCCGCAAGCCCATCGCCGACAGCCTGGACGCCGCCGTGCTGAAGGACGCCGTGCGCTTCCTGGATCGCGGCCAGACGCTGGAACTGTCCTATCCGCTTAACAACACCCAGCGCACGGTGGGCGCCGCCCTCTCCTCCGCCATCGTGCGGCGCTTCGGCGCGCAAGGCCCGGCCGGTCGGCTGAAGCTGCGGCTGGAAGGCATCGCCGGCCAGAGCTTCGGCGCCTTCGCCGCCAAGGGTCTGGAGCTGCATCTGACCGGCGAGGCCAACGACTATGTCGGCAAGGGGCTGTCGGGCGGCGAAATCTCGATCCGCACCCCCGAATGGCGCGAGGATCAGCTGATCTGCGGCAACACCACGCTTTATGGCGCGACATCCGGCCGTCTGTTCGTCGCTGGGGCGGCGGGCGAACGGTTCGCGGTCAGAAACTCGGGCGCCGAGGCGGTGGTCGAAGGCCTAGGCGCCCACGGCTGCGAATATATGACCGGCGGACGCGTCGTCGTCTTGGGGTCGGTCGGCTGGAACCTGGCGGCGGGCATGAGCGGCGGCGAGCTGTTCGTGCTGGATCGGCCGGGCCATGCCGAACGCGCCCTGAACGGCGACCTGGCGGGCGTCGCCGACATCGACGCGGACGCGGCCGACCGGCTGAAAACCCTGGTCGAGGCCCATCTGGCCTCGACCGGATCGCCCCTGGCGCGTCGCCTGCTGGGCGACTGGGACGCCGCCCTGCAACGCTTCGTCCGCATTGTTCCGCTGACGGAGATTGTCACCCGGTCCGAACGGCTTAAGACTTCGGCCTGAGCCCGTTTTCTTCCTCTCTTCCCCGAGACGAACCCATGACCCGACCCGCCGTCCTCGCCGCCCTCCTCGCTGCGGGGGCGGCGTCCGCGGCGTCGCCCGCTCTGGCGGCGCCCGCCTTGGCCGCACCCGCCCTCCTGGCCCACCAGGCGCCGCTGGCCCTCGACCCGGCGGCGACGGCCTGGATCCTGACGTCGACGGCCCTGGTCCTTTTGATGACCCTCCCGGGCCTGGCGCTGTTCTATGGCGGCATGGTCAGAAAAAAGAACATCATCAGCGTCATCGCCCAGTCGGCGGCCGCCTTCGCCATCGTCTCGGTGCTGTGGTTCCTGGTCGGCTATTCCCTGTCGTTCGGAAAAGGACCGGCGGCGGTCGACGGTCTGATCGGCGGGGTCCAGGCGGCCTTCCTGAACGGGGTGACGATGCAGACGGCCAACGGCCTGCTGCCCGGCCTGCCCGAACTGCTGTTCGTCAGCTTCCAGATGACCTTCGCCATCATCACCCCGGCCCTGATCGCCGGCGCCTTCGCCGAGCGGATGAAGTTCTCGGCCAGCCTGCTGTTCTTCGGCCTGTGGCACCTGATCGTCTATGCGCCGATCTGCCATCAGGTCTGGGGCGGCGGCTATTTGGGAAGCCTGGGCGTGCTGGATTTCGCGGGCGGGGCGGTGGTGCACGTCAATGCGGGGGTCGCCGGCCTGGTCTGCGCCCTGGTGCTGGGGCCGCGTCACGGCTTCGGCCGCGACAACATGGCTCCCGCCAACCTGGTCTATAGCGCCATAGGCACCGGCCTGCTGCTGGTCGGCTGGCTGGGCTTCAACGCCGGATCGGCGGGCGCCGCCGACGCCCTGGCCGCCGTCGCGGCCTTCAACACCATCCTTGCCGCCGCCGCCGCGGCGCTGGGTTGGATGACCGTCGAATGGTTCGACCGCCGCCGCCCGACCCTGCTGGGCCTGTTGTCAGGCATCGTCGGCGGCCTGGTGGCCATCACCCCCGCCGCCGGCTTCGTCGATCCCAAGGGCGCCTTCTTCATCGGCCTGATCGCCGGCCCGGCCTGCTATGCGGGCGCGGTCTGGCTGAAGCACGCGCTGAAATACGACGACAGCCTGGACGCCTTCGGCGTGCACGGAATCGGCGGCGTCGTCGGGGCCCTGCTGACGGGCCTGTTCGCCACCACCAGCGTCAACGCCCTGGCCGAGGGCGCCACCGTCTGGAAACAGGCCGTCGGCCTCGCGGGCGCCATCGCCTGGAGCGCGGTCGGCACCTTCGTCGTCCTGATGATCTGCAAGTTCACCACGGGGCTGCGCGTCAGCAAGGACCAGGAGGTCGAGGGCCTGGACTACACCCAGCACGGCGAAGCCATCCACTAGGGGCGTCACGCCGTCCGGCCGCCTCGAACCTGGAGAGGGCGCCGCATGACGGTTGATCCCGCCCCCCTCCGCCCCCATCTTCATCTGTGACGGAGCGTCTTGCCGATTGCGGGAGACGCCTTCGTCGGTCGCTTTTCCAAGGACCCCAGATGACGACGACGCGCACCATCCTGTTCGACAGCCCCTTCCTGCTGGGTTTCGACCATACACGCGCCCTTATCGACCGCGCCGCCAAGGCGGCGGTCGAGAGCTATCCGCCCTACAATGTCGAACAGATCGGCGATGCGGGCGTGCGGATCAGCTTGGCCGTCGCGGGCTTTTCGCCCGACGAACTGGCCATCACCCTGGAGGGCCGCCAGCTGACCATCGCCGGGAAGCGCGACGAGGCCGGCCGGGGCGAACAGGCCTTCCTGCACCGGGGCATCGCCGCGCGCGGCTTCTTGCGCAGCTTCGTCCTGGCCGACGGGCTGGAGGTGTCCGGCGCCCGGCTGGAGCACGGCCTTCTGCACGTCGACCTGATCCGGCCCGAGGCCGAGCGTCAGGTGCGGCGGATTCCCATCACGGCCGGCTGAAAAAGGCGGCCATCCGAACCGCCCGGCGATCCGGGCGTTGTAAAACACGAAGGAGGCGGTCCTAATGACGCCGATGACCATGACCAAGGAAGATTTCGCCGGCCTGGGCGCACCCGATCTCGTCTATGTGCGCGAGATCAAGGCGTCGGACCTGCTGGAGGAAGCGGTGCAGATGAAGGACGTGCACATCGACCCCGGCCAATCGCTCTACGCCGTCCACAGCGCCGACGGCGAACGCCTGGCGGTCATGATCGACCGCGACACCGCCTTCGCCGCCGCCGTCGCCCATGAGCTGGAGCCCGTCTCGGTCCACTGACCGAAGGGGCGGTCAGGCGGCGGTCGCCGCCTTGTCCTTGACGAACAGAGCCTTGACGGCATCCGTCGTGCGCGCCTGACGTAGCTGTTCGCGCAATTCGGGAGAGCGCAGGGCCCGCGACACGGCCGCCAGCGCCCGCAGATGCTCGGCCCCCGCCTTGGGCGGCGCGAACAGGCCGAAGATCAGATCGACGGGCCGGTCGTCCACGGCGTCATAGGCGACCGGAGTGTCCAGCCGCACGAAGACCGCCATCACCCGGTCGATCTCGGCCAGGCGCGCATGGGGCACCGCCACCCCCGACCCCAGGCCGGTCGAGCCCAGGGCCTCGCGCTCCATCAGGGCGTCGAACACCTTGGCCTCGTCAACCCCCAGGGCGTGCGATGCGGCTTCGGACAGGGCGTGCAGGGCCTGGCGTTTGGACGACGCCCCGCCGCGCAGCACCACGCCCTTGGGCGCGAGCAGATCACCGATGTCCATCAGACAACCCTCGATTACGCACAACGGACGGCGCGGGCGCCCCTTTAGAGACTCCCGCGCCGAAGTCAAACTGGGCCGGTCAATTCACGGCGCCGCCCGCCAGGGCGTCGTCGGCCTGGACGTCGTTGGTCTTGCCGTTGGCCGCCACCGTTCGTTCGGGATCGATCCAGCCCACATTGCCGTCCGGACGGCGATAGACCACCGCCAGGCCGCCGTGGGCCGCATTGCGGAACAGCACGACCGGGTATCCGGTCATGTCCAGCTCCAACACCGCGCGGCCGACCGTGATGGTGCGGATCTCGTGCTCGGTTTCGGCGATCACCATGCCCAGGGGCGGCGGACCGTCGTTTTCTGTCGCATCGCCGAAGACCTCGTCGTCGACGCTGTCGGGGTCCCTCAGCACGATGCTGCGGGCGACTTCGCGGGCGGCGTTCTCAGTCTTCTCGGGCGACAGGCCCTTGGGTCCGATGTGGTGGTCCTTCAGTCGACGCTTGTAGCGGCGCACCCGCTTTTCCAACCGATCCAGCGCCTCGGTGAAGGCGGAGTGGGCGTCGCCGCCGAACCCGGTCGTCACCAGGGTCTGACCGGACGCCAGCCGGACCCAACAGTCGACCTTGAAGCCGTGGCCGTCCTTGGACACCACGACCTCGGCGTCGTCGCCGCCGCGGGCGAAGTATTTTCCGACCCCTTCCTCGAGTTCCTGGGAGATGCGCGAGCCTAACGCTTCGCCGACATCCACTTGCTTGCCGCTGACTTGGACTTGCATGTCGACAGAACGCGCCCGACCCGATTTGGTGTCAATCGGGATCACCGTTTTGTGGTCGCCCCGTCAGACGGTCCTCAACATCCGCCGACGCTGAACGGACGACGGAATTCTCAACGCTTCCCGGTACTTGGCTACGGTGCGGCGGGCGATGTCGACGCCCGCCTCCTTCAGGATCTCGACGATCCGGTCGTCGGACAAAACGTCGCCCTCCAGCCCCTCGCCGTCGATCATCGTCTTGATCCGATGACGGACGGCTTCGGCCGAATGGGCGGCGACGCCGTCCACCGACTGGATGGCGGCGGTGAAGAAGAATTTAAGCTCGAACACCCCGCGCGGCGTGGCGACATATTTGTTGGAGGTGACGCGGCTGACGGTCGATTCGTGCATGCCGATGGCGTCCGCCACCGTCTTCAGGTTCAGCGGTCGCAGGAACTCCACCCCGAAGGCGAAGAAGGCGTCCTGCTGGCGCACGATCTCGGACGAGACCTTCAATATGGTCTTGGCCCGCTGGTCCAGCGATTTGACCAGCCAATTGGCCTGGGCGGCGCATTCCGCGACGAAGGTCTTTTCGGTGTCGGACCGCGCCCCCGCCTGAACCAGGCCGTGATAGCGCTTGTCCACCAACAGGCGCGGCAGGGTGTCGGCGTTCAGCTCCACCCGCCAGCCGCCGGCCGGGTCGGGGCGGACATGGACGTCGGGCACGACCGTCTGGGCCGGCTCGCCGCCGAAGCCCGCGCCGGGGCGCGGCGTCAGGGCCTTGAGCTCGGCGATCATCTCGGCCAGGTCTTCCCCGTCGACGTCGCAGACCCGGCGCAGGCCCGCCAGATCGCGCCGCGCCAACAGCTCCAGATTGTCCAGCAGGGCCGCCATGGCCGGATCGAAACGGTTGCGCTCGATCAGTTGCAGCTTCAGGCATTCCGGCGCCGACCGGGCCATGACCCCCGTCGGCTCGAACCCGTGGCAGACGGCCAGCACCGCCTCGATCCGCGCCAGCGGGACGCCCAGCCGGTCGGCGAACTCGGCCAGTTCGCCGCGCAGATAGCCGCCCTCGTCCGTCGCGTCGATCAGGGTCAGGGCGATGGCGTGGTCCACCGCCGTGAACCCGGCCGCAGACGCCTGGGCCTGAAGATGCTCCCACAGGGTCGGCTCGTGCGCGTCGGGCCGTTCGCTCTCGCCCTCGAACGTCTGGCCGCCCTTGCCGGCGCTGGACCAGTCGGACAGCCCCGGCTGGGCCTCGTCGGTCATCCGGTCGCTGGTGCGTTCGCCCGGCGCGGCGTCGCCATAGACGTCGTCGGAACCAGCGTCCATCGCGGCGGCGGAGCCTTCGCCCACCCCGTCGCCGAACGCCATTTCGCCGTCGCCGGCCTTGATCCGCTCGGCCGGTTCGGGCGCTTCGCCCTCCGGCTCCTCGCGTTGCAGCAGCGGATTGCGTTCCAGCTCCTGCTCGACGAAGTCGTCCAGCTCCAGGTTCGACAGTTGCAGCAGCTTGATCGCCTGCTGCAGCTGGGGCGTGATGACCAGCCCCTGCCCCTGCCTGACCTCTAACCTCTGCCCGATCACGTCCGAAGAATCCCGCCTTCTGGGCCAAACTGGCCCGGAACTTGCTGGAGCAGAATGTCGCCTGATCGGTTAACGCGAGACGAACGCGGCCACGCCTATCTTTCGTCATCCTCCGGCAAGCCGCGCCTTCGCGGCATACCGGTGGCCCAGCGGCGGCGAAGGCGATGTTCAGGCCGCAAGATGTTCGAAGATCTGGCCCGCGACAGGTTCGCGCTCACGCGCGCCGCTGGGTTCCCCGGTCTCGCTACGCTCGCCGGATAATGACGAAAGCATCCATCAGATGTAATTCTCGCCCAGATACACCCGGCGCACCTCGGCGTCGTTGACCGCCTCGTCCGACGTGCCTTCGAACAGGACCGCGCCGTTGGAGATGATCGAGACCCGGTCGGTGATGTCCAGGGTCTCGCGCACATTGTGGTCGGTGATCAGCACGCCGATGCCCTGGCTGGCCAGATAGCGGATCACGGTGCGGATGTCGGCGATGGCCAGCGGGTCGATGCCGGCGAAGGGTTCGTCCAGCAGCATGAAGGACGGCCGCCCCGCCAGGGCGCGGGCGATCTCCACCCGTCGCCGCTCGCCGCCCGACAGGGCGGTGGCCTGGGCGTGGCGCAGATGGTCGATATGCAGTTCGTTCAAAAGCCGATCGGTCTCGGCCGTGATCTGATCGCGCGGGTAATTCAGCTCGACCACCGCCCGCACGTTCTTCTCGACCGTCATGCCGCGAAAGATCGAGGCTTCCTGCGCCAGATAGCCCAGGCCCATCCGCGCCCGCTGATACATGGGCTGGCCGGTGATGTCCTCGCCGTCCAGCCAGATCGAGCCGGAGTCCGGCGGGATCAGGCCGGTGATCATGTAGAAGCAGGTGGTCTTTCCCGCCCCGTTCGGGCCCAGCAGCCCCGCCACCTCGCCGCGCCGCACGGTCAGGGACACGTCGCGGACCACCTGCCGCGCGCCGAACGCGCGGGCGATATGCACGACCCGCAACCCCTTTTCGACAGGCGAGACGACGGGCGCGGGCGCGGGCGCCGGCCGGTCGTCCAGATTCAGGGCGGAGAGTTCCTTGCGCGCCAAATTATTCAATCCCGAGGCCGGACGGCCTCAGTTCCCGCTGGGATAGAAGACGCCCTGCACGCGGCTGCCGGCGCCGCCGCGCGGCGCCCCGTCCATCCGGGCGGTCTCGGTGTTGATGTTGTAGACCAGGCGCGATCCGGTCAGGACGTTGCGCCCCTGGGTCAGGATGACATCGCCCGTCACCACGATCTCGCCACTGCCCAGATTATAGACGGCGCGGTCGCCGCGCATCGACTGGTCGGGGGTGACGAAATAGACGGTTCCCGCCGCTTCGGCCCGCTCCAGAGCGCCGCCGTCGCCGCTGACCAGGGTCAGGGTGTCGGCACGGAAGCGGTTGCCGCCCTGGGTCGCCTCGGCCCGGCCGCGCAGGATCACCCGGTTCGGCGCATATTCCACCGCATCGGCGCCATAGGCCACCGGCTGGCTGCTGGCGTTCGACTGGGCGTCCCCGACCGCGGGCAGGGCGACGATCGCCACGGCCGCGACGGCCGCCAAAGCGCTGCAAATCTTCATCGTCATCATCGGCCTGCACCCGCGGGCGTCAGAACGCCCTTCACCTTGTTGTCGCCCGCGCCCTTGAACACCACGCGCTGGCCCTGATCGTAGATGGCATAGGACGATGCGTTGATGGTTCCAAGAGGGCCGGCCCCCTGAACGCCCTTCGAACCCGTCACCACTCCGGTCGTGGTGTCGACCACCGCCTCGGGCGTGGTCAGGACGAAGCCGGTTCCGCCGTCGGAAATCCGCACATTCGGACCGATGACGACGGTCCTGGCCTGTTCGTCATAGGTCCCGCCGTCGGCGGTCAGCTCCGTCACCTTGCGCCCGCCCAGGTTCAGCTTCAACGCCGGGCCGATCAGGCGGAACTTGCCGGTGTCGGGGTCGCGCACCGCCCCTTGGGCGCCGACGGTGAAGGCGCGCCCTTGCGAATCCTGGCCGTGGAACAGGGGGCTGTCCAGCCGCACCTCCTGGCTCTGGCTGGCCTTGCGCTCCACCCCCGACATCACGGTGCGGAACACGGTCCAGGTCAGGACGCCGCCCGCCAGCACCAGGATGACGATGGGCAGCACCCGGCGATACAGCCTGACCCGGCGCGAGCGCGCGCGCCAGCGGGCGCCGGCCAGGGCGACCCTGGCTTCGTCAGCCTCGATGCGGGACGGATCGACGGGGTCGGTCAAGCGCGCCTCAGCTGTGGGCGAAGATGTCGTCCTCGTCCCAGCCGGCGAGGTCGAGCGCCGAACGGGTCGGCAGGAAGTCGAAACATTTCGCGGCCAGATCGGCGCGCCCTTCGCGCGCCAGCATCTGGTCCAGCCTGGCCTTGGCCGCATGCAGATAAAGAACGTCAGAGGCCGCATAATCCAGCTGCGCCGGGGTCAGGACGTCGGCGCCCCAGTCCGACGACTGCTGGGCCTTGGACAGGTCCACCCCGACCGTCTCGCGCACCACGTCCTTCAGCCCGTGCCGGTCGGTGTAGGTGCGCGCCAGCTTGGAGGCGATCTTGGTGCAGTAGACCGGCCGCGTCTCGACCCCCAGGTGCAGCAGGAACATGCCGATGTCGAAACGACCGAAGTGAAAGATCTTGGTCACGGCCGGGTCCGTCAGCACCCGTTTCAGGTTCGGACAGTCGTAGCCGGGTCGGGTCAGCCGCACGACATGGGCGTTCCCGTCGCCCGACGACAGCTGCACCACGCACAGCGGATCGCGCCGGAAACGCAGGCCCATCGTCTCGGAATCGACAGCGACCTCGGCCCCCAGGTCCAGATCGTCGGGCAGGTCGCCCTCGTGCAGGTAAACGGTCATGCTGAGGCTCTTACACGGCGAACGCGGCGGACGAAACAAGCTACAGCGACGCCGAACGTCTTCCGCCCGCCTTCACGGAACGGCCTCAAGCCGCCCCGGGCCGCGCGTGGCGAACGGCGTCGCGGAATCGGTGGCCTTCCGGCATGCCGCCCCGAAAGTGCGCCATTGAACACATGCCCAAGGCAGTTCATGGCTAGGAGAGATTTCATGTCTGGCCCGCCCGCTTCCTCCGGCGCAACGCACATCAAGGCGAACATCGTCCTCTACGGGGCGCTGGCCGCCAATCTCGGCATTGCGGTCGCCAAATTCGTGGCGGCGTCGATCAGCGGTTCGTCGTCGATGCTGACCGAGGGCGTCCACTCGCTGGTCGACAGCGGCAATCAGGTTCTGCTCCTATATGGGCAGCATCGCGCCAAGACGCCGGCCGACGCCGCGCATCCCTTCGGTTACGGTCGCGAACTGTATTTTTGGGCGTTCGTGGTCGCGATCCTGATCTTCGCGGTCGGCGCGGGGGTTCCGATCTACGAGGGCTGGGCGCACATCCAGGCGCCAGAGCCGCTCCACGACCCGGCGATCAACTATATCGTGCTGGCGATCGCCTTCGCGCTCGAGGGCGGTTCCTGGACCACCGCCGTCAAGGAGTTCAACGGCAAGCGGCGCGGCGTCGGCTGGTGGAGAGCGATCCGCCGGTCGAAGGACCCCGCGGCCTTCACCGTCCTGTTCGAGGACAGCGCGGCCTTGCTTGGACTAGGCGTCGCCGCCGCCGGGGTTTGGGCCAGTCACGCCTATGGCGACCCCCGGATCGACGGCGTCGCCTCCATCGGCATCGGCCTGATCCTGGCGCTGGTCGCCGTCCTGCTCGCGCGCGAAGCCAAGGGCCTTCTGATCGGCGAAAGCGCCGATCCCGCGCTGATCGCCCAAATCCGGTCGATGATCGAAGGGCGCGTCGAGATCACCGCCGTCAACCATGTGCGGACCATCCATACCGCGCCAGACGCCGTCTTCGTCGCCATCAGCGCCGACTTCGACGACCGCCTCCTCATGGGCGAGGCGGAGGCGCTGATCGAGGATATGGAAGCCGCGCTGAAGGCGGAGTTTCCGCAACTCACATCGATCTACGTCCGACCGGAGAAGGCGCGAGACGCCGTCCAAGGCGGAAAGGGGTTGAAGGGCGCATGACCCCAAGGCGCGATCGGAAGGAAAGCGGCGGCAGGCGCTTTTGGCGAAAGCCTCACAGGATCTCGCGCCTGAGCAGGGCGTCCAGCCAGTCGGCGAACAGTTGAAGTCGCCGCGAAAGATGCTGGCGATGCGGATAGAGCAGCGCCATCGGCAGGGATTGCGCGCGGTGTTCCGGCATCACCTCGACCAGTTCGCCCGCCTTCAGATGGGCTTTCACGTCATAGGCCGGAATCTGGATCAGGCCGAGACCGGCCAGACAGGCGGCGATATAGGCCTCCGCGCTGTTGACGATCACCCGGCCGCGCATCGGCGTGGTGCGGACTTCGCCCTTGTCGACCCACTCCCAATCCTCCACCCGCCCGCTTGAAGGCGAGGCGTAGCGCACCGCCAGATGGGATGGCAGATCGTCAGGGCGCATCGGCACGCCATGCCGGGCCAGATAGGCCGGGCTGGCGACGTTGACCAGCGGAAGTTCCCCCACGGCGCGGGCGATAAGCCCGGAATCGGCCAAGGGTCCGACGCGCACCACGCAGTCGATGCTGTCCTCGATCAGGTTCACGGCGCGATCGGTGACGCCCAGGCTGATCTCGATTCCGGGATAGCGATCCAGGAATTCCGGCAGCGCCGGCGCGATGATCAGCCGTCCGATCCGTCCAGGCACGTCGATGCGCAACAGGCCGCTGGGCCCGGTCGTCTCCTGGCGGAACAGGCCTTCCGCCTCCTCGACGTCGGCGATCACGCGCAGGCAGCGCTCGTAGAAGGTGACGCCGTCCGGGGTGGGCGCGACGCGGCGGGTCGTGCGATGCAGCAGGCGCGCGCCGACCCGCGCTTCCAAGTCCTGGATCGCGGCCGACACCGACGATCGCGGCATGCCCAGCAGGTCCGCCGCCCGGGTGAAGCTGGCGCACTCGACGACGCGGACGAAGGTTCTGAAAAGGTCGATACGGTCCAGGAGCCGGCTCCATTGTTCGATCTGGCCGACATGTCATGTCAGACTGAGCGGCTTTATGACAACAATCGGAACGGTAGTCTGCGGTACGCCGGGTCGGCCGCGACTCCGGCCCATCGCAGGAGACAGGCATGACCGACCACAGCATCACGGGCAAAACCGTCCTCATCGCGGGCGGCGCGAAGAACCTCGGCGGGCTCCTCGCCCGCGATCTCGCGGCGCAGGGCGCCAGGGCCGTCGCGATCCACTACAACACCGGCGCCACGAAGCCGGCCGCGGACGAGACCGTCGCCGCGATCAAGGCGGCCGGCGCCGAGGCCGTCGCCTTTCAGGGCGACCTGACCACGGCCGGCGCGGTCGAAGCCCTGTTCGCCGACGTCATCGCCGCATTCGGCAAGCCGGACATCGCCGTCAACACCGTCGGCAAGGTGCTGAAGAAGCCGATCGTCGAGATCAGCGAGGCCGAGTATGATGAGATGACGGCGGTGAACTCGAAGACCGCCTTCTTCTTCCTCAAGGAGGCCGGCAAGCACCTCAACGACAACGGCAAGGTCTGCACCCTGGTGACGTCGCTGCTGGGCGCCTTCACGCCCTTCTATGCGGCCTATGCCGGGACCAAGGCGCCGGTCGAGCATTTCACGCGCGCGGCCTCCAAGGAGTTCGGCGAGCGCGGCATCTCGGTGACGGCGATCGGGCCGGGTCCGATGGACACGCCGTTCTTCTACCCGGCCGAAGGCGAGGACGCGGTCGCCTATCACAAGACCGCCGCCGCCCTGTCGGCCTTTACCAGGACCGGCCTCACCGACATCGAGGACATCGTCCCCTTCATCCGTTTCCTCGTGTCCGACGGCTGGTGGATGACCGGCCAGACCATTCTCGTCAACGGCGGCTATACGACCAAGTGAGCCGGGGGTCCGCTGGACCGCCGGCCGCGCATGAGGGTCATGCGGCGGCGTTGGAGGCCCTGACGCTGTGGCATAAGCCGCTTCTGGCTTTGCGAACGTCGCCGCTGACGAGATCAACGACCGGATGTCCGCGTTAGTCCTGAGCCAAGCGCGGAAAACGGAGATTGACCACGAGCCCTTCGGCGCGCCAGTCCCGGCTGATTGCGCCCCGCGCCGATCGCACGACACGATCCACCATCTCGGTTCCAAAACCCCGACGTTTCGGAGCGGCCGGAATGTGGGGGCCACCTGTTTCGATCCACGTCAGATTGAGCTCGCCGTCGTCAACCCGCCAACGCACCGCGACGTCGCCGTCGCTGCTGAGGGCGCCGTATTTGAGGGAATTTGTCGCCAACTCATGAAGCAAGAGCGCGAACGCCGTCATGGCGTCGCGGTGGACCAACGCCTTGTACCCGATCACCGTGCAACGGTCGCCATAGGGTTCCAGAACCGAACGGACGACGCTCGCCACGTCCACGGGGCCGGTATCGCACCCACCGCCATCTTCCTTGGCGAAAACCGCATCCGAAGCTCGCGACAGTGCACCGAGTTTCTCTCGAAGAATCCCAGACGCGGCTTCGGGGGCATTGCCTGAAGCCGCCTCCTTCTCCGCGATGAGGGTCAATCCATTCACGACGGAGAACAGATTTTTGATCCGGTGCCGCATTTCACGCGCGAGAAGCCTCTCGCCATTGACAGCGTCTTCGAGCCGTCGTTCGAGCAAGGTCTTTTCCGTGACGTCGCGCGATACGCAAAGGATCGACAGAACCCGGCCGTCGGCGTCGATGAGCGGCGTGAGCAGGTTGTCCCAATATATCGTGCCGCCCGGGGAGATGCTCTTGCCCGGAAAGCGCGCTGTCTGACCCGCGGCCGCCGTGCGAAGCGCGTCGGCGCCGGCGGCATGGACATCGTCTGGAAGCAACGGAAGCCAGGGCATTCCGAATTCGGAATCCTCGGGAACGCCGAGTGCGAGGCGCCCGGCCTTGTTCATCGCCAGCAACGCGCCATCGACGGAAACAACCTTGATGCAGTCGGGCGTCGCATCGAGCATAGCCTTCTGCAAATCCGATAGATACGGATCGGCTTGCGAGGCCATGTCGGGAAACATTATCCGTGTGTAGATTCCGACGGCGGCATCCATTGCTTTACTTCCCTCGTCGGCACAGCGGATCGCTCACCTTAACAGACACCGGGCCTTATGACACGATTATGGCTCAGGCGGTCGGCGGCCGCTTGGAGCGGACGCCGTCTTGGTTCATCGAAACAGATCGGCTTTCTGAGAAAGCATTGGCGACCTTGGCCCTTGCTTCACAACTCGACGCCGTCGGCCGACATGGCAGTGGCGCGCATTCGCTGTTCTTGACTGCGGGTTCGATAGCCGCCTTGGCCGCGCGAGGGCGGCCGCGGCTCAAAGCTTCAAGGCCCTGAGCCGGAGCGCGTTGCCGATGACGCTGACCGAGGACAGGGCCATGGCGGCCGCGGCGAAGATCGGCGAGAGCAGCAGGCCGAACGCCGGATAGAGCAGGCCGGCGGCGACCGGAACCCCCGCGGCGTTGTAAAGGAAGGCGAAGGCCAGGTTCTGGCGGATGTTGCGCATCGTCGCCTGGGACAGGCGGCGCGCCCGGACGATGCCCATCAGGTCTCCTCCCAGCAGAGTCACGCCCGCGCTCTCGATGGCGACGTCGGTTCCCGTGCCCATGGCGAGGCCGACGTCTGCGGCCGCGAGCGCGGGCGCGTCGTTGACGCCGTCGCCGGCCATCGCCACCACGCGCCCCTCTTCCCGAAGCTTGGCGACGACGGCGCTCTTCCGGTCGGGCGGCACATCGGCCTCGACCGCGTCGATGCCGAGCCGGCGGGCGACGGCCTCGGCCGTGGTGCGATGGTCGCCGGTCAGCATGACGATGCGAATCCCGTCCGCCCGCAGCGCCGCCAGCGCCTCGACGGTCGTCACCTTGACCGGATCGGCGATGGCGAAGACGCCTGCCGACTTGCCCGCGACGCCGATGAAGATCGCGGTCGCGCCGTCCTGGCGCAGCGCGTCCGCCTGGTCCGACAGCGACGCGACGTCGATGCCGTTCTCCCGGAGAAAGCCGGCGTTGCCGAGCACGATCGGCAGATCCTCGACGACGCCGATCGCGCCCTTGCCGGTCGGGGAATCGAAATCCGAGACGGACGAAACGGCGACGCCCTGCTGGTCGGCGGCCGTCACGATGGCGCGCGCGAGCGGATGTTCGGAGGCCCTTTCGACCCCAGCCGCCCATCGAAGGAGATCGTCCTTGGCGAAGCCGTCGCCGGCGACGATCTGCACCAGGGCCGGCCTGCCTTCGGTCAAGGTGCCGGTCTTGTCGATCACCAGCGTATCGACCTTCTCCATCCGCTCCAGCGCCTCGGCGTTCTTGATCAGCACGCCCAGCCCCGCGCCCTTGCCGACGCCGACCATGATCGACATCGGCGTCGCCAAACCCAGCGCGCAGGGGCAGGCGATGATCAGCACCGAGACGGCGGCGACCAGCCCATGAGCCAGCCGCGGCTCAGGCCCCCATACGGCCCAGGCGGCGAAGGCGGCGAGCGCGATCAGGATCACGATCGGCACGAACCAGCCCGACACCCGGTCGGCCATGCGCTGGATGGGCGCGCGGGACCGCTGGGCCTCCGCCACCATCTGGACGATGCGCGCCAGCGTCGTGTCCCGCCCCACCCTCTCGGCGCGGATGACCAGGGCCCCGGTCTGGTTCAGCGTGCCGCCGACCACCCGGTCGCCGGCGGCGCGCACGACGGGCATGGATTCGCCGGTGATCAGGGATTCGTCGAGCGACGAGCGCCCGTCCTCGACTCGGCCGTCGACGGGCACGGTCTCGCCGGGCCGCACGCGCAGCCGGTCGCCGATCGCCACATCGTCGACCGCCACATCTTCTTCCACGCCCGTGGCGCTGATCCGCCGGGCGGTGCGGGGCGCGAGATCGAGCAGCGCCCGGATCGCGCCCGAGGTCCGTTCGCGCGCGCGCAACTCCAGCACCTGGCCAAGAAGGACCAGAACGGTGATGACGGCCGCCGCCTCGAAATAGACCGCGACCGACCCGTCCATGGCGCGGAAGGCGGCGGGAAAGACGCCGGGCGCGAAAGTCGCCGCGACGCTGTAGGTCCAGGCGACCCCCGTGCCCATGGCGATCAGGGTGAACATGTTGAGGCTGCGGTTGGCCAGCGAGGTCCAGGCCCGAGCGAAGAACGGCCACCCCGCCCACCACACCACAGGCGTCGCCAGCGCGAACTGGATCCAGGCCGAAACCGCCGGGGGAACGAGATGGTGCAGGCCTGGAACGAGGTGCGACCCCATTTCCAGCACGAACACCGGCAGGGCCAGCGCCAGGGCGATCCAAAAGCGGCGGGTCATGTCGGCGAGTTCGGGGTTCAGGCCGGCTTCGACCGTCGGCTCCAGCGGCTCCAGCGCCATGCCGCAGATCGGGCAACTGCCGGGGGCGTCGCGCCGGATCTCCGGATGCATCGGGCAGGTCCAGACGACGGCCCCGGGGCGCGGCGTAGGGGCCGGGTCGGCGCGGGACGCCGCGCTGGAGGTCGGAGCATCTGGCGCGAACCGCGTCGGATCGGCCTCGAACTTCGCCTGGCAGGCCTCCGAGCAGAAAGAATAGTCCGCTCCTGCGCGCCGGGTGCGGTGTTGCGCCGTCCGAGGATCGACCGCCATGCCGCAGACCGGATCGATCGCGACCGGCGCGGCGCTTCCGGCCTGATGATGCAGATCGGAGCCCCTGTCATTCGAAGTCATCGCCGACGCCCTTTCCCGCGAATGATCGGCCTCCCCCTGCGAGGCCAGGCCGGGTCCGCCTCTTCGACGCACAGACCGGCAGCCGGGTCAGGTGAGCGATCCATTGGCGTCCAGGCTTCTGCATATCATTCCGTCACCGTCGCGTCGCCACAGCTTGACGGCGGCGGCTCCAGCTACGCGCGTTCGGGCAATCGTCCAGGCGCTTGCCACTGCAAGGGGGCGGGCTTCACGGTCTGCAACCGAGGTCGGAGCGGCGCCTTGGCGAGCCGTCACCTTCCGTTCGTTGTGAGCCGCTAGCGGCGCGACCAAGACGCATATCCGCAACGGGCGGCCCAGGCCACGATCTCGAGCCTGTGACGCCGTCGATCATCACCCGATACGGCGCTGAGCGTTCTTTGGAGGTGTCGCGAAGGCGCCCGGTGGCCCCGAAGGGCCAGTCAAGTGATTCATCGTGCGAATACGACGCGATAAATCACTTGACTGGTGCCCAGAAGAGGACTCGAACCTCCACGGCCGTTAAGCCACTGGCACCTGAAGCCAGCGCGTCTACCAATTCCGCCATCTGGGCCCCGTCGGCAGCGCCTTGCGGCGTTTCCATCGGGAAGGCGCGGACCTCTAAGGGAGGCTCCGGGCGGGGTCAACAAGGATTTTCCGCCTTTGCGCGATTTCTTCCGCGAACGACGTTTGAAGCGTGGCCGCAAGGGCGCGGCGACGGCGATTTAACGCCCGCTAAGCCTGTTTTCTAACCGCGTCTTGAGGCGCGGCCGTCTAAGGATGTCGCATGACGGAGCCGTCTCTGACCCTGGCCGAGACCGAGCGGCGCGCCCGGCCCCGCGCCCCCTTCCGCACGGCGCGGCGTTCCAGCGAACGGGTGCGGCTGCTGGGCCAGGCCGTCGATCTGGTCCGGCCCGAGGAGGTCCAGCATCACATCCAGCAGGCCGTGGCCGAGGGCCGCAAGAGCCTGATCGCCAACCACAATCTGCACAGCCTCTATCTGCTGGACCGCACCCCCGGCCTGGCCGCATTCTACGATCGGGCCGACATGGTGGAGGTCGATTCCACGCCCCTGATCGCCTTTTCGCGCCTCATGGGCCTGAACAGCCGGGGTTTCCACCGCTGCACCTATCTGGACTGGCGCGACCATTTCTGGAGCGTGGCGGACCGCAAGGGCTGGCGCGTCCTTTCGGTCGGCGGCGCGCCCGGCGTGGGCGAGGCGGCGGCCTTGCGCTTGAAGGCCGCCTATCCCTGCGCCGAGATCGCCGTGCATCACGGCTTCTTCGATGCGCGGCCCGATTCGGCCGAGAACGCGGCCGTCCTGGCCCGGATCGCGGATTTCCGACCGGACGTCCTGTTCGTGGGCATGGGCATGCCGCGCCAGGAGTTGTGGATCGCCGACAACTACGACCGACTGCCGCCGTGCGTCGTCCTGTCGGTCGGCGCCGCCTTCGACTACGAGGCAGGGGTCCAGAGCGCGGCGCCGCGATGGATGGGCAGGGCCGGAATCGAATGGGCCTATCGTCTGTTCCGCGATCCCCGGCGGCTGTTCGTCCGCTATTGCATCGAGCCGTGGAGCCTGATCCCGCTGGCTCTGGCCGACATTCGGGCGGCGCGTCGCAGCCGCTGACGAACCATATTTCCTACTAGTCAGATAGATATTTATCGCCATGATCGGCCCCGGACGCCGTGCTATCCAGGCGGCGTCGAAACCAGGACGGGGGCCCCATGGCCGCGCGAGACGGACCGCATATCGCGATCGTGGGGGCGGGCTTCAGCGGCCTGCTGACGGCGGTCAATCTGCTCGAAGCCTCGGGCCGGGCGCGGGTGACGTTGATCGAGCGGCGCGGCGTCTTCGGTCCCGGCACGGCCTATGACACGGGCAATCCCCAGCACCTGTTGAACGTGCGCCTGGACAATATGAGCGCCTTTCCCGACCGGCCGGGGCATCTGGCCGACTGGCTGGCGGAACAGCCGTCGTGGCGCGCGCAGGACGGCTTCATCACCCGCGGCGTCTACGGCGACTATCTGCGCGCCCTGCTGGAGGCCACGCTGAGGGACGCGCCCGAGCGGCTGACCCTGGTCGGGGCCGAGGCGCGCGGCCTGGACCGGCAGGGCGACGGCTGGCGCATCGACACCACCGAGGGCGGGATCATGGTGGACCAGGCGGTCCTGGCCCTGGGCAATCTTGAGCCGGCCTCTCCGCCCGGCGTCGACGAGGCGGTGCGCGCCTCGCCGCTTTATGTTGAGAACCCCTGGCGGCTGGAAGCGGCCTCGGCCGAGACGGCGCGCAACATCCTTCTGATCGGTTCGGGCCTGACCATGGTGGATGCGGCCCTGACGCTGCGAAGGCCGGGACGGCGCTTCACCGCCCTGTCGCGCCACGGCCTGTTGCCCCGCGCCCACGCCACCGTGCCGCCGCCGCCGTTCGAGGGCGATTTCTCCGGCGGCCCGGCCCAGGTCCTGCGCCAGATGCGCGCCGCGAGCGAAGAGACGGACTGGCGCGCCGCCTTCGACCGGCTCAGGCTTTCGGCCCGCGACCTTTGGCGCGGCTGGTCGCCTGCGGAGCGGCGGCGGTTCCTGCGCCACCTTCGGCCGCTGTGGGACGTGCATCGCCACCGCCTGTCGCCCGGCGCGGCGCGCGACATCCATTCCATGCTGGCGGGCGGCGAACTGACGGTCCTGGCCGGCAAACTGACCGAAGTGAGGGCCGGCGAGGCGATCGAGGTCGCCTGGCGTCCGCGCGGGCGCCGCCGCGCCATCCGCGACCGCTTCGACCTGGTGGTCAACTGCACCGGCCCGCTCGGCTCCATCGGCTCCAGCGCCGAACCGATGATCCGCGACATCCTGAACAAAGGCCACGGCCGCCCCGATCCGCTGGGCCTGGGGCTTCAGGTCGACGACGACGGCCGGCTGCTGGACGGGGCCGGCCAACCGGCCCACGGCCTTCACGCCATCGGCCCCCTGACGCGCGGCGCCTTCTGGGAGATGACCGCCGTCCCCGACCTGCGCGGCCAGGCGCGGGACTTGGCCGCACGGATATTGGCGGAGCAGGGCTGACCTTCGGTTCCCGTCTGGACCGACACAATCCGAACGGATAGATTTCACGCCTTGCGAGTGCATCCGGGAGACGACCATGCCGCGCCCCTTCCTCGTCGCGGCCGGCGGTCTGGCCCTGGCGTTCGGCCTGGCCGGTTTTTCGGACCCCGGGCTGGACGACTATCGGCTTGCGCCGGCCGACAGGGTGCGGATCGCGGTGTTCGGAGAGCCGGCGCTGGGCGGGGACTTCACTCTGGACGGCCGGGGCTGCATCGCCCTGCCGCTGGTCGGCGAGATCGCGGCCCAGGGACTCAGCGCCGCCCAGCTCCAGGCCGCCGTCGCGGAGGCCCTGGGCCAGGGCTATCTGAACCAGCCGCGCGTCGCCGCCCAGGTCCTGACCTATCGGCCGTTCTACATCCTGGGCGAAGTCAATCGGCCGGGCGAATACCCCTATGTGGCGGAGCTGACGGCGATGCAGGCGGTCGCCACGGCGCAGGGCTTCACCTATCGCGCCAACAGCCGCCGCCTGTTCGTGCGCCGCGCCGGCGCCGCGGCCGAACAGCCGCTGTCGCCCGACGCCCGCATCCTGCCCGGCGACACCGTGCGGGTCGCGGAACGGTATTTCTGAGGGCGAGATCGCTGTCTGTTCTACATCCCCGTCATCCTGGGCCTTGCGCCTAGGATCCATAAACACAGGCTTGGGCGCCGGCCCGTCAGCCTTCAACCACCGGGCATATGGATCCTCGGCACGAGGCCGAGGATGACGGACCTAAAAGCCAAATCCCCTCAAATCGGCATGGCCATGATTTCCTTGTAGGCGGAGATCACCTGGTCGCGCACCGAGATCACCGTCTCCAGCGACGCCTCGGCCGAACTCAAGGCCGTGACCACGTCGATCAGATTGCCCTGGCCCTGGACCGAACGGGTCATCTGGGTCTCGGCCGCGCGCGACTGCTGGGCCATGTCGGTCATGGCGCTCTTGACCAGATCGGCGAAGCCGCCGTCGCCGACGCCCGGCGCCGCAGCAGCGCCGGACAGGCCCGTCGGCATGGCCCCGCCCTGGACGGCGGCGTAGGCCTTGGCGGCCATCATCGGATTCATGACCTAGTCCCTCAGCGCTTGATGATGTCGAGGGTGCGGCTGTCCATCGACCGCGCCGTCTCGATGACGTTCAGATTGGCCTCGTAGGCGCGCTGCGCCTCGCGCATGTCCATCGCCTCGACCAGGGTGTCGACGTTGGGCCGCATCACATAGCCTTGCGCGTTCGCGGCCGGATGCGACGGGTCGTAGTCCATCTTGAAGTCGCTCTGGTCGGGCCGCACCTCGGCCAGCGTCACCCCCGTCGCCCCGTCGACCTCGCGGGCCTGGAAGACGGGAACCTGGCGGCGATAGGGCTCCCCGCCCGGCGTGCGGGCGGTCGATTGGGCGTTGGCGATGTTCTCGGCGATGACGCGCATCCGCGACTGCTGCGCCTTCAGCGCGGAGGCGGCCACGGCCATGGCGCTGTTTGAGGGGGCGACGGGATCGGGCATGGGTCAGTCCTTCTCGGCTTCAGCCCGCGCCCGGCTTCTTGGCGGCCAGGCGGATCATGGACATGGATTTCTGGTAGAAGCCGATGGCGGCGTCATAGGCCATCCGGCTCTCGGCCATCTTCAGCATCTGCTCCTCGACCACGACGGAGTTGCCGTCCAGCGTAGTCTCCGAATCCGGGGCCTTGGTCGGATCGAACCGCACCGGCGTCCCGGCCGGGGCCAGGTGGGCGGGGTTGGTGCGCGCCATCTGCAATCCCCTGCCCGCGCGCATGGCGGCGGCGAAGTCGGTCGGCTGCTTCAGGTCGCGCCCGACGTAGCCCGGCGTGTCGGCGTTGGCGACGTTTTCGGCGATCACCCGCTGGCGTTCGTCCAGCCAGCCCAGACGGCCCTTGATCTGTCCCAGCAGCGGTATGTCTGCCACGCCCATGGCGATCTCCCGTGCGACGCGGGAATGCGCCCACTAGGCGGAAAATGCCGCCCGCATGGTTAATAACCCCTTATCTCAACGCCTCGTTAACCCTGACGGTTAAGACTCGCCTGACAGCGCCGACTGCGCGGGATCCGACAGCGTCATGAACTTCCTCGATCTTGTCCGGGCCGTCTTCGGCCTGGCCTTCACCCTCGGCCTGATCGGGATCGCGGCCTGGGCCGCGCGCCGCTATGCGCCCCAGTTGCTGGCCAGGCTCGGCGCCGAGCGCGGCGCGCGCCGGCTCCAGGTGGTCGAGACCCTGGTCCTGGACCCCGCCCGCCGCCTGGTTCTGGTCCGCGTCGACGATGAGGAACGGCTGATCCTGCTGGGCGAAGGCCGCGAACTGATCGAGCCGCGCCAGCCGGGAGGCGTGCAGTGAGACGCGCGGTCTTCGCCAAACCCGCCGCCGCCGAGCTGAAGCGCGCGGCCCTGCTGTCGCTGTTCACCACCCTGGTCTGTCTGGCCTGGCCCGTGGCGGCCCTGGCCCAGCAGGCGGCCCAAGGGGGATCGGCGCTCAACATCGATCTGGGATCGGGGGCCGGCCTGACCCAACGGGTGGTGCAACTGGTCGGTCTGATGACCGTACTGTCCCTGGCGCCGTCCATCGTCATCATGACCACCAGCTTCGTGCGGATCGTGGTGGTCCTGTCGCTGCTGCGCACGGCGCTGGGGCTGCAACAGTCGCCGCCGAACGCCGTCCTGGTGTCCCTGTCGCTGTTCCTCAGCGCCATCGTCATGGCCCCGACCTGGCAGGACGCCTATGATTCGGGCATCCGTCCGCTGATGGATCAGCAGATCGAACTGCCCCAAGCTTTCGATCAGGCGTCCGAGCCGGTGAAGACCTTCATGCTGGCCCAGGTGGACCGCGGCGACCTGGCCCTGTTCACCCGCCTCTCCAATATCCAGCCCCCTCAGAACGCGCAGGAATTGCCCCTCCGCGTCGTCACCCCGGCCTTCATGATCAGCGAGCTGAAGAAGGCCTTCGAAATTGGATTTCTTCTTTTCGTTCCGTTTCTTGTGATCGATTTGGTGGTGGCCAGCGTGCTGATGTCGATGGGCATGATGATGCTGCCGCCGGTGGTCGTCTCGCTGCCGTTCAAACTGATCTTCTTCGTGCTGGTGGACGGCTGGCGGCTGGTCGCCGGCAGCCTGGTCGAGAGCTTCCAGCGGGCGTCGGGCGCCGGATAATCCCCGTCCTGATTGGCTTTCCGCGTCATCGGCGCTTGCAAAGCCCGCCGAAATCCGTGTTGATCGCCCGGTCCTCGCCCTGAATCGGGCGAATAACACTGGAAACGCTTCTTATGACCACTCAAGCCGAACTGATCGCCGCCGTCGCCAAGGACGCTGGTGTCTCGCAGGCCGACGCCGGCAAGGTGCTGACCGCGATCGTCGAAAACATCCACTCGACCCTGAAGTCGGGCGGCGACGTCCGCATCTCGAACCTGGGCGTGTTCGACACCGCCGAGCGCGCCGAGCGCGAAGGCCGCAACCCGGCCACCGGCGCGACCATCAAGATCGCCGCCTCCAAGGCCGTGCGCTTCCGCGTCTCCAAGCCGCTGAAGGACGCCGTCAACAGCTAAGCCTTTTGATCCCTTGCGGATCATGAATGCTTCGACGGGCGGGGATCGCGATGCGGCCTCCGCCCGTTTGAATTTCAGGCCGCCTTGGCGTCGGCTTCTTTCCTGAACGCCTGTTTGGCGCTGTTGACCCAGCCGACGAAGGTGTCCGCCTGGCTGGACAGATTGGCGAAATCGCCCACGCCGGCCACACCCGACAGATTGTCGTCCAGCGCCACCCGGATCGCCGCCGCCGACCGCGCGCCCTGCACGAACGGCCCGTAGCGGCCGCTTAGCCGTTGCAGCGCCGCCCGGTCGCCCGCCAGCGAATAGCCGACGCCCGCCCGGATCAGCCAGCTTTCCTCGGCCGGGGTCAGCACCGTTCCGGCGATCTTGTAACGGTCGCCCAGCCGCGCCTCGTACATCGGCGCCGCGTTGGCCCATTTCTGCTGCTTCCAGAAGATGTCGGCCCGCACTTCGCGCGCGGGGTTGGACTGGTCGCGGTCCAGCACCTCCAGCGCATGGTCGAACCGGCCCAGGTCCATCAGGGCGCGGGCCTCCAGCGCGCGCCGCTCGCTGTTCATCGCGGCGGGCAGCAGGGTGGTGCGCGACCCCCAAATGGCCTGCAACGCCTTTTCGGGCTGGCGGTCCATCAGATAGACGGTGGCCAGATTGGTGGCGACCTGGGCCTTGGCCACCCCGTCCAGCCGCTCGTCGACCTGGTGCTGCAACAGCTCGGCGGCCTGGTCCAGCAGGTCCACGTCGATCAGGCGGCGCGACAGGCGGCGCACCATCTCGTCCCCGTCCGCCCCGATCGGCGTCAGTTCGCGGAAGTCGTAGAACAGGGCCAGCGCCTGGACCGGCTGCAGACCGTCGGCCGCCCCGTCCAGGAAAAGGGCGCGGAAGGCGTTGGATTGATCGGCCTGGATCTCGGTCGCGCCGGGAATGCCCGCCAGCCGTTTGCCCGCCCCGCGCAGCGCGTCCAGCGCTTCGCGATAGCGCCCCTGATTAAGATAGATGTCCGACAGTTTGCGGATCACCGCCAGTTCGGTCCCGTCCCCGCGCCAGCGCCATTTCAACTCTTCCAGCTTCTGCGCCGCCTGATCGGGGCTCAGCGTCCCCTGGTCCATCTCCAGGCCGATGGCGCCCAGTTTGGCGGGCGTGGCGATCCCGTCCAGCGGCGCGCGCGACACGGCCTTGTAGACCGCCAGCGCCCGGCCCTTGTCGCCCTGCAGGTCGAACAGACGCGCCTGGACCAGGCGCGCGGTCAGTTGATCGACCGCCGGCGCCTTCTGGCTGAAGCTGTGCGCCAGCAGTTGCTGGGCGGCGTTCAGATCGCCAGTCTCTATGGCCGCCAGCGCATGGGCGGCGCCAAAGCGGGCGCGCCAGGCCGGCGGGAAGTCGTCGATGGTCGCGGCCCCGGCGGCGAAGTTGCGCCGGGCCCCCTCCCAGTCCCCCTGTTGGGCGGCGACATAGCCCTGCCACACCCTGGTCGCCGGGTCGCCCGCCAAGGCCGCGCCAGCGAAATCGACCTGGGCCTCCTCCAGCCGCCCGACCCCGACGCGGGCGATCCCGCGCAAGCCCCGCACCTCCGGCTCGCCCTGCAGATTGGGGGCCTTTGCGATCAGGGCGTTCAGGACGCCGATGGCTTCGTAGTTCAGTTCCGACCCGACCAGGAACCGCGCCAGCGCCAGCCGCGCCTCGATCGGCGCGCGCGGATCGTCGCCCGCCGCGATGGTCTCCAGCCCCGCCGCGTCCTTAAGCCGCCGGTAGCGGTCGGAAAAGCCCGCCTGGCCGGTCGCGGCCCAGGTCTCGTCGATCATGGACGGATAGGCCGCCCGCTTGGGCGCGTCGGCCGCATGATCGCCGCCGCTCTCCAGACCCGCCGACGGCGCCGACAGCGTCAGCCCCTTGGGCCGGCTCAGCGTCACCAGATCGCCCGCCGCCTCGATCTTCAGATCGTCGGCGCTGGTCTCCACCGCCATCCCCTGCGCCGTCGGGATCAGGGTCAGATCGACGGTGCGCCGCCCCCCGGCGTAGCCCTTGCCGGGCGCCAGGGCCGTCACCGCCGCGAAACGGTCGCCCATCAGGGGGTCGGTCAGCCAGATCGCCTTGGTCGCCCCGGCCATCCGCGCCACCAGGGTCGCGGACCCGTCGTCGGATCGGCCCACCTCGACGCCGGAGGGCGCCGGCGCGGTTCCACCCAGGGTCACGGTCCAAGTCCCGCCCTGCCCCTGCGCCGCCACGGCCACGCCGTCCGGCGCGGAAACCCGCATGGCGGTATAGCCCGGCCCCGCCGCCCAGCGCGCGTCCTTGGCCGGACCCAGCTGTTTGGCGCCGCTCATGTCCAACCGGGCGGCGGTGTCGAACACGATCCAGACCGCGTCGCCGCGCCGGAACACGGCCGCCCCGACCGGCGCGCCCCACTGGAAAGTCAGCACGGCCTTGGCGGGGCCGGCCTCGGCCTTGACGGCCACGACGGCGTTGGTCGTCGCGGGCCTGGCCGCGTCCCCGCCCTCAGGCGCCTTGCCCGGCGCATAGAGGTTCAGCCAGACCGCTCCGTCCGCAACGCCCGAGCGCGCGTCGGCCCCGTCCTGCAGGGTGATGACCAGGTCCGTGCCGCCGGCGCGCGCGCCGGCGCGAATCTGGCGCGTCTCGACCGCCTTGACCCCGGCGGGCGGATCGACCTTCAGGCGCGACACGTCGGGCGCCGCCGTGGTCCCCAGCCGCACCACGACCTGGTCGCCCTGGCGGCTGACGCGCGAACGCACGCCGATCACGCCGCCGAACTCGACCCGGGTGAACTCGGCGTTCCGGCCGATGCTGATCGACAGCGGATCGCGCGACCGGCCCGCCTCCTGCGCCAGCGGCGACAGGGGGGCCAGCACGACGGCGCCGGCCGCGGCGGCCGCCACGGTCGTCTTCAGAATACGCTTTGTCGGCGCGGCCCCGGACATATCTTCCGACCCATGCCGCAGAAGGCCTTTAATCGCGGTTAACCGCCGTTCACCCGGCGACGCCGCCGAATCGGACAACCGGTCCACGCGACAACCCCGTCGCCGACCGGCATACTGAAGCCATGACCGACTATCCGCGCCTCAGCACGCTCAAGACCGGCCTGGCCTGCCGCTGCCCCCGCTGCGGCAAGGGGCCGCTGTTCAAGGGCTATCTGACCCTGCGCGGCGAATGCCCCGAATGCGGCCTCGATTACGGTTTCGCCGACCCGGCGGACGGCCCGGCCTTCTTCGTCATGACGGCGGTCGGGGTGGTGGGGATGATCCTGCTGATGGTGTTCGACTTCACCGTCCATCCGCCCATCTGGGTCCACGGCGTCGTCACCATGCCGATCCTGGTCGCCCTGTGCCTGGGGTGCCTGCGCCCGTTCAAGGCCTGGCTGGTCGCCGAACAATATATCCACAAGGCCGCGCCGCCGGAGTTCTCCTCCAACGGCAAACACGGCCCCTTCTAGGGCTCCACCACCGTCAGCTCCGGCCACCGCGCCCGCGCGTTGTCGACCACCTTCGCCCAGCCCCTGGCCGGCGGCCGGTCAGGATTGGGCCGGAGGATCATGGCGAACACATCCTCCAGCCCGAAAGGCGCCGCGACGCTGATCGCATCGTCCGGCTCCAGCCGCACCCCCACGGCGAAGGCCGGCGCCACGAACCGTGCCAGGGCCTCGTCGGTCGAGCCCAGCGGCGCATAGTCCTCTCCGAACCGATCCCGGAACCACAGGTGCACCCGCGCCTGGTTCCTGACCTCGACCTGGCTGCGGAACGGCTCTTCTAGGGCGGCGGCGACCCGTTTGATGACGACGTCCTCGGCGTCGTAGGACAGGTCCGATCCGTCGAAATAGGCCAGGTCGTAGTCCTTGATCCCATAGCCCGCCGGCCGCCCCGTCCGCGCGTTCCACGCCGCCTGATAGACCGCGCCGGACACCAGCCGCCAGTCGGGCAGGTTCAGCGCCCGCACCGTGGTCAAGACGTGCATCAGCCCCGGGTCGGCGCGCACGATGGCGGTCAGTTCGCGCTCCAGGTCGCTCATCCCCGCACCGGCCAGCCGTGGTCCAGCGGCCCGTGCCCGCCGCCCAGGCCCGGCGCGCGGCGGATCGCCTCGCCAACATAGGCCCAGGCTTCGGCGACCGCGACCTCCAGCGGCCGCCCCAGGGCCAGGCCCGCCGCGCAGGCGCTGGCCAGGGTGCAGCCGGTGCCGTGGGTGTGGCGCGTGTCGATCCGTTCGGCCTCCAGCACCGTCTCGCCGTCGGCCGTCAGCAACAGGTCGATCACCGTCGGCCCCGGCACATGGCCGCCCTTCATCAGCACCGCCCGCGCCCCCATCGCCAGCAGAGCCTCGCCCGCGCGGCGCTGGCCGTCCAGGTCGTGTACGGCGATCCCGGTCAGGGCCTCCGCCTCGGGCGCATTGGGGGTCAGAAGGGCGGCGCGCGGGATCATCAGCGCCTTCACCGCCTCGACCGCCGCATCGGGCAGCAGGGGCGCCCCGCCCTTGGCCACCATGACCGGATCGACCACGGCCGGCGCGTCCGCCATATCCAGCAGGGCCGCGACCGTCTCGACCACCTCGACCGAACCCAGCATGCCGGTCTTGAAGGCGTCCGCGCCGATGTCCTCCAGAACCGCACGGCCTTGGGCGGCGATCAGGTCCAGCGGCAGGGAATGGACGCCGTGAACCCCCAGGGTGTTCTGCACCGTGATCGCGGTGATGGCGGTGGCGGCGTATCCGCCCATCATCGTCACCGCCTTGATGTCCGCCTGTACGCCTGCGCCCCCGCCGCTGTCGGACCCGGCCAGGATCAGCACCCGGCCCTGATGAAGCGCGCTCACGCCGCCGCTCCCGAAAATAATTTCAGCCCGACGATGCCCGCCACGATCAGAAGGATGCACACCGCCCTGACCGTCGTCGCCGGCTCGCCATAGGCGACGATCCCGACCAGGGCCGCGCCGACCGCCCCGATCCCGGTCCAGACCGCATAGGCCGTGCCGATCGGCAGCTTCTGCGTCGCGACCCACAACAGGGTCATGCTGCCCGCCAGGGCCGCCAGCACCCCCAGGGACGTCAGCGGCCGGCCGACGCCGACGTTCTTCAGGCCCGAGGCCCACAGCACCTCCAGCAGACCGGCGACCGCCAGGGTCGCCCACGGATTGATCGACATCACCCAGGACATGCCCCCAGATGGAACAGGCGACGGTCCGGGGCAAGCGCCCTCGGTGCAGCGGCGCCTTGAAGATGCGAAAGCGCCCAGGCCGATGAAGGCGAAGGCGATCAGGAGGTTCGCCGGCGATCGTTCGCCTCCGCCGCCCTCACCGCCGCCTGAATCTTCAGCGCCTGCACCGTCTCGCGCACGTCGTGGACCCGCACCATCCGCGCTCCGCGCGCGGCGCCTTCCAGCGCCAGGGCCAGCGATCCCCCCAGCCGGTCCGTCGCCTGCGTCGCCGTGGGATCGACCGCCTGGATCGTGCGCTTGCGGCTGGCGGCGTACAGCACGGGGAACCCCAGGGCGGCCAGCGCCCCCAGGCCCGCCGTCAGGGCCAGATTGTGCGCCAGGGTCTTGCCGAAGCCGATGCCGGGGTCCAGCCATATCCGCTCGCGCGCCACGCCCGCCGCCATCGCCGCCTCGGCCCGGCCCCGCAGATGATCGCCCACCTCGGCCACGACGTCGTCATAGGTCGGGTCCGCCTGCATGGTGCGCGGCTCGCCCTTCATGTGCATCAGCACCACGTCGCACCCCAGTTCCGCCGCCACGCCCGCGCTGTCCGGCGCGTGGGTCAGGGCCGTCACGTCGTTCCACATCGTCGCCCCGGCCGCGACGGCGGCGCGGGCGACGGCGGGCTTCATCGTATCGACGCTGATCGCCCCGCCCCAGCGGGCGCGCACGGCGGCGATCACCGGAACCACCCGTTCGATCTCCTGGGCCTGGTCGACCGGCTCGGCCCCCGGCCGGGTGCTCTCGCCGCCGATGTCCAGCACCTCGGCGCCGTCCGCGACCAGGGCCATCGCCCGTTCGACCGCCTGATCGGTCGAGGCCCAGCGCCCCCCGTCCGAGAAGCTGTCGGGCGTCACATTGACGATTCCCATCACCAGGGGCCCCATACCCAGGGCCCCCATCCTCAAGGGTCGGTCCGAGGTTTGACTTTCTCCGCGCATGAGACCAGCCTCTAGCCGTGATCGCTCGTTTCGTCAGCCAGGCTCGACGCCTTTCCCACGCGGGACGCCTCGTCGCAGGCGACTGACCCGGAACGGCCGCGCGCCCTTCGCCCCGTTCCGGGCGCCCCTTGCCTCCCCTTAGACACCCTATCCGTCCGCGACGCCGGCCTTGGCGCGCGGCCGCCCTTCATGAGTTTTCCCATGCCCGCCCAACCCCGAATCTATATGTCCGCCCAGGATCACGACCGGCTGGAGCGGCTGGTCGGCGACCTGCCCGGCGCGGGCGTGGCCGGCCTGTTGCAGCAGGAGCTGGACCGCGCCGTGATCGTCGGAGACGACCGCCCCGCGCGCGGCGCCCCGCTCTATCGCTGGCTGACCTATGTCGACGACCGATCCGACACGCCCCGCCGCATCCAGATCGTCATGCCCGAGGACGCCGACATCGACGCGGGCAAGGTCTCGATCCTGTCGCACGTCGGCGCGGGCCTGATCGGCATGGCCGAGGGCCGCACCATCGCCTGGACCGATCCCTCCGGCGCCCAGCGTCGCCTGACGCTGATGCGGATCGAGGACGCCGGGGACTGAGGCGGCGACCGCCCCTTACCCCGGCCTTCCGATCAGCCGGCCCAGCGCCTCCAGATAGGCGGCGAAGGCCCGCCGCCCCTCGGGGGTGATCGACACCCGCGTCAGGGGCTTGTTGTTCACGAAACTCTTGGCGACGGCGACGTAGCCGGCCTCCTCCAGCTTCTTGATGTGGACCGACAGATTGCCCTGGGTCGCCTCCAGCACCGTCTTCAGCTCGGTGAAGTCTGCGGCCTCGGCGTCGGCCAGATAGACCATGATCCCCAGCCGCATCCGGCCGTGGATCACCTCGTCGATCCGTCCCAGATCGTTCAGGGCCATGGATCAGTCGGCGTCCGTTCCCACGGCCCGCTTTCTCAGGGCGTCGCGGGTCATGATCCCGCCCGGCGCGGCGAACAGCAGGAACAGGGCCGCAGTGCAGACATAGAGATAGATCACAGGATCGCGCACCAGCAGCCCCAGGATCACCGCCGTCGCCCAGCCGCCCGCCGAGGTCGCCAGCATCCAGGGCTTCTTCTTCAAGGTCCAAGCCACGTACCAGATGGCGGACTGAAGCGCGAAGATCATGGCCGGATAATACAGCCAGACGGCGAAGTCCTCGTCGCGCCGCGCCCCGACGCCGAACACGATGATGATGGCCAGATTGGCCATGCCCCCGGCGCTGAAGGCCGCGTTCAGGGTCCGGGTCACGATGGGGCCCGCCGTACCGGCCTTGCGGTCTTCGCGCACGGCCCACGTCAGTACGACGAAAAAGGCCCCGGTGATGGCGACGACGAAGGCCAGATTGGCCAGATCCGGCCAGCGGATCAGCCCCCAGACCTGGCCCAGGTGGAACAGGCACTGCAACCCGTAGAGCAGGCCGCCGGCCAGATAGGCCACGCCCAGGGTCAGGGTCGCCTTGGGATTGTCGCCTCCCTGGACGATGGAGCGAAGAAAGGCCAGGTCGGCTTCGGGGCTGCTGCGGGACGGGTCGGTCATCGTGATTCCTGTGCGGCCGGCGCATCTCCTCGGATGGACGCGCCGGCGGGGCTTGGCAAGCTATTCGGCCGGGGCGAGGGCGGGCTGGAGCCGGCGCCAGGGGATGCGCCGTCCATTCAGCCACCGTCCCATGAAGCTGTGACGGACCAGCAGTTCGTAGCTGGCGAAGGAGACGGCCAGAACGCCGACGATCACGGCCGCCAGCTTGGCGGGCCAGGGCCAGCCCCAATCCTGCACCCAGACCTGGGCGGCCATCACCAGGGGCAGATGGACGATATAGATCCAGTAGGAGGCGTCTGCGACGTAGCGGCGCACCGCGCTGCGGCCCGCGCAGAACCGCAGCGCCAGCCCCATGACCGCCAGAACCGAGGCGTAGGTCGCAACCCCGAACGCCGACGCCGTCATCGCCTTGACCGCCGGATCGGTCATCGGGCTCAGCACCGGGGTCGGCCCGCCCGCCAGCATCAGGGCGCCCGCGCCCGCGCCGATCGCCAGACCCAGATGGGCCGGCTGCCAGGCCCGGATACGCCCCAGCAGATCGCGACGCCAGTCCAACAGCACCCCAAGGGCGAACGCCAGGCCGAACCCGACCAGGGCAGGGGTGTTGGGGATCAGGCCCGCATCCGGCGTCGGCACGCCGAAAAAGGCGATCCAGTCGGGGTGCAGCCACAAGGCCAGGGCCAGCGGCGCGCCCAGCAGGAACGGCCCCGCAGGCCCGACCAGCACGCCCGTCAGTCGGTCGACCGTCCGGCCCCAACCGCCGTCCCGGTCCAGCGCCGCGAAGGGCGCGCGCAGGATCAGCAGGGCGACGTAGAAGATCAGCAGCACCCACAGAAACCACAGATGGGTCAGCGGAATACTGGTCCAGTCATATTTCGGGGGCGGGGGCGCATCGGCGGCGGTCAGGCCTTGCAGGCCGGCGTTCCAGATCACCACGGCGACGATGGCCGCCAGCACCGGGCCCCAGAAGACGGCGAGGGGCGCGGCGATCCGGCTCAGCCGGTTCCTGACGAAGCCGACCACGCCCAGCCGGCTCAGCATCAGATGGGCGAACAGGCCCGCGATCACGAAAAAGGTCGTCATGCGAAACAGATGGATCACGAAGAACAGGCCGCTGGCCCAGACCGATCTCTGATCGTCGCCGACGATCCAGATCTGGGTCGGAAAGAAGGACAGGGCGCCGTGCAGCACCACGCCCAGCAGCAAGGCCGCCCCCCTCAGCGCATCCAGCCCATGCAGCCGTTCGCCTCGTTCGATATCGCTCGTCGTCATGAAACCCTCCCTAAGCTCGATGACGATGATGTCTCACAGACTTGTTTGAATTGCAAACTTGTTCACCAACGCTCTTCCTTCGTCATCCTGGGCCTTGCGCCTAGGATCCATAGACTCCTTCGAGGACGCTGCGCACCGACGGACACCGAGCGTCTGGGTCCTAGGCGCAAGGCCCAGGATGACGGCGTGGGAGGGGGGCGCCGCGAACCGCGCGGCAAGACGCCGACCCGAGCGAGGGCGAATATCTCGCCCACGAAAAACCCGCCGGAAGATCGCTGTTCCGGCGGGTTCGTGTTCAGGCCGCAACGGCGGTGGTCAGTGCACCGTCGGCACGCTGGTCGGGGCGGGTTTGGCCACGGGAACCTCGATCTCGGTTCCGTCCGAAACCGGCGTCACGGGCACGGACACCGACGGCCCGGCGTTGGGGAAGTTGTTCTCGTCGCGGTTCGGCGCGACGCCCTTCTCCAGCAGATCCTTGATCTCCTCGCCTGACAAGGTCTCGTATTCAAGCAGGGCCTGGGACAGCTTCTCGTGGTCGGCCGCCTTGGTGGTCAGGATACGGCGCGCCTCGTCCCAGCCCGAGGACACCAGGCGCCGCACCTCCTCGTCGATGGTGCGGGCGGTCTCTTCGGAGATGTTCTGGCTGCGCGCGACCGAATGGCCCAGGAAGACCTCCTCCTGGTTCTCGCCGTAGGCCACGGTGCCCAGTTTTTCGGAGAAGCCCCAGCGCGTGACCATCGCCCTTGCGAGCTTGGTCGCCTGTTCGATGTCGGACGAGGCGCCCGAGGTGATGTTGTCCTTGCCGAAGATCAGCTCTTCGGCGACGCGCCCGCCCGCCATGATGGCGATCCGGTCGATCATCTGCTGGTATTTCATCGAATAGCGGTCGCCTTCCGGCAGTTGCATCACCATGCCCAGGGCGCGGCCGCGCGGCACGATGGTCGCCTTGTGCACCGGATCGGCCATCTTGACGTTCATGGCGACGATGGCGTGTCCAGCCTCGTGATAGGCGGTCAGGCGCTTCTCTTCCTCATTCATCGCCATCGAGCGGCGCTCCGAGCCCATCAGCACCTTGTCCTTGGCGTCCTCGAAGTCGCGGTGCGTGACCATGCGCCGGTCCTTGCGCGCCGCCATCAGGGCCGCCTCGTTGACCAGATTGGCCAGGTCCGCGCCCGAGAAGCCGGGCGTGCCGCGCGCGATGGTCTTGACGTTCACGTCGGCGGCCAGGGGCACGTCCTTCATGTGGACGCGCAGGATGCGCTCGCGGCCCGAGACGTCGGGGTTCGGCACCACCACCTGGCGGTCGAAGCGGCCGGGACGCAGCAGGGCCGGGTCCAGCACGTCGGGGCGGTTGGTGGCGGCGATCAGGATGATGTTCTCGGACGCCTCGAAGCCGTCCATCTCGACCAGCAGCTGGTTCAGCGTCTGTTCGCGCTCGTCGTTGCCGCCGCC
>NZ_QFNM01000050.1 GCF_003248455.1 Brevundimonas sp.
AATCGAGCTGGAAGACGCCTTCGAGAACATGGGCGCCCAGATGATCCGCGAAGTCGCTTCGAAGACGAACGACAAGGCGGGCGACGGCACCACCACCGCCACCGTCCTGGCCCAGGCCATCGTGCAAGAGGGCCTGAAGGCCGTCGCCGCCGGCATGAACCCGATGGATCTGAAGCGCGGCATCGACAAGGCCGTCGGCCTGGTCATCGAAGAGATCAAGACCAACTCCAAGCCGGTCTCCAACAATTCGGAAATCGCCCAGGTCGGCACCATCTCTGCCAACGGCGACTCTGAAATCGGCGAGCTGATCGCCCAGGCGATGGCCAAGGTCGGCAACGAAGGCGTCATCACCGTCGAGGAAGCCAAGACCGCCGACACCACCGTCGACGTCGTCGAGGGCATGCAGTTCGACCGCGGCTACCTGTCGCCCTACTTCATCACCAACGCCGACAAGATGGAGGCCGTTCTCGAAGAGCCGCTGATCCTGCTGTTCGAGAAGAAGCTGACCAGCCTGCAAGCCATGCTTCCGATCCTGGAAGCCGTGGTGCAGTCGGGCCGTCCGCTGCTGATCATCGCCGAGGACATCGAAGGCGAAGCCCTGGCGACCCTGGTCGTCAACAAGCTGCGCGGCGGCCTGCGCGTCGCCGCCGTCAAGGCTCCGGGCTTCGGCGATCGCCGCAAGGCCATGCTGGAAGACATCGCCATCCTGACGGGCGGCCAGGTCATCTCCGAAGACCTGGGCATCAAGCTGGAGAGCGTCACGCTCGACATGCTCGGCAAGGCCAAGAAGGTCTCGATCACCAAGGACGACACCACCATCGTCGAAGGCGTCGGCGGCAAGGAAGAGATCGAAGCCCGCGTGGCCCAGATCAAGCGCCAGATCGAAGACACCACCTCCGACTACGACAAGGAAAAGCTTCAGGAACGTCTGGCCAAGCTGGCCGGCGGCGTCGCCGTCCTGCGCGTCGGCGGCTCGACCGAAGTCGAAGTGAAGGAAAAGAAGGACCGCGTCGACGACTGTTGAAGGCCTCCAAGATTCTGGCCGACGTCAAGGGCGACAACGCCGACCAGAACGCCGGCGTCGCCATCGTCCGTCGCGCCCTGCAGGCTCCGATCCGTCAGATCGCCGAAAACTCCGGCGTCGAAGGCTCGATCGTGGTCGGCAAGGTTCTGGAAAACAACGAAGCCTCGTTCGGCTTCAACGCCCAGACCGAAGAGTATGGCGACCTGGTGCAGATGGGCGTGATCGACCCGGCCAAGGTCGTCCGCACGGCCCTGCAAGACGCCGCTTCGGTGGCCGGCATCCTGATCACCACGGAAGCCGCCGTCGCCGACGCCCCCAAGAAGGCCTCGGCCGGCGCCGGCGCCCCCGACATGGGCGGCATGGGCGGCATGGGCGGCATGGACTTCTAAGTCCAAGTCCTCCGACGCCGAAACGCAGAAGGGCGGGGTCGCAAGACCTCGCCCTTTTCTTTGCACGCCATCCCGGCGAAGCGGGGATGAGACGGTGTCTCAGAACTCCGAGATCGCGCCCGGCGGCCGAGAGCGGGTCTTCAGCCACATGACGCCCAGGAGGTCCGAGACCGACGCCCGCAGGCGGCCCCAGTTGGTGTATTTCGAGCGGCCGGTCTCGCGGTGGCGATGGTCCACGTTCAGATACTGGTTGCGATAGCCCTCGCGGATCATCAGGGCCGGCAGGTAGCGGTGGATGTGATCGAAATAGGGCAGGCGCAGGAAGACGTCGCGGCGAAAGGCCTTGAGCCCGCAGCCGGTGTCGTCCGCGTCGTCGCCCAGCAGGCGGCGGCGGATGCGGTTGGCCCAGATCGAGGCCTGGCGCTTGGCCTGACTGTCCTGGCGCTTGGCGCGGCGGCCGCCGACCAGGCCCACGTCGGCGGGGGCGGCGAGCAGGGCGTCGACGAGGCGGGGCGCGTCGGCCGGCGGATTCTGGCCGTCGCCGTCCATGGTGACGACGATCGGGGCGCGGGCGGCCAGGACGCCGGTGCGAACGGCCCGGCTCTGTCCCGCATTGGCCCCGTGCGACAGGACGCGCAGGGTTGGAAGGTCCGTCATCGCGGCCTTCAACTCGGCCAGGGTCGTATCCTTCGACGCATCGTCCACGAAGATCATCTCGTAGGACCGTCCCGCGAAGGCGGCGGCGATCTCGCGCGCAAGGGGCACGGCGGCGCCCGCCTCGTCATGGACGGGAACGACGACGGAGATTTCGGGCGTTTCGACGGTCATCGCCGCTCCATAGACGAGATCGAACGCTTAGGGGAGACGGCTGACGGCGGCGCGGTCGCCGTGTAAAGAGTCTTGAATGAAGACTTTTGATCTGGATAGCCGCATCGCCGGCTGGCGCGGCCCGGTTCTCGCGGCCCTGCTGACGCTGATCGCCGGCCTGCCCGGGCTGTTGCTGCTGCCGCCGCTGGACCGCGACGAGAGCCGCTTCGCACAGGCGACGTCCCAGATGCTGGAAAGCGGCGACTATGTCGACATCCGCTATCAGGACGAGCCGCGCTGGAAGAAGCCTGTCGGCATCTATTGGATGCAGGCGGCGGCCGTGGCCCTGACCTCGGATGTCGAGGATCGCGAGATCGCGCCCTATCGCATCCCCTCCCTGCTGGGGGCCATGCTGGCGGCCTGGGCCGTGGCCTGGGCCGGGGCGGCCCTGCTGGGAAGCCGCGTCGGCTTCTTCGGCGGGGCGATCATGGGGGCGACCTTCCTCCTGTCCACCGAGGCGGGCATCGCCAAGACCGACGCCATGCTGTGCGGGGCGACGACCCTGGCCATGGCGGCGCTGGCGCGCATCTATATGGCGACGCGGGCGGGCGAGAGGCCCGAACGCCTGCACAAATTTCTGTTCTGGGCGGGCCTGGGCCTGTCGATCCTGATCAAGGGGCCGATCGGTTTCCTGATCGTGGCCCTGACCGTCGTCGCCCTGTCGATCTGGGATCGGAACGTCAGATGGCTGTATCGCCTCGGCTGGGGCTGGGGCCTGCCGCTGGTCGCCCTGATGGTCGGCCCGTGGGCCATAGCCATCACCATCGCGACCGACGGAGGCTTCTGGCGCGAGGCCATCGGCGGCGACCTGGCGCCCAAGATCGCCGGCGCCCACGAAAGCCATTCGGGGTTCCCGGGCATGTATGTGCTGCTGGCGCCGCTGCTGTTCTTTCCCTCGACCCTGCTGTTGCCCGCCGCCGTCTCGACCGGCTGGAGCCGGCGGGCCGAGCCGGCGATACGTTTCCTGGTCTGCTGGTTGGTTCCCGGCTGGCTGATGTTCGAACTGGCCCCCACCAAGCTGTGGCACTACACCCTGCCGACGTTCGGGGCGCTGGCCCTGCTGGCCGCCGCCGCCCTGGCCCGGCCGATCGGCAAGGCGTCGCGCATCTCCGGGGCCGTGCTGGCGGTGTTCGCCGCGGTGCTGGTGATCGGCGTGACCATCTATGGATTGACGGCCTATGGCACCTCGACGGCCCAGACCTGGGCGGCGTTGACGGTGGTCATGACGCTGGCGACCGGGGCGGGGGGCGCCTTCCTGCTGCTGAACCGCGCCCCGGTCGCGGCGCTGGTCGCCTCGCTGGCTTTCGGGATCACGGCCCATGCGGCCCTGGCGGGGACCATCCGGCAGCTGCGTCCCCTGGCCGTCGCGCCCCAGTTGGAAAGGACGCTGGAGGCCGCCGACCTGCACCCGCGCCAGGGCCGCACGCCGGGCCCGGTGGCCATCACCGGCTATCATGAGCCTAGCTTCGTCTTCCTGACCGGGCGCGAAACCGAATTGACGGACGCCCAAGGCGCCGCCGAGGCCCTGGCCGACGGGCGGCCCGCCATCGTAGAGGCGCGCGACGCCGACGCCTTCCGCGCCGCCGCCGCCCGCCTGGGGGTGTCCGGCCGGGCGGTCGGGGTGGTCGACGGCTACAACTATTCCGCCGGCGACGAGGTCAGCCTGACGGTCTATGCGCCGCCGCCCAGAAACGGGACCGCAAACGTGGACGGGGCGTCCTGATGGGCCGGTTCATCCAGGTGGTCGAGGTCGGACCGCGCGATGGTCTGCAGAACGAAAAGACCGTGCTGGACCCCGCCGTCCGCGCCGACCTGGTGCGGCGGCTGGAGGCGGCGGGCGCCAAACGCATCGAGGCCGTCTCTTTCGTCCACCCCCGATACGTGCCGCAGATGGCCGGGGCCGAAGACGTCATGGCCGCCCTGCCGCATCGGCCGGGGCGCAGCCGCATCGGCCTGGTCCTGAACGGAAAGGGTTATGACCGGGCGCTGGCGGCCGGCGTGGACGAGGTCAATGTCTCGGTTTCCGTCACGAACGGCTTCGGGCTGAAGAACCAGGGGCTGGCGGTCAAGGATCAGCTGGCCATGCTGGGCGGCATCGTCGCGCGGCGGGACGATGCTGAGGCGATCGAGGGCGCGCCCTCGCTGTCGGCCATGATCTCCTGCGTCTGGGGCTGTCCGTTCGACGGCGAGGTCTCGGCGGATCAGGTCGCCGACATGGTCGGCGCGATCGCGCAGATGGGCGTCCACGAGATCGGCCTGGCGGACACCATCGGCGCCGGCGATCCCTGGGCGGTGACGACGAAGGTCGAGGCGGCGCGAGCCGCAGCGCCGAATGCGACCCTGCGCCTGCATTTCCACGACACCCGCAACACCGGCCTGGCCAACGCCTATGCGGCGATCGAGGCGGGGATCGACGTGCTGGACGCCTCGGTCGGCGGTATCGGCGGCTGTCCGTTCGCGCCGGGCGCCACCGGAAACATCGCCACCGAGGACCTGGTCTATATGCTGGAGCGGGGCGGATATTCGACCGGCTACGACCTGGACGCGCTGATCGGGACGGCGCGCTGGATCGGCCAGGCCATCGACCGGCCGGCGCCATCGGCGCTCAGCCGCGCGGGCGGCTTCCCCAGGCGCTGACGCCCCGCTCGCAGACGCGCCCCTGTGGCGGCGTGTCGCAAACGGCGCTATTCATGATGAAGGAACGACGCGGCCCCGGGGCGGCCGGCGCAAAGGACCGACCATGTTGATCGCCATTCCGCTGCTGCTGATACCGGCGGTCCTCTACAATATCGTGGTGCTGTTCGGCGGATCGGGCGACGGCGGCGTGACCCAGGCGGACGTTTTGCTGCGCGATCCCCTGTTCGCCGTCACCATGACCTCGGGCGCGCAGTGGACCATCGGTTCGGGCGACCTGATCCTGTTCCTGGGCCTGATCCTGCTGTTCTTCGAACTGCTGAAATCGACCTCCAGCCAGCGGGTGGCCATCGTCAATCACGCCCTGTCGATGATCCTGTTCATCGGCGTGCTGATCGAGTTCCTTCTGCTGCCCGGCTTCGCGACCTCGACCTTCTTCCTGATCGTGACCATGATCCTGCTGGACGTGCTGGCGGGCTTCATCGTCACCATCGTTTCCTCGCGCAAGGACTTGGATTTCGGCGGGGCGTGAGCGCCTGAAAACCGGCCCAAGGGGTCGATGGAACCCTAAAAGCACCGGCTTCAAGCAGCGCGAGGCGCGGCGGGCCTACGAAAAAGCCGTGAAGATCAGGGCGACGACGGCGACGTCGAACATCTTGGCGGCGAGGCTCAGGGCGGCGGGCATGGGCGGGTCCGTATCGAGGCGTCAGGCCCCCGGTCCAGCAAACCCCGTGCCGCCCCTCAGATGTCGGTCTTGGCCGTCTTGCCTGCGGCCGGGCGGCGTTCGGCCGCGCCGGAGTATTCGGCTCCCAGATAGGCGGAGCGGGCCGCGTCCAGCACGGGCGGGCCGCCGCGCAGGCCGCGCTTGTGGCCGCCCTGACCCATCTGCTGGGCGACGAAGGCGGCCGCTCCTGGTTCGGCGGCCGGTTGCACGGCAGCTCTTGCCGGGCGGGTCTGAGCCTCGGCTTCCGTCTCGGGCGCGTCCAGGGCGACCAGCTCGCGCGACGGCGGGCGGGCGCGGCGCTCGCGCTCGCGGCGTTCGCCCTCGCGCCGGTCGATGCGTTCGGGTCCGCCGATGGGCGCGATAGGGTCGGTCATTCGGGTTTGGCCCCCGCCAGCCTGTCGATCTGGCGGCGCATCTCGTCCATCTGACGACGCATTTCGTCCAGGGCGTCGGGCGCATGTCCCGCAGGTTCGGGCGGCGTCGCCGGTCCGACCTTGCTTTCGGCAGGTTCAGCCCGCGCATAGCCGAAGCCGGGGAACATCTGCATGGCGCGTTCGAACATGGCGATGTTGGCGCGCGCGGCGTCCTCCATCAGCGTCGCGCCGGCGGCCGTTCCGAAGGCGCGGCTCATCTGGCTGGCAAACTGTTCCTGCTGGCGGCCGAAATTGGCCAGGGACATCTCCAGATAGGAAGGCAGAACCCCCTGCATCTGGCCGCCGTAGAAGCCGATCAGCTGGCGCAGGAACTGGACCGGCAGCAGGGCCTCGCCCCGGCTTTCCTCCTCGAAGATGATCTGGGTCAGGATCTGGCGGGTCAGGTCGTCGTTGGTCTTTCCAGCGTCACATAGGCGCTGGTCCGCGTATTGTAGAGGCGCCGGTTCGCATACTTCTTGATGACGACCGCATCGGCCTCGCTCTTGTTTCCGCCCTTGTTTTTTTCGTCAGCCACGCTTGTTCTCGCGATGTTGCAACGCATCACTATCCCCCCTTGCGCGGCGAAGCGCCAGAGGGGGCGACGATCCGCCGTGGGCGCCGCCGCCGTTCAGTGGGTCAGGGCGGGCGCCAGGACCACGCCCACCAGCACGGCGGTCCAGTGGACGGTCGCGCCGGTGACGACGAACCCATGCCAGATCGCTCGGCGGAATCGGATCTTGGGGCTGATGAAGACGAAGACCCCGGCGGTGTAGATCAGCCCGCCGATCACCAGCAGGGCCAGGGCGACGGGATGCACCGTCTCGACCATCGGCTTCAGGGCCGCGACCGCCAGCCAGCCGAACACGACATAGACCCCGCTCCAGAACCGATCGGAGATGCGCGGCGCGAACAGCTTCACTCCAGCGCCCGCGAAGGCCAGGGTCCAGATCAGGGTGGTGAAGCCCACGGCCCACAGGCCCTCGAACCGCTGGGTCGTGAAGGGGGTGTAGCTGCCGGCGATCATCAGGAAGATGGCCGCTTCGTCCAGCCGCCGCAGCACCGGCCGCGCCGCGCAGGGATTGGTCCAGTTGTAGATGGTCGAGGCCGTCAGCATCCCCACCAGGCACAGGGCGTAGATGGCGGTCGCCAGGACGCCGCCGATGCCGGTGTAGACGCCCGCCAGTCCCGCCAGGATGATGCCGCCGACCGCCGCCAGCATCAGGCCCACGACATGGACCCACAGGTCCGCCAGCTTCTCGGCCCGGGTCGGATAATGGTCGATCATGTCCAGTTCGTCCGGGGTGCAGACGTGGGTGATCAGACGTTTCAACGTGCGCAGCATGGCCAATCCAATTCCAGACCGCCCTTATCGTTCCGCCACAATGCGCCGACAGGGTGACGAATGGCTGAATCCGACCGGGCGCATGTCGTCGCAGGTGACGGAGGCCTCGCGATGCGGCAGAACGGCCAAGCATCTTTATTCCGCATAGAGTGAAATCCATGACCGAGGTCGTCATCGTCTCCGCCGCCCGCACGCCCGTCGGCGCCTTCATGGGCGGACTGTCCTCCTTGCCGGCGTCGAAGCTGGGCGAGATCGCCATCAAGGCGGCGCTGGAGCGGGCCGGCGTCTCGGGCGAGGCGGTGGACGAGGTGATCCTGGGTCATGTGCTTCAGGCCGCCGCGGGTCAGGGGCCGGCGCGCCAGGCGGCCATCGGCGCGGGCGTCAGAAAGGAGGCCGCCGCCTGGAGCCTGAACCAGATCTGCGGCTCGGGCCTGCGCGCCGTGGCCATCGGCGCCCAGCAGATCGCCCTGGGCGACGCCAGGATCGTCGTCGCGGGCGGACAGGAAAGCATGAGCCAGGCGCCGCACGCCCAACAGCTGCGCAACGGCCACAAGATGGGCGACGTGGCCTTCGTGGACACCATGATCAATGACGGTCTGTGGGACGCCTTCAACGGCTATCACATGGGCCAGACCGCCGAGAACATCGCCGAAAAATGGGCGATCAGCCGCGAGGCCCAGGACCAGTTCGCCCTGGCCAGCCAGCACAAGGCCGAAGCCGCCCAGACCGCCGGCAAGTTCGCCGAGGAGATCGTCCCCGTCGTCATTCCCGGCAAGAAGGCGGACGTCACGGTCGATCAGGACGAATACATCCGCCACGGCGCGACCTTGGAGGCCATGCAGAAGTTGCGTCCGGCCTTCGCCAAGGGCGGGTCGGTCACGGCGGCCAACGCCTCGGGCCTGAACGACGGCGCCGCCGCCCTGGTGCTGATGAGCGCGGACGAGGCCAAGGCGCGCGGGCTGGAGCCGCTGGCGCGCATCGCCTCCTACGCCACCGCCGGCGTCGATCCGTCGATCATGGGCACGGGGCCGATCCCGGCCTCGAAAAAGGCGCTGGAGAAGGCGGGCTGGAGCGTCTCCGACCTCGACCTGGTCGAATCCAACGAAGCTTTCGCCGCCCAGAGCCTGTGCGTGGTCAAGGAACTGGGCCTGGACCCGGCCAAAGTCAACGTCAACGGCGGCGCCATCGCCATCGGCCACCCCATCGGCGCTTCGGGCGCTCGCATCCTGACCACCCTGCTGTTCGAGATGAAGCGCTCGGGCGCCAGGAAGGGCCTCGCGACCCTGTGCATCGGCGGCGGCATGGGCGTGGCCCTGTGCGTCGAGCGGGGGTGATGTTCTGAGCCCTTCTCCCGTTGGGATAAGGCCATATCTCTAAATATCTAGAATCACACAGTATTTTTTGCTATAATGTTGCTACACGTTGTATGCACGTCACGGCAGATCAATGACTTAGCGCCGCGATGTGCACGAAATCTGCACGACGATCGAGGCTGTCATGGCGTTTGTCACGGACAAGGAAGAACTGAAACCCGGCCTGGTCATCTTCCGGCGCGGCGACTTGCAGACCCGGGATTGGTACTGCCGCGTCAGGCTGCCGAAGGCGACGCGCTACAAGACCATAGCCCTGAAAACGCCAGATATCACGACGGCGCGAACTCTGGCCTATGATCACGAGAGCGAAGTCCGCTTTGCGCTGAAACGCAATCTGCCGGTGTTCAACCGCCCGTTCTCCGCCGTGGCTAAGGATTACATCGCGGAACAGAAACTGCGCGCGCAGCGCGGCGAGATCACGATGGGCCGGGTCAAGCTGATCGAGTCCGTCGTGAAGAACCAGCTTAACCCCTATGTCGGCAAGACCCAGATCGACCTGATCGCTCTGGACCGTTGGCAGAACTATCCGTCCTGGCGGCGGTCACTGGGTCAGGGACGGATGACCCGCCACGGCAATGTGCGTCCGATGACAGAGGCCGAGCGCGATGCCGCCAAGACCCTCGCCGACGCCAAGGCGAAGCAGAAAGCGCGCACGGTCGGCAACCAGACGACGGAGACACCGGCGCCAGAGAATACGGAGTGGATCATCGTCAGCGACGCGACGATCCGTTTCGAGATGAAGATCTACCGCGCCATCATCAATGACGCCGTTTCAAAACAGGAGGCCCCGCCTCATCACCGTATCGAAGGGATGCCGTCGCTCGAGAAGCAGCGCCGGGATGCGTTCTCGCTGGAAGAATATCGCAGGCTTCACACCCACGCCCGCACCAAATGGGTCGATGCTGCCGAGACCAAAACCGCCCGCTGGTATCGGGCCATGGTTTATCAATTCGTCCTCATCATGTGCAACACGGGCATGCGGCCTTCCGAGGCGCGCAACCTCCGTTGGCGCGACGTGATGGAGGCGACCGACAAGAACGGCCAGCCGGTCACCGTGTTATCCGTGCGAGGCAAGGGCAAGTCCCGCCAACTTGTCGCGCCGAGCGGAAACGTCGGCAAATACCTCGACCGTATCCGCGCCATAGCGGTGAGCACGGCGCCCGAGGCTCCTGTGTTCAGCAGTGCGACCGGCACGACGGAACGCACGCTCTACAAATCTTTCATCGCCGACCTTCTGAAAGACGCCAATCTGCGCGTCGGGCCCTCCGGCATTCTGCGCTCGACTTATTCGTTCCGGCACACCTATGCCACCATCCGCCTGACCGAAGGTGTCAGCGAACTGCTGCTGGCCGAGCAGATGGGAACGTCAGTGCAGATGATCCAGGAGCACTACGGCCATGTGGACACCATCAAACACGCCGACCTCGTTCTTCAAGGCATGAGCGACTGGGAGCCGAGGGAGCTGGCGACACCGACAGACGACAAGCAAACCGTTAGGGTCAAACGGAACGCGCGTGCGAAGATCAACACCGAGCCGCGCAAGCCTCATTAATGTCCCGGCCTTCGCCGCCGAGGATCACGCGCCGAGTTCGGTGCGCCGCTGTGGCGAAGGGCTGGTCTGCGTCTCTGCCATACGTCCGATGCGCAGCCTGCGTCCTTGATCGGCCGTCTGGCTAAGCAGGCCGGTGGAGCAAGCCGCGTCGAGTTCGATGCGGCCCGCGGGCCTGCGTCTTCCGCCGCTATGCTCCCGCGCGCCGTGGCGCTCTTGGTGGGGGCTAAGCAAGGCTTTATACGTTGGGGATCGGCGATGTCGCGAATAGCCACTCTGACTCCGAGCGGACCCTTAAGGGTCTGCTTTCCGGCAGGCCTTGGGTGCCCACGCTTGCGGATGGGCAACTTCGAGCGAACAATACAACATTTGCGGGAAGCCGCAGGGCGTCGAGACGGTTCTGATCAAGTGCACCCGATCCTATCGCAGCTGGCGTTAGCCTCATGTCGGTCGACAGCTCAGCGAAAGCCCACTTCCTGGTAATACGGGAATAACCGCTGGCGCATCGAGGCGGCTGGTGTGGCCGAAAGGATCGCTGCGGTCGCCTTAATCGTCGTCCTCAAGGACATTCTCCTCGACCTCTGGGGCTTCTCCAGCCTGCAGGCTGGTCGGCCGCTGTCGGCTTAAGCCTGCGGTGTGCAGGGTCGCCCGGTTGCGGAGCCAAGCGTCATTGACCAAGTCCTGCCACTGGATGACTTCGATCTGACCGCGGTAGCGGCCCTTGAGGCTCCGGAGACGTCCTTGACCGTTCGCTGTGGTGTCCCAGCTTGAGAGCTGTTGCTCTAGATCGCCGACGATGTCGGCGACTATATAGCAGTGAAAGACGCAGTCATCAGCGACGCGAACCCGGGAGCGCCCGAAGGACTCGATTTCTCCGTCCTTCAACTGCGCCAGATAGCGGGTGATCTGCTGTTCAATCTGGTCCTCCGCCTTCCCATAAGTCTTGCGTCCCGGCTTCTTGAACTCGACGACCATCACCGTCCGAAGAGGCTCGAAGGTATCGACGGCGTCTTCTTGCGCGGGGTGCGTAACGCCTAGGCCATAGGCCAGATCCCACACTAGAAGGTCGGGCCGATCCGATGATCCACCTTGCGCGAGAACGGCGTCGAGACGCTTGTCTGACGAGAAAGCGCGCGTGAACGCCAGCCTCTCGTCCACAATCCAGAGATCATGTGCGCGACTCTTAGGTTCTGCGGGATCGTCGCCGCGGACGCCCATAGGGCAGATGAAGGAATGAAGCGTCCGCTCCAAATGGTAATCGTCTTCCTTCCCCTCTCTGGCCCGAATGCGGGTGATCAGTTTCTCTAAAAGTTCAAGCGCGAGTTTGCGGCGCACGACGTGCTGCGCCAACGCTAGTTGCTCAGAAGCCTGTATTTCGCGAGCCGCAGTTGCAACCGATGCATCGAAGTGGATCGGCGTCTCTCCCAGGTCGAGGGAGTCGATCAAATTCTGGAGTGTAATCTGCCGGCTCTCCTCCCGCCGGATTTGATACTTGATCAGGCCCGACGCGAAGTCCTCAGCGCTAGCCGCATGAAACGGTACCCGGCCGAGTTGGGTCGCATCGTCGTCGAAACCGAAGGTCGGGTATCGTTCAACGAAGCTTTCGTAGCGCTTCTTACGCTTGGCGACATATGCCTTGACCTGATCGGGCAGCATACGGTCTCGCACCACGTCCATGCAGGCGCGACTGATTTCCTTGAGCGTGCGCTCAGGCAGATTGAACGCCGTGCGCCCTTCGTTGACGCGCAGATCAAGGTATTCGCCGGACACGCAGCCATGAAAGACAAGGTCGGTTTCGTCGCCGCGCGAGAGAGTTTCAATTCCGAGCAGATTGTCGACCTTTCGGGTCTCGACGGTGCGGCTATTGGCCAAGAGATGGAGCTGATGGCGGCCTTCAAGGCCGGTGCTGGCTTCGGCGCGACAGGTGAACCCTGTGATCTTCAGCGCGCCGAAGACCTCATGCTTGAACTCGGCGTCGATGGGCCGCCCGACGGTTAAGTCCGACACGGCTTGAGGATAGGTTGTCGGCTCGCCATCCAAGTCAATCAGGATCGAGGGCCCCGATCCCATAAGAAAATCGGCGATGAAGTGTGCGCTGAAGTAGCGGAGAAAGGTGTCTCGGCGCTTTGGAAACGCGTCGGCGTACTCCTTGGTGCGCAGACCGCTGAAACGAATGCAGGTGCCCCGTTGGGCCCTCTCGGGTGCGGGTTCGTCCTCGATCCGAGAGACCACCTGCTCAGCGTTATTCAGTACAAAATCGAATTGACGAACCGATATGGAGTCGCCCGACGCGTAGGTACTCTCGAGCGAAATCTCGGAGAAGGCGTCGAGCCAGAAGAGACGGCCGACACCCTTGCCACCCTTGGCGCGCTTATAGTCGGTGTCGATCTCGCAGAAGGCCTCGTAGCGTTCCTTGTCTAGCCCCACACCGTCGTCCGCCACCAGGATTGAAATCCGATCCGGATCCGAGAGGTTGGTCACCGCGATCCGAACGCTGCCCCCGGCCACGTCATCACCGAAGCGGTCTTCGATCGCGAACATGGCGTTGCTCACTGCCTCGAAAAGAGGCTGCAATCCTTGGGTCGCGTTTGAGGGTTTCGGCAGCTTTCGAACGCGATTTTCGATATTTGGCGTCAGGGCGGGCAAGGCGGCTCCAGTCTTCGCCGATCAAGGTGCGAGTGGTTGTTCCTAACCCGAACGCCGCGAAAAGTACGGCTTCTAAGGCGTGGTGGTCTTGGCGATAGGAAGGCAGCGGCGACGGCGGTCAAGCGATGCTCGGTTCGTGGCCAAAGATCAAATAGACCGTTGGGTGTTCAACAGGCGGTCTCAAGCATCGAAGAAGCTGCACGGCATGTCAGGTCCGAGGTAGGCCAGCGGGTGAGTCGGCCCGAGCACATACTCCGGCCACTCGGCAGCGATCGCGTCGGCGGCGGTCGCCGCAATGTAGGGACCACGCCTGACGTTGTTTCGCGCCGCTTCAAGCCAGTCCTCTACGATCTCGATGACCACCGCCGAACCGAGGACCGCCGGAATCGTCAGGCGGAAGGCCTCGCCTGTGCCAAGTGCGATGTGGACGAGACGTTCGTGGTTCGCTTTCGTCCGCTCCAGTAAGCTGCGATAGTCGAAAATGCGTCGGTCACCCCCCATGAAGACCACGTCGTAGAGTCGCCCCGTCGCGCCGTCGACGGCCTCGGAGTCTTGTGCCCAAGGGCGACGTAGAAGGTTGACTACGACGTTGACGACCTCCGACTTGTCGACAAATCCGATCCTCGCCCACTGCCCCGGCTCGATCTCGCCCCATGGCAGCGGGTCATATCCGATGAAATGTCGAGTGACCTTGTCGCGGTCCGGCGGCAAGATGGGCAGAAGGTCGTTGTAGCTGGTGCAGAACGTCCAGAATCCGCGATCGAGGTCACGCAGGAACTGCAGAAGGCGAGAGTGATCGTCAGGGTGCCCCGCGCGAAAGTGAGCGATGCGGTGGCGTATCTGTTCGATTTCCTTAAGTTTGGTGTCCCAGAGCGGCTTCGGCGGCAGGTAAATGGCGAAGCACTCCCAGTGTGCGTCGATCAGACCCGCAAGCTGCCCGAGGGACGCATAACTGAGCGCGTTCATCTCCGGCGTCGGCATGTGTTTGAGGAATTTGTCCGCCTCGAACGATCGCGGGTTCGTTTTGAGCGACGCACGCCAGTCATCCCCAAGCAAAGCCCGCAACTCGACATAAATTATTGACCGCAGCCAAGTCTCGAATTGCCAAAGGCGCGCGTAAATCCGCAGTGCGCGTTCGGGAACGTCGCGAGCTTCTTCGATCAGAGTGGGTGGGGCTTGAGTCATGGTGCCTTTAATGTCTGTGAGTGCGGGCGAGCGGAGCTAGCTCTGGGGGGTTCATATTTGACGCTTACCGCTCAGGCCGCGCGTAGGTCGACCCCAACGGTTGGACGGGTCGGCTCGGCGATGGCCGACGCCATTCTCATCGCATGTGCGCCGCTGAGGCACACATGGCTCGACGGGACCCTCGCGAACGGCGAGACGTTTGCCTTCGGCCTTGGCTCGAAGCCGCTGCCAGACCCCACTGGGCGTCGAGCCTGACGATCTGCCTGACCTGCTTCATATCCCTCATGCTGGCTGCGCGACCGGCAGGGAAGAAGCGGTCATGGGGGAGCCGGGCGAGTCAATCGGCGGCGTTTGGCGCCGCCCTAGATCAGATCAGGAGTACCGTCTCGACCAGGCGGGGCCCTACTGCTGAAAAGGCGCTCCCCGCCGCTGTTCGGCCCGTCAATCTTCTCAGGATGCGTTCCGCTTGCGATTCAGCCCATAAGGGCGACGGAGCGGCGAGATCCGCGAGAAATGGAGGGCGCTCGTGCCGACACTGGAATTCAAGGGCAAGCCCTTTGTCTATTCCCACCATCTGGCCGTGCCGTTTCGCGAACTCAGAGTGGTCGCGGACAAAAGCGCGCCCGGTCCCGCCGGGCCGGCGCTGGACGACAGTCTCGTCATCCATGGCGACAACCTGCATGCCCTGAAGGCCTTGCTGCCGCGGTATGCGGGGAAAGTCGACGTGATTTATATCGATCCGCCCTACAACACCGGCAAGGACGACTGGCGCTACAACGACCGGGTCGACTCGCCCCTGATGAACAGTTGGCTGGGGTCGCTGGTCAACAAGGAGGATATGGAGCGCCACGACAAATGGCTCTGCATGATGTGGCCGCGCCTGCACCTGCTATATGACCTACTGTCTCCCTCGGGCGTGCTGTTCGTCAGCATCGACGACAATGAGGCGGGCCCGCTCAAGGCGCTCCTCGGCGAGATTTTCGGCGAGGACAACTGGCTCGGGACGATCGTTTGGAAGAACGCGACCGACAACAATCCCACGCGGATCGCGATCGAGCACGAGTACGTTCACGTCTGGGCGCGCAGCAAGGAGGAGAGCGCGTCGGTCTGGAAGGCGCCGTTGTCGGACGTCAAGGACGTCATGCTCGCCAAGGGCGAGGAGCTCCTAGCGACCTTTAAGGGCGACGCCGACCTCTCGGCCGCCTATCGCGTCTGGCACAAGTCGGTGAAGAGCCAGCTCGGCCCGCTGGCCGGTTATGAGATGATCGACCGCAAGGGAATCTATGCGGCCAGCCGGAGCGTGCACAACCCGGGCAAGCAGGGGTACGACTGGGAGCTCCTGAACCCCCTCACCCAGACCTACGTCCCCAAGCCGTTGATGGGTTACCGCTTCCCCGAGGAGACACGGGATCAACTCCTCGCCGAAGACCGGATCATTTTTTCGGACGATCCAGGACAGCTCATCCGGCTGAAAACCTATCTCGAGACCTATCAGGAGAAGATGCCGTCCGTTGTCGAGATCGACGGGCGTCGGGGGGCCAATGAGCTCCGTCAGCTTTCGGCCGGGATGTCCGATCTGAAATTCAAGAACCCCAAGACCTTCACCCTGATCGAATGGCTGCTCTCCTATGTGGCCAAGCCGGACGCCCTGGTGCTGGACTCCTTCGCCGGGTCGGGCACGACGGCCCATGCTGTCCTCTCCCTAAACAAGGCCGACGGCGGCGATCGGCGGTTCATCCTCGTCGAGGCGGGCGACTATGCCGATGGTTTGACCGCTGAGCGCGTTCGGCGGACAATCAAGGGTGTGCCGGCCGCGTCGGACGCAGCGATCCGTGAGGGCCTCGGGGGCTCGTTCTCCTACTGCGAGCTCGGCGAAGAAATGAATATCGAGCGCTTCTTCGCCGGCGAGGGAGCCGAGCCGGGCTGGAGCCGCCTGGCGGAGTACGTCGCCTACACGGCGACAGGCGCAACCCTGAGCGTAGGGGAAGAAGGGGCTGACGGATACGCCGGGGCCGTCGCCGGCTTCCGTCTTCACCTGATCTATCGGCCTGATCAAACCTGGATGCGATCCAACGCCGCCATGCTGGACATGGCGACGGCAGAGCGGATCGCGGCGGCCGCCGAAGGGAAGCCCGTGCTGATCTTCGCGGCAGGCAAGTTCGTCGCCCAGAAGACGCTGAGCGCCATGGGCGTGACCTTCTGCCAGCTCCCCTATGCGATCCATCGTATTCTCGGAGACGGGACCGAGACGGGGCCAGCCGGCGATGCAGCTTAAGCAGTACCAGCTCGACACCCTCGAGGCGCTCGACCGCTACGTTCAGGCGCTCGCACAGGCTCGCGTGGCGGAGGCGAACCAGCGCGCAGCGCTCGAAGCCCTAGACGATGCGACGCGTGCGCCGCTCCTCGCCGTTCTCCCGGACCCCCCGGTTGTCGCCTGGGCCGCGCTCCAGCAGGCCGGGCAGACCGCTTCGCCCGACCCCTGGCGTGATCTTCCGGATGGTCACGGGCGCCAGACGCCGCACGTCTGCCTCGAATTGCCTACGGGGTCGGGCAAGACGCTGATTGCGGGGCACGCAGTCGGCCGCATCCTGTCCGGGCTGAACGGGGCGTCAACGGGCTTCGTCCTCTGGCTCGTCCCCTCGGACGCCATCTACCAGCAGACCCGGGCCCAGCTCCGGGATCGCGGCCATCCCATTCGCCAGGCGCTGGAGATCGCCAGCGGCGGCCGGCTGAAGCTGCTCGAAAAGGGATCGGACTTCTCGCGGGCGGATGTCGAGGACGGCCTGACCGTCATGCTTCTGATGCTTCAGTCCGCGCGGCTCCCGCGTGAGAACTCCGAACAGAAGGCGCTCAAGGTCTTCCGCGAAAGCGGACGCTACGCCAGCTTCTATCCGGAGGGAGACGACCTGACCGCCGCCCAGGCGCTGAAGGCGCGCGTTCCGAACCTCGAGACGCATGACCTGCTCAGCGGAGAGCCGGGGGCGATTGTCCAGAGCCTTGGCAATACGCTCAAGCTCATTCGCCCGGTCATCGTGCTCGATGAGGGTCATACGGCCTACAGCGTCGAACGGCGGCGCCTGCTAGGGCAGTTCAACCCGCGCTTTCTGGTCGAGCTGACGGCCACGCCGGGCCGCGAGCTGTCCAACATCCTGGTGAAGATCGGCGGGCAGCGGCTCCGCGACGCCGAGATGATCAAGCTGCCGATCGAGCTTGTCGCCGACAACCAGGTGCCGTGGCAGGACACCCTGCAGGCCGCCTTGGAGCAACGCGCCCGGCTCGAACGGCTTGCGTTGGATCATGAGGCGACGAGCGGTCGGTACATCCGGCCCATCATGCTGGTCCGCGTCGAGGTCACCGGCCGGGAACAGAGGGACAAGGGCCGCATCCATACCGAGGACGCCGTCGACGCCCTCATCGGGATGGGGGTGCCGCCGGAGTGGATTCGCCGGCAGACCGCCATCGACAAGGAACTGGACGACCAGCTGCTGTCCAACACCAGCCCGGTGCGTATCATCATCACCCGGGACGCGCTGCGTGAAGGTTGGGACTGCCCCTTCGCCTATGTCCTGACGCTCCTGACCAAGTCGCGGGCAAAGACCGCGCTGACGCAGATGATTGGGCGGGTGCTGCGACAGCCAGGCGCAAGGCGGACCGGCGTTCCGGAACTCGACAGCGCCTGGGTGTTCTGCACCGACACGACGGTCAAGGACGCCGTCGAGGGGGTGCGCAACGGTCTGAGTGAGGAAGGCATGGCCGACCTGAGGCTGCAGGTGCGCAGCCAAGGACTGGCCGAGGCCGAGACGCGGACCGTGGGGCGGCGCCCACAGTGGGCCGGCAGCCGGGTTCTCGTGCCCACGGTGACTCATGCTGACGACAAGGGCGGTGTGCGCCTCCTGGATTTCGATCGGGATATCCTGGCCGAAGTCGACTGGTCCGCACTTCTATATGAGGGCGGCGCGGATCTGGTCCTCGACGAGCCCGGCGCGCGAAGGGCGCGTCGATCCGTCGACTATACGAACGGTCAGCTCGCGGCCGGGGCCGCGTCGCCCACCCAGCGCTTGGCGGGCGAGATCGATCGACCCGATTTGGCCCGACGCCTCTTGGGATTGGTCCCTAACCCGTGGGTGGCGATGACCTTCGTCGATCAGGCGATCGCAGCGCTTCGGGGGCGCGGCCTCGGCGACGTCGAGATCGGCCGCGGACGGCTGGATATTGTTTCGTCTATCCGCGTCGAGCTGGGCGGGAAGGTCGAAGCGGCGGCCCGCGCCATCTTCATGACGAAGTTGGACGCGGGCATAATTGCATTCCGATTGACAGGGTCTGCGGTCGACTGGGAAATGCCGCTGACGTTTGAAACGTCCTTCCGTCCTCGCGTCGACAGGTGGCTGACTGATGACCACGGGGACAAGGTCGGCCGGACGCTCTTCGTCGACGGCGTGAAGGACGGCGAGCTCAACGGGTTCGAAACCGACGTCGCCCTCTATCTCGACGGCAAGGACGCTCTCGCCTGGTGGTGGCGCCTAACCTCGCGAGGCGCCTGGGGCTTGCAGGGTTGGCGGCGCAACAGGATCTATCCGGACTTCCTTGTTCGCTTCGCCGGCGACGGCAGGAATCTCATGGTCCTCGAGACCAAGGGCAAGCAGCTCGACAACGACGACACCCTGACGTGCCCCTGAGTTTTCATCCAGCGGCGACCAGAGTCCTTGGGTTAGTTACGCCTCGCAGCGTGGGATGAGCAACAGGCCGGACCGCGCAGCTTTC
>NZ_QFNM01000076.1 GCF_003248455.1 Brevundimonas sp.
CGTTGGTCTTGTTCAGGCTCTGCAGGGCGACCGCAGCGCCGTAGTTGGTGTTGATGCTGTTAGCCATTTTGGCTGTCCTTCTTCACTTCGTGATGGCCGCCGCCATTTTGGCGACGGGAGCGTTTTGCTCCAGAATTCAGACCTTTGGCCGGGACGCCGAAGCCTCCCGGCCCTCCGGGTCCTAGCGGAACAGGCCCAGCAGGATGGAGCTGGACGAGTTGGCGATGGACAGCGCCTGCACGCCGAGCTGCTGCTTGGTCTGCAGGGCCGTCAGGCGGGCGCTTTCCTTGGCCAGGTCGGCGTCCACCAGGTTGCCGATGCCGGCTTCCGTGGCGTCTTGCAGCTTGTTGACGAAGGTGATCTGACGACCGACCGACTTGGACTGGGTGCCCAGGGTCGCCAGGCTGTCCGTGACCGTCTTCAGCGCCGCGTCGACCGCGGTCGTCGTGGCGGCGGCGGCGGCGATGGCGCCGGTGTTGACCGCGGCCAGGGTCGCGCTCGTCGAGATATTGGTCGCGAAACCGATCCCGAAGGTGCCGCCCGAGGTGTTGGTCGTCACATTCGTCAGCCCTGCGGTCGCCCACAGGTTGACGCCGTCGAAGCTGGCGCCCGAAAGCGCCGAGGCCACTTCCTTGCCCAGGGCGTTGTAGTCGGCCAGATAGGCCGTCTGGGCGTCGCCGGTCGAGGAGGCGATGTTGACCGCCAGGGCCTTCATCTCTTCCAGGGCCGAGGTCGCCGTGTCGCCCGCCGCCAGGGCCACGTCGACGATGGATTGGCCGCGTTGCAGCGAGTTCTTGACCGCATCCATCGCGCCCATGTTGGCCCGCTGGCTGGTGGCGATGGCGAAGATCGCGCCATTGTCCTTGGCCGAGGAGACCTTCATCCCGGTGTTGATCCGGTTCTGAGTGGTCTCCAGCTGGGCGTTGGTCTTGTTCAGGCTCTGCAGGGCGACCGCAGCGCCGTAGTTGGTGTTGATGCTGTTAGCCATTTTGGCTGTCCTTCTTCAC
>NZ_QFNM01000012.1 GCF_003248455.1 Brevundimonas sp.
GGTGCACAGCGAGGTCCAGGTGAAGACCGGCATCTTCATCATGCCCATGCCGGGCGCGCGCATCTTCACGATGGTCGCGATCAGGTTGATGCCGGACAGCGTCGTCCCCACCCCCGCGATCTGCAGGGCCCATATGTAGTAGTCGACCCCGACGCCGGGGCTGTAGCCGATGCCCGACAGCGGCGGATAGGCCAGCCAGCCGGTGCGCGCGAACTCGCCCACGAACAGCGAGGCCATGACGATGATCGCCCCGGCCGTCGTCATCCAGAAGCTGAAATTGTTCAGGAAAGGGAAGGACACGTCGCGCGCGCCGATCTGCAGCGGCACGACATAGTTCATGATGCCCGTCACCAGCGGCATCGCCACGAAGAAGATCATGATCACGCCGTGGGCGGTGAAGACCTGATCGTAGTGGTGGGCGTTCAGATAGCCCTCGGACCCGCCGAAGGCCATCGCCTGCTGAAGACGCATCATGATGGCGTCGGCGAAGCCGCGCACGAACATGATCAGGCCCAGGATCATGTACATGATCCCGATCTTCTTGTGATCGACCGTGGTGAACCACTCTTTCCAGAGATAGCCCCACAGCTTGAAATAGGTCAGGGCGCCCAACAGGGCGACGCCGCCCAGGGCCACGACGATCATGGTCACGACCAGGATCGGCTCGTGCAGCGGCAGAGCCTCAAGCGTCAGTCGCCCGAAGATCAGCGGAAGGATTTGGTCAGCGTTCATCGAACTCGATCGCTCAGGCGTTGGGTGCGGAGCGGACGCCGGTCGGCTCCGCAGCGAAGGCGCCGGGCGCCACATTGGTCAGGGCCGCCAGCGAGGCCCGCTTCGGCGACAGCCCCTGCCCGGCCAGGCGGTCCAGGCTGTTGGGGGCGACGACGGCGTCCAGCGCGGCGCGGCGCATTCGGTCCGCGGCGGCGGCTTCGGCCTGCAACGGCGTGCAGATGGTCATGACATAGCTGTCGTTCGATCCGAAATAGGCCGGCGACTTACCGCGCCCGGCGTATTTGTCATAGACCAGCGGCATGGTGTTGCGCAGCGACGCCATGCTCAGGCCGCCCTGTCTGTCGATGGCCATCATCTCGCCCATGCACATCTTGCCCGGCTCGACGCACATGTTCAGGATCGCATCCCACAGCATTCCGTCCACGCTGGAGAAGTGCATGGCCGGAACCTTCTCGCTGGGCTTTTCCAGCTCCAGATAACGGTCGCGATCCAGCGGCTGGTCGGACTGGCGCACGCCGGCGATCCATCGGTCGAAGCCGGCCTGGTCCAGGCCGTGGAAGGCGAAGCGCATGTGCGAGAAGCCGTCGCCGGAATAGTTGGCCGAGAAGCCTTCGTATTCGCCGGGGCGGTTGATCACCGCGTGCAGCTTCGTCTCCATGCCCGGCATGGCGTAGATCTGGCCGGCCAGGGCGGGAATGTAGAAGCTGTTCATCACCGAGGACGAGGTGATATGGAAGCGGATCGGCCGATCCACCGGCGCCGCCAGCTCGTTGACCGTGGCGACGCCGTACTGCGGATAGATGAACATCCACTTCCAGTCCAAGGCCACGACATTGACCTGCAGCGGCTCGACGTTCTCGGCGACGGCCTGGCCGGGCTTGATCCGGTCGATCGGGCGATAGGGGTCCAGCAGATGGGTGCCGGCCCAGGTCAGGGCGCCCAGGCAGATGATGATCAGCAGCGGCGCGGCCCAGATGACCAGTTCCAGCGAGGTCGAGTGGTCCCAGTCCGGCTGATACTCGGCCTCCTTGTTCGACGCCCGATACTTCCAGGCGAAGAAGACGGTCAGCGCCATCACCGGCAGGATGATGATCAGCATCAGCAGCGTCGAGATCATCAGCAGGTCGCCCTGCTGGGACGCGACATCGCCGGCGGGCTTAAGGACGACTAGGTCACAGGCCGACAGCAGGGCCACGACGGGCGCGAGCAAAAGTAGGCGCAGACGGCGCAAGGCGGATCCAATCGGAAAGCGTCGGGCAAGGGGGAGGCGCCGCGACGGTTGGCGTTCGAACTGCGCCCGATAGTCAGCTTCGATCTGCAACGACATTGGACAATCTGTCCTATCCTCTTGAGGCCGCTTTCATCGCAAAGGGCGCCCGGTCATAATGCGGCGATCCGCCGTACGCCTAAGATTACTGTCTCACACGGAGCGACCAAGCCCATGTCCGCCTCGACGACCCCTTCGTCCGAGTCGCTGGAACGCGACGCCGCAACCCTTCACAAGGGGCATGGCAAGGTTGACGCCGGCGAGATCGCCATCGGCGTCATTATCGGCCGAACGTCCGAGTTTTTCGACTTCTTTGTTTACGCCATCGCTTCGGTGGTCGTTTTCCCGCAACTCATCTTCCCCTATGCGGGCGCGGTGGGCGGCACCCTTCTGTCTTTCGCCGTCTTCGCCCTGGCCTTCCTGTTCCGGCCGTTGGGTACGGTGCTGTTCATCGCCATCGACCGGAAGTTCGGCCGCGGCGCCAAGCTCACCACCGCTCTGCTGCTGCTGGGCACCTCGACCGTGTCGGTGGCCTTCATCCCCAGCTACGAGAGCATCGGCATGTGGGCGCCGGTCCTTCTGGCCCTGACCCGCATCGGCCAGGGCGTTGCCCTGGGCGGCACCTGGGACGGCCTGGCCTCGCTGCTGGCCCTGAACGCGCCCGAGAAGAAGCGCGGCTGGTACGCCATGATCCCGCAACTGGGCGCCCCCATCGGCCTTCTGGTCGCCTCGGCCCTGTTCGCCTTCTTCCTGAACACGCTGTCGGCCCCCGACTTCCTGGACTGGGGCTGGCGCTATCCGTTCTTCGTGGCCTTCGCCATCAATGTCGTGGCCCTGTTCGCGCGACTGCGCATCGTGGTGACGCCCGCCTTCCAGAACCTGTTCGAAACGCGCGAGCTTCAGCCGACGCCGGTCAGCCAGGCCATCCGCGTCGAAGGCCCCAAGATCGCCATCGGCGCCTTCGCCCCCCTGGCCAGCTTCGCCATGTTCCACATGGTGACGGTCTTCCCGCTGTCGTGGATTTTCCTGTTCACCAACGAGACGCCGGTTCGCTTCCTGCTGATCGAGATGGTGGGCGCCGTCTTCGGCCTGATCGCCATTCTTGCATCTGGCGTGCTGGCCGACCGCTACGGCCGTCGCACCGTTCTGGCCGTCACCGCCGCGGGCATCGCCGCCTTCTCGGGCTTCGCGCCCCAGCTGCTGAACGGCGGCGCGGCGGGCGAGCTGACCTTCATGATCTCGGGCTTCATCCTGCTCGGCCTGTCGTTCGGCCAGGCGTCGGGTCCGGTGGCCTCCAGCTTCAGCCTGACGAACCGCTACACCTCCTCGGCCCTGACGTCGGACCTGGCCTGGCTGTTCGGCGCCGGCTTCGCCCCGCTGGCGGCCCTGTGGATCTCCAGCCAGTTCGGCCTGATCGCGGCCGGCGCCTATCTGCTGTCCGGCGCGGTCTGCACCCTGATCGCCCTGTGGCTGAACCGCGAACTGGCCCGCAGCTCGTCCGACAAGACCCGGGCGAGATCGGCCTGACCTTCGGTTGACAAGCGACCAAAAGAACAGGGCCCGCAGCGACTGCGGGCCCTGTTTTCGTTTCGGCTTCGCCTGATGGATCAGATTTCGGTCAGCGCGCCGTCCGGCGTGACGACGAAGGTTTTCAGCCGCTTCGGTTCATACGGTTTCGCCATGATGGTGGACACGGCCCACAACTCGCCGGTCAGCGTCTCGCGCGTCACCTTCAGCAGCACATAGCCCTTGGCCGTCTGGTCGCAGAACTTGACCTCCGGGTTGGCCGCCGACAGGGCCGCGCCCAGCGGCAGGCCGCCGACATGGTCGCCCGGCGAGGGGCTGGAGATCGAGGACGTGCCGAACTCCACCGCCCGGCGCGCGCCGGCCTTGTCATGCAGTTCATTGACCCAGAAGGCGTGGCTGTCGCCCGCCAGCACGACCGGCGAAACCCCCGCCGCCGCAAACGTCTCGTACAGACGCTCCCGCCCCGCCGGATAGCCGTCCCAGCTGTCCAGATTGAACGGCAGGCCCAGTTTGAACAGCTGGATCGCCGCCTCTACCTGGGGCCGCACGTCGGCCGGCAGACTGGCGATCATCTGCTGCACCTGTTCGGCCGGCATCATGCGCGAGATGTCCGGTCCCTTGACCCGCGCCATCACCACCTGGTTGCCGATGATCTGCCATGGGCGGCCGGCCGCCTTGGATCGGCTCAACGTCTCGCCGACCCACCGGCGCTGCGCATCGCCCAGCAGGTCGCGATCCGGCGCCTGACGCGCGGCCTCGAACGCCGCCACGTCCGGCTGGCCGTCCGGCGTCTTTGGAATGTCGGCGAAGGTCATCTGCTCGCCCCGCGCCAGCAGCCGCGTCTCCACCATCGTCAGGGTGGCCAGATCGCCGAAGTCGAAGCTGCGGTTGATCGCCTCCTTCAGCGCGCCCGCCTTGGGTTCGCGGATCGGCATCCATTCGTAATAGGCCCGAAGGGCCGCGGCCTTGCGCGCAGCGAAGTCGCCTTCTGTCGCCGACTGGTGGTTTTCCGCCCCGGTCATCCACGTGTCGTTGGCCACCTCGTGGTCGTCCCACACGCAGATGAAGGGCGCGCGGGCGTGGGCGGCCTGCAGGTCGGGATCGGTCTTGTACTGAGCGTGGCGGGTCCGGTAGTCGGCCAGGGTCACGATCTCGTGCGGGGGCAGCGGCGCCCGGCCCAGGGCCGCGCCGGAGGTCATGCCATAGTCGTCGGCGGCCGCCCCGTATTCATAGATGTAGTCGCCCAGGTGCACGACCGCATCCAGCCGCTCAAGCTTGGACAGGGCGTCATAGGCGTTGAACAGGCCGCCCGGATAAAGCTGGCACGACACCACCCCAAGCGTCACGTCCCGGGTCGCCCCTTCCGGCAGGGTCCGCACCCGACCGACCGGCGAAATCGCCTCCCCGGCGATGAATCGGTAGAAATAGTCCCGCCCGGGCTCCAGCCCCTGCCCGTCCAGATCATGTTTGACGGTGAAGTCCCGCTCGGCCCGCGCGCCGAGACCGTCGACGCGGCGCACGATGTCGCGAAAGTCTGCGTCGCGCGCGACCTCCAGCGCCACCGCCACATCGCCGGACGACCCTTCGGCCGGGGTGACGCGCGTCCAGAACACGGCCGAGCGGGTGTCGGGATCGCCGCTGGCGACCCCATGCAGAAAGGCGACCCGCCCGGCGGCGGCGCCCTGCGCCAGGGCGGGCGTCGCGGCCCCCGCCCCCATCAGGCCCAGCAGGCTGCGGCGATCCAGTTTCATGGTCCGGTCCTTACAGCTTCAACTTGAACACCAGGCCGTAAGAGGCCGGGCGTCCCGCGATGAAGGTCGGCATCCCCAGGCTATCGCCGGAGTTGCCTGCGTCCTTGATATATTCCTCGTCGAGGATGTTCTCGCCGAAGGCCTCGACCGCCCAGTTCGCCGAATCCGGCACATAGCGGACGCGCATGTTCAGCAGGCCGTAGGACTCCTGGACCTCGTCCTGGATCAGATCGGCGACGATGGCGCCGCGGGCGACGGTCTGCAGGTCGGGGCGATCGTTGTCGTTGTCGAAGAACATTTCCGACTGCCAGGTATAGGTCGGCTGCAATTCGATCGCCCCGCCGCTGACCGGCAGGCTCCACAGGGCGCCGATCGAGGCCCGGTGGTCCGGCGAAAGGCGGAAGCGGTTGCCGTCGAACACGCCGTTGTCGAACCGCGAGTGGTTGTAGCCGTAGGTGGCGAACAGGTCGAAGTTCGAGGTCAGGGCGAAGTTCATCTGGCCTTCGAAGCCGTAGGCCTTGGCCTCGCCGGCGTTCGTCGTGACGAATTCGGCGCCCTGCTGCACCGTCGTCTGGAAGTTTTCGTAGCTGTAGTAATAGACTGCGCCGTCCAGACGCAGGCGACGATCCATCAGGGCGGCCTTGGCGCCGACCTCGTAGCTGTCGACCTGTTCCGCATCGACTTCCGAGAAGTTCGGCTGCCCGATCCGGGCCGCTTCGCCGGCGAGCAGCAGGCCGACCGGATGGCTGGGCGACGAGGCCGAGAGCACCTTGGGACGGCGGCCGCGCGCATAGTTGGCGTAGACATTGGCGTCGCCGGTCACGGCGTAGCGGGCCGTCAGACGCCAGGTCAGGCCGTCGTCGTCCAGGTCGCGATAGACGGTGTCGCCGTTGTTGACGGTCGGCTGGATGGTCAGGCCGAACAGCGGGAAGGTCGGCGACGCAGGGGCGTTGGCCATGCCGGGCGTGGCGAGGCCGGCGATCAGGCTGTTGGCGAAGGCGCCCAGCTGCGCGGCCTGGGCCAGCGAGGCAGGGGTGCCGGCCGCAATCAGGCGGGCGATGTTGGCCTGGACCGATTGCAGGGCCAGCAGGCCGCCGCCGACCGAACGGCCGTTGACTAGGCGGCTGGAGAAGCCGCTCGTCTTGTCGTCCTGGGTGTAGCGCAGGCCGCCGCTGATCTCGAGCCGGTCGGTCAACTGGAAGGTCAGGTCGCCGAAGACGTCATAGGAGGTCAGCTCGCCATGGTTGGTGCTTTCCTCGATGTGCGCCGCTTTCATATTGGCGACCAAGGCAGCCGCCACCGGCGCGGGCAGGCCGAAGCCGCCCATCGAGGCGGGGGCGATCAGGGCGCTCGTGACGACCGCCGGATAGGCGCCCAGCGGCAGGGTGTTGTCGCCGACCACGCCCGGAGCGCCGTCCAGCAGCCCGACCAGTTGCGGCAGAGCGACCCGTTCGTTGAACTGCAGCGGCGCACGCTGATAACCCTCCTCGTGGAACCAGCCGGCGCCGACGAAGCCGCTGAGACGGCCGCCGTTGTCGAACGACAGGCGCAGATCCTGGCTCCACTGTTCGCCATAAGCGTCTTCGGCCGCCGTCAGGATCGGCAGGGAGACGCCGTCGGCGTCGAAGGTCTCATAGCTTTCGAACTGGCGATAGGCGGTGGTCGAGTTCAGCGTCCACGACGGCGTCAGGTCGATCCGGGCCAGGCCGGTCACGCCCCAGACCTTGCGGTCCAGCCCCAGGTCCTTGCCGCCGTCGAACTCGCCGCCCGGCGTCAGGGCCGCGCCTTCCCACGGCGCCTTCGACCCCAGGACGGCGCCGGTGTTCGGATCGGCCGGCTCATAGGCGATCGACTTGAACGACGTGCCCGAAGCTTCGTCGGTCTGATAGTTGGCGATGACGTCGAACCGCATGGCGTCGTTCGGCGTCCAGGCGCCGGACAGGCGGAAGGCGTTGGTCTCGATGGAGTTGTAGTCCTCGCCGCCCAACAGGTTCTCGACATAGCCGTCGCGGGTCTTCATCCGCGTGGCCAGACGCAGGCCGGCGGTCTCGCCCACCGGCAGGTTTACGGCGCCCTCGACCGAGACATAGCCCTCGTCGCCGGCTTCGATCTGGGCGTAGGCGTCGGTCTGGCCGGGTCGAGCGCGGTTCTGGACCAGATTGACGGCGCCGATCAGGGCGCCGCGGCCGTACAGGGTCGACTGCGGCCCCTTGGCGACCTCGATCCGCTCCATGTCGAACAGCTCGACATACGAACCCCGCGACTTGGAGATCGACACGCCGTCCTGGAACACCGACACGCGGGGCTCGGTGGTGGCCTCGCCCGAGTCGGAGGTGATGCCGCGCATCACGAAGCCGGCGTTGTTCGGCGACTGGTTCTGCACCAGGAAGCCGGGCACGAAGGCCGACAGCTGATCGAACTCTTGAATGCCCAGGTCTTGCAGGAACTGCCCGGAATAGGCGGTCAGGGCGAAGGGCACGTCGATGGCCTTCTGCTCGCGCAACTGGGCGGTGACGATCACGTCGTCCACGCTGCTGACCGGCTGGGCCTCCTGCGCCCAGGCGGCGCTCCCGCCCATCATGGCGCCCGTCAGGGTCGCGGCGGCCAGCAGGCGCGCCTTCAGCGTGGTCTTGAACATCGGATCCCCCGGATTCGGCTAAGCTGGGGCCGTGCCTACGCTCTGGCGATGTCGGCTGAACGACGCTGGCGCGTCGCCTTGATAACGCCGCGGCGACAGACCCGCGACATTTGCTCCGCCTACCAACAAGACGACGCTCATATTCAGCGCGTCGTCGTTATCCAGTTCCGGCAGTTCCGCCGATGGCGCCGAGAACGACGAACAGGGACCTATCTAAGCCATAGCCCTCCGATTTAACTCTCGAACGAATGGCGACGATGGGGTGGCTTCTCCAACGGCGGCTCAGGCGTTGGCTGACCGTCGAACCCGATCTGGACGACCGTCGCCGGAAGTCTCTTCGCCTGACGGCTGAGGGTAAGAAGGTCGCCCTTATGGTCGCTGAGGCCCTGACCAAGTCCTAGCCACGAAGTAACGGTAGCCGGTCAGCGTCGGCCACGCGCGCATTCGCGGCCTTGAGGCGTCCTAGCGGAAGCATCCTCTGACCTGTCCAGACTGCCGGGCTCCCCTCTAAAGCGATGGCCTCGGGACCATTGAAGATGGTCCTGCCCTTCCTCGTCGTGAAATCCAGGTGGAAGAAGAGCAGATGCTCGGCCCTCGTTTCGACCATGCGAAAGGCAGGGCCGCGCCCGGTCCCGCTCGCTTTCACCTGAACCGTTTTCGGGTTCGGACCCGGCGACATGCCGTCGATGCCCTCGCCACATCGCGCGCTTAACTGAAGGCCGTAAAGCTCGGCGGCTATGGCCTCGCCGATGTCTCCCACCAGATTCCCGTCGAGCGTAAAGCTCAATCCCGATGAAGCGTAGCGTTGCCGCAAAGCGTCACGCGCAGCCAGCAGCGGCTCAATCTCATTGGGTAAATCGAACTCATCCATGCGGTCAGGCCCGTTTTTGAAGTCGATACTTGCGCTAAGCGTCAGCAAGTGTGCCAGACGGCCATCTGAAAAGTGTGCCAAGTGTGCCGGGAGTTTGATTTCGTTTACGAAAATCGACTTGGCACACTCGGCGGCACACTGCCGAACACCCCGAAAAAGTGTGCCAAGCGTGCCAAAACCGGGCCATTTGGCACACTATTCTTGGCACACTCGGCCCAAACAGGCTTAAGTCACTGATTTCATTGAAGGTAGGTGGCGGTGCTGTCAGTCTAACGCTAACTTGTCTCCACTGAGGGTCGTCGCAGTTGACTGACCGGAGACGATTTTCATGAAGCCGCTGTCGTTCAAACGCCACCGCTACCCTGCGGAGGTGATCCGCCATGCGGTCTGGCTATATTTCCGTTTCAGCCTGAGCATGCGGGACGTCGAGGAATTGCTGGCTCAGCGCGGCATCGAGGTCAGCTACGAGACTATCCGCTGTTGGACGAAGAAGTTCGGACCGCTGATCGCCAGGCGGCTGAAGAAGCGCCGGCCGGTCCCATCGCCACGCTGGCATCTGGACGAAACGGTCTGCCGGATCGGGGGCCGAAGGATGTATCTGTGGCGCGCGGTCGATGATGAAGGGGAGGTGCTCGATCTCGTCGTTCAGCGTCGGCGGGATACGGAAGCGGCCTTGAAGCTGCTAAAGCGCCTACTGCGCAACCAACCCGTCAAGCCGAAACGGATCACGACAGATGGCCTGCTGTCCTACGGCGCGGCGCTTCGAGAACTTGGTCTGGCTCAAATTCACCGACCGGGCCGCCTCAGGGAAAACAATCGGATCGAGAACTCACATCTGCCGATCCGACGACGAGAACGCCAGCAGCAGGGCTTCAAATCTCAGCCCTCAGCCCAGCGATTCCTCACTACCCACGCCGCGATCTACAACACCTTCTACATCCAGCGTCACTTGATCAGCCGCCCTACCCTTCGCCGTTTTCGCGCCGAGGCGGACCTCGCATGGGCGGCGGCGGTCGCCTAAATCGGAGCAGGTCGGGCAAACTTCATCCGCTGGCGATTAACCTGACAGCACCCCGGCGAGCTATCGAACCATCTAAATGGGTTGCAGGACTTGGCCATACGGCTCGTTATCCGACCCGATCAGGGGCGCAACCCGTTTGGCCTGACAAGACCCCACGCGATCATGGCGTGGATGTGCGCCGCCCCAGCGCCGCAAGGGCGATGTCAGGCTGATCGGTGAACATGCCGTCGACCCCTGCAGCGGCCAGGGCGCGAACCAGGGTCGCGGCGTCGCCCAGTCGGCCATCGTAGCCTGGTTCGGCCGGGTCGCCCCGGCGCAGCTCGAGCGGCAGGTAGAGGTTTTCGGCGTTCACGCTCCAGACATGAACCTGAAGGCCCGCCGCGTGAGCGTCGGCGACCAAGGCGGTCACCGAAAGAGACCGGCCCTCGGCGTCGCGGGGAAAGATCAGCTCGGTCTCCGGCCCGACGATGTCGGCGAAGCCCGCGATCATCTTCAGCCCGTCGGCCGAGTAGACGTCCGACCAGGCGCGGATGTCGTTGGCGCGCAGGAGTTCCTCGGGCGGGGCGACGCTGTTGATCAAGAACATCAGCCGGACCGGCGTGATCGGCCGCAGGGCGATCAAGGCCTGGGGCCAGAAGGACTGGATGATGACCGGCGCGTCGCGATCGTTCAGGCCTTCCCGCTCGAGAACATCCACCAGCGCCCGCTCCATCGGCAGCCCGATGGAGGCGTGATAGCCGGGGTTCTTCAGTTCGATGTAAAGGCCGACGGGCCGGTCGCGCCGTCGGCTCTCCTCCTTGGCGATGGCGATGATCTCCGCCAGGGACAGCACGGGCTGTTCCCCGTCATGGGCGGCGCTTTCCCGGCGCTGTTCCGGATTGCGCTCTCGCGCGCCCAGGGTCTTCAGTTCGGCCAGGGTAAAGTCCTCGACGAACCAGCCGGTGAAGGACTCGCCGTCGATGGTCCTTGTCACGCGACGGTCGGCGAACTCGGGATGGGCGGCGACATCGGTGGTGCGGCCGATCTCGTTCTCGTGGCGCGAGACCAGGACGCCGTCCCTGGTCATGACCAGGTCCGCCTCGATGTAGTCGGCGCCCTGGGCCACCGCCAGGCGATAGGCCGCCTCGGTGTGCTCGGGGCGATGGCCGCTCGAGCCCCTGTGGGCGATGACGATCGGCGATGGGAAGGTCTGGGCGACGGCGATGGCCGGGCCGGACAGGGTCAGGGCGAGGGCCATCAGGCCGGTGAGACGACGGAGCATGGCTGTTCCTTGATTGGCTTAGCGGCGGAAGGTCAGGCGCACGCCGTACAGGCGCGGTTCGCCCAGGACGTTGGTCGGCATGCCGATCGACTCCCCGGCGCTGCCGGCGCCCTTACGATAGACCTCGTCGGCCAGATTGCTGGCGAAGGCCTCGACCTCCCAGTTGGCGGCGTCCGGCGTATAGGCGATCCGCAGGTTCAGCAGGCCATAGGCGTCCTGGTATTCGTCCTGCAGCAGGTCGGCGACGATGCGGCCGGTCTGCAGTTCGGGCCGGTCGTTGTCGTCCGAGAAGAATATCTTGCTGCGCCATGCATAGCTGGGGCGGATGTCCAGCGTCCCGCCCGGCGCGGCGACCTTGAGGGAGGCGCCCACCGACAGGCTGTGGTCCGGGGACCGGGCGAAGCGGTTGCCCTCATAGGCGCCCGAGCCGAACCGCGCATGACTGTAGGCATATGTTCCGAACAGCGACAGCGCATCGGTCGCCTGCCAGTCACCCTGAAGTTCGACGCCGTAAGCCCGGGCCTCTCCGGCGTTCGAGGTGATGAAGCCGCTGCCGACCAGTTCCCGGGTCTGGAAATTCTCGTAGTCGTAATAGTAGACCGAGGCGTCGAAGCGCGCCCGCTGCTCGCGCAGGTAAGTCTTCAGGCCGATCTCGAAGGCGTCGACCGTCTCCGCCGGCGAGATGGTGAACTGGGCCGGCGCGCCCGGGCCGGACGGCGCCGCCGCCGACAGCACGGCGGCGCGCCGGCCGCGCGAATAGCTGCCGTAGAGATTGGTCGCCCCGGTTAGGTCGTAACGGCTGGTCAGCCGCCAGGTGAAGCCGTCGTCGTCGAGATCGCCGCTCTCCACGCCGCCGTTGCCGGCGGTCGGCTGGGCGTTGATGCCGAACGCCGGAAGGGCCGTGACCGACAGATTCGTTCCATAGGCCGTCAGCCCCTGCAGCAGCGCTCGTCCGGTGGCGACGCCGACGGGATTTCCGGTCGCGGCCAGGCCCGAGGCGCCGACGATCCCGCCCAGGATGCTGCGGCCGGCGACCGAACTGCCCCAGCGGGTGGTCTTGTCGTCGGAGGTGTAGCGCAGGCCCGCGCTGATCTCCCAGCGATCGGTGGCGCGGAAAGTGGCGTCTGCGAACAGGTCGATCGAATCCAGGTCCGCCGTATTGTTGGAGGTCTCCACATGCGCCGGGTCGAGGCGCGCCGCGAGCGCGGCCGCCTCGGCTCCGCTCAGCAGGATGTTGCCGCCGCTGGACTGCGCCACCACGCCCTGGACGAGCGCGCCGGTGAAGGCGGTGTTGACGAAAAGGCCAAGGGGTGCGGGATTGTTCGCGGGCAAACCGGTGAACGGGCCGCCGTTCAGCATCCCCGAGACCTGGGCCAGCAGGATGCGCTCGTCGAACCGGACATCGACCTGGGACCGGGCCCGTTCCCGATAATAGTTGGCGCCGACGAACCCGCTCAGCCGTCCGCCGCCGTCGTAGTTCAGGCGGAGTTCCTGGTTGAAGAACCGGCCGCCGTTGTCTTCCATGGTCGTGAAGACCGGCAGGGAGGTCCCGTCGGCGTCATAGACCTCTATGGAATCCACGTCGCGATAGCCGGAGACGGCGTTCAGCGTCAGGGCGTCGGTCAGGTGGTAGCGCATCAGGCCGGTGACGCCGGCGTACTGCTGATCGACTCCCAGGCCGCGCCCGCCGGCGAAATCGGCCGGAACCGACAGCCAGACCGGATCATTCGTCGCCGTACCGGCCAGGACCCGGCCGGTTTCGGGGTCGGTCGGCGACAGGTACATGGACTTGAAGCCCGTGCCATCGGTCTCTTCCTGCTGGAAGTTGAAGATCAGGTCTGCGGAGAAGCGGTCCGTCGGCTTGAAGGCGACCGAGGCTCGCACGGCGTCCAGGCGCAGGGCGTTCAATCCGTCCCCGGAGTCGGGCGCCAGGTTTTCCAAGGAACCGTCACGCTCGCGGTGGCGGCCGGACAAGCGGACCGCCAGCACATCGTTGACGGGCAGGTTGACCATGCCCTCGACCATGGCCTGGCCCTGGTTGCCGCCCTCGACCGAGGCCGACCAGTCCAGATCGGGCCGCGCGTGGTTCTGGATGACGTTGATCCCGCCGATCAGGGCGCCGCGCCCGAACAGGGTCGACTGCGGCCCCTTGGCCACCTCGACCCGGGCGATGTCGAACAGTTCGACGAAGGAGCCGCGCGACTTGGAGATCGGCACGCCGTCCTGGAACACCGAGACGCGGGGCTCGCTGAAGGAGTCGCCGCCCGAGGAGTTGATCCCGCGCATGACGAAGATCGGATTGTTCGGCGACTGGTCCTCGACCACAAGCCCGGGCGTGTAGAGCGACAGGTCGCGCAAGGTCGATACGCCCCGTTCGCGCAGGACGTCGCCTGTCAGCGCCGTCAGGGCGAAGGGCACCTCGGTCGCCGCCTGTTCGCGCCGCTGGGCGGTGACGATGATCTCGCCGAGTTCGGACGCGGCCTCCCGATCGGCGGCCTGAAGGGCGACGACACGCCCATCGTCGCGCGTGATGGTCAAGCCGCTGCCGGCAATCAACCGGGCCAGGGCTTCCCGAGGCGCCATCTGGCCGCGAACCGCCGGTGCTGTCCGTCCGGCGACGGCCTCCCCCGTATAGAGAACCTGGACCCGGGCCTGCTCCGACCAGGCGTTGAGCGCGGGCCCCAGCGCCTGGGACGGAATGTCGAACGTCCTGGCGGCGTCCTGGGCGTGCGCCGAAGGCGTGACGATGGCCGCCGCCGCCGCGACGAAAAGGGCGTTGAAGGTTGAGATGGACGTCATGGCCCCCGCCTTGGAACTGGAGCGCCGCATTGGGCGACGCCTTCGAGGGGTGGACGCTTTGACCGGCGCAAACCGCCAAGTCCGCCAAGAATTATTCGGCGGTCGCCAGGATCACCGTATCCGGGGTGCGAAGAATCCTGAGGGGCATGATGGCCTGAAGCGCCGACAGGAAGTCCGACGGGTCCGTCGAGGTGAACCGCCCGCCTATGGTCAACCGGCCAAGCCTTTGATCTTCGATCACCAGCTTTCGGTCGAGATAGCGATTGTACTCCGCGACCGCCTCGCTCAACGGCGTCCCGTTGAACACCACCTCGCCTTCGGGCCAAGCCGCGATCCGGTCCAGCTCCTCGGGAGGCGCGGCGCCGGCCGCGATCTCGCCATCCCTTGCCAAGAGGCGCTGTCCGCGGACCGCCCGTATCGGCGCCCCTGCCGGCGTCCGTCCGACGACGACGCCGTCCAGGGGGGTGACGTCCACCCTCCCCGCCTCCAGCCGGGCGTTGTAGCGGCCCGGCGACAGAGCGCAGACGACGCCGCCGGCGTGAAGCAAGACGGAGCCGGCCTCCGGCCGCGCCGCCACGGCGACCTCGCCGCGATCCAGCCAGAGCGTCAGTTGATCTCCCCGGCTTCGCCACGACAGCCGGGTGTCGGTGTTGAGATCTGCGTGTGCGTCGGCGCTCAAGCGCACGGTGCGCCGCTCGCCGACCTTCGTGGATGCGTGTTCCCGCGCCCACACCCGGCCCGACACGCCCACCCCGGCGACCGTCAGGCTCAGGGCGCCGAGCGCCAGAAACACCGCTCTGCGCGACCGAGCGGCTGGGCGGGGATGCGCGGCTAGGCCTGAGGGAAGCGCCTCCCAGGTCGCCACGGTGCGGGCGAACGCGATGGCGTGCGAAGGATCGGCCGCGCGCCAGCGCTCGAACGCCTCAAGGTCGGCCGATCCCGAGTCCAGGCGCGCGTGCCAAAGCGCCGCCGCTTCCATGGCCTCGGCGCGGCTCGCGGCGCCAGCCCGCGTGGAATCGGATTCAGGATTGGGCGGATCGCGCATCATTCCGTTCATAGACGCGCGAGATCGCCCGCGCCTCCAAGTCGAAAGGGATTTTTCTACGATCTCTGGCGGATCGCGCCGGCGAGCGGTTCCGACGGCGTGCGCGCGGCGGGCTCCACCGTCTCCATCGCCAGGGTCATCAGGACCATGCCGCGCGCCAGCCGCTTTTCGACCGTCGACAGGCTGAGCCCGAGCCGCTTGGCGATGTCCCGTGTCGATAGATCATGAAGGCGGCGCAGTTCGACGACCTCGCGGCATCGCGGCGGCAAGGCCAGGAGTGCCTGGAGCGCCCGCTTCAGACGTTCACGTCCCGCCGTCTGATCGAATGCGTCCGGTTCGGGGCTCACAGGGTCTCGAGCCTCTCGGGCGAACAGGCTTTCGATGTGCACGATGCGGGCCCGCCGCAGCCGCTGAATCCCGAGGTTGCGGATCATGGTCAGAACATAGGCGCGGGGGTCTTCCATCACCCGCCAGCCCTCCCCCGATAGAATCCGGGCATAGACGTCATGGACCAGATCGGCCGCTTCGTCGCGCCCGGCGTTGCCGCCTGTGCAGAAACGTCGCGCGGCGGCGAGGAAGCGATCCTCATGCGTCAGGATCTCATCGATGAACCATCGATCGACGTCCCTTAGTCCGAACACGTGCGTCCCTCGACCTCGCCGGTAGGCGGCGGGTTGGAGGATGAAGCGCTGTATGATGACGAACGCCCGACAGCAGCGCGAAATATTCCCGACATCTCAGTCGCCGTCCGCGTCAGAGCTAGCGCACTCCGGGCCGTCCGGGTTCGACCGAGAACCGGGCCGGAGCAGGCCGGATATCTACCCGATGTCCGGCTTCAGCGAATGCCGCTTAGGCGAAAAGCGCCCTGCCCTCTCAGATCTGGAAGGCGCCAAAACCGGTCATTCACTATCGGCCGCAAACACGACATTCAGCGCGGATTTGGAGGTCCGCTTTTCCCGGGCGGTAGCCTCCGGCGGCACCCGTCTCATTGCGGGCCTGAGCGCGAACCCTCAAGCTGGTCCGATGGGACGAAAGTCAGTTCCGAAGATGCGCGAGCCCAACCGCCTCCCCGGAGACGAGACGTTTGTCATTGAATCGGCTCGGCCCTATCCTGGGCTGTTGGGGCGTGCGCTTCCAGCGACTTGGCGCGTCTGCAGAAGCCACGTCTCATCGGGATCTAGCGGAAGACGCGCCATCGCTTCATTGAGATATTTGTCTAACGGCCCGGAGAATGGCCAATCCGAACCGGGAACGAAGCGGTCTACGTCGATTGCGCGCATCACCCGGGCCAGGCGCGCCAGGTCGGCTTGCGGCGTGTCGGCATCGAAGACCTGCGCCAGATCGAAATATAGGTTGGCCTTCAGCTCCGGCCGTTCCGCCAGCACCTGGCGGAAGCCGTCCATCGCATTCCAGGTGTTGGCGTCCAGACCGCCCCAGCCGCCCGAGTGGGCGATGACCACGGGAGTGTTTCCGGCGCGCGGCAGGACCTGCTCGACGAATATCCGTACATCGCGCGCGCCATAGTCCTCGGCCCGGGTGCGCATGTGGATCATGATGGTCATGCCGGCGGCGGACGCCGCATCGAAGACCGTCGCCAGTCGGAAGACCTGGTTCGGGTCGCGCAGATCGACGTCAGAGTTGGTCAGGTGGATCTTCACGCCCGTCGCGAACGGGTCATCCTTCCAGGCCGCGATCTCATCCAAGGCCGTTGGCGTCAGAGGGTTGACGCCGATGAAGGCGACCAGCCGGTCAGGATGCGAGCGCGCCTGCCCCACCGTGAAGGCGTTGGCGGCATGGACCAGGGCCGGCGCGTCGGCCAGTGGCGGAACCATCATCGGACTTTCGGCCAGATAGCCGGTGGACATCATCCAGGCCGTGCCGATTCCGGCTTCGTCCATGTCTTCCAGCAGGTCGGTGACCGTCAGGGGCTCGACGAAGGTCGGGGCGCAGGCGCCGATGCGGCCCGGACTGGCGCAATAGGCCGGCAGGAAGGCCAGGATTTCCGGCGAATGGACATGGACGTGATGATCCGTGCGCACCGGCTCGGAAGCGTGAGAGGCAGGAGGGCTAGCGAACGCTAGCAGGGCCGCGCCCAGCAGCGCGGCAGTTCGGTGGGACATGGGGAATTCTCGCAAGCCCCGGGCCGCCGCTCGGACGGCCGGGCGGAAGAGTCAGCGGGCAGCGTCGTCCAGCAGGGTCTGCTTCCAGAACAGAAGGTTGGTCCAGAAGTAGTAGTCCTCGTTCTCCTTCTTGTGGAAACCGTGGCCCTCGTTCTGCGCCAGCAGGTGCCAGGCCTGGCCGCCGCTGGCGCGCACCCCCTCGATGATCTGGTCGGCCTCGGAAGCCGGCACGCGCGGATCGTTGCCCCCGGTGGCGACCAGCAGAGGCACGGTGATCCGGTCGACTGCGTTCAGGGGCGAGATCGCTTCCAGCTGGGCGCGCTGGGCCGGGTCGCGCTCGTCGCCATACTCCACCCGCCGCAGGTCTCGGCGATAAGACTGGGTGTTCTGCAGGAAGGTGACGAAGTTGGAGATGCCGACATAGCAACTAGCGCCCTTCAGCTGGTCGCCGTAGTGCACCGCGCTGGCGTAGCACATGTAGCCGCCGTAGGAGACGCCGGTGACGGCGAACCGGTCAGCGTCCAGGGCAGGACTGCGCTTCAGGGCCTCGAGGAAGGCACCGATATCCTTGACCGAATTTTCACGCTGGAACGGCCCGTTGTCCAGGTTCACGAACCGAGTGCCGTAGCCCGACGAACCCCGGACGTTCGGGAAGAACAGGGCCACGCCGAGTTCGTTCAGCAGATAATTCTGCGGTCCCAGGAAGTCGGGTCGGGTCTGCCCCTCGGGGCCGCCATGGATGTCGATGATGAGCGGTCGCTTGCCGGGGAATTTCGCCGGGTCGGGCTGATAGAGGAAGCCGGAAATGGCTTCGCCGTCGAAGCTCGGGATCTCTACCAGGGTCGGCTCGATGTTGACTGAAGGGTCGAGGCCGCCGGTCTCGCTGTGGGTCCACCGGGTGACCGCCAGGCTGCCGGGATCGACCGAGAAGGCGTCGCCCGGCGTGCGCGCTGAGGACATGGACAGGCCGATGGCGCCCCACGGCGCAATCTGGATCGCCGGGCCGATGCTGTAGGGAATGACCCCGCCCGGCAGGCCGTCGACCGTGCGCGTCCGGCCGCTGGCCGCATCCATCACCCGCAGGCGCGACACGCCAGCCTCGTTGACGGCATAGGCGATGAAAGCGCCGTCAGGCGCGATGGCGTAATCGCTGACGTCCCATTTCGCTTCCTGGCTGACAGGCGCGAAGCCGCCGTGCTCGATCCGGCCCAGGCGAAGGAAATCCTCGTCCTTGTTGGATGTCGCCCAGATCGCGCCATCCGGCCCGTATTGCGGATCGACATAGGAAACCTGCGCGTCCGGGTCGGTCAGGGCCGTCATGCGTCCGCTGGCCAGGTCCAGTTCATAGACCTGGGCGTGATTGATCGACATGCGGTTAAGCACCAGCGCCTTCGTCCCGTCCGCCGAGAAGTCGGCGATGTTCCAGCCGCCGCCCGAGACCTGTGCCACCAACCGGTCCGTCGATGGGTCGCGCGGGTCCACGACATACAGGTCCATGTCCGTCCCGTTGCGCCGCGAAGAGGCGTAGCCCACCCACCGGCCGTCGGGGCTCCAGGCGCCGAACCAGTTGCGGCTTTCGCCGTCGGTGACCCGGCTCAGCCGACCATCCTTTAGTGTGTAGAGCTGGTAGAATTCATCTCCCCCGTCGTCCTTCTGAATCAGAAGAACGTCCCCGCTTGGTGAGAGAAGCCCCGTCAGGATCGGCTCGTCCTCGAAGCTGATCTGAGTCCGGGCGCCGTCAGGCGCGCCGACGACGTGAAGTTGGTCAGTGGCGCCGAAACGGGTCTTCACCAGCATGGAGCGATCAGCGGCGTTCCAGCCCATGAAGGCGGCCCTGCGCGCCTGCAGATAGGGACGCGTCGCGTCGGCCAATTCGTCCGGTACGGCCGGCAGGCCGTCGGCGACGATGGCGGCGGGCTTGGGAACCTCGGCCAAGGCGGCGGTCCAAGCGACGGGCGCCGAGGCCAAGGCAAGAACGGCGGCCAGCGAAAGGCGGGAGATCATGGGCGAAGCCTTGAAGTATCGCAGAAAAGGGAGGTCGCCGGCCCACATTCGGAGGGAAGGCCGGGGGCCGGCGACAGGAGGCGGGACCAGAACTAGAAGCGGTACCGCGCTCCAACCGTGACGTAGCGGCCGATCACGTCGTAGTAGGGCGAATAGAGCGAGCCGACCGGCGGGTCCTTGTCGAACAGGTTGGTCGCATTGGCATAGAGCTCCACCCCGTCGGCGCCATAGGTCGTTAGGTCCGCCGTCAGCCCGAGATCGACATAGGTGAAGGCGTCGATGTGGTTGTTCGCGATGGCGATCGTGGAGTTGTAGTCGCCCGCCGAGATGTAGCGAGCGCGGACGTTCGCCCCGAACACTTCACCCTTCCAGTCGAGGCTGGCGTTGACGCGCAGCTCGGGCACGCCCAGGCCGAAGGAATAGCCCTGCGACTTGACGTATTCGATCTCGGTCACGCCGTCGTCGGTGGTCAGGCTGTTCACCCAGGTGCCGACCAGGTGCAGGTTCAACCGCCCGGTCGCGCCGGGGACCCAGAGGTCTGCGGGAGAGGAATAGGACACCTCGGCGTCTACGCCGTCCGTTTGGTATTCGGCCAGGTTCACGTAGGTGGACCGGGTGCGGACCAGGAACCCATCGGCGTCACGGTCGACCTTGTCGCACAGGGCCGCGTTGCCGTTGTAGCAGCGCGTCACCAGATCCTGCGGCGCGATGGTGGTGATCACGTCGTCGATCTTGATGTTGTAGTAATCGATCGACAGGTTCAGCCCCGGGATCGAAGGCGGCGCATAGGTGAAGCCGGCGGTGAAGGTGTCGGCCGTCTCCGGCGTCAGGTCCGGATTTCCGCCGCCGTTGTTCAGCACATAAAAGCTTTGTCCTCCGTTGGCGGGGTCGTTGATGGTGTTCCACCCCGTCGTGGTGGTGGTGAACATTTCGGACAGGCCGGCCGAGCGAATGTCGCGCGACTGGGTGATCCGCCCGCGGAACCCGGGAAAGAATTCGTTCGTCGCCCCGACCTTCCACGACCATATCGAGCCGGTGGTGTCGTAGTCCGAGATGCGCGCCGCTGCATTGAACTGCAGGTCATTGAGGACGGGTAGGTCGCGGACGACCGGGACCAGCACCTCGGCGAACGCTTCCTTGACCGAGTACTCGCCGGCCATCGAGGAGAACTGGAACGTCTTGAATGCTCCAGCCCGGTCCAGTTCGCCGGCGACCTGATCGACCGACTCCTTGCGCGCCTCTACGCCAAAGGCGACGGACACCTCGCCCGCCGGCAGGCTGAAGGGCTCGCCGCGCACGCTGACCCCGCCGACATCGAGCTTGGTCGTCGCGCGCTGACTGGGCGTGCCGGTGACATAGTCGATCGCCTCCTGCGACGGCGCGCCGAAACCAAACAGGTTGATCGGCACGCAGGTGGAGGTCGGATCGGTCAGCGCCACGCGGCAGATCGGATCGCCCGTCACGGGATCCGTGACTGAATCCACAGCCTGGGCGAACTCGGTTCCTAGCAGGAAGCCCGGCGTGTCGATGTTGTTCTCATATTCGCCATGACTGTAATAGGCACTCCAGCGCCACTTGCCGCCGCCGAACTCGCCGTCAAGCGCCAGCGTCGCCTGGGTCGTCACCCGCTCGAAGTCGATGGTCGAATAGGACAGGTCCGAGTTGAAGCGGCCGAACCTGAAGGAGGTCTCGCCCGCCGACAGCATCTGCGCCCTGATGTCGTCGGACAGGAACGCGTTGTCGATGCCGATCGTCAGGTCGCCCCGATCATGGTCGCCGAACCAGATGTAGTTGTTCCACATCCGCGAATGACGCACATCGGCCGTGAATTGCAGATTGTCGGCGATGTCGTAGGTCACGCTGGCCAGCGCGGCGTAGCGTTGCTGCGGCGTTACGAGCGGGCTGAGATCGTCGTTGGACGGCCCCTCGCCGCCCACGCAGTTCGTGCCCGCCAGCGTACCGCAGTCGAAGCTGCGCAGACTTCCGTCGCTATTGAACGCCATGCCGTTATTGACGCCCGACATGATCAGACCGCCATAGGCCGCGTTGGCGAAGCCCACGTCCGGGGTGAGGCGCGTCTCGCCGCCGATATTGACGGTCGCCCAGCGGCCGATATTAGGGCGCGAGGCCTTCGGCACGACGCCTTCGTTGTCCAGATATTCGCCGCCGATGACGAAGTGGCCGCGGCCGTCGGCGAACGACGTGCCCCAGGCGCCTTCGAAACGCGCCTGCTCGGCGTCGTCATAGGATGAGATGCCGTACTCCGCGCCGAGCTTGCCGCCGGTGAAATACCGATCCAGGCCGATGTTCACGACGCCCGCGACCGCGCCGGAACCCCAGGCGGCCGAGGCGCCGCCCGTCACCACGTCCGCGCTCTTCACCAGGACGGAGGGAATGCTGTTCAGGTCGTTGTCGCTCGACACCCGACGGCCGTCGATCAGCACCAGGGTGCGGCTGACACCCAGGCCGCGCAGATCGACCGGCGCGACGCCCGCGCCGGTATTGGTCCCGGTCGTCTGCGGCGAGGTGGTCGCGCGGAACTGGGGCATGTCGTTCAGGGCGGCGGCGATGTTGGGCCGCGCGCCCACCGAGAGATCCTCGGCGGTCAGACGAACTGTGGGCGTCGGCGCCTCGAAACCCGCGCGGTCGATACGGGATGCGGTCACGACAATGTCCTCGACTGAGGAGGCATCCTGAGAAGCGGAACCCGCTTCCTGCGATTGGGCGGCGGCGGCGCCGGCGCAGGCCAGCAAGGCCATGGCGCTGCAGTAGCTGGTCAAATGGCGATTGAATCGAGACAAGGCGAATTCCTCATGGACGACGACGTCCCTCCCCAAGGAGGTCAGATGCGAGCGACGCTCTTCGGCGTCCTTTCGCCCCCGCTGTCATTGAGCCTGAGAGTTTCGAGCCGTCGCCGGCCCTTGCTCCTTCGGCGAGACCGCATCCCCCGGATCCGGCCTGCTCTCCAGCGTTCATCCAGCAACGCGGTCCATTTTGCCTGAGCGTTTCCGGGGCGGTTGCGCCTTCGGCGTCGGCGGGAGCCGATCTCTCCCGCGTTGCTGGAATGCAGTAAGATGCACCTGCATACGCCTGTCAAACGCACCCGTTTTGCAACGTTCTTTCGCGTGGAAAGCTAAAACGAGAACGTTCTTGCACTTCTCAACGAGCTTCGTTCTTCGTAGCGAAGGTCTGACGCAGGCGGCGCGCCTCCGTGACGGCGAAATGACAGAAAGACAGCCTCCAGATGGATCGGAAGTTATCCACAAGAAAGCCTTACGGCGCCGCCGGGTCGGCAGGCGCCCTGACGGCATCGCGCATCGCGAGGCGCCAGCGATCCAATAAACCAGCCCGACGCGCCTGGTCGAGATTAGCTAGAAGCGCCGGGCCGACCCTGATCGGGCGCACGCCGGGCGCGGAGGGACGGCGCACCTCTTGAACGTCGTCACGCACGGGTCGAACGCCGAGAGACGCGATGATGCGTTGCCCCTCCCGCGATAACAGAAAGTCGAGGAAGAGCCGGGCGGCGTTCGGATGCGCGGCGTTGCGGGGGATGAATGCCACCCGCGACACCGAAAGGTGATAGTCGCTGGGCGTAATCAGGCCGACATCGGGCGCGCGTTCCAGCCAAGACGCGCCATAAGACTGGTTCATATTGTATGCGAACAGCATCCGCCCGTCCGCGATCTGTCCCATCATCCGTTGGCCCGATGTATCAATGCGGGGCCGGCAAGCCCCAAGCGCATCGATCAGACGCCAGGCGTCGGGAAAAATCTGCACGTCGGCGGATAGCTGCATCAGGGCCACGCCGCTGCGCTCGGCGTCATATAGGGTCAGGCGGCGGTCAAAGATCTCCGGGTGGGCCTCAAGGCGGTCTAGGAGTTCGGCGTGACTTGTCGGCACGGCTTCGGCTGGGAGGAGCCGACGATTGTAGGCGAAGACAATCGGCTCCGCCGTCAGTCCGAACCCCTGGTCGCGCCAGACTGAGCCGCTCGGCATCGCCGCGCGATGCGGCGATCGATAGGCCTGGGCATAGCCGTCGTTAATCAGCTTGACCTGCACGTCCATGGCTGTGCTCCAGACGAAGTCCGGCCCCGGCTGGCCTTCGTCAGCTAGGCTCTGGACCTGGCTCGCCATCCGCGTGGAGTTCATGTCCTCCAGGCTCACGACGATTTCCGGCCAGCGTCGTGTGAAAGCCTGCAGCACCGGCCCGAGCAGGCTGGTGTTAGTGTAGATGTGTAGGGCCGCCTCGCGCTCCGCCGACCAGCGAATCCTCGGCGAAGTGCCCGGCCCGTTCATCTCGCTCGTGCAGGCGGCCACGCCGGCGCCCACGAGACCCATCAGCAGATGTCGTCGATCCGCCTTCACCGCCGAGGGTTTCCCGCTATTGTCCCGCCCATGGTTCTACGCCCCCCGACATTATGAGAATACTCGTCGTCGAAGATGACAAGGCGCTGCAGCATTCGCTTGAAGCAAGCCTTCACGCGTCAGGCTTCGAGGCCCGGTGCACGGGCAGCGGCCAGGACGCGCTCGACCTGGAGCAGACCAATGCCTTCGACGCGGCGATCCTGGACGTCGGCCTGCCGGACGTCGACGGCTTCGAGGTGCTGCGGACACTGCGACGCCGCGGGTCCACGACGCCGATCCTGATGCTGACCGCGCGCGACGCCTTGGGTGATCGTGTGGCGGGGCTCGATTTCGGGGCGGATGATTATCTGATAAAGCCGTTCGCGCCGATTGAGTTAATCGCACGTCTGCGCGCCGTCGTGCGGCGTCGCCAAGGTCAGGCGGCCGGCGCCGTAGTGATCGGCGCGCTGATCTGCGACTGGGGTGCCGGCCGAGTGACCGTCAACGATCGCGAACTCTCGCTGCGTCCCCGTGAGTGGGCCGCTCTGCGCGTCCTGGCTTCGAGAGCCGGCCAGGTCGTCGACCGGGACCTGCTGGCCGCAGAGGTTTTTCCGGAGGACGAGGCTCCTTCGCTGAACGCGCTGGAAATTCACGTGGGCCGTCTGCGCCGTAAGCTGCAGCCCGACGGCCCTGCGGTCACGAACATCCGGGGCCGCGGCTATCGTCTCGATCCATGAGCGGGACCGCGCGGCCCGCCCGCTCCCACAGCCTGGTCATTCGCCTTCTGATCGCCCAAGTGGCGCCCCTCGCGCTGTTCGCGGTCGTGTTGCTGGCTGTCGGCGCCTGGACAGCCAATCGCGTGGTCGCGGACAACGCGGACCGGCTGCTCGCCGGCGCGCTGCAGACCATCCGCGAGACAGTGTCGGTCAATAACGCGGAAGTGACAGTGGAGGTCGCCCCCTGGGCGCTGGCGCTGCTTGACGGGCCCGAGCGCGACGCCGTCTTCTACAGCGTGCGGGAGGGTGAAAGGCTGGTCACCGGATACGCCGAGCTCCCTCGACTTGCGCAGGCGACGACACAGAGCCCCGTGTTTGCGAACCTGTCAGTCCGCGGCGTGCCCGTTCGGATGGCGCAACAGGAACTGGCAGTCCCCGGACGACCGGCGCCGATCACCGTGTCCGTCGCGCAGAGCCTGGACTCAAGACGCGCAAGCTTGCGGGACCTGTACCGCAGCATGCTCCTGCTCCCCAGCCTGCTGGTGATCCTGGCCGCTCTGCTGATCTGGCCGGCGTTGCAGTGGGGCACCCGGTCGCTCAGCAGGCTGATTGATGATCTGGGGCGGCGGGGTGCCGCTGCGGCCGACTTCTCGCCCGCCGACATCGACCTCGCTCCGCGCGAGTTCCGCCCCGTTCTTACCGCTTTCAATCATCTGTTGTCGGGCCTGGAGGCTTCCAACGCGAACATCCAGCGCTTCGCGGCGGACGCCTCACACCAACTCCGGACGCCCCTTACCGTGGTGGCTGCAAACCTCACCCTCCTCGACACTTCCGACCGCCCCAGGACGGCACAGGAACGCCGGCTGCTGGCGGATTCCCGAAACGCAGTCGCCGATATGACGCGTCTGGTGGGCCAGTTGCTGTCCACGGCCCGCGCCGACGCCGCCCGAGTCCAGTCCTCCGCCGATCTCGGGCGCGCTGTCCGAAGAGGCTGCCAGATGGCGCAAGAGCGCCGCGCCTTCCCGACGGATGCGCTCCGCATTCGAGTTCCGAGCGAACCCGCCATGGTTCATGGCGCGGAGGAACTGATCGCCGAGCAGGTCTTCAACCTGATCGACAATGCGTTCCACCACGGCGCTGCGCCCGTGTTCGTTCATGTGTCGAGCCGAGGAGTCATCCAGTCTGTCACGGTCTGGGACCATGGCCAGGGCGTCGATGACGCGCTCTTGCCTCGCCTGACTGAGCGCTTTTACCGACCGCAGGCGACGCGCAATTCTGGCTCCGGGCTCGGGTTATCGATCGTTCAGGCGCTTGCGATCGCGCAAGCGGCGGACTTCACCGTCTCCAACCGAACGCGCAGTCGGGGGCTGATCGGTCATCTCGTGTTCCGTCCATCGTAGGCGGATGCCCCATCTGCGCATGGCGCTGGGGGCGATCGGCTTCTCGGCGGCGATCAGCGTCACCTTCGGCGCATGGCCGGCATTCCGGACCTCGAAGCTTTCGCCTATAGAGGCCCTGCGGCGGGAGTAACGGCGGGTGCTGTCAGTCCAACGACAACTTGTCTCCAGTGAACGGACTCAGGACAGGAGAGGCGCTCGTCAGGCGGCGAGCGCTTTCCACTCGGCCAGGGCGGCAGAGCGTAGGGTTTTGTAGTCTGCTCTGCTGATGAGATGGCGATCCTGGTTGAAGTGGTTGTAGAAGGCGGCGTGGACAGCGCTGAATTTCTGTAACGTCTTCATCTGTCGGAACCGCTGCATGGCCCGTTCCCGTCGTCGGAACGGGAGGTGTGAGTTCTCGACGCGGTTGTTCAGCCAGCGGCCCATCTCCTGCTTTCTAACCGCCTTCAGGTCCTTGAGCGCAGCCCTGTAGGATTTCAGGCCATCCGTAACGATGACCTTCGGTGATCCATGGCGGCGCATGGCTTTCTTCAGGAAGTTCAGTGCCGAAGCCTTGTCCCGCGTCCTTGTGACGAAGGTTTCCAGGATCTCACCCTCATGATCGACGGCCCGCCAGAGGTAGTGGCGCTCGCCGTTGATCTTCACGAAGACCTCGTCGAGGTGCCAGCGCCAGTGGGTTAATTGGCGCATGCCCTGAACCCGCTTACGGCGGATCTCGCCGGCGAACATTGGGCCGAACCGGTTCCACCAGAGCCGTACCGTTTCGTGGCAGATGTCGATGCCGCGTTCGGCCAGGAGGTCTTCGACCTGACGCAGCGACAGCGGGAACCGGACGTACATCATGACGACGGTCCGGATCACCTCGGGCGAGCTGTCGAACCATCGAAACGGGTTATCGGATTTGGCCATATGACCACGCTATCCGACCCAATCACGGGCGCAAGCCGTTTGGGCTGACAAGACCCACCAGGTCGATGTGATCGATGGCGGCTACGTCTGGAACGGCCAGACCTTCACCAGCCTGTCGCCGATCGCCCGCCAGATCACCGGCTCACGGTGGAACGGCCCGCGCTTCTTCGGCCTGCGTGACGAGGTCACTTGATGCAGCCGAACCGGACGATCCGTTGCGCCATCTATACCCGGAAGAGCACCGAGGAAGGTCTGGAGCAGGACTACAACTCGCTGCATGCCCAGCGCGACGCCTGCGCCGCCTATGTGATGTCCCAGGCAGGCGAAGGCTGGACGCTGCTGCCGGAGATCTATGACGACGGCGGCTATTCCGGCGGCAATCTGGATCGCCCGGCGCTTCAGCGCCTGATCGCCGACATTGAAGCCAAGAAGATCGACGTCGTCGTGGTCTATAAGGTCGATCGGCTGACCCGATCCCTGGCCGACTTCTCCAAGATCGTCGATGTCTTGGATCGGACAGGCTCCAGCTTCGTCAGCGTCACCCAGGCCTTCAACACCACCACCTCCATGGGTCGGCTGACGCTGAACGTCCTCCTGTCCTTCGCCCAGTTCGAGCGCGAGGTCACCGGCGAGCGCATCCGCGACAAGATCGCGGCGTCGAAGAAGAAGGGCCTCTGGATGGGAGGGCGGCCGGTGTTTGGCTATGACCCCGACGGCCGCACCCTGACGATCAACCCGGAAGAGGCCGAGCAGGTGCGATGGATGTTCGCCCGCTACCTCGAGATCAAGTCGGTCAACCGGCTGATCCCTGAACTAAAGGCGCGCGGCGTCGTCTCCAAACGCTGGATCAACAAGGCCGGCGAAGCCCAGGGCGGCGTGCCCCTCGTTCGCGGGGTGCTCTACCAGATGCTGCGGAACCGCATCTACGTCGGAGAGATCACCCACAAGGGGGCGATCTATCCTGGCCAACACCCTGCTATCATCGACCGCGATACGTTCGAGGCCGCCCAAGCGCTGTTGGATCAAAGCGTGCGGCGTCGCCAGCCGGGCAAGGCCCGACCGCCGCATCGGGGCGCGCCCCTTACCGGCCTCATCTACGACAGCGCTGGCCACCTGATGTCTCCGGTCAGCGCGCCGCGTAAGGGCGGCGCCACCTATCGCTATTACGTGTCCTGCGTCGCTCAGCGCGGTCGACCTGACGAAGCCGGCGTTCACAAGCGGGTCCCCGCCCCCGTCATAGAGACGATGGTGCGCGAAGCGGTGGTGCCGCTGCTGTCTGGCCCTGCCGAGGCTGACGACTGGCTGCGGGTTCGCGATTTGGTCGATCGCGTTGAGATCCACCGCCATGACCTGGTCGTGCGGCTGGATCCCGCTCGCTGCGGCGAACACGTTGTCACCGCCCAGGGCAAGCTGCGGCTGGGTCAGTTGGAGCACGACGCAGCCGCTCCAATCGTGCGTCTGCCGCTGCGCTTCAATCGCAGCGGCGGGATCGCCATGGTCGGTCCCGGCGGAGGTCCGGCGATCACCCGGCAGTCCATCGATCCGGCGCTGAGTTCCGCCTTGGTGCGCGCGGAAGCTTGGAAACGACGACTCCTGGCTGGCGAGGGCGTCACGCTCGAGACCATCGCCGCCGAGGAGAACCTCAACCAGTCCTACGCCTCGCGCATGCTCCGGGTCGCGTTCCTCGCGCCGGACCTGAAACAGGCGATCCTGGATGGCGCGGCGCCTGAAGGGCTTTCGCTCTACGCCATCATGCATCGCGGCCTGCCCCTCGACTGGAACGACCAGCGGGCGATGTTCGCCGCCTGAGCCTGATGCCGCCGATTTAATTCCCTGATCCTGTAGATCGGCTCCCTGTTCGGCTGGATAATTTTCCCTGTTATTTGAGCGGGATTTTGCTCCTGGTCGCATCTCCAGAAGCCCGGTGTGCCGGGCTTCTGGCCATTATGGGGCGCGGGTGAAACAAGCAATTCCGACCCCGATTTCCCTGTTTTTCCCTGTAAACAGGCAACAGCCGAAACTGGACCGGCCTCTCGAAACGGGAGACTGGCGCAGGAATGATGCGGTTGGTGGACGGCGGTCGGGCGCGCAGAGACGCGCTCTGGACGAAGCCCAAGCGGTAACGCGCCGTAATGTCGGGGGTATTTCCCTGCTCTCGCAGACTTGTCGGTTAGCGGAGGACGGGGTGGCGGAGACGGAGGGATTCGAACCCTCGGTACCGGTTACCCGGTACGACGATTTAGCAAACCGTTGCCTTCAGCCACTCGGCCACGTCTCCTGCGAGGGCGTCGATAGCGGAGGCTGATGCGTCGCGCAATCGGGTTCGCGTGAAAGCGGCCATGTTAACGCGACATAGAGGCCGAACCCGCAGAATGGCGTTTCGTCAACCGCCCTCGGACCCCGATGCTCGACCGTCCCGACAGTCTCGCCGCCCGCGCGCAGGGCCAGGGCGGCGGCGCCGCGCCGGGCAGGCCGCGCGCCGCGCGGGGTCCGTTCCGGCCCGAGGTCTGGCTGAACGCGCGCCAGCGCTCGTCGGTGCGGCTGTCGGCGCATTATTTCCGGCTGGTCGACGTGCTGGCGGTGATCGGCGTCGCCCTGGCGGTCATGTTCGGGCTTCGGTCTGGCGAGGCCTCTCACGGTCTGACGGCGGCCGAGGCCGCGCCCCTGGCGGCGGGCGCCCTATCGGCGCTGACGCTGCTGCGCGGGTTCCAACTCTATCGCTTTGCGCGCGACACCTTCTGGCCCCTGCATCTGGCCGGGGTCGCGGCGTGCGGTCTCGTCGCCGGCGGCGCCGCGCTGCTGGCGGCCCTCGCCCTGGGCGCCGAAGCCCCGGGCCGCGTCGGCCTTTGGACTGCGGCGAACGGCGCGTGCCTTTTGGGCCTGCATGGCGCCTGGCTGGGCCTGATCGCGCGCTGGCGGCGACAGGGCGCCCTGTCGCCCAATATCGTGGTGGTGGGCGCGACCCGGCACGCCCAGACCCTGATCGAACAGGCGCTGGATCGACGCGACATGAATGTGCTGGGCGTGTTCGACGACCGGCTGGCCCGCGCCCCGCAAAGCGTCGCCGGCGTGCCGGTGCTGGGCGACGCCAGCGCCCTGATGACCCATCGGATCATGCCCTATGTCGACCGGATCGTCCTGGCCATCGACCCGGAGGCAGGCCAGCGGGTGCGCGATCTGACCCAGCGGCTGCAGACCCTGCCCAATCCGCTGACGGTGCTGGTCGATTCGGAACTGGGCGGCGACGGCGTGCTGAACCGCTTGGCCAATGCGCCCCTGGCCGCACTGGACGGTCCGGCCGACCCGGATCGCCGCGCCTTCAACAAGCGGTTGCAGGATCTGTTGATCGGGGCCCTGCTCCTGGCCGTCGCGGCGCCGATCATGGCGCTGATCGCCCTGGCCGTTCGTCTGGACAGCCCCGGTCCCGTCTTCTTTCGCCAGCGCCGTCACGGCTTCAATCACGAGACCATCGTAGTGTGGAAGTTCCGGTCCATGCGCCAAGAGGCCGCCGATGCGACCGCCTCTCGCCAGGTCTGTCCCGGCGACGACCGCGTCACCCGCGTCGGCCGCTTCATCCGCGCCACCAGCCTGGACGAACTGCCCCAGCTCTTCAACGTCCTGTCGGGCGAGATGTCCCTAGTCGGGCCCCGCCCCCACGCCATCGGCATGAAGACGGGCGAGACGGAATCCGCCCTGCTGGTCGCCGAATACGCCCATCGCTGCCGCATCAAGCCTGGCATGACCGGCTGGGCCGCCGTCAAGGGCTCGCGCGGCCCCGTCGACACAGAGGCCCAGGTGCGCAAGCGGGTTCAGCTGGATATCGAATATGTCGAGCGCCAATCCTTCTGGCTGGACCTGTGGATCATGCTGATCACCGTGCCCGTTCTGCTGGGCGACCGGGCGGCCGTGCGTTGAGCGAACAGCGTATGTTCTGGCGCGGCGTCTGGGGTTATCTGCCGGCCCAGATCGTCCAGGGCGTGGTCGGCTTCCTGACCATCTATGTCTTCACGCGCCTGCTCAGCCCGACCGATTTCGGCCATTACGCCCTGGCGTTCTCGGTGACGACCCTGGCCCATACCGTGACCTTCAGCTGGCTGGAGGCGTCGATGGCGCGCTTCTGGGCGGCGGAGCGCACGCCGGACGGCCTGGCCGCCCATTTCGCCAGCCTGTATCGCACATCATTCACCATCATCGCCGTCTTCATCCCGGTCGCCGCCGTGGCGGTTTGGCTGGCGCCGCTGACGCCGGCCTTCAAGGTCGCCGTCGCCTTCGGCCTGGCGGGCGCGCCGGTGCGCAACCTGGCCAAGCTGGCGCAGGAGCGGTTCCGCGCGGCCGGCGAGGTGTCCAAGGCCGCCGGCCTGGACATCTTCGTGGCCATACTGGGCTTCCTGGTCGGCGCCGGCTTCGCCGTGGCGGGCGCGGGCGCGGCCTCTCCCCTGCTGGGCCTGGCCATCGCGCCCTTGTTCGCCCTGCCCTTCATCCTGCCGGGAGAGCTTCGCCAGACGACCGGCGGGACGGTGGATCGGGCGCGGCTGCGGGCCTATGCGGCCTATGGCTATCCGATCGCGGCGTCCCTGACCCTGGCCCTGGTTCTGGCCTCCACGGATCGGTTCCTGCTGGCGGCCTTCATGGATGCGGCGGCGGTCGGCGCCTATCACGCCAGCTACAGCCTGGCGAACCGGACGCTGGACGTCATCTTTATCTGGCTGGGGGCGGCGGGCGCGCCGGCCATGGTCATGGCGCTGGAACGTGGCGGGCGCGAGGCCCTGCGCCGGACGGCGCTCGAACAGGGCTCGACCCTGATCCTGATCGGCCTGCCCGCGGCGGTGGGCCTGTCGCTGGTCGCGCGGCCGATGGCGGAGCTGATGATCGGGCGCGAGCTTAGGGACGCCGCCGCCCTCGTCACGCCGTGGATCGCGGCCTCGTCCTTCCTGTCGGGCATGATCGCCTATTACTTCGGCTTTGGCTTCACCCTGGGGCGCAGGACCGGGCTGTTGCTCGTGACGATGGCGATCCCGGCCCTTAGCAACATCGGGCTGAACCTGTTGCTGATTCCGCGCCTGGGCGTGGTCGGGGCCGCCGTCTCCACAGCCGCCAGCTTCGCCATCGGCCTGATCGCCTGCCTGGCGCTCAGCCGCCGCGCCATCGCCCTGCCGGTGCCGTGGGAAGCGCTGGTCCGCTGCGGTCTGGCGTCCGCCGTAATGGCCGCGGCGGTCTGGTTCCTGCCGTCGATCGGCGGATTGCCCGAACTGGTCATGGACGCCGGGATCGGCGGCCTGGTCTACGCCGCCGCCGCCCTGATCCTGAACGCCGCCGGGGTGCGGGACGTAACCATGCGCCTGATCCGCGCGAGACGGGGCGCCATCGCATGACCGCCCAGATTCACGACAATGCGGCCTGGGCTAGGGCCGCGCCCCGGATTTCGGTTCTGACGCCCTTCCTGCGCGATGATCCCGAAATGCTGATGACGATGCTGGACAGGGAAGCGGAGGCCCTCGGAGGCGCGGTCGAGTTGATCCTGCTGGACGACGGTACGGGCGACGCCGACTTGACGACCCGGCTCCGGGCGGCGGCGGATGGCTTGAAACTGCCGGCCCGCCTGATCACCCTGTCGGCCAACGAGGGGCGCGCCAAGGGCCGAAACCGCCTCACGACCGCCGCGCGAGGCGACACCTACCTGTTTCTGGACAGCGACATGCGGCCCGATACGCCGCACTTCCTGCAGACCTGGCGCGATCTGGTCGCAGAGACCGCCCCGGCTGCGGCCTTCGGCGGCTTTTCGCTGGATCAGGCCCCGGCCGAGGCGCGCTTCGCCGTCCACCGCGCCCTGTCGTCCGCGTCCGAATGCATGCCGGCCGCGACCCGCGCCCTGACGCCCGAGAAATACGTCTACACCTCCAACCTGCTGGTGCGGCGCGACGTCTTCGCCGCCGAGTCCTTCGATCCCGGCTTCACCGGCTGGGGCTGGGAGGACGTGGAATGGGCCATGCGCGTGTCCCGCCGCTTTCCCGTCATCCATGTCGACAATCCCGCCACCCACATGGGGCTGGACACCGTCCAGGATCTGGCGCGCAAGTTCGACCAGGGCGCGGCCAACTTCGCCCGGGTCGTGGCCCTGCACCCCGATATCGTCCAGACCTATCCCAGCTATCGCGCCGCGCGCGCGCTGAAACGCCTGCCCTTCCTGCCCCTGGCCCGCCGGGCCATGCGACGGGCGGCGAGCGTCACGTTCCTGCCGGTCAAGGCGCGCGCCTTCGCCCTGCGTCTTTATCGCGCGGCCGTCTATGCGGATGCGATCTGATGCGCGACGTCGCCGTCGTCATCCCCACCCTGCGGCGGCCCGAGGGGCTGGAGCGCGCCGTGCGTTCGGTCTTCGCCCAGGCCGAGGCGCTGGAGCGGATCGCCGCCGTCGTCGTCGTCGACAACGACCCGGACGGCTCGGCCGCGCCTCTGGCGGAGCGGCTGCGATCCCAGGGGCCCGTCCCCCTGGCCTATGTCCACGCCCCGATACCCGGCGTGGCCACCGCGCGAAACGCCGGCCTGGCCGCGACCGACGCCCCCCTGATCGCCTTCCTCGACGACGACGAGGCCGCCTCGCCCCGCTGGCTCGCCGCCCTGCTGGAGGCCCAGGTCCAGACCGGCGCCGACGTCCTGTTCGGTCCCATTCGCGGCCGCGTGCCGGATGACGCCGGCTGGACCACCGCCTATCTTGAGCGGTTCTTCGGCCGCCAAGGGCCGCTTCGGAACGGCCTGACCGACGACCTTCACGGCTGCGGCAACACCCTCATGGTGCGTCAAACCGCCCTGCCCGGCCCGGCCCCGTTCGACGTGGCCATGAACGAGACTGGGGGCGAGGACGATCGCCTGTTCACCGCCCTGATGAAGCGCGGCGGCCGGTTCGGCTGGGCCGCCGACGCCTGGGTGGACGAGTTCGCTCCGCCCCACCGCGCCACCCTGGCCTACGCCCTGACCCGCGCCTTCGCCTATGGGCAGAGCCCCAGCCAGATGGCCGCCGACCGGGGCGACTGGCCGGGGGTGATCAAATGGATGTTGGTCGGCGCGGCGCAGGCTGCAATCTGGGGTGCGGCGTCTCTGGTGTTCGCCATGCTGCGCCATCCCGGCCGCGCCCAAGTCTATGACCGTTGCGCGCGCGGTCTGGGCAAGCTGCTCTGGACCCGCCGCTTCGAGCCGAAACTTTATGGGGCGGCGATGCTGTCGCGCGGCGGCTGAAGCGCCTCAGCCCGTCAACCGCTGCAGGAAGCCAGGCGCGCGATAGGTCGAGCGGTTCATCACCACGCCGGCGATCCTGCCGCCCACCGCCTCGATCTCGTCGCGCAGGATGACCGGCGCGCTGGCGGCCGTGCTTTCTGCGGCCACCACCAGGACCGTGGTGTCGACGAAGGGGGCCAGGGTGATGGCCATGTCGTTGCGATCTGCGGCGGGCGCGTCGATGACGATGGTGTCGGCATGGGGCCGCAACGCCTCCCAGTAGCGGGCATCGCCCAGCGCCTCGACCCGGTGGCCGGACCGCAGCGCCTCCATGTGGAAATGCGTCACCCACAGACGCCCGCCCAGGCAGGGCCGCGCGGTCAGGAGGCGCGAATCGGGCACGGGCTTGCCGTCGCGGCCGGTCACGCGCGGCGTCACGGCGTAGAAGCTGGACCCGTCGGGCGACGCCTGGGCCGCCTTGCCGATCTGTCCGAAACGATCCGGCTCGGCCGCGACGGCCTCGAGCTGCCCCTGCTGGGCCAGGTCGCCGTCGATCAGCCAGACGGGCTTGCGCGCCCGCACGGCGGCCAGCCGTGCGAACTCGCGCGCGACGGTGGAGGCCCCCTCTCCGGTCGCGGCGGCGGCGAACTGGACGACGCGTGCGCGGTGCGCCGGCGCCAGCCCCAACGCGGCCCACAGACCCGCCATTTCAGAAGTCAGATCGACCATCGAATCGCCAAGGCGCTCCCTAAGGTCTCAATCTAGCACGACTGTCCCTATCCCGGCTTGGCTGGCGCGACCGCGAGAACCGGCATGTCCAGCGTCCGGCCGACCGAGGCCGGGGTGGAAAAGCCCCGCCGCGTGAACACCCGCAAAAGACCCACGCACAGGGCGGTGAAGGCCGCGAACAGGAAGACGGCCGCCAGCAGCGGGATCTTCAGGCTCTTGCCCGTCGACGGCGGCTGGGCGCGCTCGATGACGGTGACATTGTCGGCCCCGGCGGCGACCAAGGCGTTGTCGGCCCGGCTCTGGGTCTCGCGTTGCTGAAATTCGCGGATCGAGGCGCTCAGCACCTCGCGATTGCCGGCCAGGGTGGTGTTTTCGGATTCCAGCGCCGTCAGCCGAGCCTGGCGCGCGCGGATGTCCCCCAGTTGGCGATCCAGCACCGCCAGCCGCGCCGCCAGCGAATCGCGTTCGGCCCGGGTGTTGATGCGGTTGGTCTCCAGCTCGGTCCAGACGGGGTTCGGACCGGTGCGCACCTCCTTGGCCCCCACCGCCGTCCCGGTCGCGACATAGGCTTGAAGCTGGTTGATCCGCGCCTCTATGTCCTTCACCGGCTGGGCGTCAGGCTGATAGCGTGACAGCAGTTGCTCGCGCTCGGTGCGCAGTTGCAGCACCTGGTCCTGGGCCGAAATATTCAGATCCTGCTGCAGCGCCACTTCGGCCGGCGTGCCCGCCTGCTGCGCCGTCAGGGTGTTCAGCCGCTGGCTGGTCTGGTTCAACTGGCTCTGGGTCGACATCCGGTCGGCGAAGACGCTCTGATAGGTCGCCGCCAGGGTGGCCTTGGCGGCGGCGAAGTCGCCGATCTGGTTGGACGCCAGAAAGGTCTCGTAGGCCCGGTCCGCATCGCCCAGCTCGTCCTCGAAGGCGACGCGCTGGCTGGCGATGGCGGGCGTCTTGTCGCGGAAAACCTCGCGGCGATAGGCCAGATACTGTTCGATCACGGCGTTCAGCACGCGCGCCGCCCGTTCCGGATCGTCGGCCTTGTAGCTGAGATGGATGACGGCGCTGCCGGGCGCGGTGGCCACGGTCAGACTGGTCCCGATCACACGCCGCGCCGACGCCTCGGCCTTTTCGGGACCGCCCTTGGGCGCCTCGCCCAGGATGGCGGCGGGCCCCAAGGCCTCGACCACCTTCTGGCGCACGGCGCCCGATCCCAGGATCGCGGCTTCGGAGTTTGCGACCTCGTCGCCCTGGGGGGCCTGTCCCCGCTCGGCCGTGCCGACGCGCGGCTGATAGACATATTCCTGGCCCACGCCGGCGAAGACCGAACCCGTGGCGGTGTAGCTCTTCTTCAGGGTCATGGCCGCCGCCACGCCGATCGCCAGGATGACCGCGAACACCAGGACCATCAGCAGCAGCTCGCGCAGCAACAGGCCGATGACGTCCAGCACGCCGTAGCGCGGTCGGGTCATGACATAGGCCGAAGGACGCATGGAAGCGGGCCGAATCCCTTGGAAAGGCGTGTTGTCGTCACCCTTCGCCCACCGGCGTTAACCGATGATTACCCATAATCGGCCAGTTTCGATCGACCGATATCCGAGGGCCGACCGATTCCCATGCTGTCCGATCGCCGCCTGTTTCTTCTCGGCCTGGGCTCGGCCTCCCTCGCGGCTTCGCTGTCGGGCTGCGGCGGCGCCGGCGCCATGCGCGCTCCCGGCGGGATCGCCGGCGGCCCGCATACGATCCAGGGCGGTTTTCCCGGCATCGGCTTCGCCGACTGGACGGACCGGCAGCCGGAATATCTGCTTTACCCGAGCGACGAGATCGAGGTCGCCACGCCGACAGCGGCGGAATTGACGCGGACGGTCAGGATCGGCCCAGACGGCCGCATCGCCCTGCCCCTGATCGGCTCGGTCATGGCGGCGGACCGGACCCTGCCCCAGTTGCAGCAGGATCTCGCCGCAGCCTACGCCTCCCAGCTGATCCGGCCAGTCGTCGAGGTGACGCTGCGCCAAGCCGGACCGATCCGCGTCTGGGTGGACGGCGAGGTCCGCACCCCCGGCGTGTTCGAAATGGTCGGCGATCTGGACGCCTATCAGGCGATCATCCAGGCGGGCGGTTTCGCCCCGACATCCAGGCCGGACAGCGTGGCCCTGATCCGACGCGGGCCGGGCGGATCGCGCATGATGCGCGTCGTCGACCTCCGGCCGCGCCGAGGCGAGGTGGTGGCTCTGCGGCGGGGCGACATCCTGTTCGTCCCACGCTCGACGCTGGGCGAACTGGCGGCCTTCTTCACCCAGGTCCGCGCCGCCATGCCCATCGGCTTCAGCTATTCGATCAACGGATCGAACGGAAACGGCTACGCCCAGTTCTGAGGGTCAGGCGACCAGCTGGACCACGCCCTGGTCGATGTAGCGGCGCGCGGCCTTCTGGGCCTCGGCGATCTCCTCGCGCTCCATCTCCATGCTCATCTCGCGGCGATAGACGCGCGCTTCGATGGAACCCTTCATGGCCGCCAGGTTGAAGATCATATGGGCCGACACCCGGTCCATCGGACAACCGCCCGATCCGGCCGAATACATCATGCCCAGTTTGAACAGGTCGTCGCCGGACATGTCCGGCGTCGGCAGCGGCAGCCCCTTGTCCTGGGCCTGCAGATCTTGCGCCATTTCTTGCGCGTTCATCACCGTATCTCCTGAACGGGCGCCCTTCTGGGCCCGCCTTGCGAGACGACATCAAATACCGGCGGTTTGAAGTTAGAGTTAACGTCGAACGGCGATCGGCGGTGTTTTCAGTAAAGCGAAAATGAATACTGCGGGCGCGATTCACCTTCTGGAAACCCGCCCGCAGGGCTTTGTGAAATCCTGACGGCGCCATTCAGCGGGCGTTCAGCCGCTGGGACTGAACGTGATCGTCATTAACGGGTCGATCCGGCGCCTCGTCGGCCGCCCATGAATGGAGCACGAAGATGAACCGCCTCGCCAAGGCCGCCGTCGTCGCCCTCGCCCTGTCGACCACGGCTGCGCCGATGTTCGCCCAGGCCCAGGATCGCGACCGTCGCGAATACCGCCAAGATCGTCGCGACGATCGCCGCGACTTCCGTCAGGAGCGTCGGGATGATCGCACCGACTGGCGCAACGGCCGCTATGACGATCGTCAGAGCTATCGTCAGGATCGCCGCGACGACCGCCGCGATTTCCGCGCCGAGCGCCGGGATGACCGCCGCGACTATCGCTGGGACCGCAGCAATCGCGACTGGTGGCGTGGGCGGGCGGACTTCCGTGGCTACAACGGACCGCGCGCCGGCTACTGGTACGCGCCCAGCTATGGCTACTATCGCGTGGAGCCGCGCTACGCCGGCTATCGCTGGCGGACCGGCGGCTATCTGCCGAGCCAGTATCGCAGCTACTATGTGCGCGACCCCTATGTGTACGGCCTGCGCCCCGCCCCGCGCGGCTATCGCTACGTCCACGCCGGCGGCGATATCCTGCTGATCGCGGTCGCCACCGGCCTCATCGCCAGCGTGCTTTCCGGCGTCTATTGAGTCGCAGGAATCGCGCTCGCCGACTCCGCAGCTTCGCCTGCGGGGTCGTGTCGTTTTGCGCAGGCTCTTGATTGAAAACGATGTTCAGCCTGGGTTCATCGCCACGAACGCATCGTCGTCTCAAGCCGCCGGAGAACCGGCGTGCAGGAACCGTAAGACATGAAACGCCTTTTGACGGCTTTCACCGCCATCGCCGCCCTATCCGCCCCCCTGGCCGCCCCGCTGCAAGCCCTGGCTCAGGACGCGGCGGAACAGCCCGCCCCGCGTCGCGAGCGGCCGTCCCGCGGCGCCGACCGTCCTGAACGTCCGGCCATGACGCGCGACACCCAGCCTCGCTTCGAACGCCCCGCCCGACCGGACGGCGGCGCGCAACGCCCCGAACGTCCATCCGGCGGCTGGAGCCGGCCCGACCAGCCCGGGGCGGACGGCCCGCGTCCCCAGCGGCCCGAAGGCGGATCGAACCGGCCCGACCGTCCGAACGCCGGCCAGCGACCGGACCGGCCGGAAGGCGGCTGGAACCGCCCGGACCGCCCCAACGGCGGCCAACGGCCCGACCGGCCCGGCAATAGCTGGAACCGCCCCGACCGACCGGACGCCGGCGGCCAGAGACCCGACCGCCCCGGCGCCGGCTGGAACCGCCCGGACCGCCCCGACGGCGGCCAACGGCCCGACCGTCCCGGCAATAGCTGGAACCGTCCAGACCGGCCTGGCGCCGGCGGCCAGAGACCCGACCGCCCCGGCAGTGGTTGGAATCGCCCGGATCGTCCCGGTTCGGGGTGGAACAACGGCCGCGACCGCGATCGGCAGCGGCAGGAGTTCCGCCGGCGCTTCAACGCCGACCAATGGCGGCGCGACTTCTATCGCAGCCACCGCGCCGACTGGTGGAGGAACGACAATCGCTTCCGGGGCTATTCCGGCGTCCGCATCGGCTTCTACTTCGCGCCGGGCTGGGGCTACTATAGCGTCCCCCGCTCCTACTGGGGCCGCACCTGGTCGGTCGGCCAGTATCTGCCCGACGTCTTCTGGCGTTATCAGCTGAACGACTGGCGCACCTATGGCCTGGGCTATCCGCCTGAGGGCACGCGCTGGGTGTCGGTCGACAACAACCTCTATCTGATCGACGAATACGACGGCTATATCATCGATGTCGTCCGCGACGCCTGGCGCTGGTAGCCAAGAACGCGAAGGTCCCGGAGAACGCTCTCCGGGGCCTTTGTTCATTGAGACGTGTCGCTCAAGCAGCGAGCGACCGCGTCGCGAGCGTTAGCGACCCCGCCGGGGGCCGCGGCCCAAGTGCAAGCCTGAGATCAAAGCCCCAGCTTTGATCTCAGAATGTCGTTGACGGCGGCGGGATTGGCCTTGCCGCCCGTGGCCTTCATGACCTGGCCGACGAACCAGCCGATGGCCTGGGGCTTTTCGGCGACCGCAGCGGCCTTGTCCGGGTTGGCGGCGATGATCTCGTCCACCGCCTTCTCGATGGCGCCGGTGTCCGTGACCTGTTTCAGGCCGTGCTTCTCGACCACTTCGGCCGGCGATCCTTCGCCGTTCCAGACATGATCGAACACTTGCTTGGCGATCTTGGACGAGATGACGTTCGTCTCGATCAGTTCGACCAGCTGCGCCAGATGGGCGGCGGGCAGCGGGTTCTCGCTGAAGTCCTTGTGATCCGCAGCCAGACGGGCGGAAACCTCGTTCGTGACCCAGTTCGACACCAGCTTGGCGTCCCGGCCCTTCGCGGCCGCCTCGAAATAGTCCGCCTTTGCTTGTTCGGAGATCAGCACGATGGCGTCGTATTGCGACAGGCCATAGTCGGCCATCAGCCGCTTGCGCTTGTCGTCCGGCAGTTCAGGCAGAGACGCCCTGATCTCGGCGATCCAGGCCTCTTCCAGGTCCAGCGGCAGTAGGTCGGGGTCGGGGAAGTAGCGATAGTCTTGCGCCTCTTCCTTGGAGCGCATCGAGCGCGTCTCGCCTTTGGTCGGATCGAACAGGCGGGTCTCCTGCACGATCGAACCGCCGTCCTCCAGAATCTCGATCTGGCGGCGCGCCTCATACTGGATCGCTTGAGAAATGAAGCGGAAGCTGTTGACGTTCTTGATCTCGCAGCGCGTGCCCAGATAGCCGAAGTCGCCCGACTGCTTGAACTTGTCGTAGTTCCCGGCGCGGCAGACCGACACGTTCACATCGGCGCGCAGATTGCCCTTCTCCATGTCGCCGTCGCAGGTGCCCAGATAGATCAGGATGGTCCTGATCTTCTTCACATAGGCCACCGCCTCTTCCGGGGTGCGAAGGTCGGGGCGCGAGACGATCTCCATCAGCGCCGTGCCAGCCCGGTTCAGATCGACATAGGACTCCGTCGGCGACAGGTCGTGGATCAGCTTGCCCGCATCCTGTTCCAGGTGCAGCCGCTCGATGCCCACGTTGAAGAACCCGCCGTCGTCGGCCTCCACCTCGACCACGCCCTCGCCCACGATGGGGTAGTAGAGCTGGCTGATCTGATAGCCGGTCGGCAGGTCCGGATAGAAGTAATTCTTGCGGTCGAACTGGCTGCGGCGGTTGATCTGCGCGCGCAGTCCCAGGCCCGTCTTCACCGCCTGTTCGACGCAATGCTTGTTCAGCGTCGGCAACATGCCGGGGAAGCCCGCATCCACCAGCGACACCTGCTCGTTCGGCCCCGCGCCGAAGCCGACGGCGGCCCCGGAAAACAGCTTGGCCTTGGAAGCCACCTGGGCGTGGATTTCCAGCCCCATGACGATTTCCCAATCGCCGGTGCGGCCCTTGATCGTTTTGGCGTTCGAAACAGTGTCGGTCATGCGCCCGTCCTAGCGCCCTCGTCGGCGGCGAGAAAGGGGGCTGTCTTGATGATGTCGCGAAAGCCGCTCAACTTGCGCTTCCCAATGGAGATTTCGATGACCAAGACCCTGTTCGCCGCCGCTGCGGCCTCCCTGCTGTTGGCCGGCGTCGCCTCGGCCCAGACCGCGCCGGCCCCCGCCCCGACTCAGGCTCCCGCGCCTGACCACGCCCATCACGACGCCCGCCCGACGATCGACAGCACCATCGAGGCGCTGGTTGCCGATCCCGCGACCAAGGCGGTGCTGGACAAGCACCTGCCCGGCCTCGACCGTCACCCCGCCTACGCCCAGTTTAAGGGCATGACCCTGCGTCAGGTCGCCCCCTTTTCTCAGGGCCACATCACCGACGCCAAGATCGCCGCCATCGACACCGACCTGAAGGCCATACCGGCCGCCTGATCCCGCATCGGACAGGGGAAAGGGGCGGCCTGATCACCCGGCCGCCCCCTCTCATCGCCGGGCGTCGATCAGTTGATGTTCATCACGATCCGGCCCTCGATCTGACCCTTGTGCATCCGCTGAAAGATGTCGTTGATGTTCTCCAGCGGCTCGACCGAGACGGTCGCCCGTACCTTCTCGTCGGCGGCGAACTGCAGCGCCTCCTGCAGATCCAGCCGCGTGCCGACGATGGAGCCGCGCACCGTCGTTCCGTTAAGGACCATGTCGAAGATCGACAGCGGGAAGTCGCCGGGCGGCAGGCCGTTCAGGGCGACGGTCGCCCCGCGCGCCGTCATGTTGACCGCCTGTTCGAACGCCTTGGGCGAAACAGCCGTGACCAGAACCCCTTGCGCGCCGCCGTCCGTCTGGGCCTTGATTTCGGCGGCGGGGTCATTGGAGGTCTTGGCGTTGACCGTCACGGTCGCGCCCAGCCGCCGGGCCAGGTCCAGCTTGGCGTCGTCCACGTCCACGGCGGCGACATTCATCCCCATGGCCTTGGCGTATTGCACCGCCACATGGCCCAGGCCGCCGATGCCCGAGATCACCACCCAGTCGCCGGGCTTGGTCTCGGTCATCTTTAGCCCCTTGTAGACCGTCACCCCCGCGCACAGGATCGGGGCGATGTCGTTGAAGCTGACGTTGGCCGGCAGATGGCCGACATAGTTCGGATCGGCGATGGCGTATTCGGCGAAGCCGCCATTGACCGAATAGCCAGTGTTCTCCTGCTCGTGGCACAGGGTCTCCCAACCGCCCAGACAATGTTTGCAGTGGCCACAGGACGAATACAGCCAGGGGATGCCGACGCGATCCCCTTCTTTGACCAGCTTGACCCCGGCGCCCACCGCCGAGACATAGCCGACGCCTTCGTGGCCCGGAATGAAGGGCGGGTTGGGCTTTACGGGCCAGTCGCCCTCGGCGGCGTGCAGGTCGGTGTGACAGACGCCGGAGGCCTCGATCTTGACCTGAACCTGGCCGGGTCCGGGCTCGGGCACGGCGACTTCCTCGATGGTCAGCGGCTTGCCGAATTCGCGCACGACGGCGGCCTTCATGGTCTTGGGCATCGGACGTCCTCCTCGGTTCTGGGGAAGGCGGCGGACAGATCGAAAGCAGGAAATCGGCCTGTCCGCCGCTCAGTCTCGCGCGCTGTGGGAGTGGTTTCGGCGCGCAGTCGCAGGATGGCCGGCCGACGACCGGCCATCCTTGATCTAGGTCAGAAGAAGCCCAGTTTGTCGGGACTGTAGCTGACCAGCAGGTTCTTGGTCTGCTGATAGTGGTCCAGCATCATCCGGTGGTTCTCACGCCCGATGCCCGACTTCTTGTAGCCGCCGAACGCCGCATGGGCCGGATACTGGTGATAGCAGTTGGTCCAGACCCGGCCGGCCTGGATGGCCCGTCCGGCGCGATAGGCGGTGTTCATGTCGCGCGACCACACCCCGGCGCCCAGGCCGTATTCGGTGTCGTTGGCGATGGCGATGGCCTCCTCCAGCGTCTTGAAAGTGGTCACGGCCAGGACGGGACCAAAGATCTCCTCCTGGAAGATCCGCATGTTGTTGGCGCCCTTGAACACGGTCGGCTCGACATAGAAGCCGCCGGACAGATCGTCCTTCAGCACCGCCTGATGACCGCCGGTCAGGACCTCGGCGCCTTCGTCCGCGCCGATCTTCAGATAGCCCAGGATCTTCTTCAGTTGCTGGTCCGACGCCTGAGCGCCGACCTGGGTTTCGGGGTCCAGCGGATCGCCCTGTTTGATCGCCTTCACCCGGGCGATCGCCTTCTCGATGAAGGCGTCGTAGATGTCTTCATGGACCAGCGCCCGGCTGGGGCAGGTGCAGACCTCGCCCTGGTTCAGGGCGAACATGGCGAACCCTTCCAGCGCCTTGTCCAGGAAGGCGTCGTCGTGATCCATCACATCCTTGAAGAAGATGTTGGGCGACTTGCCGCCCAGCTCCAGCGTCACCGGAATGATGTTCTTGGTCGCATATTCCATGATCTTCTGGCCTACGGCGGTCGAGCCGGTGAAGGCGATCTTAGCGATGCGCGGATTGGTGGCCAGGGGCTCGCCGACCTCGACGCCGGTGCCCGACACGATGTTCAGCACGCCGGCCGGCAGCAGGTCCTGGATCAGTTCGATCACCACCAGGATGGACGCCGGCGTCTGTTCCGCCGGCTTCAGCACGATGCAGTTGCCCGCCGCCAGGGCCGGGGCGATCTTCCAGGCGGCCATCAGGATCGGGAAGTTCCAGGGGATGATCTGACCGACCACACCCAGCGGTTCGTGGAAATGATAGGCGACCGTATTGTGGTCCAGTTCCGAAATCCCGCCTTCCTGCGCGCGGATGCAGCCGGCGAAATAGCGGAAGTGGTCGATGGCCAGCGGGATGTCGGCCGCCAGGGTCTCACGCACCGGCTTGCCGTTGTCCCAGGTCTCGGCCTCGGCGACGGCTTGCAGGTTCTGCTCGATGCGATCGGCGATCCGGTTCAGCAGCAGGGCGCGTTCCGCCACGCTGGTCTGGCCCCAGGCGTCCTTGGCGGCATGGGCGGCGTCCAGCGCCTTTTCGACGTCGGCCGCGTCCGAGCGAGCCACCTCGCACAGGACGCGGCCGTTCACCGGGGAGGTGTTCTCGAAATAGCGGCCGTTGACCGGCGGGACCCACTGTCCGCCGATGAAGTTGTCATAGCGCGCCTTGAACTTGGGGGTCGCGGCGCGGACGAATTCGGGTTTGGTCATGCATGGCCTCCTGACGTGTTCCTCGGGCGTCGCTTATCGACGTCGTTGGGACCGGAAGCTCGTCTTCAGCCGGCGCGCGCGCCAGACCGGCGGCTCATGGTGCGCTGCAAACCTGTCGCAGGTTTGCGACAGGTCGGATCAGTGGGGCGCCCCGGCCAGGCCCAGCCGATGCAGCTTCCTATGCAGGGTGGCGCGGCTGACGCCCAGCACCCGCGCCGCCGCCGACACATTGCCGTTGTTCAGCGCCAGCGCGCGCCGGACCGCCCCGCGCTCGGCCTCCAGCAGGTCCGCCTCGATGGAGCCGCCGCCCAGCACCTCGGCCGCCGCCAATTGTCCCGCGATCCGCTCGTCGGTGATCGACAGGGCCAGCCGCGCCGCCCGCGTCGCCCCGACCACCAGGTCGTCGCGATCCACCGCCAGCAGCGCCGCCGCGTTGCGCTCGACCGCATCGCCCGCCAGCACGATCCGCGCGGTCGAGAACGCCTGACGAAAGGCCTGGGCCTCGATGGCCCGCGCGGCATCGGCCACGGCCGCGTTGATCAGCCCCAGCATGGCTTCGGTCTGGTCCGCCCGGCACGACGACACGTCCAGCGCCCCCGCCAGCCGCCCCAGGTGATCGTAGATCGGATGGCTGGAGCAACTCAGGCCGATGTTGCGCGCATGGAAATGCTGGTCGCGGTGGATCGTCACGGGCCGCTTTTCGGCCAGGGCCGTGCCGATGCCATTGGTGCCCTCCACCGCCTCGGACCACACGGCGCCGGGCCACAGGCCCCAGCGGTGGAAGATCTCGTCGTCGCTGGCCATGCCGCGTCGCTCGACCGGCACGCCCGAGGCGTCGGACAACAGGACGCAACAGCCTGCGTCCCCGACGGCCAGGAACAGCCGGTCCAGCACGCCTTGCGCCGCCTGCGTCACCGGCTCCATCGCCTCGCGCGCGGCCCGAAGCTGGCTCTCGGTCAGGGTGGCGACCTGGTCCCGGCTTTCGGGGTCCAGGCCGTACAGCATCATCGACCGGCGCCACGACGCGGCCAGCGCCGATCGCGCCGGCCCCGTTCCGTCGTCCAGCGCCTGTTTGATCAGGCTGCCGTGGTCGTTTCCCGTTCGCGCGCCCATGGTTGGCTCCCAGGTCTTGCAACTGGGGCCATCAGACGCCCGCCAGGGGCAGGCGTCAATGCGACCTTCCTACGCGACGGGGCGGCCTACCACCATTTGCCCGGCTTGGCCGTAAATCCTGCGGCGCGCTCCAGGGCCGCGCCGACCTGGAACACCGTCGCCTCGTCCAGCGCCTTGCCGATGACCTGAAGACCCAGCGGCAGGCCGCCGGAATCCACGCCCGCCGGCACCGAAATGCCCGGAAGGCCGGCCAGATTGGTCGTCACCGTGAAAACGTCGTTCAGATACATGGTCAGCGGGTCGATCTGCTTGTCGCCCAGCGCGAAGGCGGCCGAAGGCGTCGACGGCGTCAGAATGGCGTCCACCTGACCCCAGACATTGTCGAAGTCCTCGGCGATGCGACGACGCACCTTCAGCGCCTTGACGTAATAGGCGTCGTAGAAACCGGCCGACAGCACATAGGCGCCGATGGTCAGGCGACGCTGGACCTCCTTGCCGAACCCTTCCGCGCGAGAGGCGGCGTACAGGTCGTCCAGCGACGTGAACGTCTCCGCACGGTGCCCGAACCGCATCCCGTCATAGCGGGCCAGGTTGGACGAGGCCTCGGCCGGCGCCACGATATAATAGGTCGGCAGAGCGTATTTGGTGTGCGGCAGGCTGATCTCGACGATCTCGCAACCCGCGTCCTTCAGCCAAGCCACGCCCCGATCCCATAGGGCCTGGATCTCGGCAGGCATGCCGTCCACGACATATTCGCGCGGCACGCCGATCCGCAGTCCCTTGACCGACTGACCCACCGATTTCGTCCAGTCGGGCGTCTCGATGTCCAGGCTGGTCGAATCCTTGGCGTCAAACGAGCACATGGAGCGCAGCAAAAGGGCCGCGTCCTCGACCGTCTTGGTGATCGGTCCGGCCTGGTCCAGCGAACTGGCGAAGGCCACCATGCCGAAACGGCTGGCGCGGCCATAGGTCGGCTTGATCCCGACCGTGCCGGTGAAGGCGGCGGGCTGACGTATCGAGCCGCCGGTGTCCGATGCGGTGGCGGCCAGGCACAGGTCCGCCGCCACGGCCGAAGCCGAACCGCCCGACGAACCGCCCGGCGTCAGCTCGGCGTTCGAGTCGGTCGACTTCCACGGGTTCTTGACCGGACCGAAGGCCGAGGTCTCATTGGAAGAGCCCATGGCGAACTCGTCCATGTTCAGCTTGCCCAGCATGACCGCCCCGTCGCGCCACAGATTGGCGGTCACGGTCGATTCATAGGGCGGGACGAAGCCGCGCAGCATGTTCGATCCGGCCGTCGTCTGCACCCCCTCGGTGCAGAACAGGTCCTTGATGCCCAGGGGCGCGCCTTCCAACACGCCGCCCGCGCCTGCCGCCAGACGGGCGTCGGACGCCTTGGCCATCTCCAGCGCCTTGTCCGTCGTCACTTCCACATAGGCGTTCAGCGTCGGGTTCGAGGCTCCGATATTGGTCAAGAAGGCCTGGGTGATTTCGGCGGACGAGAATTCCTTGGCCTTCAGCCCGTTGACGGCCGCCTTCAGGGTCAGTTTGGTCAGGTCGCTCATGATCAGTCGACCACCTTGGGCACGACGAAGAAACCGTCGGCCGATTTCGGGGCGTTGGACAGGACGTCGGCGATCCGGTCGCCGTCCGTCACCACATCCTCGCGCAGGCGCAGGGGCTGGGCCACGTTCGATGTCATGGGCTCGACGCCGTCGACATCCACCTGATCCAGCTGCTCGATCCAGGCCAGGATGCCGTTCAGCTCCTGGGCCAGCGGCTCCAGCCGATCCTCGGGGGTCTTGATGCGGGCGAGATGCGCGACCTTGCGCACCGTCGCAGCGTCGATGGCCATGCGGCCCTCCAATGCACGTCGATAGGGACTGTATCGGCGGGATTAGCCTTCCGACCCCGGATTCACAAGGCGACGCCTTTGACTTCCTGCGGTTTGCGGCCTACCGCCCGGCCGTGCCCGTCCTCGACCTCCTCGACCTGCCTGCCGCCTGCCCGCCCGACACGCCGTGGATGGGGCTGGACCTGGGCGAGAAGACCATCGGCGTCGCGGTGTCGGACGCCACCCGCCTGATCGCCTCGCCGCTTGAGCTGATCCGCAAGTCCAAGTTCACGCATGAGGCCGAACAGCTGTTCAAGCTGATGGCCCATCGCCAGGTCTCGGCCCTGATCGTCGGCCTGCCGGTCAACATGGACGGCTCGGAGGGGCCGCGCGCCCAGTCATGCCGCGCCTTCGCCCGTAATCTGGAGCGGCTGCGCCCCGTCAACGTCGCCTTCTGGGACGAGCGGCTGTCCACCAGCGCCGTCGAACGTTTCCTGATCGAGGACCTGGACCTGAACCGCAAGCGCCGCGCCCAGGTCGTCGACCGCACCGCCGCCGCCTGGATCCTGCAAGGGGCGCTGGATCGGGTGCGCGACCAGGCCAACTGGATTTGACGGCCCTGATCGCCGGCGTCCTGCCGGTCTTCCTGATGATCGCCCTGGGCTATGGCCTGAGGAAATCCGGCTTCCTGCCGGACGCGGCCTGGCGGCCGATCGAGAAGCTGTCGATCAACATCTTCTATCCCAGCTTTCTGATTCCCGCGATCTGGCATGCAGACCTTGCGGGCGGCGGGGCGACGGTGGTGGGGGCCGCGGCGGTCGCGGCGCCCTGATCGTGGCGGCGGGAACCTTTGCGGCCAGGCCCCTGATCACCCTGGACGGCCCGGCCTACACAAGCGTCTTCCAGGGCGTGATCCGCTGGAACAGCTTCGTCTTCGTGCCGGTGATCCAGTCGGTCTACGGTTCGGAAGGCACCGCTCTGGCCGCCGTGGCCATCGCCTTCATCATCCCCGTCACCAACATCGCCTGCGTCGCCGTGCTGGCCAGATGGGGGTCGCTGCATCGCGAGCCGTCGGTCGTCGGCCTGGTCAAGTCCATGCTGGCCAACCCCATTCTGCTGGCCTGCCTGATCGGCCTGGCGCTGAACCTTCTGCGCGCGCCCCTGATCCCCGGCCTGTCGGATGCGATGGACCTGCTGGGCGCCGCCGCCCTGCCGCTGGGCCTGATTGTCGCCGGGGCGGGTCTGTCCTTCGCCGAGGTCAAGCGCCGCCGCACGACCATCGCCGCCGTCGCCCTGGTCAAGCTGGGCGTCATGCCGCCGCTGATGTGGTTCGTCGCCTGGGCGCTGGGCGGCGACGCCCTGGCCCAGGGAGTCGCCCTGATCTGCGGCGCGGCCCCCGGCTCGGCCGCCTCCTAGCCGCCTCCTATATGCTGGCGCGCCAGATGGGCGGCGACGCGCCCCTGATCGCCGGCGTCATCGCCCTGACCACCGCGGGCAGCGCCCTGGTCATTCCCGTCCTGCTGACCCTGTTCCACTTCACCTGACTGGCGTTAGGCCCGAGTCGCGCCTATAGCGGCGTCTCGATGACCCAGCCCGTTCAAGTCACCGATCAGACCATCCAGCAGCGGCTGGTTCCCTTTCCAAGGCCGCATTTCCTGGCCGCGTCGGACCTGAATCCGTTCGTCGTCCCGCAACTGCTGGACCTGGGCGACGCCTTCGTGGACTTCAATCGCCAGTCGTCCAAGGCGCTGGACGTGCTGCATGGCCGGACGGTCGTGAACCTGTTCTTCGAGAACTCGACCCGCACCGCCTCCTCGTTCGAGATCGCCGCCAAACGGCTGGGCGCCGACGTCGTGACCATGCCGGTCGCCGCCTCCTCGGTGAAGAAGGGCGAGACCCTGATCGACACGGCCGTCACCCTGAACGCCATGAAGCCCGACATCCTGGTCGTGCGCCACTCGGCCTCGGGCGCCGCCGAGCTGCTCAGCCAGAAGGTCGGCTGCGCCGTGGTCAACGCCGGGGACGGCCGCCACGAACACCCGACACAGGCCCTCTTGGACCTTCTGTCCCTGCACCGCGCCTTCGGCGACGTGACCAGCCTGACCGTCGCCATCTGCGGCGACATCACCCACAGCCGCGTCGCTCGCTCCAACGTCGCCCTGTTGCAGATGATGGGCACGCGCGTGCGCCTGATCGGGCCGCCGACCCTGGTGCCCGGCGACGCGGATCGCTGGGGCTGCGAGGTCTTCCACGACATGCGCGAAGGCTTGCAGGGCTGCGACGTGGTGATGATGCTGCGCCTCCAGTTGGAGCGGATGGCCGGCGCCCTGGTGCCTTCCACCCGCGAATACTTCCGCTTCTGGGGCCTGGACCGCGAGAAGCTGGCCTGGGCCAAGCCGGGCGCCAAGGTCATGCACCCCGGCCCGATGAACCGCGGCGTCGAGATCGATTCCGACGTGGCCGACGATCTGGACGTCTCCCTGATCCAGGATCAGGTCGAGATGGGCGTCGCCGCCCGCATGGCCGTCCTGGCCTCCCTCTCCGCCCGTTGGGGAGACAAATGATGACAACGCTTCAGATCCTCCCCCGCATCGCGGGGGAGGGGGACCGCGCGCAGCGTGGTGGAGGGGGCGAAAGCGGACTCCGCATCTGCCGCCAGTCTTCCGATCTATCACAACCGTTCGACACCACACGCGCCTTCGCCCCCTCCACCGCTTCGCGGTCCCCCTCCCCCGTTCCGCTTCGCTTCACGGTGGAGGATTTTCGATGACTCGTTTCGCCATCCTCAATGCCAGGCTGCTCGACCCCGCGAGCGACTATGATGGTCCTGGCGGCGTGCTCGTTCATGACGGAAAAATTGTCGAAGTCATCAGAGGCTCAACAGCGGACTTCCTAGCCGACATAGAGACCGTCGACGCCGACGGCCTGTGCCTCGCGCCCGGCCTGATCGACATCCGGGTCAAGACCGGCGAACCGGGCGCCGAGCCCAAGGAGACGCTGAAGTCCGCCAGCCTGGCCGCCGCGGCCGGGGGCGTGACCACCATCGTCGTCCAGCCCGACACCGACCCCGCCGTCGACGACCCGGCGATGATCGACTTCATCCAACGTCGCGGCGCGGCCCTGAACCTGGTCAATGTCCGCGCGGCCGGCGCCGCGACCAAGACCCTGGGCGGCGAACGCATGGCCGAGATCGGCCTGATGGACGAAGCCGGCGCGCTATACTTCACCGACGGCGACAAGGTCATCGTCAACAGCCGCACCCTGCAACGGGTGATGAGCTACGCCGCCGCCTTCAACGCCCTGATCGCCTGCCGCCCGTCCGATCCCTGGTTGACGGAAGGGTCGGTCGCCGCCTCCGGCGAACTGGCCACGCGCCTGGGCCTGTCGGGCAGTCCCGCCATCGCCGAACGGATCGGTCTGGAGCGCGATCTGGCCCTGGTCGAACAGACCGGCGCCCGTTTCCTGGTCGACCAGATCTCGACCGAGGGCGCGCTGGAGACCCTGGCCCGCGCTCGCGCCAGGGGGCTGGAGGTCGCCGTCAGCGTCTCGATCAACCACCTGTGCTTCAACGAGGTGGACATCGGCGACTACCGCACCTTCTACCGGCTGGACCCGCCCCTGCGCTCCCAGGCGGATCGCCAGGCGTTGATCGAGGCCGTGCGCGACGGCCTGATCGACGTGATCACCTCCGCCCACGCCCCCGCCCCGGCCGAAGACAAGCGCCGCCCGTTCAGCGAAGCCGCCCCTGGCGCCGTCGGCCTGGAGACCCTGCTGCCCGCCGCCCTGACGCTGCACCACGAGGACGGCCTGGACCTGCTGGACGTCCTGCGCCCCCTAACCCACGGCCCCGCCGCCCTGCTGGGCCTCGACGCCGGCGTCCTGGCCGAGGGCGCGCCCGCCGATCTGATCCTGTTCGACCCCGGCGCCCCGATCGTCGTGGACGCCGACGCCCTGCATTCCAAATCCAAGAACTCGCCCTTCGACGGCCGCCGGCTTCAGGGCAAGGCGGTCGCAACCTGGGTGGGCGGACGGAAGGTTCACTGAGAACGGCGGCCTATGCCGTCAGCATCCGTTTCACCGCCGCCTTGAACGGCGCCGTCGCCTGCCCGGCCCTGAGCGCCATGCCGCGCGCCAGCCGAGCGGGCGGCGTCTCTTCGGTGAACAGACGCACCAGGGCGTTGGTCCCCTGATACAGGGGCCAGCTGGCCAGCCGGTGTTCGTGCTGATAGCGGGCCAGAAGCCGCTCCGCGCCGACGTCGCCGCCGCGCGCCGACCGCACGACCTTGGCCAGGGTCTCCTGCCCCCGCAGACCCAGGTTGAAGCCGTGGGCCGTCACGGGGTGCATTCCCACCGCCGCGTCGCCGATCAGGGCGAACCCCTGGCCCGCGAACCGATGGCTCCAGGTCGTGGCCAGCGGGTAGGCGTGACGCGTCCCGACCAGTTCCAGCCCGCTCAGCCGCCCCTTCAGCCGCCGTTCCATCGCGACCGCGAAGGCCTCGGGCCTCAGGGCCGTCAGGTCGTCTATGGCCGGCGTCGCCAGGGTCAGGACCACCGACGACAGCCTTTGATCCGGGTCAGCGACCGGCAGCAGGGCGACGGTCTGACCGTGGTCGAACCATTCGGTCGCCACATGGCCGTGCGCCTGGTCGTGTCGCATCCGGCACACCATCATCGACCGGCCCAGCCGGTTGATCTCGGCCCCCACGCCCAACTGGTCGCGCATGAAGGAAAAGCGCGAATCCGCCGCGACCACCAGGCTGGCGCGGATGGTCGTCCCGTCGTCCAGCGTCAACCGCCCGCGTGGAGCGGCGGTCTGGATGCGGCAGGCCGCCACCCGCCGACCCGCCATCAGAGTCACGCCCGCTTGGCTCTCGACGATTTCGAACAGGGCGCGCCGGATCAGGTGGTTGGGGATCAGCACGCCCAGTCGGTCCGCGTCCGCCGCGCCGAATGTCAGGGCGAAGGGCGAGCCGCCGTCTAGCACCCGCGCCTGGCGAAGGTCGGAGATGTCGTCCGCCGGGATCCGGTCCCAAACGCCCATCGTCTTCAACAGACGCATCGAATGATGGGTCAGGGCGATCTCCCGCCCGTCGAAGGCCGGCGCGCGCAGCGCCGCCTCGTCCTGTCCCTCGATCACGGCGACCGACAATCCCGCGCCCGCCAGCGACCGGACGAAGGCCAGGCCCGCCGGCCCGGCGCCGACTACGGCGATATCGAAGTCCGAATTCTGGCTCATGGCCGGTTTCTGCCCCAGTCGAGCGCCGCCGCCCTTGATCGAGCGCAAATCGGCGGGGCGATCAACGCGGGCGAGGACAGGCCGCCGCCTTGGCCACCTCGGCGCCCAGCACCGACTTGACGGCCAGCGGCGTATCGGTGGCGATCACCGTCACCCCCTGGCGGACCAGGTCGCGGTATTCCGACACGTCCCCGTCGGCCGCGTAGCGGTCGTCACGGCGCACCCCTTGCGCGCCCAGCGTGCCGAATTGCACCTCCACCCCCGCCTGGCGCAGCGCCCGCCACAGCGCCGGTCGCTCCTCGCGCGTTCCGGTCCAGGCCAGGATTTGCGGCGCGTTCAGTCCCCGCAGATCGTCCGTGCCGCCCAATCCGGCCGAAATCATCATCTCGGGCGCCATCGCCGCCACCGCCCGCGCATCGGCGTCGTCATAGGTGATCAGGATCACCCGGTCGCCGGCGCCAGCCCGTCGCACCTGATCGATCACCGCTCGCGCCAGGTCGACGGTCGTCTCTCCCTCGGCGGGCTTCAGGTCGATGCTGGCGATGGCCCCCACCCGCCCGGCGGCGTCCAGGGCCTCGCCCAGGGTCGGCGGCGCCGCGCGCGTCAGGCCGCCGTTCGACGCCTTCAGCCGCGCCCGCTTCACCTGGGCCAGGGTCAGGTCCGCGACCCGCCCACGGCCCGTCGTGGTTCGGTCCATCGTCTCGTCATGCATCAGCACCAGATGGCCGTCGCGGGTCAGCGCCGCATCCAGCTCCACGATGGCGTCGGGGATGGCCCGACCCGTCGCCTCGATGGCGGCGATGGAGTTTTCCGGCTGGTCCGGCGCCGACACCGCCCGGTGCGCCGAAACGGCCACGCCGCCGTCGCGCACGCAGTCGAAATAGGCGGCCATCGCCGGTCCGCCGGCGGGCGGCGCGGCGGGCGCCGGCGCGCCCACGCAGGCGGCCGTGGACAACATCAGGGCGATGGCGGCGACAGTAGGACTTGGGCTCATCGTTCTCTCCGGCAGGCGGCCGGACCAGACGCCGCGCGGATCGCTGGGTCAAGAGGTCGGATCGCCCTTGCTCCCGGTCCTCCGCCGACGCATTTTGCCGCAACGACACGCGGGGAGCGAATCAAGGTGCAGGATCTGACAGGCCCCGCGATCGGGACCTTGGCGCTGGTCGCGCTCGGCGGCTATCTGCTCGGTTCGATTCCGTTCGGCGTGGTCATCACCCGCGCGGCGGGCGCCGGCGACGTGCGCAACATCGGTTCGGGCAATATCGGCGCGACCAATGTGCTGCGCACCGGACGCAAGGACTTGGCACTGGCCACCCTGTTGCTGGACGCGGGCAAGGGCGCGGCCGCCCTGTTGATCGCGCGCCATCTGTTCGGCGGCGAGACCGCCGGCGCCATCGCCGGCGGCGCGGCCTTCCTGGGCCATCTGTTCCCCGTCTGGCTGGGCTTCAAGGGCGGCAAGGGGGTGGCCACCTTCTACGGCCTGCTCCTCGCGGCCGCCTGGCCGCTGGGCCTGATGGCGGCGGGCGTCTGGCTGCTGTCAGCCTTCCTGTTCCGCTATTCGTCGCTGGCGGCCCTGATCTCGTCGGCGACGGCGCCGCTCCTGGCGCTGGCGCCCCTGGCGGCCTTGGGCCTGCCGGTCGGCGCGCCGATCCTGATCCTGACCGTCTTCGCCGCCGTGCTGATCTGGGTGCGCCACCATCAGAACATCGCCCGCCTGCTCAAGGGCGAGGAGCCGCGTATCGGGGCCAAGAAGGCGTGAGCCTGGCCCCGGCCGAACGGTTCGCCCGGCTGCGGCTGGCCCGCATCGACCGCATCGGCCCCGTGGCCTTCGCCCAGCTTGTGACCCGCTACGGCTCGGCCGTCGCCGCTCTGGAGGCCCTGCACGGCCTGGTCCGCAAGTCCGCCGCCGCCCCGCCCCCGTCCGTCGAAGCAGTCGAGCGCGAACAGGCCGCCGGCGACGCTTTCGGCGCGCGCCTCTTGGTGCTGGGCGATCCCGACTATCCGCAAATGCTGGCCGCGCTGGATCCCCCGCCGCCGATCCTGTGGGCGCGCGGCGACATCGGCCTGTTGAACCGCCCGTCCGTCGCCATCGTCGGCGCCCGCATCGCGTCTGCGGGCGGTCAGCGGATCGCGCGTGGCCTAGCCGGACAACTGGGCCAGGCGGGCCATGTCGTCGTCTCCGGCATGGCGCGCGGCATCGACGCCGCCGCCCACGAAGGCGCCCTGGAGACCGGAACCGTCGCCGTCCTGGGCGGCGGGGTCGACGACATCTATCCGCCCGAACACGCCGGCCTCTACGCCCGGCTGGTGGACCAGGGCTGCGTGGTCTCCGAAAGCCCGGTCGGCGCCCGCGCCCAGGCGCGCGACTTTCCCCGCCGCAACCGCATCATCTCGGGGCTGTCGCGGGGCGTCGTGGTGGTCGAGGCCGAGATTCGCTCCGGCTCTCTGATCACCGCCCGCCTCGCCGCCGAACAGGGCCGCGACGTCTTCGCCGTGCCCGGCTCGCCGCTGGACCCCCGGGCGCGCGGTCCCAACGAACTGCTGCGCCAGGGCGCCGTCCTGTGCGAGGGAATCGAGGACATCGAACGCGCCTTCGACGGCCTGCGCACCCTGCGCGAGCCGCCGTCGGCGCCGCTGCGCTTCGACGACGATCTGGACGACGCCTTCCTGGACCGGGTCGCCGCCCTGCTGTCGCCGACGCCCGCGCCGCGCGACGAGATCGCCCGTGCGCTGAACGTTCCGGTCGCCCAGGTCGCCGCCGCCCTGCTGGAGCTCAGCCTGACCGGCCGCGCCGAACTCCTACCCGGCGGACTGGCGTCGCTTTAGTCGTCCGGCCGGTCCAGGGCCGCCGCCCTGGCCGCGTCCTCCAGCAGCCCGGCCAACCGGCCATCGCCCCCCTCGCGCGCCATCCGCGCCATTTCCAGCGCCATCGCACCGATATACTCCCGCGTCGGAAAGTCCTCCGCCTCGATGTCGTCCTGATGGTCCGACGCGGCCGCCGGTGTCCTTGAGCTGGCCATGATCGTCTCCGTTGTCGCCGCGCAATCTAGCCGCGTTTCGGTGAAATACAACTACCTATGGCTGTAAGACGACGGGCCCGATTGACTCCCGGCTCCGCTCCAACCACGTTCGCGCCCCTTCCCGAGACCGGACCGATATGAACCTCGTCATCGTCGAGAGCCCCGCAAAGGCCAAGACCATCAACAAATATCTCGGCTCGGACTACGAGGTCCTGGCCTCCTACGGCCACGTCCGCGACCTGCCGTCCAAGGACGGCTCGGTCCTGCCCGACGACGACTTCTCCATGCACTGGGAGGCCGACGCCAAGGGCGCCAAACGCCTGTCGGAAATCGCCGAGGCCGCCAAGCGCGCCGACCGCGTCATCCTGGCCACCGACCCCGACCGCGAAGGGGAAGCGATCAGCTGGCACGTGCTGGAAGTGCTGAACAAGAAGAAGGCGCTGAAGGACAAGGATGTCCAGCGCGTCACCTTCAACGCCATCACCAGGTCCGCCGTGCTGGAGGCCATGGCCAATCCGCGCCAGCTGGATATGGAGTTGGTCGAGGCCTATCTGGCCCGCCGCGCCCTTGACTATCTGGTCGGCTTCACCCTGTCCCCGGTCCTGTGGCGCAAGCTGCCGGGCGCGCGTTCGGCCGGGCGCGTCCAGTCGGTCGCCCTGCGCATCGTCGTTGATCGCGAGATGGAGATCGAGAAGTTCAGACCCCAGGAGTATTGGTCCATCGAGGCCGACCTGACGGCAGACAGCCCCCCCTTCACCGCCCGCCTGGTCAAGCACGCGGGCAAGCGGGTCCAGCGCCTGGACATCAAGGACGAGGCCACCGCCTCGGCGGCCCGCGCCGCCATCCAGGCCGGCGACTTCACCATCCGCTCGGTCGAGAAGAAGCCGGTCCGCCGCAATCCCGCCCCGCCCTTCACCACCTCGACCCTACAGCAGGAGGCGGCGCGCAAACTGGGCTTCACCGCCCAGCGCACGATGCAGGCGGCGCAGAAACTGTACGAGGGCGTCGACGAGACCGGCGGCCTGATCACCTATATGCGGACCGACGGCGTCTCGGTCAGCCCCGAGGGCCTGGCCCAGGCCCGCGAGGTCATCGGCAAGGAATACGGCCCGGCCTACGTCCCTTCGGAACCTCGCTTTTACAAGGTGAAGGCCAAGAACGCTCAGGAAGCGCACGAAGCGATCCGGCCGACCAACATCGCCCGCCATCCCGACAGCGTGCGCCTGGATAGCGACCTCCAGCGGCTGTACGAACTGATCTGGAAACGGATGGTCGCCTCCCAGATGGAGGCTGCGCGTCTGGACCGCACCACGGTCGAGATCGAGACGCCCGACGGCCAGACCGGCCTGCGCGCCACCGGCCAGGTCGTCACCTTCGACGGCTTCCTGGCCGTCTATGAAGAGGGCCGCGACGAAAGGCAGAAGGGCGCCGAAGGCGAAGAGGGCGACGACGATACGAGCCGCCTGCCCGTCCTGAAGGAAGGCGCCAAGGCCAAGGTCGACGCCGTGCGCGCCGACCAGCATTTCACCGAACCGCCCCCGCGCTATTCGGAAGCCACACTGGTCAAGAAGCTGGAGGAACTGGGCATCGGCCGCCCCTCGACCTACGCCTCGACCCTGTCGACCCTGCGCGACCGCGAATATGTCCGCGTCGACAAGAACCGCTTCTACCCCGAGGACAAGGGGCGGCTGGTCACGGCTTTCCTGGAGCAGTTCTTCAGGAAGTGGGTCGAATACGACTTCACCGCCGCCCTGGAGACCCAGCTGGACGAGGTTTCGGCCGGCCAGTTGGACTGGAAGGTGCTGCTGCGCCAGTTCTGGCAGGACTTCCACGCCGCGACCCAGGCCGCCGGCGAACTGCGCACCACGGCCATCCTGGACGCCCTGAATGAAAGCCTGGGCGCCCACATCTTCCCGGACAAGGGCGACGGGTCCGATCCGCGTGAATGCCCCCTGTGCCACCAGGGCCAGCTCAGCCTGAAGACCAGCCGGTTCGGCGCCTTCATCGGCTGTTCGCGCTATCCCGACTGCAAATACACCCGCCCCGTCGCCAGCCCCTCGGCCGAGGACGGGTCGGCCGAGAGCGGCGACCGCGAACTGGGAATCGATCCGGCCACCGGCCAGCCTGTCCAGTTGAAGATCGGCCGCTTCGGCCCCTATGTCGAGATCGCGCCGCCCGACGGGGAGAAGCCGAAACGCTCGTCCCTGCCCAAGGGCTGGTCGCCGGCGTCGCTGACGCTGGACCAGGCGCTGCGCCTTTTGGCCCTGCCGCGCGAGGTGGGGCTCCACCCCGAAGACGGCAAGCCGATCACGGCGGGCCTGGGCCGCTATGGACCCTTCGTCCTTCACGCCGGCACCTATGCGAACGTCTCCGACATCGACGAGGTGTTCGAGGTCGGCCTGAACCGCGCCGTGGCCCTGCTGGCCGAGAAGCGCGCCGGTCGTCCCGGTCGCGGCGCCGCGGCCGCCCCGCTGAAGGACCTGGGCGCCCACCCGGAAACGGGCGAGCCGATCCACGTCATGGCCGGCCGCTTCGGCCCCTACGTCAAGTCCGGCAAGATCAACGCCACCCTGCCGAAAGGCACGGCGCCCGAAGACCTGACGCTCGAAGACGCCCTACCCCTGCTCGCCGCCAAGGCCGGCGCCGCGCCGAAAAAGAAGGCGCCCGCCGCCAAGAAGGCCGCTGCTCCCAAAAAGGCCGCCGCCAAGAAACCGGCCGCGAAAAAGGCCCCGGCCAAGAAGAAGACCGCCGAGTAACGCCCAGGTCCCCTCCCCACTTGTGGGGAGGGGACCTGGGCGTAGCGGTGGAGGGCTCTCAAAGTCCCGCTGGCGCTTACAGCGTTTCAGAACCCCTCCGTCACGGCGCGAAGACGCGCCGCGCTACCTCCCCGCTGCGCAGGGAGGAGACAAAGCCTCATGGCGCGAATCCTCCCCGCGCCCTATCTTCGCCTGCTCATGCCCATCCGTCGTCTCTCCCCCGAAACCGTCAACCGCATCGCCGCCGGCGAGGTGGTCGAGCGGCCCGCCAGCGCCATCAAGGAACTGGTTGAGAACGCCATCGACGCGGGCGGCTCCAACATCGAGATCCAGGCCGACGGCGGCGGCCTGTCGCGCATCCTGATCGCCGACGACGGCAAGGGCATCCCCAGGGCCGAACTGCCCCTCGCCGTCGAACGCCACGCCACCTCGAAGCTTGAGCCCGACGACGCCGGCGACGTGGACCTGCTGCGCATCCACACCCTGGGCTTCCGGGGCGAGGCCCTGCCCTCCATCGGCTCGGTCGCCCGCCTGTCGATCACCACCCGATCCCGCGACGAAACCGAGGCGTGGACCATCACGGTCGAGGGCGGCGAGACCCGCCCCCTGGCCCCCGCCCCCTTCCCCGGTCCGCATGGCGCGCGGGTCGAGGTGCGCGACCTCTTCTACGCCACCCCCGCCCGGCTCAAATTCATGAAATCCGAACGGGCCGAGGCCATGGCCATTTCGGAAGAGATCAAACGCCAGGCCATGGCGCACGAGGCCATCGCTTTCACCCTGTCGCTGGACGGCAAGATCACCCTGCGCCTGCCCGCCGAACATCCGGGCGACGAGGGCCGCCTGCGCCGCCTGTCCGCCCTTTTGGGGCGCGACTTCGAGGCCAACGCCCTGCTGATCGACCAGGAGCGGGACGGCGTGCGCCTGTCCGGCTATGCGGGCCTGCCCACCTATTCGCGCGGCAATGCGGCGCATCAGTATCTGTTCGTCAACGGCCGCCCGGTGAAGGATCGGCTGCTGCAGGGGGCGCTGAGGGGCGCCTACGCCGACTTTCTGGCGCGGGACCGTCACCCGGCCGCCGTCCTCTTCCTCGACATCGACCCCCTCTATGTCGACGTCAACGTCCACCCGGCCAAGGCCGAGGTCCGGTTCCGCGATCCGGCCCTGGTGCGCGGCCTGATCGTCGGCGCCCTCAGGCACGCGCTGCACGCCGCCGGCCACCGCGCCTCCACCACCGTCGCCGCCGACGCCCTGTCCAGCTTCCAGCCGCACACGGGCGTGACGCAGAGTGGCGAGTGGCGAGTAGCGAGTGGCGAGGGCTGGTCCGGGTGGACAGGCTGGGACGCTCCGGCTTCCCAGACCGCCCAAGTCCTTCCCGGCCTCAACGAACGCAGCGCACGCGTCGAGCCCGGCTGGACCGGCCCCGGATACGGCGAACTCGCCACTCGCCACCCGCCACTCGCCACTGCCTCCCAGCCACTCGCCACTCCACAAGACCCCCTCGACTACCCCCTCGGCGCCGCCCGCGGCCAGCTCCACGCCAACTATATCGTCGCCCAGACCCGCGACGGCCTGGTCATCGTCGACCAACACGCGGCGCACGAGCGGCTGGTCTATGAGCGGATGAAGGCCCAGATGGCCGAGGGGTCCGTGACCCGCCAGGCCCTGCTGACGCCCGAGGTCGTCGACCTGGACCCCGCCGAGGCCGAGCGCGTCGCCGCCAAGGCCGACGAACTGGCCGAGATGGGCCTGATCGTCGAGGCCTTCGGCGCCGGCGCCGTCCTGGTGCGCGAGACCCCGGCCCTGCTGGGCGACACCGACGTGCAAGGGTTGATCCGCGACATCGCCGACGACCTGGCCGAACACGGCATGGCCCTGTCGCTGAAGGAACGCCTCGCCGCCATCTGCGGCACCATGGCCTGCCACGGCAGCGTCCGTTCGGGCCGCGTCCTCTCCGCCCCCGAGATGAACGCCCTGCTCCGCCAGATGGAGGCCACCCCCCACAGCGGCCAGTGCAACCACGGCCGCCCGACCTATGTCGAGCTCAAGCTGCACGACCTGGAGAAGCTGTTCGGGCGGCGGTGAGTCGTGAGTGGCGCCTCTGCTGCCGCTGGATGACTGTCTCTACGCCCGGCAGCCCATGATGCCGCATCTGACACGGTCAGCAGTGCACCGCTGCCTGCAGCGCCACGGCGTCTCACGTCTGCCCGATATCGAGGGCGACAAGCCCAAGCGGCGGCGTTTCAAGCGGCATCCCATCGGCTTCTCCCCTGTGGAGCCGAAGATGGCGCGGAGCAGCCCAATCGCCGAGGCGCAGACGGCGGAAGGCACGCTCCATCTGTTCGTCGCCATCGACCGCACCAGCACGTGCGCCGTCACCCAACGGATCGGCAAGGCGGACAGGCGGACCGCTTGGGAATTCCTGGAGCACCTGCTGGAGGCCGCGCCTTACAAGATCCATACGATCCTGACCTAACCGGCGGTCGGCGCGCGGCAGCCACAGCGGCATCCAGTTCGCCGAGCCGCAGCCCGTTAACCGCAACACCGCCTTTTCTCATCAGATGCGCTTCGACATGATCTGCGATGACCACCGCCTCCAGCACCGACTTGCCGAGCCGAACCATCCCTGAACCAACGGCCAGGTCGAACGGATGCAGCGCACATCAAGGACGCCATCGTCAAACGCTTCCATTACGACAGCCACGATCAACTGCGCACGCACCTCGCCGAATTTGGCTGCTCCGCGCCGCCCTTCGGAGGCATGGCCGCCTACAACTTCGCGCGCAGGCAAGACCCTCAACGGCCTCACGCCCTACGACTACATCGCTCGACTTCAGAGCCAGAGCGATTCATCTTCGATCCGATCCGCCAAATGCCGGACCGAACACCTAGACGCCTAGTTGATGCCGACGCTTTCCAGCGTGGCGGGCGGCGTGGTGATGTTCTCGCGGATGCGGCGCGCCGCATGTTCGCACCGCCCCGGAAGACCGAAGAACAGGCCGAACGACTGGCTGCGCGCCTCGGCGTCGGGATTGTTGATCAGCGTGGCCCACTGCGCCTTGACGGCCGCAACGGCGCGTTCGGCCTCGGCCTTGGCCGCCGCAGATTGACGGGGCGCAGCGGCGGCCAAGGCCGTGCGGAAGTCCTGCGCCTCGAGCCGCCCCAGACGCACCAGTTCGACATCCTCCGGCGCACGGGCCGGCAGGGTGTCGCCCAGATCGGCATGGCCGCTCACCAACGCATCGCACCAGGCCACCAGCGGATAGTCCGCGCTGGGCGCCCCTCGCGGCAAGGGCCGCGCATAGGCGATGGCCTCGCGCGTTTTCAGCGCATCTGCGGTCTCGCCCGAACGATTGCCCGTGACGATCGGACCGTCCTGGGTTTGGGCCAAGGCGGCGTGAGCGGCGAAAAGAGAGGCGGTGGCGAGTGCGGCGGTGAGCAGTTTCGGCATGATCTTCCTTCGAGGCGACGTTTGAAGCGGCGTCCGTGATCAACGCTCGCCTGGGCCGATGGTTTTTCTACGGCGCCACTTGACCGAAAAAGGCGGCGGAGCGTGGCTCCGCCGCCTCAATTTACGGTCGAAGACCCGCCTTAGAACTTGGCAGTCAGACCGACGTAGTAACGACGACCCAGCACATCGTAGGTCGACGGGTCGGTGTTGGCCTGAACGCCCGGATCGAAGATGTTCGGCTGTTCGTCCGTCAGGTTGTTGACGCCGCCGCGTAGCGAGACGGTGTCGTTGATCGCCCAGGAGCCGTTCAGGTCGAAGTAATCGATCGAGGGGAGAACGTCCGTGGTGTTGATCACGGTGATCTCGCCCACACGGCGCCAGCGCGCGCCGATCGAGAACGGACCGTCGGACCACGTCACCGAGCTCAGCGCCTTCCACTCGGGGAAGGTATTGCCGAACGCGCTGTCGATGGTGCCGGTGCGATCGGTGAAGGCGCCGCCCTCGACGACGTTGTCTTCGTAGTTCTCCAGCCAGCTGACGACGGTGTTGAACTTCAGACGACCCCAGTCGCCACCGCCGATGTCGGCGATGTTGAACGCCCAGTCCGCCTGCAAGTCGATGCCGGAGGTCTTGATCATGCCCAGGTTGGCCTGGTTTTCAATGGCGCCGACGATGTTGCCCGACAGCGGATCGCGGCTGAACAGCTGGCAGTAGGAGTTGGAGGCGCTGAACGTCGGGTTTTCACCCGTCACGTTGAAGCAGCCCTCAAGGGAGTCGCCGGCCGCGATGGAGCCGATCGCGTCGCTGATCTCGATATTGTAGTAGTCGATCGACGCCGAGAAGCCCGACAGCCAGGGCGATTGGAAGCGCGACTGATAGACCAGGCCGACCGACCAGCTATCCGAGGTTTCCTCGAATAGGTTGGGGTTGCCGCCGGTGCGGCTTTCGACCTGGTTGTTGGAATACTGATAGTTGTCGATGGCCAGCGGCGAGATGCCCTGAGCCAAGCACAGCGCGCGCACGGCGGCGGCATTGGGGCCCTGACGGAAGCTGCTGCGCGTATCGCAGGGATCCCCGCCCGTGCCGGTCGCCGACGGCGCGCCGATGCTGGGGAAGTCGGTGCTGGCCGTCGCGAACAGTTCGCCGATCGAGGGCGCGCGCACCGAACGGCTGTAGCCGCCGCGCGCACGCAGACCGCCCGCGACGGTCCAGTCCAGTTCGGCCCGATAGGCCTGGGTGCCGCCTGCGGTGCTGTAATCCGCGTAGCGATAACCCAGGTTCAGGTCCAACTGCTCGATAAACGGGATGTCCGACAGCAGCGGAACCAAGGCTTCGATGAACAGTTCGCGGGAGTTCGTTCCGCCACTCAGCGAAGGCGTCGGGTTGAAGCCGGCGATTTCGGAACCGCCGATGGTGCCGCCGTCCGGCAGACCGTTGGCATCCAAGTGGGGCGTGACAGCGTTCTGTTGAGCCAGCGAGGAGTCGGCGCCGAAGGTGAAGTCGTCCTGACGGTATTGAGCGCCCAGGGCGACACGCACTTCGCCGGCGGGCAGGTCGAAAGCCTTGCCTTGCAGCGAGGCTTCGATCACGCGCTGCTCGGTAACGGTCGAGTTACGTGCGGAGCGACCGATGTAGCTGATGCATTCCGCCGACAATTCGGTGACGCCGAAGGGATCGAACCCGCCGGCGCACAGGCTGCGGCCGCCGTCGGCCGCGTCCAGCAGACGTTGGACCGACGAACGCGAGACGTTGCCCGTCTGCGTGGTGGTGTTCGAGACGCGGCCGTACGAACCGTAGACGTCATAGGTCCACTCGCTCTGCGGCACACGACCGCGAACGCCCGTCGTGATTTGGTAGATGTTGTATTCTTCCGTCGAGTGACGGCCGCCCAGCGCGGTGAAACGCTTGTTCAGCAGGAACGAGCCGTTCGGATTGGCGCGCGCGTTCAGCAGGGTGCGCAGGTCGGCGGTGATGAACGGGTTGGTCGCCGGAACGCGGAATCCGGTGCCACTGGCAGCCGGGCTGGCGGCCAGTTCGGTGTCGCCGACGTACTGGGTGAACAGGGCGTTGGCGTAGACTTCCGCGTTGTCGTTGATCTTGTAACGGCCGCCGCCATACACATTATAGCGATCGAGCGGCAGTTGCAGATAGTTCAGCGGGCCGGTGTTGAAGGTGTAGTTGGCGCCCGGGGCCGTGTATTCGGCGCCGGCTCCGGCCGGATTCTTCACGTTTAGCTTGCCGGTGTAGGAGAACAGCGAGTTGTCGTCGTTGAACCCGAAGGCGCCGGTGTTGGACAGCGTCGCGTTGTTGAAATAGGCGCGAACGGCCGCCAGGCTGGGCAGGTTGTTGCTGTCGAAGACGGTCGAACCGAGCGGCGAGGTTCCCGAGGGTCCCGAAACCTTGGAGAAGTCACGAGCCGCGTTGTAGATGACGTCGCGCGTCGAACGGCCCAGCGACAGGACCATGTTGCCGCGGTCGTCGTCGAAATTGCCGCCGACGGTGATCGCATAGCTTTCGGTCTTGCCGTCGCTGCGATCGGTTTCACCGTATTGAGCGTCGACTTGAACGCCCGAGAAGTTCTCGTCCAAGATGAAGTTGGCGACGCCGGCCAGGGCGTCCGAACCATAGGCGGCCGAAGCGCCGCCCGAGATCACTTCGATATTCTTGATCAGGGCGGTCGGGATCAGGTTGACGTCGACCGAGCCGTCCGAGTTCGACGGAACGACGCGACGGCCGTTCATCAGAACCAGCGTGCGGTTCGAACCCAGATTGCGCAGGTTGATGTTCGCCTGGCCGCCGTTCGAAGGGTTGTTCGACGTCGAAGAGATCGACGGCGTGAACTGCGGCAGATCGTTGATCAAGGTGTCGATGGTGACGGAACCGGTGGCCTGGAAGTCTTGGGCCGACACGGTGACGATGGGGCTGGTCGAACGATAGTCCTGACGCGCGATGCGCGAACCCGTGACGACGATCTCCCCGACTTCCGTCGCCTGGTCGTCAGCCGACTGGGCGAAGGAGGGCGTCGCGGCCATAGCCAGGGCGGCGCCGCCGATGATCGTGGTCGCCAGAAGGCTGCGGCGATATCTATTGGTGTTCAAGGCTTGTTCTCCCGAGAAAGAGCCGCTCTCGGCACGAGAGGATGACTCGATCATAGCCAATTGCCGATCGTCTGATCGGTTGGAGGCGAGACCATACCAAGGCCGGTGCGAAGTCCAGTAAGAAGGCGCAAGCTAGACACATTGAAGACATCGCTGTCGCAAAGACGACACACCATGGTCGCCCAAGCGACATTGGCGCGGCTGCCATATCCGGTGATACATTCGTCTCGAACCCCATTTAGGATCGAGAATAGAATGACCCTTCCATCGCGCCGAAATAGACTGAAACTCGCGATGCTTTTTATTTTGGCGTCAGGTTATTTTTCTCAAGGCGCGTATGCGCAGCAAAATACAGCGTCGGCATCCAACGACTTGATCGGTTCGGTGACGCGCTGCCGGGGCGTTCAGGGGGATCAGGCGCGCCTGGCGTGTTTCGACACCGCAGCCGCCGCCCTGGCGGCCGCCGGAGAGGTCGCGGTCATCAGCCGCCAGGACGTAGAGCAGAATCAGCGCCGCCTGTTCGGTTTCAATGTCTCGGCGCTCAACCCGTTCGACATCTCTGGCGGAAACGACCTGCGATCCATCTCGGGCACGATGACCGGCGCGCGGGACCTGGGCCGGGGCGAATGGCTGATCACGCTGGACGACGGATCGGTGTGGCGAAAGACCGACGGCGCAGATGTGTCGTTCTCGCCGCGTCGCCAATATCCGGTGACGGTGCGGCGCGCGGCGCTGGGCAGCTATATGATGAAGGTCGGCGACACGCCGCCCTTCCGCGTCAAGCGCGAATAGGCCTCACCGTTCGATCGCCACGCGGCTAGCGTAAGGCTCCGGTTCGGGGGTGCAGGAAGCGGCGGCCAGTTCGATCGCGGCGAGACTCACCAGCAGAACGACAGCGACGGGCGCGAGCCGATTTGATACAGCGGCGAGGATCGAACGGGCCACGACGGGCGCTCCGGCAATGATGACCGAAATCCTGACGCAAGCGGCGCGCCAGCCGGAGGGCGCGGCGGCATGATCCCCTTCGTGCGCCAGTTCGACTTCGCCTATGGGCGGCGGGATCAGGTTTCGCCCCTGGTGCAGCGCGTGATCGCCGACAATCCGGGGCCGTTCACCTTCACCGGGACGGGCACCTATATTGTCGGCCGGCCGGACCAGGGGGCCGAGGTCGCGGTGATCGATCCGGGGCCGACGGACGAGGCGCATCTGGCGGCGCTTCTGGCGGCGGTGGACGGGCGGCGAGTCAGCCATGTGATGGTCACGCATACGCACCGGGACCATGCGCCCCTGGCCCGGCCGTTCGCGGAGGCGACGGGCGCGCCGATCCTGGCGGCGCGGCCTCCGGCGCGCGAAACCCATGCGTCCGGCGGACTGGACGAGGACGAGGACGCCGAATTCGCTCCCGACGTCGTTCTGACGGGCGGAGAGATCGTCGCCGGCGACGGCTGGACGCTGGAGGCGCTGTTCACGCCCGGTCATGCGTCGAACCATATGGCCTTCGTCCTGCACGAGGAGAACGCCCTGTTCTGCGGCGATCATGTCATGGGCTGGTCGACGACCGTGGTCGCGCCGCCGGACGGGAACATGCGCCGGTATATGGCCAGCCTGGACGCGGTGATCGCCCGGGGCTTCGACACGCTGTGGCCGACGCACGGGGCGCCGATCACCGATGTGGGCCCGTTTCTGGAGGCCTATCGCGCCCATCGGATCGAGCGGGAGGCGCAGATCGTCGGGCGTCTGGCGGCCGGAGACCGGACGATCGCCGAGATGGTTCCCACCCTATACGCCGCCGTCGATCGGCGGCTGTGGCCGGCGGCCTCCTTGTCGGTGCTGGCGCATCTGATCAAGCTGGTCGAGGACGGTCTGGCGGCCTGCGACGGCGAGCCGGGCCTGGGCGCGCGGTTTCGCCCGGCCTAACCGTCGCGGTCAGCGGGTCTGGGACAGTCCGCCGGCGATGCGGGCGGCCAGGCGGCAGGCGGCGCCGCCGTCGGGGCGGGCGTCGCGGGCGGCGACGCGGATATCGGTGCGGCCGGGACGGATGCGGACCACCGCATCGTTGACGAAGCCGAACCATGCGCCCTGATGCGCGGCCTCGACCTCGAACGTCGAGGCGCGGTTCACGACGAAGCCGGCGTCGACCAGGGCGGAGGCCGCCTGCTGGGCCAGGACCTGGCTGGGGACGGCGACGACGGCGTCGCAGCTGGCCGGGGTCGATCCGCGATGCAGGGCGGCGGCGCGCGAGAAGACGGGCGGCTCCTGCACATTGGTCGTGACGTCCTGAGGCGCGGGGGCGGCGTCGCGGCCCTGGCGCCAGACGAAGCCCGCCACCGTCGCCCCCGCCAGCGCCACGGCCGCCAGGGCGTAGAGCCCCCTGCCCTTCAGGTCGCGCAGCGCCAGGATCGCCGCGATCAGCGCGCCCGCCAGCCCGATCCAGGCCAGGATGCGCGCCACCGTCCAGGTCAGCAGGTCATAGGCGACGGCCAGGTCCGCGCCGCCGAACCGCGTCGCCGCCACCGCCGCCACGATCAGCACCAGGGGCGCTGCGGCCAGAGCCGTCAGCCAAGGCAGGACGGCCGGAACGGGCTTTCGGGTCGGCATTCGGGCTCCGGTTCGGGCTTCGACCCCGACAGGGTCAGGCGGCGGTCGGCAGACGGTAGTCCCTGAACCGTTCGCGCAACAGCTTCTTGTCGATCTTGCCGGTGGCGCCCAGCGGTATCTCGTCCACCGCGACCACGTCGTCGGGCATCCACCATTTGGCGATCTTGCCTTGAAGGAAGTCCAGGTGCTCCTGCTTGTCCAGGGCGTGATCGGGCTTCAGCTTCAGGATCAGCACGGGCCGTTCGTCCCATTTGGGATGGGCCGCGCCGATGACGGCGGCGATCTCGACCTTGGGGTGGCCGACGGCGATGTTCTCGATCTCGATGGAGCTGATCCATTCGCCGCCCGACTTGATCACGTCCTTGGCGCGGTCGGTGATGTGCATGAAGCCGATCTCGTCCACCGTGGCCACATCGCCGGTGTCGAAGAAGCCCTCGTCGTCCAGGATCGGGCTGTCGTCCTTGAAATAGCCCTTGCTGATCGTCGGCCCCTTGACCATCAGCCGACCGAAGGTGGTTCCGTCGTGAGGCAGTTCCACGCCGGCCTCGTCCTTCAGCTTCAGTTCGATCCCCAGCGGGGGCACGCCCTGTTTAAGGCGATACTTCATCTGCTCGTCATAGGGCAGGTCCACGATCTCGGGCGGCAGGTTGGCGATGGTGCCGATGGGCGAGGTCTCGGTCATGCCCCAGGCGTGGGTGACTTCCACGCCGAAATCGTCGTGGAAGCCGCGGATCAGGCTTTCGGGACAGGCCGAACCGCCGATCAGCACCCGCTTCAGCGTCGAGAAGCCCAGGCCGTTCTGCTTCATGTGGGCGAACAGCCCCTGCCAGACGGTGGGCACGGCGGCCGAGAAGGTGACGCCTTCCTGTTCGATCAATTCGTAGATGGCGGCGCCGTCCATCCGGGCGCCCGGCATGACCAGCTTGGTTCCGGCGGCCGGGCCGGCGAAGGCGATGCCCCAGGCGTTGGCGTGGAACATCGGCACGACCGGCAGGATCACCTCCTTGGGCGTGGCGCCCATGACGGTGGCCTGCAGCCCCATGAAGGTGTGCAGGAAGTTGGAGCGGTGCGAATACAGCACCCCCTTGGGATTGCCGGTCGTGCCCGAGGTGTAGCACAGGCCGCAGGCGGTGTTTTCCTCGAAATCGCCCCAGACGACATCGGCCGGCTGGCCCGCGATGGCGTCCTCATAGGCCACGGCCTTGGGCAGTTTGGTCTGGGGCATATGGGCCGCGTCGGTCATTATAACGACGCGCTCGACCTTGGGGATGTGCGGCAGGATGGCCTCCAGCAGCGGCACGAAGGTCAGGTCGACGAAGACGATCCGGTCTTCGGCGTGGTTGATGATATAGACCAGTTGTTCGGGGAACAGGCGCGGGTTCAGGGTGTGGCACACGGCGCCGATGCCCATGACGCCGTACCAGGTCTCGATATGGTTGGCGGTGTTCCAGGCCAGGGTGGCCACGCGGTCGCCGGGCTCGATCCCCCAATCCTTCAGGACGCTGGAGACCCGTTTGGCGCGGTCGTGGATTTGGGCGTAGGTCGTGCGGACGATGGGCCCTTCGACCGATCGCGTCACCACCTCGCGCGCACCGTGCCAGTTTCTGGCGTGGTCGATGATCTTGTCGACCGTCAGCGGCCAGTCCTGCATCAAGCCCAGCATGTCGTTTCCTGTTCCTTGGGTGCGTCTGCTTGGATGCGACGCTTGGACGGACGCTATCATTGGTTATCGGCGATAAGCAACGTGACCTTGCGTCACCTGCGGCGCGACGGATCGTCCCTTGTGGCGTCGGCCGGCCCGGCGCCCTAGAAGGCCCCGCATGGCTATTCTGATCGCGATCACCGGCGGCTCGGGCTCCGGCAAGAGCACCCTGGCGGAGACGCTGGTTTCGGCCCTGCCGGACGGGGCGGCCGTGCTGGTGCGCGAGGACAGCTATTACAAGGACGCGGCCGCCCTGCCCGGCTTCGACGCCGCGACCTTCGATTTCGACGACGTGGCCGCGCGCGATCACGACCTGATGATCGCCGACCTGAAGGCGCTGAAGGCCGGGCGTTCGGTGACGGCGCCGGTCTATTCCTTCATCCACCACGGGCGCGAGCCGGGCGGCGAGCCCATCCCGGCGGCCCAGGTGGTGATCGTGGAGGGCACCCACGTCCTTTGCACGCCCGACCTGACCGCCCTGTTCGACATCCGAGTGTTCGTGGACACCCCCGCCGACATCCGCTTCATCCGCCGCCTGTTGCGAGACCAGGCCGAGCGGGGCCGATCGGCGGATTCGGTCGTGGCCCAGTATCTGGCCACGGTGCGCCCCGGCCACGAGCGGCTGACCGAACCGTCGCGCACCCACGCCGACTTCATCGTCGCCGACGCCACCGCCGCCGTGCGCCTGGAAGACCCGCAGGCCGTGGTGCGCCTGGCCGCGCCGGTCCTGGCCCATCCGCTGCTGCAGGCCCTGCTGGACGATTAGGGTCGTCGACTGTCTGTGAGCGACCGTCATTCCGGGGCGTCCGAAGGACGAACCCGGAACCCGGGAGGCGTGCCTGCGACCTGAACCGCATCCAGCCTTGGCGATACGCCCCCTAACGAAAGAGATCCCTGATTCGGAACTCTCCGGGTTTCAGCGGGGCGCGTTCGACCGGCGGCACGCCGTTGAGCGCCTTGATCCGCGCGCGTTCGGCGGCCTCGGCCTGTTTCTCGACCAGGATGGCGTCCAGCCGGATGTGTTCGACTTCGATTTCCGCGATGAGTCGCGCAATCTCGGCCTCCTCTTCAGGGGTCGGCTTATGGGGCGGCGGAAGGCCGCGACCGGGCTTGGGGCGGCGGGGTTTCGGGCGAGCCATGCAGGTCTCCGGACAAGCGGGTTTGGCCTCGCGGCTTTCGCCTGCGAAGTTGGATGGAGGGCTGGGCGGAGCGCCGGGCCTTCGCCCGGAGTGTGAGTTTGTAAGTACCGTTTCGACGAAGGGTATGACGCTCCGCGCGG
>NZ_QFNM01000051.1 GCF_003248455.1 Brevundimonas sp.
CGGCAAGTTCGTCGAGCTGGCCGACACCATCCGCAGCTTCAAGGGCATCGTCGCCGGTGAATACGACCACCTGCCGGAAGCCGCCTTCTACATGGTCGGCGCCATCGAGGAAGCCGTCGCCAAGGCCGAGAAGATGGCGGCGGACGCCTGATCATGGCTGGCAAGCTGAACTTCTCCCTCGTCTCGCCGGAACGCGAGGTCTTTTCGGGCCTGGTGGACCAGGTGGATGCGCCGGGCGTCGAGGGCGACTTCGGCGTTCTGCCGGACCATGCGCCCTTCATGACCGCCCTGCGCGAAGGCCTTGTCACGGTCTATGACGGCGGGGCCAAGACCCAGTACGACGTCCACGGCGGCTTCGCCGACGTCAACGGCGATGGCCTGACCATCCTGGCCGAACAGGCGACCGAGGTCGCGGCGGGCTGACCGCTCAGGGATCGAACAGATCGAGGCCTCCTGTTTCGGCGGGAGGCCTTTTTCGTGGGCGCCGGGCGCGCTAGGACCAGCCCATGACCGATCCCATCGACATTCATGGCGTCTGCGCTTCCGGTTTCGAAGCCGTGCGCGAGGCGTTCGCCGCCAACTTCACCGACGCGCCCGAGGGGCTGGACGAGCAGGCGGCGCGGTTCAGCGTGGTGGTCGCTGGCGAGGCGGTCGTGGATCTGTGGGCCGGATGGGCCGATACGGCGAAGACGACGCCGTTTGCCGACACGACGCTGACCCCGGTCTTTTCGACCGGCAAGGCGGTGATGGCGATCCTGATGGCGACGGCGGTCGAGGCGGGACAGCTTGATTACGACCAGACGGTCGCGTCGCTATGGCCCGCCTTCGGGGCGGCGGGAAAGCAGGACGTGACGGTGGCCCAGCTGATGAGCCACCAGGCGGGGCTGGCGGGCTTTTCCGAGGCGGCGGAGCCGTCGATCTGGTTCGACGCGGACGCCGTGCTGGCGCGGCTGGCGGCCCAGGCGCCGATGTGGGCGCCGGGAACGGCCTCCGGCTATCATCCGGTCACGGTCGGCTATCTGGCCAACGAGATCTATCGCCGGGCGACCGGGCGGACGATGGGCCAGGCGCTGCGACAGGATTTCCCGGAACTGGACCTGTGGATCGGCCTTCCCGAGAGCGAACATGGCCGGGTCGCCCAGATGAGGAAGCCGACGGCGGCGCCGAACCTGGGGACCATCGACCCGATCAAACAGGCCGCCTTCCTGGATCGCGGCTCGGCGCCCGGCGGGCGGGGCTCGGCCGAGTGGCGCAAGATGGAGATCCCCTCGGCCAACCTGCATGGCGCGGCGCTGGGGCTGGCGCGGATGCTGGGCGTGGTCGCCGACGGCGGCGCGCTCGACGGGCGGTCGGTGCTGTCGGCGGGGACGCTGGCGCAGTTGACGCGCGAACGCATCCACGGGCCGGACAAGGTGCTGCCCTATACGATCAGCTGGGCGGCGGGTCTGATGCGCAACGACGGTCTGAACGTCTTCGGGCCGGGCGCGGCGGTCGGCCATTACGGCTGGGGCGGCTCGATGGCCATGGCCGACCCGTCGCGCCGGCTGTCGGCCGCCTATGTGATGACGCGCCAGTCGCCGCACCTGATCGGCGACCCCCGGCCCCGGCGTCTGCTGCAGGCGCTGTACGCCGCGCTTTAGATGTCCCGGCGCGGCTAGACCGTCTCGGACAGGACCACCGCCCGCTTGGCGGCGCGCGAGCGGTTGAGGGCGCCCAGGGCGAAGACGCCGGCCCCGGCCCAGATGAAGACGAAGGAGACGATCCTGAGCGGGGTCAGGGCCTCGCCCGCCCAGACGCCGCAGGCGAATTGCAGCGTCGGCGCCAGGAACTGGATGAAGCCCACGGTCGACAGGGGCAGGCGTCGCGCCGACCAGGCGAACAGGACCAGGGGGATGACGGTCGCCGGGCCGTTGATCAGCGCCCACGCCAGGCTGGACGGCGAGGAAAAACCCTCCGCCTGGCCATGCGTCGCCAGCCAGGCCAGGAAGACCGCGCCGATGGGCAGGAGCACCAGGCATTCGACGAACAGCCCCGTCTGGGCCGAGGCCGGCACGCGCTTGCGGATCACCGCATAGGCGCAGAAGGTGACGGCCAGGGTCAGGCCGATGAGCGGCGCATGGCCCAGCGCCACGGTCTGGACGGCCACGCCGACGACGGCCAGGGCGATGGCGACGGCGCTCCAGCGGTCGATCTTTTCGCGGAACAGCACCGCCCCCGCCGCCATGTTCAGCAGGGGGTTGATGTAATAGCCCAGGCTGGCCTCCAGCGTCGCATGATGGGTGGTGGCGACGACGTAGAGGCTCCAGTTCGTGCCGATCAGCAGCGCCGAGAACGCCAGCCAGGCGAAGGTGCGCGGATTGGCCAGGACCTGGCGCGCCTCGCCCCACTGGCCCGCCAGCAGCAGCACCGCCCCGGCGACGAAGACCGACCAGACCGCCCGGTGGGCCAGGATTTCGGGCGCGCCGAAGCCGTGGGCCGCCATGGCCATGAACAGCAGCGGCAGCAGGCCCCACAGGGTGTAGCAGGCGACGGCCGTCCCGACGGCGCGGGGATCGGCGGGGGCGGTGGCCGTGGCGGGGGTCATGACACGTGTCCCTTGCTGTCGTCCGCGTGACCTTCTTCTTTCGTCATCCTCCGGGGAGCGGAGCGAGACCGGGGGGACCCAGCGGCGCCGAAGGCGAAATCTTTCCGCAGCAAGAGGCTTGAAAAGCCGGGCCGCGACAGGTTCGCGCTCACGCGCGCCGCTGGGGCTCCCGGTCTGCGCTGCGAAGGCGCGGCTTGCCGGAGGATGACGAAGTCGAAAATCACACGGTGATCGACCGATATCCCGACGACGACTTGATCACGCCCGTCTCGTCCAGAAGCTGGGCGATCTGGACCGCGTTCAGGGCCGCGCCCTTGCGCAGGTTGTCGGACACGACCCAGAAGCTGAGGCCGTTCTCGACCGTCGGGTCCTTGCGGATGCGGCTGACATAGACGGCGAACTCGCCGGCCGCGTCGACCGGGGTGATATAGCCGTCGTGTTCCTGCTTATCGACCACCAGCACGCCGGGCGCCTCGCGCAGGAGGGCGCGGGCCTCGTCGGGTTCGATGGGGCGGTCGAACTCGACCGTCACGGCCTCCGAATGGCCGACGAAGACCGGCACGCGCACGCAGGTCACGGTCAGCTTGATCGACGGGTCCAGCATCTTGTGGGTCTCGTCCCACATCTTCTGCTCCTCGTCGGTGGAGCCGTCCTCGTTGAACGAACCGATGTAGGGGATGACGTTGAAGGCGATCTGCTTGGGGAACTTCTTGGGCGTGGCGTCGCCCAGGCCGTAGATGGCCTTGGTCTGGTTCCACAGCTCGTCCATGCCTTCCTTGCCGGCGCCGGAGACCGACTGATAGGTCGAGACCACGACCCGCTTGATCCTGGCCGCGTCGTGCAGCGGCTTCAGCGCCACGACCAGCTGGGCGGTCGAGCAGTTGGGGTTGGCGATGATGTTCTTCTTCTTCGCGTCCTTGACCGCGTCGGGGTTCACCTCGGGCACGATCAGCGGCACGTCCGCGTCCTTGCGGAAGGCCGAGGAGTTGTCGATGACGATGGGGCCGGCCTTGCCGATCCTTTCCGACCATTCGCGCGACACCGCGCCGCCGGCGGACATCAGGACGATGTCGACGGATGCGAAGTCGAACTGTTCGATGTCCTGGCATTTGACGGTCTTGTCGCCGAACGAGACCTCGACCCCCTTGGACTTGCGCGAGGCGATGGCGTGGATTTCGTCGACGGGGAATTCGACCTCTTCCAGGATGTTCAGCATCTCACGGCCCACATTGCCCGTGGCCCCGACGATGGCGACGCGATAACCCATTTTTTCGTTGTCCTTCGGACGCGCTACCGCTCGACCCGCGGGGTCTCGCTGCTTGAGCGCGGATTGTGGTGTGGTGTGCAATTAGGCGTTCGCAGCCGCGAAGCAATCGCTTTTCGCTGGAGGGACCGTTAAGCAACGCTCCCATGACCTCCCGCATCCGCAACGCCTACGACATCCGAGTGGAAGAGGGGGTGCTGACGCCCGATCCGGCGCAGGAAAGCGTCATCGCGGCGCTGGAGCGGCTGGAGACCGACCTGGCGAAAAAGCCCGGCCTGTTCGGCAAGGCGCCGGAGGTGCGGGGGATCTATCTCTATGGTCCGCCGGGACGCGGCAAGTCGATGCTGATGGACCTGTTCTATTCGGCGACGCCGGAGCCGCGAAAGGTCCGCGCCCACTTCCACGCCTTCATGGCCCGCATCCACGACCTGGTGCGCCAATGGCGCGAGGGGGATGCGAAGACGAGGAAGGCCGTGTTCGGAACACAGCACTCTCGCAAGGGGGGCGACGATCCCATTCCGCCCGTCGCCAGGCTGATCGCGTCCGAGGCGCGGCTGCTGTGTTTCGACGAGTTGCAGGTGACGGACATCGCCGACGCCATGATCCTGGGCCGCCTGTTCGAGGCCCTGTTCGAGGATCGGGTGGTGCTGGCCATCACCTCGAACCGCGCGCCGGAGGACCTGTACAAGAACGGCGTCAATCGCCAGCTGTTCACCCCGTTCATCGACATCATCCGCGAGCGGTGCGAGGTGGTGCCGACGGCCGGGGCGCGCGACTGGCGGCTGGACCGGATGACCTCGGCCCAGGTCTGGCACACGCCCGACGACCGGGCGGGGTTCGAGGACCTGTGGCGCGAACTGAAGGGCGGGGAGCCGGAGGAGCCCGCGCACCTGACCGTCCTGGGCCGCGACGTGAAGATCGAGCGCACGGTCGGGTCCATGGCGCGCGCGACGTTCGCGGAACTGTGCGCCAGACCCCTGGGGCCGCAGGACTATCTGGCCGTCGCCCAGAGGTTCCACACCCTGTTTCTGGAGGACGTGCCGATCCTGAGCTCGGCCAACCACCACGAGGCGCGGCGGCTGGTGACGCTGGTGGACGCCCTTTACGAGGCCAAGACCCGGCTGATCGTCCTGGCGGCGGCCCGCCCCGAGGCGCTCTACACCGAGGGGGTGGGGGCGTTCGAGTTCGAACGCACCGTTTCCCGCTTCAACGAGATGCAGAGCAAGGACTGGCTGGCGCACGTCCGGGATTAGGTTTCCCTCTCCTGCGGGGAAGGGAAAAAGAATAAGGGCCTGCGGAGCGATCCGCAGGCCCTTCGTCATCAGATGGAGGCGTGGCTTAGGCCAGCGAGGAATCGATGTCCTTGCAGGCCTGCAGCAGGCCCTGGACCGAGGCGACGGACTTTTCGAACATCGCCTTTTCCTCGTCGTTGGTGGTGAACTCGACCACCTTCTCGACGCCGGCGGCGCCGATCAGGGCCGGGACGCCGACGTAGAGGTCCGACAGGCCGTATTCGCCCGACAGCCAGACGGCGCAGGGCAGGACGCGCTTCTGGTCCAGCAGATAGGACTTGGCCATGGCGATGGCCGATTCAGCCGGGGCGTAGAAGGCCGAGCCGGTCTTCAGCAGGGCCACGATCTCGCCGCCGCCCTTCCTGGTGCGCTCGACGATGGCGTCCAGGTCGGCTTGCGACAGGAAGCCGGCGGCGACGGCGTCCGGCAGGGGCAGGCCGCCGACGGTCGAGTGGCGCACCATCGGCACCATGTCGTCGCCGTGGCCGCCCAGGGTCCAGGCATGGATGTCCTGAACCGACACGCCGGTCTTTTCGGCCAGGAAGTAGGCGAAGCGGGCGCTGTCCAGCACGCCGGCCATGCCGACGACCTTCTCCTTGGGGAGCCCTGAGAACTTCTGCAGGGCCCAGACCATGGCGTCGAGCGGGTTGGTGATGCAGATGACGAAGGCGTCGGGGGCGTGGGCCTTGATGCCTTCGCCCACGGCCTTCATGACCTTCAGATTGATGCCGATCAGGTCGTCGCGGCTCATGCCCGGCTTGCGCGGCACGCCGGCGGTGACGATGCAGACGTCGGCGCCCGCGATGTCGGCGTAGCGGCGATGTCGAACAGGATCACGTCGCCCAGGGCTTCGCGCGCGGCCACATGGGCCAGGGTTCCGCCGATCATGCCGGCGCCGATGAGGGCGATCTTCGCGCGAGCCATGGATGTCTCCGTTTATTGCGTGTGCGAAATGGGGATTAATCGTGCGGGCGGTCTAGACCCGCAAAGGCGGCGCTGCAAGGCTGGGGGAACCCTGTCGCGGAGGCCCCCATGACCGACTTTCGTCCAGACCCGGCCTTCGACGCCGGATCGGTCCCCGCCGCCGAATGGCCGCTGTGCCATGTGCGGCTACAAGACGACGCCCGCTTTCCCTGGCTGATCCTGATCCCGCGCGTCGAGGGGGCGGTGGAGCTGGAGGATCTCGGCGTCGGTCAGCGGGCCATGCTGATGGCGGAGACGGTGCGCGCCGGGGCGCTGGCGCGGCGGCTGGGCGAGGTCGAGAAGCTGAACGTCGGGGCCATCGGAAACGTGACGGCGCAACTGCACGTGCATGTCGTGGGGCGCCGTCGCGACGACGCCCTGTGGCCCGATCCGGTCTGGGGCCGAGGGCCGGCGGTTCCCTATGAGGACGATGAACGGATGCGGCTGCTGGGCGTGATCGCGGGCGGCTGATCCGCCGCCGTATCGTCTTTCCGGGGCCGCGCGAAGCGAGGAACCCGGAACCCAAGACCGCCGCACGGTCGGCGATTCATTCTGTCGGCGATGCCTTCCTGGGTTCCGGGTTCGTCCTGCGGACGCCCCGGAATGACGATCGCGGTTCTCAGATAATATCCAGCGGAACGGCGTGTTTCGGCGGCGGGAAGGCCGCGTCCAGCCGTTCGAGGTCTTCAAGATCGAACTGGATGTCCAGGGCGTCGGCGTTGGCCTCGACGTGTTCGACCGAACTGGCCTTGGGAATGGCGATGACCCCGTCGTGGCGCAGGACGGCGGCCAGGGCCACCTGGGCCGGCTCGGCCGAGTGGCGGTTGGCGATGTCCTGGATCAGCGGATGCTCCAGAAGGCCGCCGCGTCCCAGCGGCGAATAGGCCATCATCGGCATGTCGCGCGCCTGCATCCAGGGCAGGAGGTCGAACTCCACCCCGCGCGAACCCAGGTTGTAGAGAAGCTGGTTGGCGGCGCAGTCCTCGCCGCCTTCGATCCGCATCAGCCGCTCCATCGCGTCCAGATCGAGGTTGGACACGCCCCAGCGGGCGATCATCCCCTCGTCCACCAGTTCGCGAAACGCCTCGACCGTCTCCTCCAGCGGGACATGGCCCTCCCAATGCAGCAGATAGAGGTCCAGCCGGTCCACCTTCAGCCGCTCCAGAGACCGTTCGCACGACAGCATCATCTTCATCTCCGAGGCGTTCTCGGGCCGGACCTTGGAGACGATGAAGACCTCTTCGCGGCGACCGGCGACGACCTCGCCCACCAGGCGCTCGGAGCGGCCGTCGCCATACAGTTCGGCCGTGTCGATCAAGGTCATGCCCAGGTCGATGCCGCGCGCGAGGGCCTGCTGCTCCGCGTCGCGCCTGGCGGGATCGTCGCCGATCTCCCAGGCGCCTTGGCCCAGGGCGGGAACGGTCGTACCGTCGGCGAAGGTGACGAGGCGGGTCATGTCCGTCCTTCTAGGCTTGAGAGAGCGGCGAAAACGCCGCCGAAAGGGTTGGAAATGCGAACGCGGCTTATCAAGACCGACGGCCTTGTCCAACAGGTGCTGGAAGACGGGTTCGAGACCGACAACGCGCCGCTGGTCCTGTTGATCCACGGCTTTCCCGAACTGGGCGTCAGCTGGCGCGCCCAGGTCCAGGCGCTGGGCGAGGCGGGCTATCACGCCGTCGCCCCCGACATGCGGGGCTACGGCGGGACCGACAAGCCGGGCGGCTCGGCCGCCTATTCGATCCTGAACCTGGTCGGGGACATGGTCGATCTGGTCCGCGCGCTGGGCGAGACGCGCTGCGTCGTGATCGGCCACGACTGGGGCGCGCCGGTGGCCTGGCATTGCGCCCTGTTGCGGCCCGACGTGTTCCGCGGCGTGGCGGGCCTGTCCGTGCCGTTCCAGCCGCGCCGCTTCAAGGGCCCGCCGACGACGGCCATGGCCGCGATCACGAAGCGGGCGGGACTGGGCGATCTCTATATCCTGCGGTTCCAGGCGCCGGACGCCCATCGGGCGCTGGAGGCGGATACGGCCACGACGCTCAGGAAGCTGTTCTACGCCTATGACGGCGCGACCCCGGCCGATCGGCGCTCGACCGGCTTCATGCCCGAGGGCGCGGCCCTGCTGGACACGATCCCCGACGATGCGACCCTGCCGCCGTGGATGAGCCAGGATCATTTCCAGGCGTATGTGCAGGCGTTCTCCGCCGACGGGTTCGACGCGCCGTTGAACTGGTACCGGGCGCTGGACCTGAACTGGTCGCTGACGGCCTTCTTGCAGGACCGGAAGATCGACCGGCCCGCCCTGTTCGTCGTCGGCCAGGACGACCCGGTGCGCCATTATGCGGGAGCGGCCGAGGCGGAGCTGACGACCTGGGTTCCGAATCTGACCCGGTCGGTGGTCTTGCAGGGCGCGGGCCACTGGATCCAGCAGGAGCGGGCGGACGAGGTGAATGCGCTGCTGCTGGAGTTTCTGGTCGGCCTGCCGCTCGGGGTTTAGGCTGCGGGCAGCGCACGCGCCTCGGCGACGATCTCCAGGCTGCGGATGCGGGCGGCGTTGTCGAACATCATGCCGGTGATCATCAGTTCGTCCACCCCGGTCAGGGCGATGAAGTCGGCCAGCTGCTTCTTCACCGTCTCGGGTCCGCCGACGGCGGAATAGATCAGGCGGCTCCTGGCGCCCTCGATCTGCTGCGGCGTCAGGACGGCGGCGATGTCGTCGACGGGCGGCGGAAGCTTGCCCGGCTTGCCGGTCGACAGGCGCGCGAAGCTTTGCTGCATGGAGGTGGACAAACGCACGCCCTCTTCGTCGCTGTCGGCGGCGAAGACGTTGACGGCGGCCATGGCGTGGGGCCGGGCCAGGCGGTCGGAGGGGGTGAAGCTGCGCCGATAAAGCGCCAGGGCCTCCAGCAGCAGTTCGGGCGCGAAATGGCTGGCGAAGGCGTAGGGCAGGCCCAGCTGGCCGGCCAGCTGGGCGCTGAACAGGCTGGAGCCCAAGAGCCAGATCGGCACGCGCAGTCCGGCGCCCGGCACGGCGCGGACCGGCTGGTTCTCGGACGCGGGCTCGAACCACTGGATCAGTTCGACCACGTCGCGCGGAAACTGGTCGGCGCCCTCGAAATAGCGGCGCAGGGCGCGGGCGGTGGCGCCGTCCGTGCCGGGCGCGCGGCCCAGGCCCAGGTCGATCCGGCCCGGAAACAGCGTCTCCAGCGTGCCGAATTGCTCGGCCACGACCAGCGGGGCGTGGTTGGGCAGCATGACGCCGCCCGAGCCGACGCGGATGCGCTCGGTTCCCGCCGCCACATGGCCGATGACGATGGCGGTCGCCGCGCTGGCGATGCCCGGCATGTTGTGATGCTCGGCCAGCCAGAACCGCCGGTAGCCCAGGCGGTCGGCGGCCTTCGCCAGGGCCAGGGTCTCGTCCAGGGCGCGACGGGCGTCGCCGCCTTCGACGATGGGCGACAGGTCGAGAACTGAGAAGGGGATCATACCGCCTAGATCGGGGCTGGCGCGCCGGGTTCAAGGGCGCGGGCGCGGAACCGCAACCGGGTCGGGCGCTTTAGATCGTCTCCACTATGAAAGAGCCGCGCCATGACGCACGCCGATTTCCACACGCCCGAAACCCCCAAGCCCGAGACGGAATGCGACGACGCCCGCGAAGCCGCCGACATGGGCGAGAAACCCGATCTGGGCCGCAAGGCCGACACCCTGATCGACGCCCTGGACGGCAGCGATTCGGGCTCGGACACGCGCGCGGGGTCTTTGCGCGGCGGCTCGGCCGGCGGTTCGGACGACGACACGGATTCGCGCCGGATCAACGAAACCCTGGCCCAGGAAGGCCGCGACGCCGCCGACCCGGATTCGCCGTCCGACGCCGAACCGGGCGCGATCGCGGGGTCGCGACGGGATTTCGAAGGGCCGGGCGGCGATCCGGCCGAGGGCGGGCGCGAGGAATAGGGGCGCGCCGCCTTGCCGCCGCCGCAAGCCTGCGCCACGGTGGCGCTTAGACCCTTCGGTCCAGGGACGCTTCTTCGATGACGCTTCGTTTGGCGGTGGTTTCCGCCGTTGTTCTGTTCGGCCTCGCCGGCTGCGACCGGGCCAAGGCGCCTGCCCCGCCCGCCGGGACGGATGCGGCAGGGCCGCCCGCCGCCGGGGTCGAGACCGGCCCCGCGCCGGCCGCGGCCCCGACGCCGACGCCGACGCCGACGCCCGCGCCCGACGGCGGCGCGCCGGCCTTCGCCGTCCTGTATCCCGGCGCCCAGGTGCAGGGCGCGCCCCTGAGCGCGGACGGCGCCGCCGGACCGGGAGGGCTGCTCACCTTCACTACCGACGCCTCGCCCGACCAGGTCGTGGCCTTCTATCGCGAGCGGGCCGAGGCCGCCGGGCTCAGGTCCGTCACCGGCATGAACCAGGGCGAGGCGCGCGCCTACGGGGCGGCGGGCGATCGGCCGGACGGGCCGTCGCTCCAGGTCGTGGCGGCCCCCAGCCCCGAGGGCGGAACCTCGGTGCATATGAATTGGAGCGCCGGATCGTGATCGCCCGCGCCGGCCGGCGGATTTCGGCGGCGGGCGTCGTCTTCGTCCTGGCCGCCTGCGCCGGCGCGCAGAGACCCATCGCGACCATCCCGGCGGACGGCTATCTGTCGGCGGGCGCCCTGGCCGGTCTGGCGGCCGCGATCCCCGCGCCGCCCGCCGCCGGCTCTCCCCAGGACCAGGCGGACAAGGCGGCCTCGGCCCGCTACGTCGCCTTGGAGGACGGGGATCGCTGGCTCCTGGCCACGTCCCACGCCGAGGTGCGGCCCCCCCTCGGGCTGCAGCATTTCGACTGCGCCCTGGGGGTGCGGCTGGGATCGGCCCAGGCGGCGGGGCGGACGCCCGCGCTGGACCGGATGATGGGACGCCTCTTTCACGACGCGGCCAGCGTCGCCGAACAGGTCAAGGCCCGTCAGGCCCGCCCGCGCCCGGTCGCGGACGATCCCGCACGCCGCGCCTGCCAGACTCTGGACGCGGCCGCGCGGCGCAGCGGCTCCTATCCGTCGGGGACGGCGGCGGTCGCAACGGCCTATGGCGAGGCGTTCGCGGCGCTGGAGCCGGATCGGGCCGAAGCCGTGCGCCGCATAGGCCGCCAGATCGGGGTCAGCCGCCTGGTCTGCGCCATGCACTATCCCAGCGACGTGGCGGCGGGCGAGGCCATCGGCCGACAGGTCGCCGCTCAGGCCGTCGCAGGCCCCGCCTTCCAGGCCGATATGGCGGCGGCGCGCGTCGAACTGGCCGCCGCTCGCGCGACGGGCCTGACCAATCCGGGCTGCGCGGCCGAACGCGCGGCCCTGGCCGCCGTCCTGCCGTAGCGATGGCCGGCTGGCTCGCGCTCGCACTGACGCTGCAGGCCGCGCCGCCCGACCTGCCCGCCGCCCGGCCGTGCACGGCCCGGGAGACGGCGGACCTGACCACGCCGTCGGACCTGCCCTATCGGCTGACCTGTCGGGCCGAACTGGCCGGGCGCGACATCCGCCGCCGCGTCCTGATCGAAGGCCAGGCGGCGTCCGGCGCGGTTCTGGATTGCGGCGGGGGAGAAATCCGCGCGCCGGGCCGGGCGACGACCGCCGCCCCCACGGTCGCCGTCTGGTCGAGGCCCGAGAACGGCGGCTGGTCGCGCCCGACCGACATCGCCATCCGCAACTGCGGCGTCGTGGGCAATGTGCGCGTCTGGGGCATGGGGGCGGGCGGGTCGATGCGCGACCTGCTGGCCTCGTCGCGCACCGCCGGCCACACCCTGGCGGCCCAGGCGGCGGCGCCGACCCGCGTCGTCCTGGACCGCATCCGCTTCCAGGGGGCGGGGACCATCCCCCTCTATGTCGGGCCCGGCGTGACGCGCGTCACGGTCCGCCGCTCGCGCTTTTTCGGCCGGTCGACCTCGGTGGCGATCTATCTCGACGCCGAAAGCGCCGGCGCCCTGATCCAGGACAACGACTTCGACATCCGCACCGGGCGCGAGCAGATCGCCGTGGACGGATCGGGCGCGAACCGCATCGTCGGCAACCGGCTGGCCCTGGGCGGCCGCGGCGGGGTGTTCCTGTACCGCAACTGCGGCGAGGACGGCGTGATCCGTCACCAGACGCCGTCCTACAATCAGATCACGGACAATGTCTTCACCGGCGCCGGCTGGCTGCGGCCGCGCGCGGTGGTGATCGGATCGCGCGAAGGCCGCCGGCCCTATTGCGGCGCCGACCGGGGCTATCCGTTCGGATCCAGCGCCGAGGACGGCGACGGGGCGACCGGCAATCTGGCGGCCCGCAACGTCGTCCGTCGCTGAAGCCCCCCGCGCCGATCTCCCCTTGCGCCGCACGCCGCGAGGGGGCTGACTGGGCGCGGACGTGGGGAGAAGACCAATGCGGCTGGTCCTGTTGTTCGCGGCCCTGGCGGTCGCCCTGGGCCTGGCCGTGGCGTCCAGCCGGACGCCCGCGCCGCGATCCGCCGCCACGCCCGCCCAGGCTTTCTCCGCCGAGCGGGCGATGATCGACGTCCGCGCCATCGCCCAGGCGCCCCATCCGGTCGGATCGGCGGATCACGCGCGCGTCCAGGCCTATCTGGTCCGGCGGATGACGGCCCTGGGCCTGGACCCGCAGATACAGACCGGCCCCTTGTCGCCGCGCGCCGTCCGGCGCATCGAACGCGAAGGCCGCAGCGCGCGGGGGCTGGAGGCCGCCAACATCGTCGGCGTCCTGCCTGGACGCGATCCGGCCCTGCCGGCCGTGCTGACGATGGCCCATTACGACAGCGTCCCCGGCTCCGCAGGCGCCGCCGACGATGCGGCGGGCGTGGCGGCCATCCTGGAGGCTGTGCGGGCGATCAAGGCGCGCGGCGGGACGGATCGCGACCTGATCGTGCTGCTGACCGATGCGGAGGAGTTGAACCTGGACGGGGCGCGGGCCTTTTTCGGCGCCCATCCGTGGCGCGACCGGGTCGGCGCCGTGATCAATCTGGAGGCGCGGGGCGGCGGCGGCCGGGCGATGATGTTCGAGACGGGGCCGGGCAATGCGCAGACCATAGCGGCCTACGCCCGGGCCACGCGCGGCGCGACCGGCGGGCCGTCCAGCAACGCCCTGGCCGTCTTCGTCTATCGGTTGATGCCGAACGGCACGGACTTCACCGTGGCGGCGGACAGGGGGCTGGCGGGGATCAACCTGGCCTTCATCGGACGACCGGACCAGTATCATTCGCCGGCCTCGACGCCCCAGGCGCTGGACCAGGGCAGTCTTCAGCATATCGGGTCGCAGGCGCTGGAGACCGCCGACACCTGGCTGCGGGCGCCGACCCTGCCCCAGGCGACGCAGGACGCCGTCTACGCCGACGTCTTCGGACAGTTCGTCGTCTCGCATCCGCCCCCGATCGGCTGGGTCTTGCTGGCGGCGGCGGGCCTGGCGGCCGCCTGGGCCGCGTGGCGGGCGCGTCGGGCGAGCGGGCTGAGCGCCTGGTCGGCGGCGCGCGGGGCGGCGGACGGGCTGTGGCTGATGGCCGCCGCCGTGGTCGTGGGCCAGGCTGTGCGCGTCCTGGCGGGGCCGATGGGCGGCCCGGCCTCGGCGCCGGAGACCTATTACACCCTGCTGCGCCGCCTGCCGGCGCTGGAGGCGGGGGCGGCCCTGGCGCTGGCGGGACTGGCCCTGCTGGTGATCGCGGGACGGGGCGGAGGGCGGATGCTGGCGGGCGGACTGGTCGCGGCGGCGGTCCTGGCGACGGCGCTGGGGGGCGTCGATCCGGTGCTGCTGGGGGCGGCGGCGCTGGCCGTGGTCCTCGGCCTGTGGCCGCGCCGGGCGCCGGCGACGCCGTGGGGCGGCTGGCTGGGTCTGATCGTCCTGGTGCTGATCCTGGGCGCCGGGGTTCAGGCGCTGGTGCCCCTGGCGGCCTTCCTCCTGATCTGGCCGGGCCTGATCGCGGCGCTGGCGGCGGCCTGCGCGGCCCTGATCTCCGACCGGCTGCCGGGCTGGACGGCGCCGCTCCCGGCGGCGGCTGCGACGGCCGGGGCGGGCGGCTGGCTGCTGGCCCAGGGGCACGGCGTTTTTCTGGCGGTCGGCATGGACCTGCCCGGCGTGCTTGGCGTGATCGCGCTCCTGGTCGTCGTCATGGCGCGCCCCCTGGCCCCGGCCTCCGCGGCGGGCGCCAAGACCCTGGGCCTGATCGCCGGCGGCCTTCTTCTAGGCGGCCTGGCCGTCGGGCTGGGCGCGCGGCTGATCGCCTGAGCGAGCGGCATGCGTCAGAAACGGTCGCCGGTCCGCGACGTTCCTGTTTTGATCGAGGAGAACATCTTGTGAACCGGAACAAACCATGCACATAGTCCGTCTCACGAAACGGGGGCGGGTCCATGGCGGGTCTCTCCCAGGCTTTTGACGGGAATCATGGCAAGGGAGACGAAGGCGATGGCTTCACAGGCGGCATTGAAACTGGTGGGCAAGGACGACGGCGACAAGCAACGCGCCCTGGAGGCGGCGATCGCCCAGATCGACCGCGCCTTCGGCAAGGGCTCGGTGATGAAGCTGGGCAAGGCCGGGCAGGTCAACGAGATCGAGAGCGTCTCGACCGGCTCGCTGGGCCTGGACATGGCGCTCGGCATCGGCGGTCTGCCGGTCGGCCGGGTGATCGAGGTGTTCGGCCCCGAATCCTCGGGCAAGACGACCCTGGCTTTGCACACGGTCGCCGAGGTGCAGAAGAAGGGCGGGGTCGCCGCCTTCGTCGACGCCGAACACGCGCTGGACCCGGTCTACGCCCAGAAGCTGGGCGTGAACCTGGACGACCTGCTGGTGTCGCAACCCGACACGGGCGAGCAGGCGCTGGAGATCGTCGACACCCTGGTGCGTTCGGGCGCCGTGGACATCGTGGTCATCGACTCGGTCGCGGCCCTGACCCCGCGCGCCGAGATCGAGGGCGAGATGGGCGACAGCCTGCCGGGTCTTCAGGCCCGGTTGATGAGCCAGGCGCTGCGCAAGCTGACGGCCTCGATCTCCAAGTCGAAATGCATCGTCCTGTTCATCAACCAGATCCGCCACAAGATCGGGGTGATGTACGGCTCGCCGGAAACGACCACGGGCGGAAACGCGCTGAAATTCTACGCCTCGGTGCGCCTGGACATCCGCCGCACCGGCGCGATCAAGAACCGCGACGAGGTGGTCGGCAACACCACCCGGGTCAAGGTGGTCAAGAACAAGGTCGCCCCGCCGTTCCGCGAGGTCATCTTCGACATCATGTACGGCGAGGGCATCTCCAAGCTGGGCGAGGTGATCGACCTGGGCGTCAAGGCCGGGGTGATCGAGAAGTCGGGCAGCTGGTTCAGCTATGACTCGACCCGGATCGGCCAGGGCCGCGAGAATGTGCGCGAGTTCCTGAAGCAGAACCCCGACATCGCCGCCTCGATCGAAAAGGCCGTGCGGGCCTCGACCAATAAGATCGCCGACGAACTGCTGGGCGCGCCCGAGCCGGACGAAGGCCAGGATCTCGAAGGCTGACGCCAGGACAGGAGGCTGGGCGGCCGGGGGCGGACCTGCCGGGTTCGCACGGCCGCAGCCTGGCGGTCCCTTCACCGCGACTCCGTCGCCCCTAGCGACCCGCCACCGACCCCGCGAAGGGCGGCGGAGCGACCCGCTCGACCTCGTGTCGGGCGGGTCTTTTTTGGATCGTGCAGCATCTTTCCCTTTCGTCATTCCGGGCGCAGCGCAGCGGAGACCCGGAACCCAGCGGCGCCGAAGGCGAAATCTGTCCGCCGCACGACGCCTGAAGATCGAATCCACGACAGGTTGGCTGCTACGCGCCGCCCTTCGGGTCGCGCTCTCGTGCGCCGATGGGTTCCGGGTCTTCGGGCCAAGCGGCCCTTCGCCCGGAATGACGAAAGAAAGGTGCGTCCAAACGAAAACGGGCGACCCGAAGGCCGCCCGTTCCTTGTGTCGGCAATGTCGCCTGCCGATCAGGCGGCGGCCTTCTCCGGGGCGAACTTGCCGTAGAAGGTCTCGTTCTTCGCCGCCATGTCGCGCAGAAGCTGCGGGACCTTGAAGCGGTCTCCGTACGCAGCGGCCAGGCGGTCCGCCGTCTCGACGAACTTGGCCAGGCCGATGCCGTCGATCATGCTGATCGGGCCGCCGGTCCAGGGCGCGAAGCCCCAGCCCAGGATGGCGCCCAGGTCGGCCTCGCGCGGGTCGTCGATGACGCCCTCTTCCCAGCAGCGGGCGACCTCGACCGCCTGGCGGTACAGCAGGCGCGTCTTCAGCTCGTCGATCTGGGCGAAGGCGGTCGGCGCTTCCGGCTGGTCGATGCCCTTGGTGGTCGGCGCCAGTTCGCCCAGACCCTTCCAGATCGTCTTGGGCTTCTGATCGTAGTCGTAGAAGCCCTTGCCGTTCTTGCGGCCGAAGCGTCCGCCCTCGACCATCTTGGCGACGATGTCCTCGCCTTCGGTCGGGACGTATTTGTCGCCCAGGTCCTGGCGGGTCTGTTTGGCGATCTTGTACGACAGGTCCAAGGCCACGTCGTCGTGCATCTCCAGCGGACCGCGCGGCATGCCGGTCATGCGACCGACATTGTCGATCAGGGCCGGGCCGTAACCCTCCTCCAGCATGGCCATGCCTTCCATCAGGAAGGTGGAGAAGCAGCGCGAGGTGTAGAAGCCGCGGCTGTCATTGACGACGATCGGCGTCTTCTTGATCTTCAGCACATAGTCCAGCGCCTTGGCGATGGCGGCCTGACCCGTCTTTTCGCCCAGGATGATCTCGACCAGC
>NZ_QFNM01000013.1 GCF_003248455.1 Brevundimonas sp.
GCCGGGCTGGGGGATGATGTGTTCGGGGTCGCCCAACCATGTGAAGGACGGCATCCAGCCGCTGGTCGGCCTGATCGAGACCGACTGGCTGCCCTTCCCCTTCACGATGAACTGGATCTTCACCCGGCCGGGGCGGATCACCTTCGAGAAGGGCGAACCCTTCTGCTTCGTCAATCTGATCGAGCACAAGAAGGTGGAGCAGTTCCAGCCGATCATCCGCTCCCTGGAGTCCAACCCGGTAATGAAGGGCCAGTTCGAGGCCTGGAACCGCGCGCGCACCGATTTCAATCAGCGTCTGGCCGGCGGAGATCCCGACGCGGCCAAGGAGGCGTGGCAACGCTATTACTTCAAGGGCGAGGTGCCGGAAAACCTGGGCGCCGCGCCGGCCACCCACTCCAACAAGCGCCGGCTGAAATCGCCGCGCGTCGGCTGAGGGCGGTCCATCGGCCCTCCGTCGCGAGACGAAGGGCCGAGGTTCGGATCACGAGGCCGGGCGCGTGACCTGCGGACCCAGGTTCTGAATCACTTCGCGGGCGTCGAAGGCGTTGGGGTCGTTGGCGGGCTTGGGTCCGCGGCCCAGGACGATCTCGGCGTTGGCCTCGAAACGGTCGATCTGGCGCACGTCGAAGTCGTTGGCGCCCCAGCGGTCCCATGGGCTCCAGAAGCCGCCGCGATAGTAGCGCCACGATGGCCCCCAATAGGGGCCGTAGAAGCTGTTGTAGCGCGAATAGAAGGGATCGGGCGTGCCGACGTAACGGGTGTCGCGGTCCGTGGCGCGGTTGACGGTGGCGAACCAGTCATAGCCGCTTTCGACCGTCAGTTCCGCCGAGCGCAGCAACAGGCCCATCTCGACCTGCTCTCGCGAGGTCACGGAATTTCCGGAGAAGCTGACGCGGTAGCGGTTGGTCTCCAGCCGCTGCTCGGCATAGCCGCCGCGCTGGCCGTTCAGACCGGCCGGCTGGTACGGCGTGGCGGTGGCGCAGGCGGCGAGGGCCAGCCCCGCGGCCACCGTCATCGCCAGGGTCTTCATGGGTAGGGACTTCATGACATCAAAACTCCTTGATCGCCCATTCGGGCGCGCTGACGGCTGAACGGAGCATGAACGGCGGCGTTCCCGACCAATCTAGGGCGAAGCTTGGCCAGGTCTAGAGCCGTGCGACGATCAGCACCGCCGCCGTCATCAGCAGCACGCCGACAAAGACGCCGAATCCCTTGCGAAAGCGGGGCTGCTGCATTCGTCGCGACAGGGCGGCGCCGGACAGGGCGTAGGCGCTCATCGACATCATGTCCATGCCGATGGCCGCGACGGCGAACAGAGCCATCTGCGGCGCGACGGGCCTGTTTACGTCCACGAAAGGCGGCAGGACGGCGGTGAAGAACAATATGGCCTTGGGATTGGCGATCTGAACCGTGAAGCCGTCGATCAGGGCGCTGCGGCCCCGGCGGACCTCGACATGGTCGGGCTGGGCGGCGCTGGCGAAGGCGCCGCGCAAGGCCTTGACCCCCAGCCAGGCGACATAGAGGGCGCCCAGGACGGCGATCACCTTGAAGGCGGCGGGAAAGGCCTTGACCAGGGCGCCCAGGCCCAGGGCCGCCGCGCCGAACCACACCAGGGTCGCCGCATTCATGCCGATCACCCCGACCAGGGCCGAGGCGCGGCCCTTTTCGACCCCCGTCGCCACGGCGAAGAGATTGGCCGGACCCGGCGTGACCGCCATCACCGCCATGACCCCGAGGAAGGTCGAATACAGGTGCGGATCGACGGGCAGGACGGACATGCGGCGCGATGTCGCCGGTCCGCCCCGCGCGGTCAAGCCTGACGGTCAAGCTTGGTCGATGACCCGCGACGAAATCAGGCGCCGGGGCGCCGGGGGGCTTCGGGCGGGGGCGGCGGGGCAGGCGGCGCGGGCGGCTCGACCGCTTCCGCCGTGACGGTGTCGGCGGCCTGGTCCAGCGCATATTGGGCGATCAGCCCATATGTGACCATTTGATCGGGGTCGGGGTTGGTCCAGGCGCTGTTGCGGACGATGCCGGTCGCGGCCGCGACGCCGTGCTGCGCTCCCTCCTCCATCGCCTGTTTGACCTCGGGGTCGTTCAGGGCTTCGGCGACCAGGGCGTCGACGTCGATCTCCTTCAGCGCCTCGGCCGCCATTTCGGCGGCGTGCTGGGTCGTTTCGGCCGTAAAAGCGGCCACGTCGGGGGCGTATTCGGACCACAGGGCGGCGATCCGGGCGCCGCGCTCGGCCTCGCTCAGGCTTTGGTCCTCGGAAATGGCCTCGGCGCGTTTGCCGAAGGTCTCCATCCGCGCCTCGAAGGCGCTGGCGGCGGATTCCAGCCGCGCTTCGGCCGCGCGGGGCGCAGCGTCATGGGGCGCGGCGTCCTCCTGGGCCGTCGCCGCATGGACGGACAGCGGGGCGAGGATCAGGGCGGCGCTGAGGCCGAGAAGGCGGATCATGGGACGGCTCCCTGGGAACGACCCGCGCAGCCTCCGCCCTCCGTCGCCCCGCCTCAAGTGAAATCGCGGTAAGGCGCGACCTACTGCGGCTGGGCCGGGGCGGGCGCAGGCGCCGCGGCGGCCTGTTCGACCTGAGCGCGCACCATGGCCGGTATGGATTTGATCTGGGTCGCCGCGGCCGCCATCTGGTCGGCGGGCGCCCCCTGGGCCGCTGCAAAGGTCTGCATTTCGGCGGCGAAGACGTCGGTCTCGATCTGATAGCGCGCCTGCAGGGCGTCCAGGTCGGTCTTGGCCTTGGCCTTGTCGCCCTGGGCGGCGGCGGCCTGCATTTCCGAGGCCATGGTCTCCATGCTCTTGCCGAAGGCTTCGCCCTTGGCTTCGAAGGCCGCTTCGGCGTCGCTGTCTTCGTCGGCGGCGGGAGGCGCGGCCTGCTGCGGGGCGTCGGGGGCGGCTTGGGGCTGGGCCTGGGGCTGGGTCTGGGCCAGGGCCGGGCCGCTCAGGGCCAGGATCGCGACGACGGCGATGGAGGACAGAATACGCATGGAAACGCTCCGGGACAGGCCGCACGCGGCCGATGGGCGGACCCTCGCCCGGTCCGCGATCACCCATCCTGGCCCATAAGCTTCAGATGTCAAAGACCCGATAGGGTCTGTCGCCCAGGGTCTTCAGCACCGGCAGGGCGACATTATAGACGGGAACCCCCCGGTTGGTCCGCCCCTCCGGCCCGCCGCGATGGGCGTGGCCGTGCACCACCAGGCTGACGTTGTCGTAGCGGTCGATGGTCTCGGCCAGGCGCGACGACCCCAGGAAGGCGTGGATCTCGGGCGGCTCGCCGGTCACGGTCTCGACCACCGGCGCATAGTGGAGCAGGACGACCGAGCGTTCGGTGCGAAGCTTGCGTATGGAGTTCTCGATCAGATTGGCGTCCTCGACCGCCTCCTGCACGAACCGCTTGATCGAGGCTTCGCCGAAGGACGACAGCATATAGCGGCCGAAACCGCCGACGAACCCCTTGCCTCCGGCGAAGCCCACGCCGTCGATCTCATAGGCCTCGCCGTTCAGCATCCTGACCCCGGCGTCGGTCAGCATCCGCTCGACCTCCTCGGGCTGGCCGCACTCGTGTTCGTGATTGCCCAGGACGCCGACCATCGGAATTTTGCAGAGTTTCAGATCCTCCAGCAGCCGCTCCACCTCCGGCGTCTTGCCGTAGTTGGTCAGGTCGCCGCACAGACACAGGACGTCGGCGTCGTCCGACACCCGTTCGAACAGATCGCGATATGGGCGCTCGCTGGTTTCGCCGACATGCAGGTCGCCGACGGCGGCGACGCGCATCTTCCTGGCCGGACCCGGCTCGAGGCCCGGCTGGGGCGTCTGGGCGGCCACGGTTGCGTCTGTCATGCGGCGGCCTCCTCAGCGACCCAGGTTGACGGGATCGTGGCGCTCCTCCAGCCCCTTGCCGACTACGTCGCCAAAGCCCCATTCGGCGACGTCGGCGACATAATCGCGCGGGCTGAACAGTCGGCCGCGACACACCTTCACGCGCGGCGCGGGCAGGTCGATCTGGGCCGTCAGGCGCGCCACCAACTCCTCCATCAGCCAGCGCGGCACGCGGTCGCGTTCGGTCGGATAGGCGAAGCGGAAATTCAGCAGATGCGCCGCCAGAACCTCCCAGTAGAGGTCCATCTGGTCCAGCAGGCTTTTCCAGTCGATGGCGTCGGACTGTTTCAGGATGACGTGGTTCACGTCCGCCCCGTCATAGCGATAGCGGTCCTGGATGAAGACCTTGGACAGGATCAGGGCCGTCGGCGGGGTGATCTGCACCTGGTGGCCATAGACGGTGATCCGATCCTCGCCGAACCAGCTGTCGGACACCGCGATGGTGCCGTTCGACATGGCGAAGATGACGTCGAAGAAGTGTTTCTCGTCCTTCCAGACCTTGGCGATCCAGCGTTCGTCCTCGACGTCGGTGCGGTAGCCGTGCTTCTGGAAGAAGGCCAGGATGCGGGGATAGTCGCCGGGCTTGCAGAAGACGTCCAGGTCCTTGGTCGGACGCCGGATGCCGGTGTAGGCCGTGACGGCGTATGTGCCGGACAGGAGGAAGGGAATGCCGCTTTCCTTCAGCAGGCGCAGGCTTTCCTCGTAGAAGGCCAGGGCGTCGGCCGGGGGTTCGAACGTCGGTTCGGCGATCACGTCTGACATCGGCTGCACCCTCCCTGGCGAGGGCTGGGAAACGAGCCCGGTCCGCGCCGGTTCCGGGGAGGCGCCTAAGCCGTCGAACACGGGATCGTCAGGCCTTCATTTCATGGCCGTCGCACGACAGGGGCCGTCTCTCGACGAGGCGATGCGGTCGTCCGCCTTCGAGGCGGTGTTCGCCGCGCGAGGGCGGTCCCGACAGAGACCCAGGCCGCCCGGCGGGACCGGATAAATCGGTCCCCAGCCTCCTCCCCAGGATTCTCTCGGCAAATCCACTAGATGTAGCGGGTAGGACAATTTTGACCGCAAGATAGAGCGATTTCGGCTTGGCGCCGCCGGTTCGGAGTCGCATGGTGAATGCGTCTTCGGAATCGCTTTCAGGTCCAGTTCGATGAGCGCCAGCACCCCGATCATCCATCCCGAACGCGCCGGTCTTCTGACCCCGTCTCTCGCCTACAAGCCGTTCCGGTATCCGTGGGCCTTCGACATGTGGAAGAAGCAGCAGCAGGTCCACTGGATGCCCGAAGAGGTGCCGCTGGGCGAGGATGTCAAGGATTGGGCCTCGACCCTGAACGACGGCGAACGCAACCTGCTGACCCAGATCTTCCGTTTCTTCACCCAGGCGGACATCGAGGTTCAGGACAACTACATGGAGCGCTACGGCCGGGTGTTCAAACCGACCGAGGTGAAGATGATGCTGGCCGCCTTCGGCAATATGGAGACCATCCATATCGCGGCCTACGCCCTGTTGCTCGAAACCATCGGCATGCCCGAAAGCGAGTTCGGCGCCTTCATGGAATACGAGGCCATGCGGGACAAGCACGACTACATGGGCCAGTTCGGGGTCGACAGCGACGCCGACATCTGCCGGACCCTGGCCATGTTCGGCGGCTTCTCGGAAGGGGTTCAGCTGTTCGCCAGCTTCGCCATGCTGATGAACTTCCCGCGCATGAACAAGATGAAGGGCATGGGCCAGATCGTGTCCTGGTCGGTGCGCGACGAGAGCCTGCACTGCGAAGGCATCATCAAGCTCTACCACGCCTTCAACAAGTGCAAGACGGTGGTGAACATGGAGGACAAGTTCATCGACCTGGCCTTCGAGATGGGTTCGGTGGAGGGCATGACGCCCGAGGACATCAAACAGTACATCCGCTTCATCGCCGACTGGCGCCTGCGCCAGCTGAAGCTGCCGGAAGTCTATGGGGTGACGGAAAACCCGCTGCCCTGGCTGCAGTCGCTGCTGTCGGGCGTCGAACACGCCAACTTCTTCGAGGCGCGCGCCACCGAATATTCCAAGGCCGCCACGCAAGGGAACTGGCACGGCGCCGACGGCGTCTGGACCGAGTTCGACCGGATGATGGCCCGTCGCGACATGAGCCTGGTCGCGGGCTGACCCGGCGCAGACGCTCGCTCGCCGCCTAGCGCGCCGGGCCGACCGGCGTCCCGCAGGCCGAGCGGACGCCCGACTGGCACAGACGCACCTGTTCGCGCCAGGCCGCGTAGTCGCGATCGTACCGATCCTGGGCGGCGGGTCGCCTCGGCGGCGGCGCGGGCCTGTTCCTCGGTCTGACGCACCGCGATCTGGTGGCGGGCCAGGGCCGCGTCATAGCCCAGGCGGGCGTCGGCGTCGGCCTTGTCCGCAAGGGCGTTCCGGGCCGCGATCTCGTCGTTCAGGGCGCGGGTGGCGCGAAGTTCCTCCTCGGTCTGCTTGTCGTCTCCGGCGCGGCGATAGGCCTCGCCGCGCGCCCTCAGCAGGGCGTCGCGATCCGCCGGGTCGGGCAGGGCGCGCTGGTCGCGATAGGCGTCGGGCCCCGCATACGGCCGGGTCTGGTCGAGCACGGTCGGCGCCGCGCCGCGGGGCGTCGTCTGGGGCGTCGTTTGTGGCGTCGTCTGGGCGAGGGCCGACGCGCCCGCCGTCCCCAGGGCCAGGACGAAGAGGGCGGGACGTAAGATCATCGGACTTCTCCTTGCAGCGGCCGGTCATGCGCAGCTTGGCCATATCGGACCTTCTGGACAACGCCGAAGCCATGAAAAGGTGGCGCGCGGCCCAGCTTCGCGGCATGGTCCGCCAAGAGCCTTCCCGACCCTCGATTCAGAGACGACGCATGATCCTCAGCACCTCGTCCGGCGACTTCCCCATTCCCGCCGAAGTGGCGCGCCAGCTGCCCAATGTCCCGGCCTTGCCGGATGAATCGGCCGCCGACGCCCGCCTGCAGATCGAGGACTTCCGCCATTGGCTGGACGCTTCGCCCGAACACGCCATCGACTATGAACGGCTGCGGCGCTGGCACCTGGTGCAGGACGAACTGGCCGCCCAGGCCAAGGCCGAGAACCGCGCCTTCGTCGTGTCCGACGACGGGCTGGAATAGGCGCCTTCCCCGGCCTCAGGCCGGCAGGCGCAGTTCGAACGTCGCCCCGGACCCGTCCGTCTCGACCAGCCGCAAATCCCCGCCGTGCAGGGCGGCCAGTTCGCGCGAGATGGTCAGGCCCAGGCCCGTGCCGTCCGAGCTTTTGGAACTGACGAAGGGTTCGAACAGCCGCTCGGCCAGGCGGGACGGAATGCCGGGTCCGTCGTCGGCGATCCTGATCACGCAGAAGCCGTCCTCGCCGAAGGCGCTGACGGTGACGGCGCCCCGGCCGCGCCGTTCCGGCGGACGGCCGGGATCGGCCTCGATCGCCTGGCGGGCGTTGCGCATCAGATTGACCAGGATGCGGTAAAGCTGGTCCGGGTCGGCCTCGACCGCGAACCGGGCGGGCAACTGCTTGACCAGGCGCACGCCCTCGGGGTCCAGCCCGGCGTCCTCGGCCGCCAGGGTCAGGGCCTTGGTCAGGACGACCCGGGTCTTCTGCGGCGCCGGCTCCTCGCTCTTGCCGTATTCCAGCACGTTGCGCGACAGGCTGGCGGCGCGGCTCAGCGCGCGCTCCAGCCGCGGCAGGGCCTTGGCCACCTGGGGGTCGGCCGAGGAGGCCAACCGGTCCGACGCCATCTGGGCCGAGGTCAGCATGTTGCGCAGATCGTGGTTGATCTTGGCCACCGCCTCGCCCAGCGCCACCAGGCGCGCGCGCGAGCGCAGGGAATGGCGCACCTCCTCCTGCATCCGGCTGAGTTCGCGCTCGACCCGACCGATCTCGTCGTGGCGATCCGACGGCGTCTCGGCCTCGCTCTCGGGGTCGGCGGCGAACCGCTCCATCGAGCGCGTCACGCGCCGAAGCGGCCGCAGCACCAGAAGCGCCAGGCCGCCGTACAGAAGCGCGCCGGCCGTCACGGATATCAGCAGCGACACCATAAGGCTGTTCAGCAGAAAGGCCCGCAATTCGATCTTCAGCGGCTGGGCCGGGGTGACGATCTCGATGAAGTCGCCCGAGCGATAGCGCGGCTTGGCCTGGACCCGCAGCGAGCGGTCGGGGTGGCCGAACAGGGTGCGCCAGGGGTCGGTCAGCCGCGCCCAGCTGTCCTGGCGTCTCAGGTCGATCAGCTCGGGCGCGCGCGGCAGATTGGGCGCCTGGAGCAGCAGCCGCCGCACCCCCTGTTCGGTCAGGGCCACGGCCTGGACCCCGCCGATCCGCATCAGTTCGGCGGCCGTATCGTCCTCCACCGCGCTATAGGGCAGGGCCTCGACCCCGACCGAGGCCAGTTCGGCGGCCTGCAGCCGGTCGCGCAGCCAGCGTTCGTGGAAGGCCGCCAGGTTCGGCCCCATGATCAGGGCTTCGACCGCCAGGGTGAAGGCGGCGGTCAGCAGCAGCAGTCGCGCCGACAGGCCGTCGGGCGCGCGCGGAGTCAGCCGTTCGCGCCACGCCGCCGCCTGTTCCGGCGTCAGCTTCAGTCGCGCCGCGACCTGGTCGAACAGGGCGCTCACGCCGGCCTGCCCGCGATCCGCCGGGCGCGGATCATCTGAAACAGCTTGATGCCGACAGGCAGCAGCAGCGACAGGAAGACCACCCCCATCAGGGGCCAGAAGAACTGATGAAGCAGCAGCGGCAGGTCCGGCCGCACCCCCGCCTTCAGCAGGTCGCCCAGCCGCGAACCGATCCAGGTATAGATGAAGGTGGACGGCAACAGGCCGATAAAGGTGGCGACCACATAGGGCCTGAGCGGCACCGCCATCATCCCCGCCGTGGCGTTGACCAGGACGAAGGGGACGCTGGGGATCACGCGCAGGGTGAACAGGGTGGTGAAGGCGTTGCGGTCGATCCCCTTGGCCAGCCGGTCCATGACGCCGGCGTCCGCCTCGAACTTGGCGCGCAGCCAGGTTCCGATCGAGGTCCGATAGACGTAATAGATGACGACCGAGCCGAGAGTGGCCCCGGTCGACTGGGCCAGGGCGCCGACATGGGGCCCGAACATCATCCCGCCCAGCAGGGTCAGGAAGACAGGCCCCGGAATGGTCGAGGCGGTGGCCAGGGCGTAGACGGCGACGAAGGCGCCCAGGGCGGTCCACCAGTGGTCCTGCGCATAGGCCTGAAGGTTCAGCCCGTGCTCGCGGATCAGGTCCATCGACAGATAGCGGTTCCAGCCCAGGGCGAAGAAGGCGACCACCAGACCGGCGACGGCCGCGAGCGGCGCCAGCCGCAGGCCCCATTCCCTCGCCGTTCGTTTCGCCATAGGCTCGTCATTCCCGAAATGCCGACCGAGCGTTGACTCGCGCGGTCTTGCGACTTATACGCCCGCCCTTCCTGCGGCGGACGCCTCTTGCCCCGTCGCCCAACCTTTTAACGTCAGGAGCCGACCGTGAAGCGGACCTATCAGCCGTCGCGACTCGTGCGCAAGCGCCGTCACGGCTTCCGCAGCCGGATGGCCACCAAGAACGGCCAGAAGATCGTTGCGCGCCGTCGCGCCAAGGGCCGCAAGCGTCTGACGGCGTAAGCGGCTTATCGCGTCCCGGTCTCTGGACGCATGAGCGACCCTTTACAGATCAAGCGTCTGTTGCGGCGGCCCCAGTTCCTGGCGGCCGCCAAAGGCGTTTCCGAGGCGCGCGGGGCCGTGGTGATCCAGCGGCTGGATCGCGGCGACGGTTCGTCGCACATCGGCCTGGGTTTCACCGCGACGAAAAAGATCGGCGGCGCGGTTCAGCGCAACCGCGCCAAACGCCGTCTGCGCGAGGCGGCGCGGGCCATGCTGCCCCGACACGGCATGCCCGGCAGCGACTATGTCTTCATCGCCCGCATGGGCACGACCGAGCGCGCGTGGGACCGTCTGCTTGACGACGTGAAATCCACCCTTACAAGGCTGGCGACACCGAGACACGATCGGGGGGCCGACCGGCCTCCGCCCGCCCGCGCCCCATCCGGCCAGGACCGCCAGAATCCATGAAAAACGAGAACACGCGCAACACGATCATCTTCATCGTGTGCTCGGCCCTGATCATGGGAATCTATTATTTCGCCGTCCTGCGTCCCCAGGCCGAGCGCCGGGCCGTTCAGCAGAAGGCCCACGCCGAACAGTCGCAGACGGCCGAGAACGCCGCCCGCACGGCGCTGAGCCCCCAAGGGCCGACCTTCGTTACCGACCGCAGCCAGGCGCTGAGCAGCGCCGCGCGGGTGCCGATCCAGTCCGGCACGCTGAAAGGTTCGCTGTCGCTGCAGGGCGGGCGGATCGACGACCTTTTCCTGACCGACTATCGCGAGGTCCAGGACAAGCCCCAGCCGGTGGAGCTGTTCCGCCCGCAGGGGATGCAGAACGCCTATTTCGCCCAGTTCGGCTGGACCGGGCCGAACGTGGCCGGCGGCGTGCCCGGCCCCAACACCCTGTGGCGCCTGACCAGCGGCTCGACCCTGACGCCGGCCACGCCGATCACCCTGACCTGGGACAACGGCCAGGGGCTTCGCTTCACCCGCGTCATGTCGGTGGACGACAGATATGTCTTCTCGGTCCAGGACACGGTCCAGAACCTGGGAACCCAGCCCATCACCATCGCCCCCTACGGCAGCGTCCAGCGCCAGGGCGTGCCCCCCTCGGCCGGCTCCTCGCACATCGTCCACGAGGGCGCGATCGGCACCTTCGGCAAGCCGGGCGACTACCGGACCGAGCAGAAGAAGTACAAGGACTGGCTGAAGGAGCCGCGCATCGAGAACGCCTCGACGGGCGGCTGGCTGGGCATCACCGACAAATACTGGCTGGCGGCCCTGCTGCCCCAGCAGAACGAGGCGGTCGAGACCGAATTCCGCGTGCGCGGCGAGGGCGCCGCCCAGCAGCTGGAAGCCAATGTCCTAGGCACGACCCGCACCATCCAGCCCGGCGCGACCGCGACCGAGACCCAGCGCCTGTTCGCCGGGGTCAAGCGCGCCGAGGTGCTGAAATCCTACGAGCAGAGCCTGAACCTGCCGCGCTTCGTCTATGCGATCGACTGGGGCATGTTCTGGTTCCTGACGCGACCGATCTTCTGGATCCTGGAGAACGTCTACGGCCTGGTCGGCAGCTTCGGCGTGGCCATCCTGGCTCTGACCGTCATCGTCAAGCTGGTCATGTTCCCGCTGGCCAACAACGCCTACGCCTCGATGTCCAAGATGCGGAACCTCCAGCCCAAGATGGAGGAGATCAAGAAGAAGTTCAAAGACGATCCGCAAAAGCAGCAGCAGGAGACCATGGCCCTGTATCAGCGCGAGAAGATCAATCCGGTCGCCGGCTGTCTTCCTCTGGTACTGCAGATCCCGGTCTTCTACGCCCTGTACAAGGTGCTGACCGTCACCATCGAAATGCGCCATCAGCCGTTCCTGGGCTTCATCCACGACCTGTCGGCGCGCGATCCGTCGTCGATCTGGAACCTGTTCGGCCTGATCCCGTGGGATCCGGCGGCCGCGCCGCTGATCGGCGGCCTTCTGGCCGGCCCGCTGCACCTGGGCCTGTTGGCCATCGCCTACGGCCTGACCATGTGGCTGCAGACGGCGATGAACCCGCCGGCGACGGATCCGATCCAGCGCCAGATCTTCCAGTTCATGCCGCTGATCTTCACCTTCATCATGGCGCCGTTCGCGGCGGGCCTGCTGATCTACTGGGCCTGGTCCAACGTCCTGACCATTCTGCAGCAGTACGTCATCATGCACCGTTACAAGGCCGAGAATCCGATCGACGACTTCCTGGCGCGCTTCAAGAAGTCGCCGGCGTGATCGAAGAGACCGCGTTCACGCCCCAGGAGATCGAGGCCGCGCGCATCCTGTTCGCGCGGTCCGCGACCTTCGTCATGGGCGCGGCCAAGATCGAGCAGTTGCCCGATCCCGACCTGCCCGAGATCGCCTTCGCTGGCCGGTCCAACGTCGGCAAGTCCAGCCTGATCAACGGGCTGGTGGGCATGCACAAGCTGGCGCGCGCCTCCAACGAGCCAGGCCGGACGCGCGAGGTGAATTTCTTCGACCTGGACGGCCGGCTGCGCCTGGTCGATCTGCCCGGCTACGGCTGGGCCAAGGCGTCCAAGACCACGGTCAAGAAGTTCCAGGACCTGGGCCGAGACTATCTGCGCGGGCGGGTGACGCTGAAGCGGGTCTATCTGCTGATCGACAGCCGCCATGGCCTGAAGTCGGTGGATGCGGAGGCGCTGGACGCCCTCGATCTGGCCGCCGTCAGCTATCAGATCGTCCTGACCAAGGCCGACAAGCTGAAGACAGGCGAGGGCGAACGGGTTCAGGCGGCCACGCTGAAGGCCATTTCCAAACGCCCCGCCGCCTTTCCGGTGGTGGCCCTGACCTCGTCGGAAAAGGGCCTGGGCCTGCCCGAACTGCGCGCCGAGATCATGCGCACCACCGGCGCGACGCTGGATTAAGTCCTTTTCGTCATCCTCCGGTCTCCCCCTCCCCCTCCGTCGCGGGGATCGCCCGAGGATCACGAAGGAAAAGCACGCGAACGAAAAGGCCCGGAGATCGTTCTCCGGGCCTTCGTCGTTCCAGACCGCCTTCGCCCTACCGGGCGGCCGGCTCCGCGGAGCGGACCTCGACCGGAATGCCCAGGGCGTCCAGCTGCGGCTTGACCACCGAGGCGTCGCCGACCACGACCCAGACGAACCTGGACGGATCGATGGCGGCCTTTGCGGCGGCGTCCAACTGGGCGGCCGTCAGTGCATTGGTGCGCGCCGCGACGGTCTCGGGATAGTCGTCCGGGCGGCCCAGCAGGTCGTTGGTGCGCATGGTCCCCAGGACGGCGGCCGAGGTTTCGTAGCTGCCGGCCAGACGGCGGGTGTTGCCGTTGATGGTGCGTTGCAGTTCCTCGTCCGTCACGCCCTTTCCGCCCGACAGAAAGTCCGCGAATTGCTGGTTCAGCGCCTCGATGGCCGGGCCGGTCTTGTCGGCCTGGACCGGGGCGGTCACCAGATAGGGCACGCGTCCGGCGAACGGATTGACCGAGGCGTTGACGCCGTAGGACCAGCTCTTCGTCTCGCGCAGATCGGTGTTGATGCGCGACAGGAAGTCGTTGCCCAGCACGTTGTTGGCCGCGTTCAGCACCAGAAGGTCGTCCTTGCCGGTGACGCCCAGGACCTCGCCTCCCATGATGTAGGACTGGGGCGATTGCGGGCGGTCGATCAGGACGATCTTGCGCGTCGTCGCCGGGATGGGCGCCGAGAAGTCCTTGACCGGCTTGGCCGATGCGGGCGGTACCCACTGGCCGAAGGCGGCGTCCAGGATCGGCGTCACTTCCGACAGGGGCCTGTCCGAGACGATGAAGATCTTGGCGTTGTCCGGGCGGATCCACTTGGCGTAGTCGGCGCGGATGTCGGCGTCGGTGATTGCCTTGACGCTGGCCTCGTCGCCGGCGCCGCTGAACGGGCGGCCATAAGGGCTGTCCGGCCCATAGATCAGCTCGGGCAGGGCGCGGCTGGCCAGGGCCGCCGGCTGGGTGCGCTCGGCGGCGATGCGCGACAGACGCGTGGCGCGCAGGCGTTCCAGCTCCGCCGGCGCGAAGGTCGGATTGCGCACGACGTCGGCCAGCAAGGCCACGGACGGCTGCAGGTTCGGCGTGAGGGCCGACAACTGGATCACCGAACTGTCCATGGTCGCGCCGGTGGTGATGCTGGCGCCCAGGGCCTCTTGCGCCTCCGCCAGCTGGGTGGCGTTCAGGCCGCCGGTGCCCTCGTCCATCAGGTCCAGCATCAGGGTCTGCAGACCCAGTTTCGACCGGTCGTCGGCGGCCAGGCCGGCGTCGAAGTCGATGGCGATCTTCGTGGTCGGCGTGGCGTCGCGATGGGCGTAGATCACCTCCATGCCGTTCGCCAGCCGGGCGCGTTCGACGGCCGGGAAATCGACGTTGGCGACCTGGCCGATCTCGGGCCTGGGCATGCGCGGCTTGCGCTGGATTTCAGGGGCCGGCGTGTGATTGGCGCCGGACGGCGCGTCGGCCGCCTCCTGATAGGCCTCGCGCTGCCCGGGCAGGGTGGTCAGCGTATAGGCCGGGCGCGTCAGCCACTTCTGCATCGCCGCCTGGACCTGGGCCGGGGTGACGGCGGCGTAGGCGGCCAGCTGTTTCTTGTAGAATTCGGGATCGCCGGCATAGAGCTGGCCTTCGGCCAGCGCCGTGGCCTTGCCGCCGAAGCCGCCGACCTGCTCCAGCCCCTGGATGCGACGCGAGGCGTATTGGGTGACGACGCGGTTGATCTCGTCCTGGGTCGGGCCGTCCGCGATCAGGCCGTTCAGGATTTCACGCATCCGCGCCTCCACGGCGGCCGGGTCTTCGCCCGGCTTGACCATGGCGCTCATCTCGAAGATGCCGACACGATGATAGGCGCCGTTGGAGGCGCTGACCGAGACGGCGGTCTGTTCGCCGCGCACCAGTTCGTTGTCCAGCCGCGACGAGGCCAGGCCGCCCAGCACGGAGGCGGCGACGCTCAGGGGCACGGAATCGGCGTCCAGCATGCCGGGCACCGCCCAGCTGATCTCGACCTGGGCGTTGGAGACGCGGTCGTGCGTGGTCTCGCTGAGCGGGGCGGCCAGGGTCGGGACCGGGGCCTGCGCGGGATTGTTCACCGGCCCCCTGGCGATCGGGCCGAAATATTTCTGGGTCAGCTCACGCGCCTTGGCGGGCGTGATGTCGCCGGCCAGCACCAGCACGGCGTTGTTGGGGCCGTAATTGGAGGTGAACCAGTCGCGCACCGTCTGCATCGAGGCGGCGTCCAGATCGGCCATCGAACCGATGGTGGAGTGGCGATAGGGGTGGCCTTCGGGGAACAGGGCCTCCAGCTGCTTGTACTGGTTCAGGCCATAGGGCTGGTTGTCGCCCTGGCGCTTCTCGTTCTGGACGACGCCGCGCTGCAGGTCCAGCGTCTCCTGGCTGATTGCGCCCAGCATATAGCCCATGCGGTCGCTTTCCATGAACAGCGCCTGTTCCAGCGCCGGGGTCGGGACCGTCTCGAAATAGTTGGTGCGGTCGAACCAGGTGGTCCCGTTCATGTCGGTCGCGCCCATGTTTCGCATCGGCGTGAAATAGCTGCCGGGCGCGTTTTCCGAACCGCCGAACATCAGGTGTTCGAACAGGTGGGCGAAGCCGGTCTTGCCCGCCGGTTCGTCCTTGGAGCCGACGTTGTACCAGACGGACACGGCGACGACCGGCGCCTTGCGGTCTTCGTGGACCAGCACGGTCAGGCCGTTGTCCAGCGTGAACTTGGTGTAGGGAATGTCGACGGCGGCGACCAGATCGGCGACCGGCGCAGCCTGGGTCGCGGGCGCTGAGGCCAGGGCGGCGCTCTGTGCGGCGGGCGCGGCCTCGACGGAGGCCCAGACAGGTGTGGAGACCGCCAGAAGGGCGGCGGCGGCGACGAGAGAGCCGGTGCGGCGCATATGTGATCCTCGGATTACAGGTGGATCGCACCATAACGCCGGTCGGCGCTCGGGCAACGCGGCGGAATGAAACATGACCAAAGGTTCATGTCCGCGTCCTGACGCCCGGAAAAGGTTGCATCGCCGGACCCCCGGTCTTATGCGCGCGTCAACTTCCCGATCCCGACTGCCCGAGTTTTTACCGAAAGAGCCGCCATGTCCGCCCCCGCCGACAAGCCCGTGAAGAAAGTCGTCCTCGCCTATTCCGGCGGCCTGGACACCTCGATCATCCTGAAGTGGCTGCAGACCGAATACAACGCCGAGGTCGTGACCTTCACCGCCGACCTGGGCCAGGGCGAAGAGCTTGGCCCGGCGCGCGAGAAGGCGCTGAAGCTGGGCATCAAGCCCGAGAACATCTTCATCGACGACCTGCGCGAGGAGTTCGTGCGCGACTTCGTCTTCCCGATGTTCCGCGCCAATGCGCAGTACGAGGGGGACTATCTCTTGGGCACCTCCATCGCCCGCCCGCTGATCTCCAAGCGCCAGATCGAGATCGCCCGCCAGGTCGGCGCCGACGCCGTCTGTCACGGCGCGACCGGCAAGGGCAACGACCAGGTCCGGTTCGAGCTGGGCTATTACGCCCTGGAGCCCGACATCCGCGTCATCGCCCCCTGGCGCGAGTGGGAATTCCGCAGCCGCGAGGCCCTGCTGGACTTCGCCGAGAAGAACCAGATTCCGATCGCCAAGGACAAGCGCGGCGAGGCGCCCTTCTCGGTCGACGCCAACCTTCTGCACTCCTCGTCCGAAGGCAAGGTGCTGGAGGACCCGGCGGTCGAGGCGCCCGAGTTCGTCCACCAGCGCACGATCAGCCCCGAAGATGCGCCGGACGTGGCGACCGTCATCGAGATCGGCTTCGAGAAGGGCGACGCCGTCTCGATCAACGGCGAGGCCATGAGCCCGGCGACGATCCTGACCGCCCTGAACCAGTACGGCCACGACAACGGCGTCGGGCGCCTGGATCTGGTCGAGAACCGCTTCGTCGGCATGAAGTCGCGCGGCGTCTACGAGACCCCCGGCGGGACCATCCTGATCGCCGCCCACCGCGGCATCGAAAGCATCACCCTGGACGGCGGCTCCATGCACCTGAAGGACCAGCTGATGCCGAAATACGCCGAGCTGATCTACAACGGCTTCTGGTTTTCGCCCGAGCGCGAAATGCTCCAGGCCGCCATCGACAAGAGCCAGGAAAACGTCTCCGGCACGGTCAAGGTCAAGCTGTACAAGGGCAATGTCTCGGTCATCGGCCGCGAGAGCCCCTACAGCCTTTACGACCAGGATTTGGTCACGTTCGAGGAAGGCGTCCAGGCCTATGACCACAAGGACGCGGCCGGCTTCATCAAGCTGAACGCGCTCCGCCTGCGCGTTCTGGCCAAGCGCGACGCGCGCAACAGCTAGGGCCGCTCTCCTTCCCTCTCGACACGCGCGTGAGGAAGACGACGACGGCCTGGGCGCTCAGTCCAGATGCGCCCAGGTCCAGTCTCCGCGTCGCTCGACCGTGGCGAGCAGGCCGAACAGGTCGCTCAGCACCGGGCCGGTCAGCAGGTCCGCCTTGGCGCCGTCGGCCAGCACTCGGCCGTCCCGCAGCAGGACCAGATGCGATATCTCGGGCAGGATCTCCTCGATGTGATGGGTCACGAGCACCAGGGTGACGCCCGACCGCGCCACCTCGCGCAGGGTTTCGAGAAACAGCCGGCGCGTCGCGGGGTCCAATCCGCCGCAGGGCTCGTCCAGCAGCAGGGCGCGAGGCCGGTGGGCCAGGGCGCGGGCGATGAGCACGCGCCGCGCTTCGCCCGTCGACAGGCTGGCCATGTCGCGCCCGATCAGGTGCGCGACCCCCATCCGGTCCAGCGCCTCGCGGGCGGCGTCGCGCATCGGCTCCGTCACCCTGTGGTTCCATAGGCCGCGCGCCGCGAAGAAGCCCGAGACCACGGCGTCGAAGACCTCCAGCCCCGCTTCGCCGGCGAAGTCCGACTGGACGGCGGGCGAGACCACCCCCAGCAGACCGCGCAGTTCGAACACATCCCAGTGGGTGCGGCCGAAGATGCGCGTCTCGCCCCGTTCGCCCGCCGGGCTCGCGGTCGGATAGATCTGGCGGGTGATCAGCTTGACCAGGGTGGACTTGCCCGAGCCGTTGCGGCCCAGGATGGCGGTGTGGCGGCCCTCGGGAATGACCAGGCTGACCCCGTCCAGCAGAACGCGGCCGCCGCGGGCGACGCCGACGCGGTCGATGGACAAGAGAGGTTCGCTCATGTCGACACCTTAGCCATGGACCGACGCGGCGTGGAACCCGGGACGGCGAGACCTCAGATCAGGCCCTGCTCTCGCGCCTCGGCGGTCAGGGCGTCGCGGAACGGGGGCGCCGCCAGGGCGATCAGGGCGCGCGCCCGCTCGCTGGTCGACCTGCCCTTCAGATCGGTCCAGCCGTGTTCGGTGACGACGATATGGGTGTCGTTGCGCGGCGTCGTGACCGGCCCGTCCAGGCGCGTCACGATGCGCGACGCCGTTCCCTTGGCGGCCGTCGAATGGCAGGCGATGATCGACTTGCCGCCGTCCGAGCCATAGGCCCCGCGCACGAAATCCAGCTGTCCCCCGGCGGCCGTGAACTGGCGCCCGTTCAGGAACTCCGAACAACAGGCGCCGGACAGGTCGATCTGAAGCGTGGCGTTGACCGAGACCATCTTGGCGTTGCGCGCGATCACCGCCGGATCGTTCACATAGGAGACCGGATGGGCCTCCATGCCGCGGTTGCCGTCCAGGAAGTCGTAGGTGTTCTGGTCGCCCATCGAAAAGGCGAAGACGCCGACGCCGGGGTGCAGGGTCTTTCGGGAATGATCGGCCGCGCCCGCCTGCATCAGTTCGACCACGCCGGGCGTCAGCATTTCGGTATGGACGCCCAGGCCGCGATGGCCTTTCAGGGCGTCGCAGACGGCGTTGGGCAGGGCGCCGATGCCCATCTGCAGCGTCGCGCCGTCGTCGATCAGGCCGGCGATGATCTGGCCGATGGCCAGGTCCGCCGGCTGCGGCTGGGCCTTGGGCACGACCAGAAGCGGGGTCGAATGCTCGACGACGGCGGCGACCCGGGACACATGGACGGTGCAGTCGCCGAACACGCGCGGCATATGCGGATTGACCTCCACGATCACCGTGCGGGCCGTCTCGGACACCGGCTTGGCGTAGTCGGTGTTGGTGCCGAAGGAGAAGAAGCCGTCCTCGTCCATCGGCGACACGGTGCAGATCAGCGTGTCCACCCCGACCTCGTCGCACAATAGACGCGGCGACTGCTGGAAGCCGGTCGGGATGAACTGGACCGGATTGGGCCGTCCGGCCTCGCGGGCGCGCTGCTCCAGGCCGCGTTCGATGGCTGAATGGAACAGGCTCCACGGCCGGATGCGGCCCATCAGTTCGTCGCGCAGCACGGTCTGGCCGGCGATGGCGGTGCTGAGCAGATAGTAGAGGTTGACGTTCTCCACCTCGCCGCGCTCGGCCCGTTGGGCCAGGGCCTTGAGCAGGGCCGGGGGCTGGGACACGCCCAGGCCCATGGCCGCCTTGGCGCCCGAAGCGATGAGGGCGGCGGCCTGGTCGGGCGTTTTCAGCCGTTCGGCGTAGAGGGCGGCGGCGTCCATGGCGTATCTCCGTCTGGGCCTCTCTCCTGATGCTGCGGAGGCGTCCAGGGTTCACTATCCCCTGTCGCGCGCGACAGGGGGCCTAGACTTTGGTCGGATCGGCGTCGGCCGTTTCCAGGGACTGTTCGTCCTGCAACGGGGCGTGGCGGCGCTTCTGCAGTCGCTCGACCACATAGGCGACGAGCCACAGCGCCATGGCCCAGGCCGCACCCACCGCCCATCCGGCCAGGACGTCCGAGGCCCAGTGCGCCCCCAGATAGACCCGCGTGAGCCCGACCAGCACGGCCATCAGCATGCCGACCCCCAGCACGAAGGCCTTGAGCCGGCGTCGCGGAAAGGCGCGGGTCAGCATGACCGCGATCGACAGATAGAAGACGGTGGACAGCAGGGCGTGGCCCGATGGGAAGCTGGCGTTGATCGTCTCCACCGCCTGCATGGCGGCCGGCGGGCGTTCACGCTCGAAAACCGCCTTCAGCCCCTCGCTCAGCATCACGCCCCCCGCCAGCCCAAGGACCAGAAGCAGCGACGACAACCACTTCCTCTGGCTCAGCAGAAAGACGATCACGATGAGGGCGAACAGGCCCAGAACCGATATGCCGCCGAGCGAAGTGATGTCGGACGCCGCCTCCTTCAGCCACCACGGTCCCCAGGGCCGGCCGGGATCGTCGGCATAGGGCCGCATCAAGGCCAGGACGCTTCGGTCGAAGGCCTGACCGTCCGCCTCGGTCATGTCGTCGGCGATCTCGATGAAGCTCAGCACCCCGCCCGTGACGACCAGCAGGGCGGTCAGGGCCGCGATCTCGGTGCGGGCGACAGTCAGGACACGCATCGAAAAGGCGCGAAAATCGGAGAGGGTCATAGGCAGGCGAACGGTAAAGCTGGCGCTATGTTCCGATCACGCGGTCGTGATCGCCGGCGGTCCGGTCGTCGCTGCGGGACGCGATGGCTTGCTGTGGGGCTTTTCCCCAGTCGCGGACCAGTTGTCCGACCGATTCGCCCACAAAGCCTGCGTCAAGCCCGTTGACGGGTTATTAGGCATGTGCGCCCTATATGTGGGCACGGCGAGCGCGAAGCCCACTAGATGATGTGGTTCAGGCGCGACGGCTCAGGCGATTTTTTGTTCAGGACGCAGATGACCATGGCTGGCGGCGAGGCATTGAAGACGACGGAATTCCAAGGCGTTGCGGCGACGCCGACGCCCGAGCGCCCCCATCTGACCGTGGTCAGATCGGTCCAGGTGGACCGCTCGCGTGACGATCTGCTGACCGACTTCGGCAAGAAGACCCTGGAAGACCGCTATCTGCTGCCGGGCGAAAGCTATCAGGACATGTTCGCCCGCGTCTCGACCGCCTTCTCGGACGACGCCGAACACGCCCAGCGCCTGTACGACTATATGAGCCGACTGTGGTTCATGCCCGCCACGCCCGTCCTGTCGAACGGCGGCGCCGATCGCGGCCTGCCGATCTCGTGTTTCCTGAACGCGGTGGGCGACAGCCTGGACGGCATCCAGAACGTCTGGAACGAGAACGTGGCCCTGGCCTCGAACGGCGGCGGCATCGGCACCTATTGGGGCGGCGTCCGCTCCATCGGCGAAAAGGTCAAGGGCGCGGGCAAGACCTCGGGCATCATCCCCTTCATCCGCGTGATGGACAGCCTGACCCTGGCGATTTCGCAAGGCTCGCTGCGTCGTGGCTCGGCCGCCGTCTATCTGGACATCCACCACCCGGAGATCGAGGAGTTCCTCGAAATCCGCAAACCGTCGGGCGACTTCAACCGAAAGTCCCTGAACCTGCACCACGGCGTCAACATCACCGATGAGTTCATGGAGGCGGTCAAGGTCGGCGGAACCTTCGATCTGAAGTCGCCCAAGGACGGCGCGGTCATGAAGACCGTCGACGCCCGCTCGCTGTGGACCAAGCTGCTCGACATCCGCATGCAGACCGGCGAGCCCTATATGATCTTCTCCGACACGGTGAACCGCCAGCTGGCGCCGCACCAGCGCGCCCTGGGCCTGAAGGTCAAACAGTCGAACCTGTGCGCCGAGATCATGCTGCACACCGGCCGCGACCACCTGGGCGTGGACCGGACCGCCGTCTGCTGCCTGTCGTCGGTCAACGCCGAGACCTTCCTAGAGTGGCGCGAGGAGCCCCGCTTCGTCGAGGACCTTATGCGCTTCCTGGACAACGTCCTGGAGGACTTCATCCGCCGCGCCCCGCCGGCCATGGCCGCCGCGGTCTATTCGGCCAAGCGCGAGCGTTCGGTCGGCCTCGGTTTGATGGGCTTCCATTCCTTCCTGCAGTCTCAGGGCGTGGCCTTCGAAAGCGCCATGGCCAAGTCGTGGAACATGCGGCTTTTCAAGCACCTGCGCCGCGAGGCCGACAAGGCCAGCCGCCTGCTGGCCGAGGAGAAGGGCCCCTGCCTGGACGCCGAGGAGCGCGGCGTCATGGAGCGGTTCAGCCACAAGCTGGCCATCGCCCCGACCGCCTCCATCTCGATCATCTGCGGCGGCACGTCGGCGGGCATCGAGCCGATCCCGGCCAACATCTACACCCACAAGACCCTGTCGGGCTCGTTCGCGGTCAAGAACCCCTATCTGGAGCGCCTGCTGGACGAGAAGGGCGTCAACACCGAAGCCGTCTGGAACTCGATCCTGGAGCATGAAGGCTCGGTCCAGCACATCGACGCCCTGAACGAAGACGAGAAGGGCGTGTTCAAGACCGCCTTCGAACTGGACCAGCGCTGGGTGGTGGAGCTGGCCGCCGACCGCGCGCCGGAGATCTGCCAGGCCCAGTCGCTGAACCTGTTCATTCCCGGCGACGTCAACAAGTGGGACCTGCACATGCTGCACTGGTCCGCCTGGGAGCGCGGCGTGAAGTCGCTGTATTATCTGCGCTCCAAGTCGGTGCAGCGCGCCGCCTTCGCCGGCGCCGAGGACAAGGCCGAGACCGAGATCGACCCCAATCAGCCCGACCTCTTCTCCATGCCCAAGACCGACTATGACGAGTGCCTGGCCTGCCAATAGGCTTGGCGTCGAGACCTCCGAAAGGGCCCCGCGATCGCGGGGCCCTTTTTCGTTCGGGAACCCATCGCACGGACCCGCCGTTGAAAAGCGACAAAACCGTGTCGAAAACTCCGTTGGACTCCCGCGTCTCTTGGTTGCAGGGTGTTCGCCAGCGGATCGGTGGGGAGACCGAATGCGTTCCAAGGCGATGATGATGGGGGCCTGCGGCGTCCTGGCTTCGGCCGGGATCGGCGCCGATGTCGCCCGCGCCCAGACCTGGGCCCCCAACGCCTTCGACACGCCGCCCGACAACGCCGCCGCCCGTCTGGCTGATCGGACCCATTTCCGGGTCGCGCCGGACGCCCGCTTCGGCGGCGACATCGAACTGCCCCCCGCCTTCCAGCCCCAGAACCGCTCGGGCCTGGAGGCCAGCACCCGCCGCGACGTCTGGATCGACCACGCCGCCTTCACCGACCGGGTCACGCTGGAGACGGCCGGCCGCCTGCGCCGCGCCGACGGCTCGCCCCTGCCGGTCACGCCGGCCGACCGGGCCGAACTGTCGCCCGACGCCTACGACCTGCGCTATGTCCGCGGCTTCCGGGGCGCCCACGGCCATACCGCCTCGGGCCTGGAGGTCAGCCTGACGCCCCATGCCGGCCTCGGCGTCGGCAGCGAGGGCCGCTCGGCCGAGGCGGGCGTCACGCTCAAGATCGGCGAGGGGCTGGAGCGTCTGGCCCCCAACGGCGCGGAACGGTTCGGCGAGCGCCCGCGATGGTATCTGTACGCCGCCGGCTCGGGCCGGGCCGTCGGCTACAACTTCGCCCGCACCCGCGACGGGGACTACGCCCGCTCCGGCTACACCCAGGATCGCGGCAGCTTCCTGGGCGACGCCTCCGTCGGCGTGGCCTATCGCAAGGGCGCCATGCAGACCTCCATCGGCGTCGTCTATCGCGAGATCGACGCCGGCAAGGGGCTGCGCGGCATGAACGGCGTGGACACCGACGTCAGCGAGGGTTTGTTGGCCTTCCAGCTGTCGATCCGCCCCGGCCGCTAGAAGCTTAGCGGACCTCCGAGACCGCCACGCCCTCGCGGCGAGGATCGGCCCCCGCATCCCAGCGGCCGTCGCGCCAGATCGCCCCGTGCAGGCCCGACGTCTCGGTCGCATTGGGCCGCAGCGGCATGCCCGCCGCGCCCAGGGCCTGCCGGATCGCCGGCGAGATCATCTCGGTGTCCGCGCCCACCATGGCGCCCCGCACGACCAGATTGGGCAGGGCGACGGCCTCCTGCATCGACAGGTTCCACTCCAGCGTCCCCACCAGGGCCTTGGCCACATAGGCCAGGATGCTCGAGCCGCCGGGCGAGCCGACCGCCCCGACCAGTCTCCCCTCCCGGTCGAGGATCAGCACCGGCGTCATCGACGACCGGGGGCGCTTGCCAGCCGCCACCGCATTGGCCGCCGGATGGCCGTCTTCCTGCGGGGTGAAGGAGAAGTCGGTCAGCTGGTTGTTCAGGAAGAAGCCGCCGACCATCCGCCCATTGCCGAAGAGGCTCTCGACCGTCGTGGTCATGCTGACGGCGTCGCCCCAGGCGTCGACGACGACGAAATGGGTGGTGCCGCCGGGCTCGGCGGTTTGGTCCACGCCGCGCGGCGGCGAACCCGTGGGCGCGCCCGCTGGGACAGGCCCGTTCACCTGGGGTGCCAGGGCCGCGCGCCTGGCGATATAGTCGGGGTCCAGCAGCCCCGCGATCGGCACGCCGACGAAGTCGTTGTCGCCGACATAGCGGTCGCGGTCCGCATACATCAGCCGCTGCAGCCGCCCGAACGCCACCCAGGCCTCGGGGCTCTGGGCGCCCTTGTCCAGGTCCGGCGTCTTCTCGGCCATGCCCAGGAACTGCAGCAGGGCCAGGCCGCTGGACGGCGGCGGCGGCACGCAGACCACATAGACCTGATAGGGTCGGCACAGGGCGTCCCGGCGCAAGGGGCGATAGGCGGCGATGTCGGCCTCGCTCAGGCCGCCCGGCCGCGGTCCCTCGCGCACGGCCGCCGCGATCTCGCGCCCGATGGGCCCGCCATAGATCGCCCCCGGCCCCTCCGCCGCCAGCCGCGCCACCGTCTCGGCGTAGGCGGGGTTCTTCAGCGTGTCCCCGGCCTGGTATCGCCGCCCGTCCGGCCGGGTGAAATAGGCGCTCGCCCATCGGGTCCTGGCCTGGGGGCTGTTCCCGTTGATCATGGCGGACAGACGGGGGCTGACCGTGAAGCCGTCGCGCGCCAGCCGTTCGGCGTCGCCGAACAGGTCGCGCCAGGCCAGCTTGCCGTGATCCTTCTGCGCCATCGCCAGCATGGCCACCGCCCCCGGCGCGCCGGTCGAGCGCCCGGACAGAACCGCGTCGATGAAAGGCAGGGGCTCGCCGTCCTCGTAGAACAGTTCGGGCGTCGCAGAAGCCGGTGCGGTCTCGCGCCCGTCATAGGCCGTGGCCGCCCCCGTTTCGGCGTCATAGGCCATCATGAAGGCGCCGCCCCCCAGGCCCGACGATTGCGGCTCCACCAGACCCAGCACGGCCTGGATGGCCACCGCCGCATCCACCGCCGATCCCCCGCGCCGCAGCACCGCCATCCCCGCCTCGACCGCCACCGGATTGGCCGCCGCCACGAACGGCCCCCGCGCCGCCGTCCGCGTCGCCGCATCGGCGAACGCGCCTGTCTCGATCGTCGCGACCGGCCGCGCCCCGCCCGTCGGCGCCCCCGTCTGGCATCCGGCCAGGACGACGGGAACGAGCAGGGCGGCCAGCCGGCGGCGAAGAGGGCGCATGAGGATATCCGAAACGGGAAGAATGGGTCGAACAGAGGCGTCGCCTCAACGCCTAAGCTGTCCGCGGCTCCGCGCCAACCTCCCGATCCTCAGAAACTGCATTCCCCCGCTTGCGTCCGACCCATCCACCCGCTAAAGACCCGCCCTCGCCGCAAGGCAGCCGCACCCGTAGCTCAGCTGGATAGAGCATCAGACTACGAATCTGAGGGTCGGGCGTTCGAATCGCTCCGGGTGCGCCACTTTCTGTCGGACGACACATAAGGTTGGACTCCGACAGAGAAAATTGGACCTGAAGCCCGTTCTGGCGGGAAGGCGCCATCGGTTAGCGCCAAGAGCGGCTATTCGCGACAATCCGAGAACCAGAACTTTAGCCATCCGGGCGAGGGTTCAACGCCTTCCCGCGAGACGCCCTTCGATCGTCTCAACAAATGCGAGTTCCGCAGGGTCGATTTGCCGAGTGGTTCGTCCGCGCGCCAGAAGCAGACGCGATCGTACACTGAAATGGATCCCTGCTCTTCCCCGTGGATGCTGACCGCCATCCATCAGCTTGCCTAATGCGTCGTCACACGCTCGTGCAGGAGTGTAACCGCGCCTTCCGGGAAATCGAAAGTCTCAGGCCGTTCGACCGCCTGGCGAGGACTTCTAAGGTTTCCGAAGAACAGCAGGCGGCCGTCTTCGTCGAACAAGCCAAGTTGTTCCACCAGGCCGCTGCCGGGCAGCCGGAAGGCGAACGCATGAGGGATAATCAGCGTCTGCCGGCCGGTGCGGCTCAGCCTGACCGGTCGACGCTCCAGAGCCGTGTGCGGGGATTCCACATAGGCCGTTCCGGTCAGGCTCGCGCCTTCGGTGAGCAAGCCCGCCAGGAGGCGATCCGGAGGATTCTGGCGAACGGCGAAAGGCGTGGGACGCAATTCCGCGCGGAACGGCCCAACAAGATGCAGGCGCGGCCAGATCGGTCCTGCGCCGAGGCGGACGGGGGAAGGAAACTGATCCATGTGGGAAATCCGACGCGCAGACGCGCATCGCCATGACGACCTATTGTAGGGATTGTCCGCAGCCCCTGCGGATGTTTTCTACCTACCATGGTCATTGAATTTTGTCAAGATTTTTGGCTGCCCGGTAATCCCGAGACCACACGCCGAGCCTCGTCCAGAGTGGCCTGAGGTGTACATCTGTAACGTGTCAGGTAATCCCGTAAGGCATCCTCGCTGGCGGAGGGGAACCCCCAGCGCATCAGGGCCTGAGCAACCGTGGGATGCCTCGCGGCGCGCAGATCGGCGTGCAACTGCGCCAAGCGCGCCTTGCGCAGATGATGGCGGGGATGCAGGGCCTGCCGACCGAAGGCCGCCTCAAGGTCGCGCGCCGTGACGCCCAGGGCCCTGGCCGCCTCAGGAAACTTCACGCGATGCGGCAGGGCGTCCAGGAACAGGCGGACGGCCCTGTCGGTCAATCGGCGTGACGCCGCATCCCCAGTCAGCACGCGTTCGACGGGGGCGAATCCTGGACAGGCGGAGCCGTCGGCCATGCTCGGTTCGCCGCTGCCTTAGAGTTCGGCCAGGCCGCGCCGCACGGCTTCGAGACGCGCATCGGTGATCAGGCCGCCGGAGAAGGGTTTGAGGGCCTTCAGGCTCATGCCCTTGAACTGGTCGTAGCGATCATGGGTCGTCAGGCCGGGCAGTTCGCGGTTTAGCACGGCGCGGGCGCGCGGATCGGCGACCAGCCGCTCGATGGGAGTGTCCAGGGTGAAGGCGGGCGTGCGGGCCTGATCCCGACCTTGAGCCTGCGACGTTCCGGCGGACGCTTGCGCCTGTACGGGCGCGGCGAGCATCAGGGTCGCCAGCAGGGAAAGAGCGATACGGAACATGGCGGGGCCTTTCACGACAGTCCTCATCAAACAAGACGAACGAGCGATGCCGATCCCCATGTCAGGCGCGTGAATTTTTGATGCGGCCAAGAAAAGCGACGGCGCAGACCCGCCCGCGCCCTCACCTGAGCCTGCCTGCGACGAGGTCTCTCCCGGCCTGAATGGCGAGGTCGACCTGTTGGGCGGGGAGGCTGAGGCGAGTGGGGATGGCGAGGAGGGGCTGGGCGCGTTCGGGCGAGAGGTCGGCGAAGGCGATGACCTCCAGCGTGTAGTCGAGGTCGGCGCAGTCCCAGCCTTCGGAGGCGCCCAGGGCGGCGGCGTCTTCGGGCGTGAGCGCGCAGCGCCAGGCGATGGTGTCGCGCTCCCACCGCTCCAGATGGCCCAACAGGGCGTCATAGGCGTTGCGCTTGATCCCGTCGACGAAGTGGTCGGCGACGGTGCCCAGCACCTGGACGCCGTCGGGTCCGTCCGGCGCCTGGCCCCAGGGTCGCTCGGCGCCGCGTTCGGCGTTGACCACGATCACCCGCAGGCGGCGGATGCCGACCGCATCACCCGGTCCCATCAGCGGACCGTACGGCAGGCCCGAGGCGCGCTGGATCACCGCGATCCCCGACAGGCCGTAGTTGTCGACGATCCCGCCGTCCAGCAGGTGGACATAGGCCAGGCGCTCGGGGTCGCGGAACATCTGGAAGGCGCGGGCGGTGTCGCGCACCACCACCGGCCCGTTGCGCTCTGCGGCGGCTTCATTCACCCAGTCCGGCAGGGGCCGGTCGCAGGTCTCGCCATGGGCGCCCAGCACCACGGGCCGCATGCCGAACGGATAGGCGGCCGAGGCGGCGACGGCGTCGGCGACCCGCACCTCGCCCAGGTCGCTGCACAGGGCGTCCATCCATGGCTCGGCGAAGACGAAGGGCGTTCCGGTCATCAGTTCGACCGCGTTCAGCAGCACGGGCGGCCCGGTGAGGTCGCTGAGCCGTGCGCCGTGATAGACTTCGCGGTCCAGCCAGTCGGCGATGCGGTCGCGCCCGTTGACGCCGCCCTGGGCCAGGCGGGCCCAGTTGGTCGGCCAGGCCAGGCTGGAATGGATGTCGCCGTGCCAGTCCTTGTCCAGGAGGGCGGGCCTGAAGCCGTCCAGGCCGTCGGGACCGTGCAGGCCGAACCAGGCGGCGGTCAGCGACCCGCCCGACACGCTGGTGACGAAGGCCAGCCGGTCGATCCAGCGCACCCCGTCGGGGCGGCGCCGGTCCCTCAGCTCCAGCAGCACGCCATAGGAAAACGCCGCCGCCCGCGCCCCGCCGCCCGAGAAGGCCAGCGCGACCACCTCGCCCTCCAGCCCCCGGTCCGCCGGAACCGGAACCCCGGCGGGGACAGCGGTCACGGCCGCCGCCGCGCGCGGGGCGTTGACGGGGGTCATGTCGGCGCCTGTCGCGCAGGCGCTCAGGCTCGCCGCGCCAAGCAGGGCGGCGAGCGTCGTGAGACGACGGAACATGGGCCTATGGGGGCGGGAGGATCAGGTCAACGTTCTGAAGCCAGGGCGCGCAGGCCCGCCTCGACGGCGGCCAGGCGTTCGTCGGTGATCAGGCCGCCGGAGAAGGGCTTGAGGGCCTTCAGGCTCATGCCCTTGAACTGGTCATAGCGGGCGTGGGTGGTCAGGCCCGGAAGCTCTCGGTCCAGCACGGTCTTGGCCGCCGGATCGGCGACCAGCCGCTCGATCGGCGTGTCCAGCGTATGGGCCGCAACCGGAGCGGAAGCCGCCGACCGAGAATCGGCCGCCGCCGGAGCTTCCTGGGCCGAGGCGCAGGCGGCCACTGGAAGCACGACGGCCATGGCCGCGAACACAATGGAAGATCGGATCATGGAAGGTCTCCGTCAGAGGAAAGAACGGGACGGCGCGACCCGGAGTCCTCGAACTCAGGCCGCGCCATCCCAGGCTCGGGGAGGTCAGAAGCTCTTGCGCACCGACAGACCGATGATGCGCGGGTCCAGCGTGAAGACGTTGGTCGTGTTGCCGATCTCGTCCGGCCCGGTGAAGCCGTCGGTGATGGGGGCGTCGTCGAACAGGTTCTTCACATAGAGCTGGGCCGTCAGGGTCCCGTCGGGGTTGGCGACGGTCATGGACAGATTAGCGTTGCCCCAGCCTTCCAGCCGATCGTAAGGCGCGAGGTTGTAGACCCGCATCCAACTGTCGGACTGACGATAGTAGTCGCCGCGCACGGTGACATCCCAGCCCTGCGGCAGTTCGAACCGGTACTGGGCGCCGACGTTGAACGTCATCTTCGGCGCGTTGGGCAGTTCGTTGCCCGACAGGTCGGCGTCGAAGCCCCGGCCCTGGTTAGGGGCGTTGTTCCAGTCGTATCCGAACCTGTCCGGCGTCAGCCCTAGGATATTGGGACCTGGACAAAGCACCTTGATGAAGGCTGTGTTCGCGTTACTGTTTTTACCGTAGATGCTCTTCGGAACGATGCAGGTGTTGGGATTGGTGGGCCAGGGCCGCAGCACCAGCCAGTCTTCATTTCCTTGTGTGCGGTTCATCACGTCGATGGAGGTTTCGCCATCGGCGATCTCGGTGCGCAGCAGGCCCAGCGTGGCGTCGATGCGGAAGTTGCGGGTGGGCGCCCAGGCGGTCTCGAACTCCACACCCCAGATGCGGGCGTCGAAATTCTCGTTGTGCAGGGTGCGGTCGATAACCTGGGCGACCTGATAGTCCTGATAGTCGTAGAAGAAGGCCGAGCCAGACAGCATCAGACGGCCGTCCATCAGGCTGTTCTTGACCCCCATCTCGAAGGCGTCGACGAATTCCGCGTCGAAGGCGGGATCCAATTGGACATAGTTGGTGTCGAACCCGTTGGCCGGGCCGCTGGGGTTGCCGCCACCGCCCTTGTAGCCGCGCGAATAGGAGGCATAGACCAGGGTGTCGTCGGTGAAGGACAGATCGGGCTTCCAGTCGATGGCCAGGCGGCCGGTCCATTCGCGCCAGTGATAGGTCACATCCGGCAGGGCCGGATGACCCCGGCCCAGATCGGCGCCGCTGAATGCACCAGACGAGTTCAGCAGCTGAGTCGGCACCGGAGTGATGGTCTTCTTGTCATCGGTGTAGCGCAGGCCCGTCGTCAGGCGCAGATCGGGACCTAGGATGAAATAACCCTCGCCGAACACCGCCCAAGATTCCGTCTCGGCGATATTGATGTTGCGATAGTAGTTGTGGCCCTCGCCGTCGATTTGGTCGATCGGATTGGGGTCAATGTAGGTGCAAGCGTTAGGGTCAGGATTGGCGGCCGGCGTAGCCGGCGTGCAATCGCCCTTAAGACCTTCTGCGCTGTTCTGTCCGAGGGCCGCGATGGTGAAGGCGTTGGAGAAGATATAGTAGTCTTCGTTCGTCTCAAATTTCAGATAGTTGGCGCCAAGATTGAAATTGATCGGCCCATCAAAGGCGGATTGCAGACGGAACTCCTGGGAAAACTGACGGCTCTCGGACCGGCTCAGGTCCACCGCCACCAGGCGATCCAGTTCCCCCAGTTGCGGATCGATAAAGCTGCCGCCGCCCCAATAGGCCATCTCGTTACGATCGGTCGGTCGGTCAGCAGAACAACCTCCCAGATAGCCCTCGAACGCGACATCCACTTGCCGGATGTCAGCGCAGGCGATGAGGCCGCCCACGGGGTTCAGGCGGAAGTAGTCCTGAGACCCGTAATAACGGTCCTCCATATGGAGCGTCTGGGAGTGCAGCGTCAGATTCGGCGTCAGATCCAACTCCATATTCAATTGGAAGACGTCGTTCTCCGCTTGGAACGTCGGGTCGTAGAAGGTTTCGATCTCGCGCAGATCCGTCGAGGATTGGCGGCCCGAGTTCGGTGAGAAGGGATCAATTTCAGTCTGGAACAGATAACCGCCCCAGGCGCCGCGGGGTCCCGTGTAGTTGCCATAGCATTGCGTCCCAGCAGGCGCCGTCCGGCAGGGAATGCCAGGCAGTGACGATCCGTCCCTGTAGGGAGTGGCCAGGATCAAGCCTGTGACAATCGGGAAGCCCGTTCCGTTAGGCGCGCCGAAAGCATCATCAGAGTAGAGGCTGCCAGGCTGACAGCCTGGCGTTATGCTAGTGCGGGTCCAGTAAGGAAGATTCGACGCGGTTTTTGTGGCGCCCGAGGCGTCTGTCCATTCGAAACTGGTCGGCGCCTCGCCGCGCGTGCACAGTTGCTTGCCCGTGCGCGCACGATTATCGTCCTCCGAGAAATGCTCCCACAGAAGGTTGGCGCGGAACCGTGCGTTCGGCTCCCACAACACGCCCAGCCGCGTCGCCCACAGGTCGCGACCATTAACATTCTGCTCGGTGACGGTGTTGTAGTCGAAGCCGTCCCGCTGGGTGAAGGCGCCAGCGACGCGCACCGCCAGGGTGTCGCCGATCGGGATGTTGACGAAACCCCGCCCACGGCGGGTGTCGTGGTTGCCCACCTCCAACTGCATCTCGCCGTCGAACTCACCCAGTTCCGGCAGGTTGGGCAGCATGTTGACCACGCCCGCCGTGGCGTTGCGGCCATAGAGGGTGCCCTGCGGCCCGCGCAGCACCTCCAGCCGTGAAACATCGAAATATTCCTGCTCGAACAACCTGTTCCGAAGCAGGGCGGTGTTGTTGAACGACACCGCCACGCCCGGATCGGCGGTGACCGATAGGGCCTTCACCCCGATGCCGCGGATGGAGAAATTGTAGCCGGTAAAATTGTCCTTAGAGAAGTTGACGTTCGGAATGGCGCGCAGAAGCTCCGAACCCCCATCGATGCGCAGGGTCTCCAGCCGCTCCTCGCTGAAGGCCGAAACCGCGATGGGCACGTCGATGATCCGCTCTTCGCGCCGACGCGCGGTGACGACGATGTCCTCGACCGTGGAAACCTGCGGACCGACGGGAGCCGCCTGAGGAGGCGGTGCGGTCGGGCGACGGCGCGGCGTCACCGGTGCATCCTGAACCGAGGCTGCATTGGCGCGCGGGCGTGCCGGGGCCTGTCGAGCCACGCGCAGGGTGATCATGGACCCGGTGTCGCTGGCGACCTCCAGATTCGACCCGGCGATGAGACGGCGCAGACCGCTGCGGACGTCATGTTCGCCGTGCAACGCCGGGGTGTTCACGCCGCGCAGCGCTTCAGCAGGGGCGATGATGGCCACGCCCGACTGGCGACCGAACTCGGGAATGGCGTTCACCGCAGACTGAGCCGGCAGATTGAAGTTGCGTTGCTGGGCCGCCGCATGGCCGGCGCCAGCCAATGCGATGACGGCCGCGCTTGTCGCCAGAAAGCGGCGATAGGAATTTTTGGACACGATAGCTCCCCGTTAAATGCCGGGGATCGCTCTGCGCCCTCCCCTCAAGGAGGCAGATGCACAGCGCCGCATTTTCCCGGGGGGCTGTCGCACAAACTTCACGAGACGCCGCCGCGACAGCTTCGAGCGAACCTATCTGGAGTCCAGAACGATACGGTCGGACTCGATCCTCACCGTAGCGTCGAACACCGTCGCCGCCGCCGTGGCGAAAGCCGCCGGATCGCGCGCGGGAAACCATCCGCTGATGGCGCTGCGGCCGAGTTGCGGGTCCGCGATGACTATGGGGGGGCCGCCATAGCGAGCGAATTCGGCGGCGGCGAAGGCCAGTGTGTCGTCGGCGAAGGCCAGTTCACCCTCGCGCCAGGCCAGTATGCGGCCCATGGCCTCAGGGGTGATCGGGCTGACTTCAAGGGACGCATCCAACGCTCCGGCCAGGCGGACCGAAAACCCTTCGCTGACCCGGGTCGGCGCGAACTTCTTCTTCCGATGATCCAGACGCAGCATCCCCTGGCGCACCCACAGGCCAAGACCGCCATCCGCGAAGCGACGCACGGCGAAGACGGCGCCGCCAGTCTGAACATCGACATCCCGGATGTTCAGGCGGAAGGGAAGCGCGTCCTCTGCGCCGACCTCGAAGAGGGCCTCGCCCTTCATCAGTTCGATCTGGCCGGCGCGTTTCGACCGCAAGGCGGTGTCGGTATTGAGGGTGGCAGTCACACGCTCGCCCAAGGGGATGCGCCGGACCTCTCCCAGGGTGGTCGCATAGGCTGTGCCGCCCGAGCCGCCCCACAAGGCCAGTCCGCCCACGGTCGCCGTAGCGGCGGCGGCCATGCCGCCCCCCATCAACAACCGGCGTCGATCCATCCCGGATCTTGTCTTTTCCACCAGTCGAACCGCCCAGGTCCGGCGGCCAGCAGCGGCGGTGTCGTCATAGGCCAGCACCTCGCCCCGTTCCGTGCGCCAGAACAGGGCGCTAAGGCGGGCATAGGCGCCCAGGCGCCGCGAATCCCCCGCCAACCATTCATCGAGACGAGCCTGGTCAGGGGCCGATAACGGCCCGCGATCGGAGCGCGCCACCCACTGGGCGGCCTCCGCCTCAATCGCCAGACTGCTCTCCCTTTCCGTCGCCAAGCCGATTCGTTCCTTCTCCATGTTCGTTAGATGCGCGAGACGACCCCTTTCCGTCACGTCCGAAATGATCAGAGAGCCGACGTAAAGCCTGGGTCATGTATTTCTCGACGGTATTTTCCGACAATCCCATCTCCCGTGCCACTTCGCGCTGCGACAGGCCCCGCACACGTCGCAGGGTGAAAACACGGCGCGGTTGTGGCGGCAGTTCGTCGATGAAACGGGCCAGATTTCGCAGTTCATCGCGATCGACGGTCGCCTGTTCGGGCGAGGGCGCGTCACCGGCGATCTCCAGGCGCGCCAGATCGCCATAGGCGTCTATCGACACCACCTTGGCCCGACGAACTTCGTTGAGGATCAACGTATAGGCGACCCGAAACATATAGGCGCGCGGGTTGCGAATCTGGTCCAGGTCATCCCGCCGCGCTAGGGCGGCGTAGGTGTCCTGGATGATGTCGTCGATATCGAGCCCCGCGACCGAACGCGAGCCAAGCCATCTGCGCAGGGCCGGCTCATTCGGCAAGGCGTGGATCGCCAGCCAGCGTGTCGTCGAATGGGGCAGGCTGGTCATGAGCCCCAGTCAGAAGTCGGGATTGCGACAACCGCAATCGTCCAGCTTGTCGAGACAAGCCCAGGACGCGAGATGTCCACCGGTAGACGCCACCATGGCGCCGACATGGGCTCTCGATGAAATGACGAATGGTGAACCCTCCCTGAGGTTAGAAACGCCGCTTCAGGCTGAGGAGGATGGTGCGTCCCACCGGATCCTGGTCGTCGCGGCCATAGCCGGGCGCGGGCCGGCCATCGCCGAGGCGGGCGCTGGGTCGCGTATCGAAGAGATTGGCGATGGCGAACTCGAGTTGGAGGGCCGTTCCCCGCCGCGCCCGACCTCCCCCCTCTGGAGACGGTCCTGCGAACTGATAGCTGAATTTCAGATCGACGGTGCTGAACGCGTCCAAGCGCAGGTCATCTGGGCCATCCTGCCCGATCGTTCGGCTGGTGCGGTAGCCATCCCGCCAGTTCGCCGCCGCATTCACGCCCCAGGCACCGCGGCTCAGGTCCACCGCTAGGCCCGCCCTGCGTCGCGACATACCGCCGCCGTCGCCCGCCAGACGGTCCATCGACGGCAGGCCGCTATGAATGGTCGAGGCGTTGCTGAGATTCCAGCTATGGTTCAAGCGCAGTCGAAGAGTCGATCTCTGGCTCCTGTCGCCTTGCCCGAATTGCAAGGTGGCGCCGAGGTTCGCGTTGAGGGTTTCGGCAAGTGTGGACGCATGGTTGATGGGGCGCTGGTCGATGCTGACGAGGCGGCCGTCGGAATCGCGTTGGAACCGCTCTGGAAAGGCGGCCTCAATCTCGGGCGTCGGCTCCGGCAGGGCACCGACACCATCGACGGCTTCGTTTCTGCTGTAGGTGACGCCACCTTGCAAAGGGAAGGAACCGAACGGACCCGCCGCCACGGACAGAGACAGTTGGTCTGTGCTCGGCGCGCGAATGGGCCACCCTGAACATATAGGCCTTGGGATGGATCAGATCGTCCAGCCGCGCTCGCGACGCCAGGAGAGCGTAGGTTTCCTGGATAACGTCCTCGATATCGCTGGATTCAAGACGCCGCCGACGCAGCCAGGCGCGCAGATCCGCCTCGTGCGGCAGGATGTTCCGGTCGAACCAGCGCGCGCGTTCGAGGCCGACCTGTTCGGTCAGCGGCCGCTGCGACGGGGTCGCTTCCGAGGAATCCTGTGATGACATCGAAAGCGCGCGATTCAAATGGCCTGCTGCGCCGAATAGCGACGGATCACGACGTTAGGGTGATGGTCTGATGATAGCGCGCGGGCCATCCGCTCGGACGCCCAGACATCGCATAGGCCATCCTGTTCGCTCTCAACGCTTGGAGGACGACGGGCTGGAACGGCGCAGACTACGATCTATGCGGCTTAACCGGGTTGGCGGCGCGGGATCGTCAGATCGACGGCCCGGAGCCACAGCGAAACAGTCACTCGCCGCAGATTGCCCTCGCACGAAGATGCCCTGACATTCCTCGCTAAGGCATCGCCGCAACGACTCTGGAGATCACCACCTGATCGATCTCACGCGTGACCGACATGCCCTCCATCATCGCCCTTAGGATGAGGCGGTCTTCTATCGACACCTCCTCCCAATCGTCTGGATAGGTGACAGGAGGATTGGCGCCGCTCAAATCGACGAATTGCGTCGTCTCGCCCGCAACGATGATCTCGGCGGTCATGTGGGTGGCGGTGACGCGCACCTGAATGTCGTCGGAGTTCAGATCGCCAAGGTGTCCTTCATCATTCGTGGGCCTGCCATGAAGGCGAGCAGTCTTGAAATCGATGAGCCTGGCAAGCGCACCCTCAAACTTAAGATCGCAGATAGAGTTGAACTCTTCGTCGCTTCGATCGTGTCTTAGCTGTCCGACAAGGCGGGTGACGGCTTCGCCTTCCTGCAATGAGTCCGCCGACAGCATCACGATAAGGATGCGGGCGACATCCAGCGAGGAAAGGTGCTGAGCGCTTCTCCCACGCCCGGTGGTGGATATCAGGCCGCCCTTTCGTAGCACGCCATAGTAGGACGTCACGGTCGCCTGGGGCCGCGCGATCGCGCCTGCGACGACGCTGATCATTTCACCTGCTGTAGCCATGAAATGCTTTTAGCAGAAAAATTCGGAATGACCATTGACAATCTTTTCCATTCCGAATATTTCTCAATCATCAAGCCACGGAGGCTGCCAACGAAAGGATCAAAGCGATGAACGAGGTCGAAATCATCACAGCCGGCAAGGAGCGGAAGGAGGCCTCCCGTCGGGAGTTGCAGAAACTCCGCCAAGCGGCGCGGGCAAAATACGACGGTATGCAGGCAAGCATCATGTCCGCCTGCCAACGGCACATCGCCATCATCGCGGCCGAGCAGGCACGCGTCGATCAGCAGTACGCTCATCTTCGAGGATGGTCGCGGTCCGCCCCGCAGCGGCAGAAGAAGCATTCCGGATCGTTCCGCGAAGCCGTGGCCACCGGCTTCGATATCCTGGCGCGTGGCGCCGAAGCCAAGTGCCTGGAAGGTTACGCTTCTGGCTCTACGGTGAAGCCCGTTCCAGGTCGAATGAACTTCACCTTCTACACCTACTGGGGCTGGATCAGGGAAGCCATAAACACGCTTGAACCGAATCCGGTATCTTCGCGCCTAAAAGACCTGCTGGCAGAACTGGCTGCGGCGAAAGGCATCTTCTCGCGTAAAGGCGGCGCGGAGCTCAGACGGAAAGCCGGGCTCAAGGGCCTCCATGAACTCGCGGCTGAACTCCACATCTCCCACAGTTCGTTACGCACCATAGCGGTCAGGCTCGGCCTTACGGACGCCAGCTCGCGCCGAGCTCAGTCGCACTGCTTCGATCGCACCGCCGTCTCGCAATTGAAGGATGTGCTGGACGATCTCATCTCGAGGAGAGAGGCGGCAAGGTTGGTGAACCTGTCGCTGGCTGGCTTTGACGAATTTTGCTTCCGCCGCAGTATCCAGCCTCTCATTCGCCTGAAGGGACGCAGCCCCTCCGCCGACCAATTCCGCAGGTCCGAACTGGCGGCCGCGATCGCGCGCGACGGTTCGCACGGGGCCTGCCGCGCGACCTGACCCCGACATGGGAGGATTGATCGTGCCGAATTTTGTTCTTGTATTGTTCCGATCTGATGGTAGGCGTTTTTGATGCCAACCCATCGTGATCGCTACTACGATATTCGCCCCAGACGTCCCGGCTTTTACCTGGATGGCTTTCAGCTCCGATCAAGTCACGCCCCTGGGACGCGGCGATGCGAGAACCAAGGCGGAAGCGAGAGCCGCAGCCATCGCGCGTATTGATGGGGCGCTGGATTACCCTGCTCCCGCATCGCGCACTTGAACCCACGGGCGCCCTTTGACCTCTCAAATGAGAATAAGACGCCTGCCGGGTTCAGTAAGCTTGTTCGGTCCTGGAGAGCCAGAAGTCCGGTTATCTCAGAAGTTGCCTGATCCCGCGCCAGGCTATCAGGCCCGATTTGGCCGTAGCAGGTGGCATATCCTTGATGATTTTTCGGAGGAAGACGAGGATGTCTCTCGCCTTCGCCACAGGTTCACGTCCGCCTCCATCGAACGAGACGGTGAAGTGATCGGGGGCGTGAAGATCGTCGAATACGATATCCCGCAAATCTCTATCGGTTGGTTCTGGGAGGCGATGGATGCCTACAGCCGTGAGACTCACGAGCTTTCAGAAGTCCTGCTATCCGCATGGCCCGATTTCCCGTTCGATGTCGCGTGCTACGGTTCGGTTCTGGAATTGAACCGTCTCTGGGTGGAGCCTGGACAACGGACATCTGGAGTTTGGATTCCTGTCGTCCGTGAGCTTTTTCGGCGAGTGAGACGACAAACCGCGATCATCATCGCGAAAGCCTATCCGCTTGAATACGAAGGCAAGCTGCCGGACGACGCACCGGAAAGGTCTGCTTTCGAGAGGAGGCGTCGCGCCATGATCCGATACTACGAGCGCCATCTGGGCCTGCGGCCGCTGCCGGGGGTATTCGGCGAAGAGGGCTGGATCTGGAAGTCGCCTGAAAGGCTCGAGGACATCATCGACGCTCCCGTCTTCGACCGGAACTGGCGAAAGGAAATCCGATAGCCTCGCGGAGTCCAATGATATGTGGCGAAGTCGTCGGTTAGTCCAGCCTTCCGTGACCGTTCAGGTCCAGCTCATCTGACGTCGGCGCGCCTAAGTGATTGATTGGCTTAATCCCGCAGTCCAGCCTTATGTGATGTCCGACACTTTCCCTGAAGGTTTAAGTTTCCTGTCCGCCGGACGCGTCGTCAGCGCGGGCCGGGTTTCAGCGCGAGCGGCAGGCCAGCGACGATGAGGACGGCTTCGTCGGCATGGGCGGCAAGGCGTTGGTGGAGGCGGCCGGCGTGGTCGCGGAAGGCGCGGGCCAGGGCGTTGTCGGGCACGACGCCCCAGCCGACCTCGTTGGACACCAGGAAAAGCGGGGCGGGGCAGGCGGCGACGGCGGCGCACAGCCGGTCGGTCTCCTGGTCGACGTCCTTTCCGCCGGCCATCAGATTGCTGAGCCAGAGGGTCAGGCAATCGACCACCGCCACCTGGTCGGGCGCCAGGGCGGCGATCGCCGCGATCAGGTCGTGCGGCGCCTCGCGCGTGGCCCAGGCGGAGCTGCGCTCGGCCTGGTGACGGCTGATCCGCGCGCGCATCTCGTCGTCGAAGGCCTCGGCCGTGGCGATCATGACCCTCCGTCCGCCCGTTTGGGCCGCCAGGGCCTCGGCCCGCGCCAGGGCGTAGGTCGTCTTGCCGGATCGCGCCCCGCCCAGAACCAGCGTCGCCATTCCAATCACTCCGTTGCCTGAAGCGTCGCGATGGCTTATGGCCCGCAGCGCGACAGGTTCCCCAGCGATGGGGATGAAAAGGGAACTCAGGTGTGAAACCTGGGCTGCCCACGCAACTGTAAGCGGCGAGCCCGCGCACCATTAGCCACTGGGCCCACAAGGCGAAAGCCGGAGGATCTGGGAAGGCGGTGCGCACCGGCGTAGACCCGCGAGCCAGGAGACCTGCCCGTCGCGGTCGTCCTTCGCGCGGACGTGGTGTGCCGGGCGGAACGGGGAATATCCCGAATGACGACGTCTGTTGGGCCGCGCTCGCGCGCGGTCGTGACGGGGCGCGTCCATGTCCCGTCGCGGCGTCGTGCGGCCGGCTCGTTGTCGAGCAAGGGATAGGACCCGCATGAGACCCGAACTTCATCTGAGCGCCGCCGCGGCCGCGCTGTTGCTGAGCGCCAACGGCGCGCTTGCCGAAACGCCCGAGATCGCCGCGGCGGCGACGGATCAGACCGATCCGGACCTGCTGGGCGACGTGGTCGTCACCGCCAACCGTTCGGCGCAAGCCGCCGATCGCGTCGGCCAGTCGGTCACGGTGCTGACCACCGCCGACATCCAGGACAGCCAGGCGGTCGCGGTCGCCGACCTGCTGGTCCGCACGCCGGGCGTCACCCTGTCGCGCAACGGCGGCGTGGGCGCCGCGACCTCGCTGCGCATTCGCGGCGCCGAGACCGACCAGACGGTGGTCGTCATCGACGGCGTCAAGCTGAACGACCCGTCCTCGACCGGCGGCGGCTACAACGCCGGCAACCTTCTGGTCGGCGACATCGCCCGGATCGAGGTGCTGCGCGGGGCCCAGTCGACCCTGTGGGGCAGCCAGGCCATCGGCGGCGTGGTCAACATCCAGACGGCCCGGCCCAGGCGTCCGCTGGAAGCCTCGCTGGACGCCGAGGCCGGAGAGCGCGGCACGCGATATCTGCGCGGCGGCGTCGGCGGGGCGGGCGAACGCGCGGTCTGGCGCCTGGCGGCGTCGCACTTCGCCACCGACGGCTTCTCGACCTTCGCGCGCGGGACCGAGGACGACGGCTATGAGAACACCGGCCTCAGCGGCAGCCTGAATCTGAAGCTGGCCCAGGACCTGTCGCTGGACCTGCGTTCGGTCTATTCGGACGGCCGGGTGGATATCGACGGCTTTCCGGCGCCGACCTATGCGTTCGGCGACACGCGCGAATACGCCGAGACCAAGGATCTGGTCGCCTATGCGGGCCTGAACTTTGGCCTGCTGGACAACCGCCTGTCGAACCGGATCGGCTACGCCTACACCCGGACCGACCGCCAGAACTTCAACCCGGACCAGGCGGTCACGACCCTGACCTTCGACGCCCAGGGGAAGAACGAGCGCTATGAATACCAGGGCGTGTTCGACATCCGCCAGGGCTGGGTCGCCACCTTCGGCGCCGAGCACGAGGACAGCGAATTCCGTTCGGCCTCGCCCTCGGCCTTCGCGCCCGATCCCACGCCGGCGCGGGCCTCGGTCGGCATCGACGGCGCCTATCTGCAAATTCAGGGCGAGGTGATCGACGGCCTGACCCTGACCGGCGGCGTGCGTCGCGACGAGCACGATACGTTCGGCGGCAAGACCCTGGGCCAGGCGGCCGTCGCCTGGTCGCTGAACCAGGGCGCGACCGTGCTGCGCGCCAGCTTCGGCCAGGGCTTCAAGGCCCCCAGCCTGTATCAGCTCTACAGCGAATACGGGAACACCGGTCTGGCGGCGGAAGAGGCGGACGCCTGGGACGCCGGCGTCGAACAGCATCTGTTCGATGGCCGTCTGATCGTTTCGGCGACCTATTTCGACCGGGATACGACCAACCAGATCGACTATGTGTCCTGCGCCGCCTCGGCGACGCCGGCGGCCCAGCCGCTGTGCTTCGTCAACAGCGTGCGCCGGTTCGGCTATTACGACAACACCGCCAAGACCCAGGCCAAGGGCGTCGAACTGGCGGCGGCGGCGTCGCTGGGGCCGGTCGAGGTTCAGGCCAACTACACCTATACGGACGCGACCAACGAGACGCCGGGCGCCAACTTCGGCCGGCGGCTGGCGCGCCGCCCGGAGGAGGCCGCCAATTTGTCGGCGACCTATGTCTGGCCGTTCCGCCTGTCGACCACGGTGGCGGTGCAGTATGCGGGCGAAAGCTTCGACAATGCGTCGAACAGCACCCGGCTGGAGCCTTACACCCTGGTCGATCTGCGCGCCTCCTATCCGATCAACGCGACGCTGGAGGTCTATGGCCGCGTCGAGAACGTCGGCGACGAACACTATGAGACGACGCGCAACTACGGGGTCGCCGGTCGCGGCGCCTTCGTGGGCGTGCGGGCGCGCTTCTAGGGCTGAAATGACCGGCGCCGTTCCGCATGGCGGGCGACTGGGGCAGGCGCAGGCGGATCATCCGCTTGCGCCCCGGCCCTGGCTCGACCTGTCGACGGGGATCAATCCCCACGGATGGCGCCGGGGACGGCCGGCGTTTTCGGCTTTGACGTCTCTGCCGGACCCGGCGGATACGTCGGCGCTGGAGGCGGCGGCCGCTGCGGCCTTCGGCGTGGCGGCCCAGGGGGTGGTCGCGGTGGCGGGGGCCGAGGCGGGGTTGCGGCTGTTGCCTGATCTCCTTGACGTGCGCCATGCGGCGGTCGCCTCGCCCACCTACGGCAGTCACGCCGACGCCTGGCGCCAGGCCGGCGCGACGGTCCAGGCCGTGGCGCGCGCCGACCTGTTTCGCAGCGACGCCGAGGTTTTGGTGGTGGTCAATCCCAACAATCCCGACGGGGCGGCGACGCCGGGCGCCGAACTGGTCGCGGCGGCCGAGGGGCGCTGGCTGATCGTCGACGAGTCCTTCGTGGAGACGCGGCCGGAGATCAGCGCGGCCGCCCTGGCCGACGATCGCACGGTCGTCCTGCGCTCGTTCGGAAAATTCTACGGCCTGGCGGGCGTGCGGCTGGGCTTCGTCGTCTGCGCGCCTGCGCTGGCGGTCGATATCCGGCGCCGCATCGGCGACTGGCCGGTCGGGGCCGACGCCATCGCCCTGGGGCGCGCCGCCTATGCGGACGGGGGATGGGCGGCGCGAATGCGGATGCGGCTGGCGCGCGAGGCGGCGCGGCTGGATCGGCTTCTTGCCGCGCACGGGTTCGAGATCGCGGGCGGCGCGGACCTGTTCCGGCTGACCCGGTGCGCGGACGGGACGGCGCGCGCGCGGCGGCTGGCGGGGCAGGGGGTTCTGGTGCGAACCTTCGATCACGACCCGACCCTGATCCGCTTCGGCCTGCCGGGGGCCAAGGACTGGCGGCGACTTGAAACCGCCCTGGAGATGTCGCGATGACCGACGAGACCAAGACCGACGCCGAACACGCCGAGGCGATGAAGGCGCTTCAGGCCGAACGGCGCGAGCTGATGCGCTCCAAGACCGAGGAGCGGGGCCTGCTGATCGTCAACACCGGCGACGGCAAGGGCAAGTCCACGGCCGGCTTCGGCATGGTCGCGCGCGCCCTGGGCTGGGGCCAGCGGGTCGGGGTGGTGCAATATATCAAGGGCAAGTGGATCACCGGAGAGCGGCAGTTCTTCCGCAACTTCCCCGACCAAGTCCGTTACGAGGTCATGGGCGAGGGCTTCACCTGGGACACCCAGGACCGGGCGCGCGACATCGCGGCGGCCGAGGCGGCCTGGGCGATTTCGCTGGAGATGATCGCCGATCCGACGCTGGACCTGGTGCTGCTAGACGAGCTGAACATCGCCTTGCGTTACGACTATCTGGACATCCATGCGGTGGTGGCGGGGCTGACGGCGCGGCCGCAGGGCAAGCACGTCTGCGTCACCGGCCGCAACGCCAGGCCGGAGCTGCTGGCCGCCGCCGATCTGGTCACGGAGATGACCCTGGTCAAACATCCCTTCGACCAGGGGGTGAAGGCCCAGCGGGGGATCGACTTCTGATGACCATCGACCGGCGAGGGCTGTTGGTTGCAGGGCTGGCGATGACCGCCGGATGCACGCCTGCGCCGGTCGCGCGGCCTCCGTCCACGGCGAATGCGGAGGGGCGGCCACGTCGCGTGGTGTCGCTGAACCCTTGTCTGGATGTCATCCTGGTGCAGGTCGCCGACCGCGACCAGATCGCCGCCCTAAGCCACTATGCGCGCGAGGACTACGGCTCGACCATCGCGCCCCTGGCCCGGACCCTGCCCTTCACCTACGAGACGGCCGAGGAGGTGATCGCCCTTCGCCCCGATCTGGTCCTGACCGGGCGGCATTCGTCGCTGGCCACCCGCAACGCCCTGGATCGGCTGAAGATTCCCGCCGCCCTGTTCGGCGTGCCCGACACCGTCGCCGAAAGCCTGGCCCAGGTGCGCGAGATGGCCGCCGCCGTCGGGCATCCCGAGCGCGGAGAGACCCTGGTCGGCCGCATCGAGGCGGCCCTGGCCACCGCCGCCCCGCCGCCCGGAACTCCGCTCCTGTCGGCCCTGGTCTTCATGCCCGGCGGCTTCGCCTCCGGCCCCGGCACCCTGATGGACGAGATGATGCGCCGCGCGGGCCTGATCAACGCCGCCGGCCGCTATGGCCTGCGCCGCACCATGAACGTGCCGCTGGAACAGGTCATCGCCGATCCGCCCGATGTCCTCCTGTCCGGCGAACCCTATCCCGGCGCGCCCAGCTGGGCCGAACGGGTGATGGAGCATCCGGCCCTGTCGCATCTGGCGGGCGGAATGAACCGGGCGACCTTCCCCGAGCGGCTGCTGTTCTGCGGCGGCCCGGTCCTGATCCAGACGGCGGCGGCCCTGGCCCGGGCGCGCGACGACGCATTGGCGAGCCGAAGATGAAACCTGTCAGCCGACCCCTTCTCTATGCGGGTCTTGTCGTCCTGCTGCTGATCCTGTCGGGGGCCAGCCTGATCGCCGGCAAGGTCTGGGTGCCCTGGACCGCCTGGATGTCTCCAGACATCGACCCGCGCTGGGCCATCGTCTTTGAACTGCGTCTGCCGCGCACGATTCTGGGCGTCGCCGTCGGCGCGGCTCTGGGCCTGTCGGGCGCGGTGCTGCAGGGCTATACGCGCAACCCCCTGGCCGATCCCGGCGTGCTGGGCGTGTCGGCGATGGCGGCCCTGGGGGCGGTGCTGACCCTCTATTACGGGGTGACGGCCGTGGCGCCGTGGGCCCTGCCGGTCGCGGCGATCAGCGGCGCCCTGATCGGGGTGGGGGTGTTGATGGCCCTGTCCGGTTCGGCCTCCAGCCTGGTCACTTTCATCCTGGCCGGGGCGATCCTGAACATCCTGTCCAGCGCGGGCGTGTCCCTGGCCCTGTCGCTGGCGCCCAATCCCTGGGCGGTGAACGAGATCGTCGACTGGCTGATGGGATCGCTGGCCGACCGCAGCTTCGAGGAGGTCAGGACGGCCCTGCCCTTCATCGTCGTCGGCTGCGGCCTGTTGCTGACCCTGGGCCGGGCGCTGGACGCCCTGACCCTGGGCGAGACGGGCGCGCGGTCGCTGGGCGTGTCCATGCCGCTGACCCGCTGGACCCTGGCCCTGGGCGTCGGGCTGGCGGCGGGGGCCAGCGTGGCGGTGACGGGCGTGATCGGCTTCGTCGGCCTGGTCACGCCGCATCTGCTGCGGCCGTTGGTCGGGGCGCGGCCGGGCGCGCTTCTTGTGCCCGGCACCCTGGGCGGGGCGGTCATCGTCCTGGCCGGCGACGTCCTGGTGCGCCTGACCCCGGCGGCGGGCGAGGTCAAGCTGGGCGTCGCCATGGCGGCCGTGGGCGCGCCCTTCTTCCTGGTCCTGTTGCTGCGTCTGAGGAGGACCGTCGCATGAGCGTCCTGGCCTGCCGGAACCTGTCGGTCGTCATCGGTCCGACCCGCATCCTGTCCGACGTCGCCCTGGACATCGCCGTGGGCCGGGTCACGGCCGTCGTCGGTCCCAATGGCGCGGGCAAGTCCACCCTGCTGTCCTGCCTGGCCGGGCTGCGCGCGCCGTCGTCCGGCGCGGTCGCCCTGGACGGCGAGGCCCTGGCGGCGATGAAGCCGCGCGCCCGCGCCCGCCGCATCGCCTTCCTGCCCCAGACGCCCGAGATCGCCTGGTCGGTCGAGGCGCGCACCCTGGTCGAACTGGGCCGCACCCCCTTCGTCGGCGCGCGCGGCCAGACGGCGGCCGACCGCGCCGCCGTCGATCGGGCCATGACCGCCGCCAACGTCTCGGCCTTCGAACGCCGGATCGTCGACACCCTGTCGGGGGGCGAGCGCGCCCGCGTCCTGATCGCCCGCGCCCTGGCCGGCGAGCCCGAATGGCTGTTGGCGGACGAACCGCTGACCGGCCTGGACCCGGCGCACCAGATCGACGCCGCCGCCCTGTTCCGCCGCCTGGCCGACGACGGGGCGGGCGTGGTCCTGACATTGCACGATCTCAGCCTGGCCCTGCGGCTGGCCGACCGGATCGTCGTCCTGGCCGAGGGCGGGGTGCTGGCCGACGATCCGCCCGAGACGGCCCTGACGCCCCAGGTGTTGCGCCGGGCCTATGGGGTGGAGGCGACCGTGGCCCAGGGCGCCGGCGGGCCGCTGATAGACGTCGTCCGCCGTGCTTAGGCGCCGCGCCCGGCTGGCCCTGGCGGCCCTGGCCGGCGAGGCGGCCGTGGGCTATCCGCAAGCCCTGCACCGCGTCCTGCCGCATCCGGTGGTCGGCCTGGGCGCCCTGATCGACGCGGGCGAGCGGCGGTTGAACCGACCGGATCGTTTGCCGTCTGAACGCCGGATCGCGGGCGTGGCGACGGTTGCGGCCGCGGCCGGGGTCGCCGCCCTGGCCGGCCTTTTCGCCGCGCGCCTGCCCGGCCCGGCGCCGGTGCTGGCCGCCACCCTGGGCCTGGCCCAGCGCAGCCTCCACGACCATGTCGCCGCCGTCGCCTTGGCGCTGGAGGCGGACGATCTGGACGCCGCCCGCCTGGCCGTGGGCCGGATCGTCGGACGCGACACCGACGCCCTGGACGCCTCGGGCGTGGCCGCCGCCGCCATCGAGAGCCTGGCCGAAAGCTTCAACGACGGGGTGGTCGCCCCCGCCTTCTGGCTGGTCGTCGCGGGCCTGCCGGGCCTTTACGCCTACAAGGCCGTCAACACCGCCGACAGCCTGATCGGCCACAAGGAGCCGCGCTGGCGCGATTTCGGCTGGGCCGCCGCCCGGACCGACGATGTGATGAACCTGGCGCCCGCGCGTCTGGCCGGGGCGCTGATCGCGGCGGCGGGCGGACGGAGCGCGGGCTGGCGCGTCATGGCCCGCGACGCCCGTCGCCACGCCTCGCCCAACGCCGGCTGGCCCGAGGCGGCGATGGCGGGCGCGCTGGGGGTTCGTCTCGGCGGCCCGGTCGCCTATGACGGGGTCATGACCGAACGTCCGACCTTCGGCGAGGGCCCGGCGCCGACGCCCGGCGATCTGAGGCGCGCGCTGGACATCCATGTCCGCGCCTGCGGCCTGCTGTGGGCGGCGGTCGCCGTCGGGGGACGCGCATGGCGGCCCTGATGATCCAGGGCTGCGGCTCGGACGTGGGCAAGTCGGTGCTGGTGGCGGGCCTGTGCCGCCTGTTCGCTGATCGCGGCTATGTCGTGCGTCCGTTCAAGCCCCAGAACATGAGCAACAACGCCGCCGTGACCGAACCCGACGCGACAGGGCGGCGGGGCGAGATCGGTCGCGCCCAGGCGCTTCAGGCCGTCGCCTGCCGCACCCCCCCGACGGTCCACATGAATCCGGTCCTGCTGAAGCCCCAGAGCGATGTCGGCGCCCAGCTGGTCGTGCGGGGCCAGGTCGAGGCCAGCTATCCGGCCATGGCCTATCAGGCGCGAAAGGCCGCCCTGCTGGCGGTGGTGCTGGACAGTTTTCGTCGGCTCGAAGCCGAGGCCGATCTGGTCATCGTCGAGGGGGCGGGCAGTCCGGCCGAGATCAATCTGCGCGACGGCGACATCGCCAACATGGGCTTCGCCTTGGCCGCCGGCGTGCCTGTCGTCCTGGTCGGGGACATCGACCGGGGCCATGTCATCGCCGCCCTGGTCGGCGCCCAGGCGGTGCTGGAGGCGGCGGACGCCGCGGCGATCAAGGGCTTCATCGTCAACAAGTTCCGCGGCGACCCCGCCCTGTTCGACGACGGACGGCGCTGGATCGAAACCCGCACCGGCTGGCCCGACCTGGGCCTGGTCCCCTGGCTGGCGGCCGCGCGCCGCCTGCCGGCCGAGGATGCGGTGGTGCTGGACACGCCGGTCGGGGGCGGCGCGCCTCGGCTGAAGATCGCCGTCCCCGTCCTGCGCCACATCGCCAACTTCGACGATTTCGACCCGCTTCGGGCCGAACCGTCGGTCGATCTGACCTATGTTCCGCCCGGAGCCCCGCTGCCCGGCGACGCCGACCTGATCGTCCTGCCGGGCTCCAAGGCGACCCTGTCGGACCTGGCCTTCGTGCGCGAGCAGGGCTGGGACATCGACATCGCGGCCCATGTGCGGCGCGGCGGCCGGGTGCTGGGCGTCTGCGGCGGGTTCCAGATGCTGGGCCGCAGCGTCGCCGATCCCGACGGGATCGAGGGTCCGCCCGGATCGACGCCGGGCCTGGGCCTTCTGGCCATCGACACCGTCCTGACCGGGGACAAGGTGCTGGCGCCGTGTCGCGGCCTCACGCCCGGCGGCGCGGCTTACGAAGGCTTCGAGATGCATATGGGACGCACGACCGGGCCGGGGCTGGCGCGGCCCTGGCTGCGGCGGTCGGACGGGACGGGCGAGGGGGCGATCTCGGCCGACGGCCGCGTGTTCGGCGCCTATGTCCATCGGCTGTTCGACAGCGGTCCGGCCCGCGCCGATCTTCTGTCCGGCCTGGGCGCGGCCTCTACGGCGCTGGATCACCGGCTGCAGGTCGACCAGGCCCTGGACGAGATCGCCGCCGTTCTGGAAACCCATCTGGACGTGGCGGCCCTGGCGCGGCTGGCGGGCCTTGGAGAGTTGCGATCATGAGCGAGCCTTTCCCGACCGAAGCGGCCGTGCGCGCCGGGCTGGACGCCCAGGCCCGCCCGCCGGGTTCGTTGGGCCGGATCGAGGATCTGGCCGTCGAGCTGGCCCTGATCCAGCGCACCGCCACGCCCCGCGCCGATCGGATCGCCCTGCTGATCTTCGCCGGCGATCATGGCCTGACCCAGGACGGCGTCTCCGCCTATCCGGCCGACGTCACCCCGGCGATGGTCGCCACCTTCCTGGCCGGGCGGGCCACGGCCAACGCCTTCGCCCGCGCCGTGGGCGTCGAGACGACCGTGATCGACGCCGGGGTCGCCGCCGACCTGTCCCATCCCGCCCTGGTCGACGCCAAGACGGGCCGGGGCACGAAAAACGCCGCCCGCGAGCCGGCCATGACCCCGGATCAGGCGCGCCTGGCCCTGGCGCGGGGCGCCGAGCAGGCCAGGGCCGCCCTGGATCGCGGCGCCGACATCCTTGCGCTGGGCGAGATGGGCATCGGCTCCACCGCCTCGGCCGCCCTGCTGATGCACCGGCTGGCGCCCGCGCCGCTGGACGACTGCGTCGGGGTCGGCACGGGCCACGATGCGGCGGGGTTGGCGCACAAGCGGGCGGTGCTGGCGCGGGCCGCCGGACGCTCCGACGCGACCGAACCGCTGGAGGTGCTGCGCCAGTTCGGCGGCTATGAGATCGCCATGATGGCCGGCGCCATACATGGCGCGGCGGATCGCAATGCGCCGGTGATCGTGGACGGTTTCATCTGCACCGCCGCCGCCCTGGTCGCCGTGCGCCTGAGGCCCGAGACGCGCCGCGTCTGCCTGTTCGCCCACCGTTCCGCCGAGGCGGGCCACGGCCGGATGCTCCAGGCGCTGGACGCCCGGCCGCTGCTGGACCTGAACCTGCGGCTGGGCGAGGGAACCGGCGCCCTTCTGGCCGCGCCCTTGGTCCGCGCCGCCGCCGCCCTGTTGTCCGATGTCGCCAGCCTGGACGACGTCATGGCCGGCCGTCTCTGACGTGGCGCGCCAGATCGCCCTGTTCCTGACGGCCCTCCAGTTCCTGACGCGCATCCCCGTGCCGGCGATCCCGGGGTTCCAGCCCGACTGGACCGCCCGTTCGGCCCGTTATTTCCCCGTCGTCGGGGCCCTGGTCGGCGCAGTATCGGCGGCGGTTCTGGCCGGGGCGTCCCAGCTCTGGTCGGGCCCGGTTCCCGCCGTCCTGGCCGTCGCCGCCGCTATCGCCCTGACCGGGGCCTTTCACGAGGACGGGCTGGCGGACAGCGCCGACGGCCTGGGCGGCGGCCAGACCCCGGCGCGACGGCTGGAGATCATGAAGGACAGCCGCATCGGCACCTTCGGCGCCCTGGCCCTGATCCTGTCGGTGGCGCTGAGGATCGGCGCGCTCCAGGCGATGGCGCACGCCCTCCCGCTCGCGGTCGCAGCCCTGATCGGCGCCAATGGGGGCGGGCGCGGCGCGGCGGTCCTGATCATGGGGCTGGCGCCCTACGCCGGCGACCGCGACCGGACCAAGGTCAAGCCGACAGCCGACGGCGTGACGGGCCGCGAGACCTTCGTCGCCCTGGCCTTCGCCGCCCTGGCGGTCGCGCCCTTGGCCTTGGCCGCTCCGGGCGCCGCGATGGCCGCCGTGATCGCCGGCGCCGCCGGCGCCGCCTTCGTCGCCCTTCTGGCGCGCAGGCTGATCGGCGGCTGGGTCGGCGATGTGCTGGGCGCGGCCGAACAGGCGTTCGAGATCGGCTTTCTCTTGGCCTTGGCGGCGGTCCTGGCGTGAGGATCGTCGTCGCCCCCCTGCACGAGGTCGAGGCGGCGATCCGCCGGTGGCGGCCCTCGCATCTGGTCAGCCTGGGGTCGCCGGGGGCCGAGGCCTTTCCGGCGCCATCCGGCGTGTCGCGCCTGGCCCTGACCTTTCACGACATCGTCGAACCGCGCGAGGGGCTGCAGGCCGTCACGCCGGGCCAGGTCGCGGACCTTCTGGACTTCGCCGCCGCCTGGCCGGGTCAGGCGCCCCTGCTGATCCACTGCTGGGCGGGGGTCAGCCGTTCCCCCGCCGCCGCCTACGCCGTCGGCTGCGCGGTCGAGGGGCCGCCCGCCGCTTCGGTCCTGGCCGCCCGCCTGCGCGCCGCCGCCCCTTTCGCCACCCCCAATGCGCGGCTGGTCGCCCTGGCCGACGACCGGCTGGGCGGCGGCGGCGCCCTGACCCGCGCCATTGGAGACATCGGCCGGGGCGCGGAGACCGCGACCGGCGCGACCTTCGTCCTCGAGCTTTCCGCCAACCGCCGCTGAGGCCGCCTTCGGCGGATACGATCTCTTAACCGCGCAGGAATACAACCAATACGAGTATTGACGAGGTTGGCATGACGCGGCGCGGTCCCATCTCATGCGATAGGCTCAGGACGCGAGAGGGGGCGGCGGCGGTCGAGTTCGCCCTGGTCGGGCCGATCCTGATCCTGCTTCTGATCGGCATCGTCGTCTATGGCGGCTGGTTCCTGACGGCCCAGACGGTCCAGGCCGTGGCGTCGGAAGGCGCCCGCGCCGCCATCGGGGGACTTGACGCCGCCGAGCGCGAGACCCTGGCGCGCGGCGAGGTCGCGACCGCCGTGCGCGGCGTGGCCCTGGACCCCCGGCGGACAAGCGTCCAGGTCGCCGAGGAGGCCGGTCGCCTGCGCATCGTCGTCGCCTATGACGCCAGCGACAGTCCCCTGATGCTGATGGGCGGAATGCTGCCCCGCCCGCCGGCGGTCATCCGCCGCGCGGCCGTGGTCCAGGTCGGCGATCCGTCGTGATCCGCGGCGCCGCCCGGCTTCGCCTGGTCCGCTTCCGTCGGGATCGGGGCGGCGCGGTCGCGGTGATGGCCGCCGTGGCGGGCGGGCTTCTGTGCCTGTTCACCGCCGCCGTGGTCGACCTGGGCGTCCTGGCGCTGCATACGCGCCGGGTCCAGGGCGCAGCCGATCTGGCGGCCCTGTCGGCGGCGCGGGTCCTGGAGCGGGGCGAGGCGCCGGCCCGCAGCGCCGCCGATGGAACGGTCCAGGCCAATGTCTCGCCCGAGGCGGTGGTCGCCGTCTCCACCGTGCTGGGCGTCTACAGGCCCGACCCCGGGATCCCGCGCAACCAGCGCTTCCAGCCCGGCGGGTCCGCAAACGCCGCGCGGGTCGAGGTGGCCAGTCCCGCGCCCCTGTTCTTCGCTCCCCTCCTTCTGGGGCGGGATCGGGTCGTCGTCGTACGCCGCGCCGTCGCCGCGCGCGTCGGCGGCGCCCCGCCCAAGGCCATGATCTCCATCGGCTCGCGTCTGGCGCGGCTGGACGGCGGCCTGGTCAATCAGCTGCTGGGCGCCCTGACCGGCTCCAAGGTGTCGCTCAGCCTGATGGACTATCGGCGGCTGATCGACCTGGACGTCAATCTGCTGGGCTTCACCGACGCCCTGGCCGTCGATCTGGGGGTCGAGGTCGGCGACTACGACCGGCTGCTGGCGACCCAGGTCGATGCGGGCCGGGCCTTGAAGGTTCTGGAGGCGCTGGCCGGCGGGAAGGACGGCGGGGCGCTGGGGCGGCTGGCCTCGGCCTCGGCGGGGGTCGAGGTGAAGCTGGGCGATCTGATCGGCGCGGATGTTCAGGCGCCCGACGGCCTGCGCCAGGGGCTGGACGCCTCGGTCTCGGCCCTGGACCTGGTCATGGCCCTGCTGGAGGTCGGCGCCGGGCCGCGCCAGATCGCCCTGGACCTTGGCGTGCCGGCGGGCCTGGCGGACCTGAAGACCACCCTGGCCATCGGCGAACGCCCGAACCGTTCGCCCTGGCTGACGGTCACGGCGGACGGCCGGCCCGTGATCCGCACGGCCCAGGCGCGCCTCTATGTCCGTGCACGGACGGCCCAGTCCCTGTCGGGCCTCGCGCGCGTCGAACTGCCCATCCTGATCGACCTCGCCGCGTCGGAGGCTCGGCTGAAATCCCTGTCCTGCGATCCGGCGCGGTCGGTCGAGGTCGATGTGCGGCCGGGCCTGGCGCGCGCCTCCATCGGCGTGGTGGAGGAGGCGCGGCTGCACGACTTCAAGACCGCGCTGGTCCCGCGTCAGGCGACCCTTCTGTCGGTGCTGGGCCTGGTCTCGGTCGCCGCCAAGGCCGACATCGAGGTCGCCGACGCCGGTTTTCGGCCCCTGCGGTTCGATGCGGCCGACATCCAGGCGCAGCAGATCAAGACCATGACGTCGCGCGGCCTGGTCGGCGGCCTGGTCGCCAGCCTGCTCCAGCGGCTGGAGGTGACGGTGAACGTGATCGGCCTCGGCCTGGGTCTGGGCGACCTGACCAAGGCCCTGGGCTTGCTGCTGACGCCGCTGGGGCCCGTGCTGGACGGGGTGCTGAACCCCGTCCTCGACCTGCTCGGGCTGAAGCTGGGCGAGGCGGACGTCGCCGTCCATGGTCTGTCCTGCCCGGACCAGCAGCGCGCCACGCCGCGCCTGGTCGGCTGAGGCGGATTCAGCCGCGCGCGGGACGCAGGCCCTCGGCCGAGGCCTGCTGCAGGGCCGGCCGCTTCTGGCCGCCCGAGGCGATGATGCGGTCGATGCGGCTCTTTTCGGCGCGGAAGGCGGCCAGGTCGGCGCCGCTCAGCTCGGTGCCTTCCTGGGTGCGCACGCCCGCCGGATTGATCCGCTGGCCGTTGCGCCACAGTTCATAGTGCAGGTGCGGACCCGTCGAGGCGCCGGTCGAACCGACATAGGCCACGATCTGGCCCTGGCTGACGCGTTGGCCGGCGCGGATGCCCGACCCGTAGCGCGACAGGTGGCCGTAGCCGCTTTCCAGCCCGTTGTTGTGGCGGATGCGCAGCCAGTTGCCGTAACCGCCCCAGCGGCGCGCCTCGACCACCACCCCGTCGGCGGGGGCCACGACGGGCGTGCCGGCGCCGGCGGCGAAGTCGATGCCCTGGTGCATCTTCTTGAAGCCCGAGATCGGATGGGTGCGGAAACCGAAGTTGGAAGAGACGCGGCGGAAGCTTTGCAGCGGCGTGCGCATCATGGCCGAGCGCAGGTTCTTGCCGTTGGCGTCGAAGAACTGGGCCTCCTTCGCGCCCGCCGGCTTGAACCGATAGAAGGTCACGCCGCGCAGTTCGGCGTACATCAGGTCGCCGACATTGACCGTGCGGCCCGCCTCGGTCACGTCGCGGTCGAAGACCATGGTGAATTCGTCCGAGGCGCGGATGTCGCGCTGCATGTCGAACTTGGTGGCGAACAGGCGGCTGGCCGCACGGACGATGGAGGCGGTGGCGCCCAGGTCGCGGGCGCTGGCCGACAGGCTGCGTTCCACGTCGCCCTTCAGCACCACGGTCTCCTGGGTGACTTTCTCCTCCAGCGAACGCAGGCGCAGGGCGCCGTCGAAACTGCGCGACACGGTCAGTTGCGACGCCGGGCCGGTGCGCATGGTCAGGCCGATCAGGCGGGCGTCGCCCCGGCCGTCGCGCGGCTTGGCGATGGCGGTCTCGAACTTCAGGCCCGCGCGCAGGTCGGCCAGGTCGAAGGCGTTGGCGACGGTGGCGGCGACGGCGCTGGCCTCTTCGGGGGCGACCCCGGTGCGGGCGACGGCCTGTTCGAAGGTTTCGCCGCGGCGAATCTGGACGGGAACGGCTTCCGGCGCGGTCAGGCCGGCGGGAGCGTTGGCGGCGGCGAAGGCCCGGGCCTCCATCGCGGCCATCTGGGCCGAGGTCAGGGCGGGAACTTCTTCGGCCTGCGCGGGTTGATAGGCTCTGCCGGCGATCATCGCCACCGAGATCGCAGCCACAGCGGTAAGTGCATGCGGCGCCAACCGCATGGGCTGGCGGCGTGGGTCGAACTGAGCCATCGGTCCCCGTCGTATTGCGACGCCAGGCGGCGCCAAAGCCTTACTCGTTCTCGAAGTCCGCGCCCATCGCCCGTGGCGCGAAAGGCGGTCGTATAGCCTGCTCGTCTCACTTTGGGAAGCAGACTGTTACAAAGGGTTAACGCGGCGCTTACCCTGTCGCGATTCTTCACGACCGGATAAAGCGTCGCCGCGCCCCTTTCCGGCCCAGCTTGAAGGTCATGCAAGGTTCGGCGTTCGGCCTGCGCTTTGATCTTGTGCTGGGGATCAGGATGGCGATGGTGGGCGCCACGCCGTTTTCGAAACTGCCGATCGACCCGTTTGACCGACGCCACGCCACAGACCGCCGCATCCGCGCCCCAGCCGGCCCGTCCGCGCCGGCGCGTTCGCCTCGTCGCGACCGTGATCCTGGTCGCGATCCTGCTGATCGGCGCGGCGGCGGCCCTGCTTTACCTGAACCGCCGGGCGGTGGCGCGCGAGGTGCTGGTGGGCTGGCTGGACCAGCGCGGGGTTCCCGCCGATGTCGAGATCGAACGGATCGAGCTGGACGGTTTCGTCGGCCGCATCCGCATCGGCGATCCGCGCAATCCCGATGTGACGGTCGAGCGGGCCGAGGTCGATTACGCCGTCGCCCTGCCGTGGTCGAAGACCGGCCTGGGCGTCGCGCCCAGCCGCATCCGCCTGGTCCGCCCGGTGGTGCGCGCCACCTGGAAGGGGGGCAGGCTGTCGCTGGGATCGCTGGATCCGCTGGTCGAGGAATTCACCGGCGGCCCGCCTCGCCCGGACCAGCGCGGCCCCCTGGTCGTCGTCGAGGGCGGCCGCGGCCGGCTGTCCACCGAATACGGGACCGTCGATCTGCTGGCCGACGCGCGGATCGACGACGGCAAGCTGATGCGCCTGGCCGCGCGCCTGCCCGCCGGCGCCCTCAAGAGCGGCGATGTGGAAGCTTCGGGTCTGTCCGCCGTCCTGGACCTGACCACGACCGGCGACCGCGTGGCCCTGCGCCTCGACGCCGCCGCCGATCGGTTCCGCACCCGCGCGGCCCAGGGCCGGGGCGCGATCCTGAACCTGACCGGCGACCTGCCCTATCCCGACCTGAAGACCCGACGCGGCGACGGTCGCGCCGTGCTGGACGCGCGTTTGACCGGCGACCTGCTGGGGTCCCCGTCCGTTCGAGCGCGCGACGCCGAACTGACCGCCCGGTTCGACGGCGCCGTCTCGGGGTGGATCGAGACCTTCCGGCTGGACGGCGCGGCCGACGCCCGCCTGGCCGTCCGGGCGGTTCAGGGCGCCGGTCTGGACGCCGCCGCAGCCGTCGTCACGGCGGCCAGGGCCCAGGTCAGGGTCTCGCGCGACGACGCCCTGCGCTGGAGCGTTCAGACGCCGCTGTCGCTGACGGCCGCCTCGGCCCGCTTGGGCCAGACCCAGGTGCGGAACCTGGCCCTGTCGTCCGGCGGCCTGACCCTGGGCGGCCGGGATGCGGCCTTGGAGGCGACCGGCCCGCTGTCGGCGGCCTTCGACCGTTTCGGTTTCGGCGACCTGGCGCTGAAGCGCGGCCGGGCCGACTTGGACCTGGACATCGTCAGCGACGGGGCCGTCCGTATCGGCGCCGAAGGCTCGCTGCGCGCCGCCGACGGCGCCTGGCCCCTGTTCGGCCCGGCCGGACGCGACGACATCGTCGAACTGGGTCGGATGAAGCGCGCGCTGTCCGCCTTCGCCGTGAACGCGCCCGCGGTGCGCTTATCGACCGGCTCGGCCGGGACGATGATCGACCTGACCCGCCCGGCGACGCTCACGCCCGCCAATGGCGGGCTGCTGACGATCGCGCAGGGGGGAGGCGGCGCCTATCGGGCCGAGCCGGGCCGGCTGGGCGGCGGCGCCCTGACGCTGACGGCGACGCGCGGCGAGGGCCTGCCGGAACTGGCGGTCGCCGTGCCGGACTGGCGCCTGACCGAAGGCGGGTTCGAGGCGACGCTGGACGGCCGCGCCCGGCTGGATTTCGACCTGGCGCGGGGCCTGGACGCCAGGACGCGCGGCGTCCTGGCCCTGGCCGCCGGCCGCCTGACCTATACGACCCGGGACTGCGTGGACCTGACCGTCGAACGGCTGGAGATGGACGAGAACGACGTCCATCGGGTCGCGGGCCGCCTGTGCCCCGAGGCCGGACCCTTGCTGACGTCCAAGGACGGGGTCTGGCGCGTGGCGGCCGGCTTCGACCGGCTGACGGCCCAGGCGCCCTTCCTGGGGATGCGGTTCGCCGACGCCTCGGGCCGCGTTGTGGTCGACGGGGCCAGGGCGGGCGTCGGCCTCAGGGCCAGCGTGGCGGACGCCCGGATATTCGACACGGCCAAGCCCGAACGGTTCGAGCCGCTGTCGGCCAGCGGCCAGGTCGCCCTGGCCGACGAACGCTGGAGCGGCGCCTTCGATTTGAAGGGAACGGGGCCGGCCGCCGCCTACGCCCTGGGGCGGCTGACCCTGGCGCATGACGGGCGCGTCGGCGCGGGCGGCGTCGCCGTTTCCGCGCCGAACGTCGCCTTCGCCGAACATGGCCTTCAGCCCGCCATGCTCAGTCCCCTGGTCGCCGACTTCATCCAGTCCCCTGTCGAGGGTTCGGTCGGGTTCGAGGGGCGTTTCGACTGGACCAAGGACGCCGAGCCGACCTCCAGCGGCCGTCTCAGCACCCCCGGCCTGGATTTCGTCAGCCCCGCCGGCGCGGTGAAGGGGCTGAAGGGCGACATCGCCTTCACCAGCCTGACGCCCCTGGTCACGGCTCCGAACCAGCGGCTGACCGCCGACAGCCTGTCGGCCGGGGCCGAGGTCACGGCCCTGGACCTGACCTTCTCCATCGACCAGGCGGGCGTCGTCATCGACGGCGCCCGGTTCGTCGCCGGGGGCGGGACGGTCTCGGTCGAGCCCCTGACCGTGCCGCTGGACGCGACCCAGCCCTACAGCGGCGTGATCGTGCTGGACCGGGTGCAGCTGGGCGACCTGATCGCCGACAGCGGTTTCGACGACAAGGTGCTGCTGGACGCGGTGGTCTCGGGCCGGCTGCCCTTCATCATGGATCCCGAGAGCGGCCTGAAGATCACCGCCGGCAGGCTGGAGGCCGTCCAGCCGGGCCGCCTGTCGATCAAGCGCGAGGTCCTGACCGATGTCGCGGCCAGCGGCGGCGGCGAAGACGTGTCGGAAAACATGGTCGAGGACCTGGCCTATCAGGCGATGGAGAACCTGTCCTTCGACCAACTCAGCGCCGAGGTGAACAGCCTGGACGGCGGCCGCGTCGCGGTCCTGTTCCACATTCGCGGCCGTCACGATCCGCCCCGGCGCCAGGAGCTGCGCCTGACCCTGTCCGAGCTGATCAGCCGCAGCTTCCTGAACCGCAAGCTGCCCCTGCCGTCCGACACCCGGATCGACCTGACGCTGGACACGACCCTGAACGCAAACCAGCTGATCTCGGACCTGATGGCGGTCAATCGCGCCCGCCAGGGCCAGCAGGCTCAGGACGAGTCCGCCCCGCAGGCCGCCCCTGCACCCGTTCCGGCGGGGCGGCCATGATCCTGCGCCGGGATCGCCGCCATTCAGCGCGCGTTCACCCCTCGGCGTGCTATTCAGCCTCATCAACCTTGGCCGAACCGGAGCCTATGTCATGATCAACAAGCGCCAGTTGGCGGGCTTTGGCCCCATCGCCTTGGCTGGAGCCGCCGTCGTCGCCGTCTCGGCCTGCGCCCCCACCATCCGTCTGGAGGTCGCGCCGATCCAGATCTACGCCAAGCTGGACGCCGGCCTGCGCGCCGCCGTGGACGCCACCAACGCCGGCCGCCGCGCCGCCTACGCCCGCAGCGCCGCCGACGCCGGCACCTCGGCCGATGTCGCCGGCGCCCGGATGTTCGAGGCCCAGCTGCTGCCGCGCATCTCGTCCGGCCAATGGTATCGCAACGCCCAGGGCCAGTGGGTCCAGCGCTGACCTGAACCGTCGCCCTTGGGCGTGTCCCCAGAGGCGCGTCCTGGGGGCGTGACGGGCCGCCGCGACGAGACGATGGCGGAACGGGCGTCCCCGCCATCATATTTCGCGAAAAAAAAGACGCCTTTTCAGGCGTCTGTCTGGCGGCTTCGTCATCTTGCCTATCGGTGCGCGAGACCGGCGTATGATGTCGATCCGGTCTTTGACATCGCCATCCCGACTTGGACTCTTGGACTCGTTGGACTGTTTTTTTTCGGAGTCCAACTTCGCCCGAACGAACCGCCCTGATCCGGGCGCGGCCTCGCCGGTTCAGGCCGCCGCCCGGCCTCCCGCCAGGGCGGGCGCCAGCAGCCCCTCGGTCAGGGCGCGCACCGCCGGCACGGCCACCGCATCGCCCATCAGCTTCAGCGCCGCGCTTTCGCTGGGCGGCAGACGATAGGCGTCCGACACCCCCATCAGCCGCGCCGCCTCGCGCCCGGTCAGCCGCCGCACCCTGACCCGGCCCTGGTCGCACACCACCACATACTGCCGCGACGATCCGCCGGCCGGGGTCCGCAGGCAGCCGGCCAGACCGTCGAAACGGATTTCCAGCCGCTGGACCTTGCGGCCGTTCTCGACCCGCACACGGCGATAGGCGGCGCCGACGGCGCGCCGGCCCGACGCCAGGGCCGCCGCGATCCGCGCAAGGTGCAGCGGCGCCGCCAGCGTCAGGAGCGCCTCGGGATCGTCCAGCCAGGCGACCGCCGCGTCCGGCTCCAGCAGGGCGGCAAGGTCCAGGTTGCGTCGGGGCGGCTGGGGCAGGCGCCACCAGGCCCAGGCCGCCTTGACCGTCTCGGGCAGGCGGGCGTGGGCGGCGACCAGACGCGGCGAATGGAAGGGGCCGCCGGGTCCGCCGGCGCGCGGCGCTTCGCCCTTGATCGCGACCACGAACAGACGCGGCCGCGACTGGGGCAGCCAGCAGGCCGCGTCCATCTCCAGCGCCCCGACCGTATAGCCCGCCTGGGCCATGGCCGCGCAGACGGCCGCGAAATCCCGGCCCGTTTCGGTTTTCGGGCCAGACGTCAACAGGCCGATGACGTTCTCCAGCACCACCACGCGCGGCCCGCGCCCCTCGGCCGTCAGTCCTTCGACCAGACGCCAGAACCCCCAGAAGGCGCCGGACCGTCCGGCCTCCAGCCCGCCGCGCGCGCCGGCCAGGCTGACGTCCTGACAGGGCGAGGACGCCCAGGCCAGGTCCGGCCGTCCGGGCAGGTCGGCCGTCGTCAGGCCCCACACGTCCCCTTGGCGGAACGGCGTCCCCGGATGGTTGGCCGCAAAGGCCCGCGCCTTGGCCGGGTCCATGTCGTTGGCGAAGATGGTCTCGATCCCGGTCATGCCCAGGCCGGCCAGGCCCCCCCCGGCGAAGAACTCGTATGCGGTCGGGCGAATCGACATGGCGCCAGCATAACCCAGCGGCGCCCCTTGACCGAGGCCGTCCGGCTCCTCACCTGCGGCCCAGCTCAAGCCGTCCGTCGAGGAGACCGCCATGCGTCCCGTCCCGCTCGTCCTCGTCGCGTCCGCCGCCCTCGCCGGCCTGGGCATGGCGGGCTGCTATGACCGGAACGACGCCAAGCCCAAGGCGGCGCCCCAGCCTCAGGCCGCCGCCGTCCTGGGCGGGGTGGACCTGGGCAAGCCGGTGCGGGCGCTGGGGACCGAACCCTTCTGGGGCGTGGAGATCACCCCCGACGCCCTGATCTACACCCGCGTCGATCAACCGACGCAGCGCGCGCCCAATCGCGGGGCGACGGTCCAGGGCACGGTCGCGACCTTCGCCAGTTCGACCAATCTGAACCAGGCGCTGAACGTCGTGCTGATCGCCACCGAATGTTCCGACGGGATGAGCGACCGCACCTATCCGCTGACGGCGCGGGTCGAGATCGGCGCGGACACCCTCACCGGATGCGCGGCCCCGGCCGCACTGCTGACGGCCCGGCCCGCGCCCTGATCCGTCACCACCAGTCGGCGTCGCGCAGCATCCGGGCGTAGCGGCGGCTGACCGGCGCGGACAGTCCGCCCTCCAGCGTCAGGGTGGCCCGGCCGTCGCCGCGTTCGACGCCCCGCACGGCGTCCTTCGCCACCCACCAGCTGCGATGCGTCTGGGCGCCTTCCAGACCCTCCAGCTCCTCCACCGCATCGGACAGCCGCATCAGGATCAGGTCCGATCCCCGGTCGGTGTGGACGCGCAGATAATGGTCCTCGGCCTGGACCGCCCGGATCGTCGCGCCCTTCAGGCGCATCGGCAGCCGGTCCAGGAACCGGGCCGGGCGCGCCGGCGCGCTGGGCGCCGGGGCGTGGGTCTGCACCGGCCGGGCGCGCCCCAGGAAGACGTTCAGCGTCGTCACCGCCGCCGTCACGATCAGCACCGGCGCCACCAGCCGCGGCAGGGCCGCCAGCGGATACAGGCGACCGGCGAAGAACAGGCCCGTCGCCGCCCAGACCATCACGCTCAGCGGCCCGGTGATGACCGCCGTCAGGGCGGCGATGTTGAGCCACGGCCGCTCGTCCACGTCCAGGAACCGGCTGACCAGACCGCCGCACAGATGCCCCCACAGGCCGCCCGCCACCATCACCATCACCCAGTAGGCCAGACGCGGCCCGAACGGCGCGCCCGAGGTTCCGAACGCGCCCGTCGCGGCCAGGAAGACCCCGCCCGCCACGGCGACGACCAGCCCCCTGACGAAGGTGCGGCGACGGTCTGCGGCGGCGGAGGTCATGACGGCGGGCGGCTTTCGGCTGGCGGTCGGTTCGGGTCTTGAGACCATGATTTCCCGTTCGGCGAAAGCGGTGGGCGTTGGCGCAGTCCGCACGGCCGTTGGCGCAATCCCGGCTGCGGGCCGCCGGCGATCCTGCCACGACCCGAAAGAAAGGGAGAACCGTCGCCATGATCCGCCAAGGTCGCCAAAGCCGCCAAGGTCGCCCAAGCCGTCTGGGCCGTCTCGTCCCCGGCGCCCTGGCCCTGCTGCTGCTCGGGATTCCGATCGCCGGCTATCTGGCGCGCGACGACGGCCGGCTGTTCGGCCTGGGCGCGCGGGGGCTGCACGCCCCGCGCTGGGGCCTGATGCTGGCCGCGCCCGGCGCCATCCAGATCCATGTCGCGGCGGCCCTTGCGGCCCTGGCCATCGGCGTCGTCCTGCTGGCGGGGGTGAAGGGGAACCGGCTGCACCGGACCCTGGGCTGGGTCTGGGTGCTGGCCATGGGAACCACGGCGATCAGCTCCTTCTTCATTCACCGGCTGAACCCCGGCGGCCTGTCCCTGATCCATCTGCTCAGCGGCTGGACCGTGGTCGGCCTGCCGATGGCGGTCCACGCCGCCCGGCGTCATCGGGTGGCGGATCACCGGCGCGCCATGACGGGCATGTTCGTCGGCGGCCTGATCGTGGCGGGGCTGCTGACCTTTCTGCCCGGCCGGCTGATGTGGGCGATCTTCTTCGGCCCGGCCTGATCAGGGCTTTGGCGCCGACATCCCGGCCACGGCGCGGAAGCCGGCGGCGGCGAACCGCACCATATAGTCGCCCGCCGTCTCCAGGTCGCCGGACCGCGCCCGTCCGTTCGACAGCCGGTCCAGCCGTCCGGTCTCGCCCAGCGTCAGGGTCAGGGCGCCCGACAGATTGTGATAGCCCCAATACAGGTCGACCTCGCTGGCGTCCGGGAGAACCCGCGCGATCAGCTCGATCAGGCGGTGGATGGCCGGGTCGAAATAGCGGGCCATCGTCTCCCCGCCGAAGCTGGGGTTGGCGTTGGTCTGGGCCACCAGGGCGGCATAGTGTTTCCAGCCCGGCCCGCCCTTCAGCGACCATTCGAACGGCGGCCGCAGAAAGGCTTCCAGCAGCCCCTCCAGCGTCATGGCCTCGCCGGCGCCTTCCGCATAGCGGTCGATGGCGGCGACCCGGTCGGTGTTCCACACCTCGGCCCGGCGCAGGAAGACCGCGTCGAACAGATCGCGCTTGGCCCCGAAATAATAGTGGACCAGGGCGGTGTCCACGCCCGCCTCGCGCGCCACCTCGCGGATGGTCACGCCATAGAAGCCGTGTTTGGAGAACAGGTCCTCTGCCGCGTCCAGGATCAGGTCGCGGGTCTCGCCCGCCGCCTCCGCCTTGGCCTTGGGCGGGCGCCCCCGCCGGGCCGGCGTCGCGCCCGCCGGCTTGCGCCGTGCGGCGGCGACGGGGCGGGGGGACGAAACGGCGGCGTCGTCGGTCTTGCTCATTGGACGAGGCTAGGCGCGCCTCGGCGCCGGTGCAACGGCGCCACGTTCGTCGGCCAATGACGCCTTCGAATGACGCGACGTGAGCGCAGTGTTTGACAGCGGCGCGAAACCGGGTCAGTTTCCATGAAAATCATTGAACGCTGAATAAAAGCGTCCATCGGGCTGGAAACGACAAAGGGGTTTCGATCATGAAGCATCATGTGAAGTGCGCGCTGCTGGCCGGCGCGGCGTGGGGCGTGCTTGCGGGGGCTTCGGTCGCCCAGGAGTCCGGCCAGACCGAAGCGGCCACGGTCGAGGACATCGTCGTCACCGCGCGCCGCACCGAGGAATCGGCCCAGCGCACGCCGCTGGCCCTGACCGCCTTCTCGGGCGAAACGCTGGAGCGCACGGGCGCCCAGCAAGTCACCGATCTGCAGGGAGCCGTGCCGAACCTGAACCTGGTCCAGGGACGCGGCTCGTCAAACTCGACCAATATCTATATCCGCGGCGTGGGCCAGCCGGATGCGCTGCAGACCTTCGATCCGGCCGTCGGCGTCTATGTCGACGACGTCTACTACAGCCGCATCCGGGGCACCCAGTTCGACCTGCTGGACCTGGAGCGGGTCGAGATCCTGCGCGGGCCGCAGGGGACGCTGTACGGCAAGAACACCATCGGCGGCGCGCTGAAGCTGGTGTCGCGTCGTCCAGGCCAGGATTTCCGCGCCCGCGCCTCGGCCGCCTATGGCGACTATGACCAGATCGACGTCCAGGGCGCGGTGTCCGGGCCGATCGCCGACAACCTGGCCCTGGGCCTGTCGGCCCTGCATTCGGAGCGCGGCGGCTATGTCACCGATCCGGCGACCGGGGCGGAATATAACGACAAGAATTCGACCGCCGTCCGCGCCAGCCTGGCCTGGGATCCGGTCTCGAACATCCAGGTCGACCTGAACGCCGACTATTCGAAGGACGACGCCGGCCTGACGGTGGGCCAGCCGACCAATAATCTGACCTATCTCGGCTATGGCCTGGCCTATCCCGTGCCAACGCCGCTGCCGGAGTATAATTTCGAGACCCGCACCACTCCCGGCCTGCCGAACGAGACGCGGCTGGAAACCTGGGGGACCTCGGCGCGCGTGACTTGGGACCTGTCCGACGCCCTGGCCCTGAAGTCGATCACCGGCTACCGCGAGCTGCGCACCGACGACTATATCGACTTCGACGCGACCGAGCTGGAACTGGCCGACGCCCTGGTGGCGGTCGATCAGGACCAGGTCAGCCAGGAACTGCAGCTGACCTACGACAGCGGTCCGCTGACGGCGGTCGGCGGTCTCTATTACCTGAAGGAAGAAGTCGCTTCGCATCAGGAAAGCTATGATGACGCCCTGCTGGGTCCGTTGTACGGCGACGCCACCTTCCTGCGCCTGATCGACGATGCGCTGGAGACGACCTCCAAGGCGGCTTACGCCAACGTCAGCTATGCGTTGACCGACGCCCTGCGCCTGTCGGCCGGCGTGCGCTACACCGAGGAAGAGAAGGAGTACGCCCGGTCGACCTCGGTGGTCAGCAGCTTTCTGCTGGGCGGTTTGCCCGTCCTGAACACCACCTACGCCTTCGCCCCGCCGACCGGGACCTATGACGACACCTCGATCATGTTGTCGGTCGACTATCAGTTGAACCGGGACGCCATGGTCTATGCCCGTTACGCGCAGGGCTTCAAGTCGGGCGGGTTCAACGGCCGGGCCAATTCGGCGACCGAGGCGACCGAATACCAGCCCGAAACCGCCGACACCTTCGAGGTCGGGGCCAAGACCCAATACTGGGACAATCGCTTCCGCCTGAACCTGGCCGCCTTCATCACCAAGTACGACGACTTCCAGGCGCGTGTCTCGGGCATCGAGACGCCTCCCGGCGGCGGCGTGCCCACGCCGGTCCTGTCGGTCATCAACGCCGGCTCGCTGGACATCGCCGGGTTCGAGATCGAGAGCGTGCTGGTCCCCGTTCCGGGTCTGACCCTGGACGCCCAGGTCGGCTTCCTGGACGCTGACTACAAGGAATTCGCCGACGCGCGCTTCACCGCCTTCGGCGGCAGCCGAGCCTTTCAGGATCCGGCCTTCTCCCCGCGTTGGACGGTGCGTTACGGCGGCCAGTACGAATACGGCCTGACGGGCGGTTCGACCCTGACCTTCGGAGCGGCGGCGAAGTACCGATCGCGTATGGCGTTGGCGGTGGACAACACCCTCATCAACACCGCCACCGAACTGCCAGGCATGTATCAGGACGAGTACTGGCTATACGACGCCCGTGTCGTCTGGTCGGACCCGGCGGATCGCTACACGGTCGGCGTCTATGGCCAGAACCTGTCGGACGAGGTCTACAAGACCGACGCCCAGGAGTTCTCGTCCATCGGCAACATCCGCACCGCCTATTACGGCGCGCCGCGGACCTGGATGATCAAGTTCACGGCCAAATACTGACCCCGTGAACGGGTGTTCGACATGCGAGGGGCGGCGGTCCGACGGGCCGCCGCCCTTTGCTTTCGGGGCCGGCCTAGGGCTAGGCTCGCTCCAACGAAAAGACGAAGCCGAGGGAAAACGCCGATGACGACGGAGACGCTGACGGTCGAGAAGAGGGCGGATCGGGACACGCGGCCCCAGCGGCCCGGCTACCGCTTCTATGTGCTGGCGGTGCTGATCCTGATCTACATGCTGAACTTCCTGGATCGGCAGATCATCGGCATCCTGGCCGCCCCGCTGAAGGCCGAGTTCGGCATGTCCGACAGCCAGTTCGGCTTGCTGGGCGGCATCGCCTTCGCCTCGGTCTATTCGACCCTGGCCATTCCCCTGGCCTGGCTGGCCGACCGGTTCAGCCGGGTGTGGATCATGACCGGGGCGCTGGCGGTCTGGTCGGGCTTCACCGCCCTGTGCGGCATGGCCGGCTCGTTCGGCCAGCTGTTCCTGTGCCGGATGGGCGTGGGCGTGGGCGAGGCGGGCGGCGTGGCCCCGGCCTATTCGCTGATCGCCGACTATTTCCCGCCGCACCAGCGGGCGCGGGCGCTTGCGGCCTTCGCCTTCGGCATTCCGCTGGGCACGGCGGCGGGGACGCTGGTGGGCGGGCTGCTGGCGGCGACCTACGGCTGGCGCACCGCCTTCGTCGTCGTGGGCCTGCTGGGCGTGCTGGTCGCCCCCCTGCTGCGCCTGACCGTGCGCGATCCCCAGCGCGGCGGGACCGATCCGGTCAAGTCCGAGGCGACCGCCGCCGTTGCTTCGCACCCCGTTCCCGCCCCCGTCGCGGCCTCCGACCGGGCCGGAAGGATCGCGGCCCAGATCATGCTGGGCCTGGGCGCAGGCCTGCTGATCCTGGCGGCCGTCTCCGGGTTGACCGGCGTCTCGCCGGGCGATCCGCTGGTGTTCGGCTTCGGCGGTCTGCTGGCCCTGGTCATCGGCGTCAGCCTGATGATCGCGCGGCGCACGGCCTCGGTCGTGGTCAGGAAGCCCAGCTTCTGGCTGCTGGCCCTGGGCGCCGCCTCGTCTTCGGTCTGCGGCTACGGGGTCGCCGGCTGGCTGCCGCTGTTCTTCATGCGCAGCTTCGACCTGACCCTGCGCCAGACCAGCTGGTACTATTCCGGCATCGCCCTGATCGGCGGCGTGCTGGGCATCTGGATGGGCGGAATGATCGCCGACAAACTGTCCAGAAAGGGCAAGGGCGCCTATCCGCTGACGCCGGCCGTCGCCTTCCTGATCTCGGCGCCCTGTTTCATCCTGGCGATGAACTCGCCCTGGCTGATCGGCCTGGTCCTGCCGGGCGGGGGCAGCCACACCCAGCAACTGGTTCTGGCCTTCCTGATCTTCCTGGTTCCGACGGGCCTGAACCTGGCCTGGCTGGGGCCGATCACGGCGGCGGTCCAGCATCTGGTTCCGGCCGCGATGCGTTCGACCGCCTCGGCCCTGTTCCTGCTGATCAACAACCTCTTGGGACTGGCCGTCGGCTTCTACTATTTCGGCTGGATGAGCGATCTGCTGGCGCCGACCTTCGGCGAGGAGAGCCTGCGCTGGGCCATCTACACCGGCATGGGCTTCTATCTGCTGGCGGCGATCCTGCTGATCGGGGCCTCGCGCACGCTGAAACGCGACTGGGTCGACTAATTCGCGGTTCACATGCTGTTGCACCCGCGAAGGGGCGGGGCCTATAAGCCCCGCAACTCTCCCCAGCGAAGATTGCGGCGGTTTTTATGAACATCCACGAATATCAGGCCAAGCAGGTTCTCAAGGGCTTCGGCGCCCCCGTCGCCGAAGGCGTCGCGGTGACGTCGGTCGATCAGGTCGAGGCGGCCGCCAAATCCCTGCCCGGCCCGCTCTATGTCGTGAAATCGCAAATCCACGCCGGCGGACGCGGCAAGGGCAAGTTCAAGGAACTGCCGGCCGACGCCAAGGGCGGCGTGCGCCTGGCCTTCTCGGTCGAAGAGGCCGTCGCCCACGCCAAGGAAATGTTGGGTGCCACCCTGGTCACGGCCCAGACGGGCGAGGCCGGCAAACAGGTCAACCGCCTCTATATCGAGGACGGCGCCGACATCGACCGCGAACTGTACTGCTCGCTGCTGGTCGATCGCGAAGTCGGCCGCGTCGCCTTCGTCATCTCGACCGAGGGCGGCATGGACATCGAGGCCGTCGCCCACGACACCCCCGAAAAGATCGTCACCGTCGCCATCGACCCGGAAACGGGCGTGACCGACGCCGACGTGGCCAAGATCGTCTCGACCTACGGCCTGACCGGCCCGGCCGCCGAGGACGCCAAGTCGCTGTTCCCGGCCCTCTACGCCGCCTTCGTCGAGAAGGACATGGCGCTGCTGGAGGTGAACCCGCTGATCGTGATGAAGGACGGCCATCTGCGCGTCCTGGACGCCAAGGTCAGCTTCGACGGCAACGCCCTGTTCCGTCACGACGACATGAAGGCCCTGCGCGACGAGACGGAGGAAGACGCCAAGGAGATCGAGGCCTCCAAATGGGACCTGGCCTATGTCGCCCTGGACGGCAACATCGGCTGCATGGTCAACGGCGCGGGCCTGGCCATGGCGACGATGGACATCATCAAGCTGTACGGCAAGGAGCCGGCCAACTTCTGCGACGTCGGCGGCGGCGCCGGCAAGGACAAGGTCGCTGCGGCCTTCAAGATCATCACCGCCGACCCCAAGGTCGAGGGCATCCTGGTCAACATCTTCGGCGGCATCATGAAGTGCGACGTCATCGCCGAGGGCGTGGTCGCGGCCGTCAAGGAAGTGGGTCTGAAGGTGCCGCTGGTCGTGCGCCTGGAAGGCACCAACGCCGAACTGGGCAAGAAAATCCTCAACGAGTCGGGCCTGGCCATCACGGCGGCGGACGACCTCGACGACGCCGCCCAGAAGATCGTCGCGGCGGTCGGCTGAGGCGCCTCGCCCTCACCGCCACCGCCCTGCTGACCGACACATTCCAGAGATCGATAGACCAATGTCCATCCTCGTCAACAAAGACACCAAGATCATCGTCCAGGGCCTGACCGGCAAGACCGGCGGCTTCCACACCGAACAGGCCCTGGCCTATCACCACACCAAGATGGTCGCCGGCGTGCACCCGACCAAGGGCGGGACCAACTGGACCGGCTCGCACGGCGAAACCCTGCCGATCTACGCCTCGGTCGCCGAAGCCAGGGACGCCACCGGCGCCGACGCCTCGGTCATCTATGTGCCGCCGTCGGGCGCGGCCGCGGCCATCATCGAGGCCATCGACGCCGAGATCCCCTTCATCACCTGCATCACCGAGGGCATCCCGGTGCTGGACATGGTCAAGGTCAAGCGCCGTCTGGAAGTCTCCAAGTCGCGCCTGCTGGGCCCGAACTGCCCGGGCATCCTGACGCCGGACGAATGCAAGATCGGCATCATGCCGGGCAACATCTTCAAGAAGGGCTCGGTCGGCATCGTGTCGCGTTCGGGCACCCTGACCTATGAGGCCGTGTTCCAGACCACCAACGAAGGCCTGGGCCAGACCACGGCCGTCGGCATCGGCGGCGACCCGGTCAAGGGCACCGAGTTCATCGACGTGCTGGAGCTGTTCCTGGCCGACCCGGAAACCACCTCGATCATCATGATCGGCGAGATCGGCGGCGGGGCCGAGGAAGACGCCGCCCAGTTCCTGATCGACGAGGCCAAGAAGGGCCGCAAGAAGCCGATGGCCGGCTTCATCGCCGGTCGCACCGCGCCCAAGGGCCGCACCATGGGCCATGCCGGCGCCGTCGTCTCGGGCGGCAAGGGCGATGCGGAATCCAAGATCGCGGCGATGGAAGCCGCCGGCATCCGCATGTCGGAATCGCCGGCCCGCCTGGGCAAGACCCTGGTCGAAGTGCTGAAGGGCTAAGGCAGGATCGTCTAGACGGAACCGCCACGCGGTCCGCCGCAAGCGTCGATCATGTGTGGATGGAGGCATGGCCGGTTCGCCGGTCATGCCTTTCGTCGATCTGGCGGATCAGTTCCTCGCCCCGTTCACGCCCCACCAGTTGAAGCAGCGCGTCCAGCTTGGCCTCGGCGCGGTCGTCGCCTTCCTTGGACGAGGGAGAGCCGACATAGAGCAGATAGGCCAGGCCGGCGACCTGCCAGAGCAGTTGAAGAAATTCCGACTGCCAGTTCTCGAACGTGTCCCGGCCCATCTCGATGACATAGCCCATCGTCTCGGGCGCCTGGGCGTGCTGGCGGGCCTCGTCCACATAGGCGAACCAGCCGAAGACCCAGTGAAGAACGAGCGAGAACAGGAAGAAACCCAGGGTGACCCAGGCGTAGCCGTACTTGCGCATCACACGTTCCCTTTTCACCCTAGAGTCCACAGAAGCTAACGGCAGGATTTCCTGTGGCGTTCCGTCGCAGCGCCGACGCCGCCGAGGGGGCGGACGCAATTTTTGGTCGCGTTCGACCATTTTCTCTTCGAATTGCCCTGTTTCGGTCATGACCCATAAGGAAAGCGCGCCTATATGACGGGCGCACCCCTCACGGAGATGTGTCCAAGGGCGGCCAAAGGATTGCGAGAACGATGGCGGACGATGCGGGTCGGCTGAATCAGGTCTTTGCCGAGACCTCCTTCCTCTACGGGTCCAACGCGGCCTATATCGAGGAGCTTCACGAGAAATGGGCCAATGATCCCGGCTCGGTCTCGGCGGAGTGGAAGGCCTTCTTCGACCAGCTTCGCGACAACGCCGCCAGCGTGAAGGCCTCGGCCGAGGCCGGCGCCTGGGGCCGTGATGTCGCCGCCGAACCCAGCGAGGCGACCGCCGTCTTCGACGGCCGTTGGCCGGCTCCCAAGCCCGATCCCAAGAAGCCGGGCGCGTCTGCGGCCCCCGCCAAGGCCGCCGCGCCCGCCGAGGTTTCGGCTCCCGCCTCTGGGGACGAGATCCGCGCCGCCGCCCACGATTCCATCCGCGCCCTGATGCTGATCCGCAGCTATCGGGTGCGCGGCCACCTGCAGGCCAAGCTGGACCCGCTGGGCATCGAACAGCCGGTCGACAATCCCGAGCTGACGCCCGAATTCTACGGCTTCACCGGCGCCGATCTGGACCGTCCGATCTTCCTGGACGGCGTGCTGGGCCTGCAGACCGGCACGATCCGCGAAGTCCTGGACATCCTGAAGCGCACCTATTGCGGCACGGTCGGCATCCAGTTCATGCATATCGCCGAGCCGGAGGAGAAATCCTGGCTGCAGCAGCGGTTCGAGGGCGCCGACAAGTTCGAGCAGAACGCCTTCTCCAAGGAAGGCAAGCTGGCCATCCTGTCCAAGCTGGTCGAGGCCGAGGGTTTCGAACGCTTCCTGCACAAACGCTTCCCCGGCACCAAGCGGTTCGGCCTGGACGGCGGCGAGGCCATGGTCCCGGCGCTGGAGCAGGTCATCAAGCGCGGCGGTTCGCTGGGCGTGGACGAGGTCGTGCTGGGCATGGCCCACCGCGGCCGCCTGAACGTGCTCGCCGCCGTGATGGGCAAGCCCTACAAGGTCATCTTCCACGAGTTCCAGGGCGGCTCGGCCGTGATCGAGGGCTCGGGCGACGTCAAATATCACATGGGCGCCTCGTCGAACCGCGAGTTCGACGGCAACCACGTCCACCTGTCGCTGACCGCCAACCCGTCCCACCTCGAGATCGTCAACCCGGTGGTGCTGGGCAAGGCGCGCGCCAAACAGGCGTTCGACATCCGCGAGGCCAACGAGGGCGTGCCCGAGGGCCAGTGGGCGCTGGATCGTTCCAAGGTCGTGCCGCTGCTGATCCACGGCGACGCCGCCTTCGCCGGCCAAGGCGTGGTCGCGGAATGCTTCGCCCTGATGGGGCTGAAGGGCTACCGCACCGGCGGCACGCTGCACTTCGTCATCAACAACCAGATCGGCTTCACCACCAGCCCGCGCAACTCGCGCTCGTCGCCCTATCCGTCGGATGTGGCGCTGATGGTCCAGGCGCCGATCTTCCACGTCAACGGCGACGACCCCGAAGCGGTCGTCTTCGCCGCCAAGGTCGCCACCGAATACCGGCAGAAGTTCCACAAGGACGTGGTGGTGGACATGTTCTGCTATCGCCGCTTCGGTCACAACGAAGGCGACGACCCCACCTTCACCCAGCCGCTGATGTATTCGAAGATCCGCGCCCAGCCCTCGACGCGCGAGCTGTATGCGCGGCGTCTGGTGGCCGAAGGCGTGATCACCCAAGCCGAGGTCGACGCCGAGGTCGAGCGGTTCGAGAAATTCCTCGACGAGCAGTTCGAGGCCGGCAAGACCTGGTCCGCCGAAAAGGCCGACTGGCTGGACGGCCAATGGCAGGGCTTCCAGGCGCCCAAGGACGAGCTGCGCGGCGACACCGCCGTTCCGCTGGCCAAGCTGACCGACCTGGGCCACCGCCTGACCACCATTCCCAACAGCGTCGACATGCACAAGACGTTGAAGCGGGTGATCGAGGCCCGCCGCGAGGCGGTCGTTTCGGGCCAGGGCCTGGACTGGGCCACGGCCGAGAGCCTGGCCTTCGCCTCCCTGCTCGACGAGGGCTTCCCGATCCGTCTGTCGGGCCAGGATTCGGTGCGCGGCACCTTCTCGCAGCGCCACTCGGGCATCATCGACCAGACCACCGAAGAGCGCTACGTCCCGCTGAACAACCTGCGCGAAGGCCAGGCCAATTTCGAGGTCATCGACTCGGCCCTGTCGGAAGAGGCGGTGCTGGGCTTCGAATACGGCTATTCGCTGACCGACCCCAATACGCTGGTCATGTGGGAGGCCCAGTTCGGCGACTTCGTGAACGGCGCCCAGGTGGTGATCGATCAGTTCATCTCTTCGGGCGAACGCAAGTGGCTGCGGATGAGCGGCCTGACCATGCTGCTGCCGCACGGCTACGAAGGGCAGGGACCGGAACACTCCTCGGCCCGCCTGGAGCGGTTCCTGCAACAGTGCGCCGAAGACAATATGCAGGTCGCCAACTGCACCACCCCGGCCAACTATTTCCACATCCTGCGTCGCCAGATGCACCGGCCGTTCCGCAAGCCGCTGATCCTGATGACGCCCAAGTCGCTGCTGCGTCACAAGAAGGCGGTCTCGTCCATGGCGGACCTGGCGGAGGGCTCGGCCTTCCACCGCGTCCTGCACGACGACGCCCAGACGCGGCCCGAGATCGCCGGCGTCACGATCAAGGCGGACAAGGACATCCGCCGCGTCATCCTGTGCTCGGGCAAGGTCTATTACGACCTGCTCGACGCGCGCGAGAAGAAGGCCAAGGACGGACAGTCGGTGGACGACGTCTACATCCTGCGCCTGGAGCAGTTCTATCCGTGGCCGATCCAGTCGCTGCGCAAGGAGCTGGCCCGCTTCCCCAACGCCGAACTGGTCTGGTGCCAGGAAGAGCCGAAGAACATGGGCGGCTGGACCTTCGTGGACCCGTGGCTGGAGCTGACGCTGGACAAGCTGGACGTCAAGGCCAAGCGCGCCCGCTACGTCGGACGGCCCGGCTCCGCCTCCACCGCGGCCGGTCTGATGAGCCGCCACCTGAAGGAACTGGAAGCCTTCACCACCGAAGCCTTCGCCTGATACACCTGTAGAAGACCCGATCTAGAGACGAGCTGGACCTGACATGGCCGACATCCTGACCCCCGCCCTCGGTGAATCCGTCACCGAAGCCACCATCGCCAAATGGACCAAGAAGGTCGGCGACGCGGTCAAGAAGGAC